>NZ_CAUDLI010000009.1:0-265446 GCF_958439105.1 Ralstonia flatus | reverse complement strand
GAATGGAAGCAGGCCATGAACCAGTTCGCTATCCTCTATGCGGATCGATTCGTTCGACCGTCCGTGTGATTCTCAACCCCCGCCTCGAACACGGAAATACTGACACTCCCCATTCAGCTCGGCTCGCGGAGATCGAAGCTCGACGTTTGAGGCTTTTTGCTCGGCGTGTGGCGCTAATTGCTCGACGTGCCGAGCAAATTGCTCCACGTGTCGAGCTTTTTGCTCCGCGTGCCGAGCTTTTTGCTCCGCGTGCCGAGCTTTTTGCTCGGCGTGTCGAGCTTTTTACTCCACGTACCGAGCTTTTTGCTCGGCGTGTCGAGCTTTTTGCTCGACGGTTGAGGCTCAGAACTCGGCCCGTGAGGCTTTTTGCTCGACGGCCCGCGCTTTTTGCCTCGCGCGTCGCGCTTTGCTGTCGGCGGGTGGTGCGCTGAATCGGGGCGCTGGCTGCGGTCGATGCACCGGCGCAGCGAAATACGGCCAGGCAGGGTCTTCTGAAATCGGTCGTGCGGCGGGTTCGGCCAAGGGCGTTTCGTCAGCGCCCTTTTTCGTTTCCAAATGTTACGGCGTGCATCCCGGTCGACTTCGCGTAGCGCAAGCAGCGAGGCCCTGCAGTACAGTCCATGCCATGAAAAAAGCCCTGACTTGCTCGTCTCTTGTCCTGCTGGCCTTGCTCGGTGCCTGCGCATCGCAACCGCAACAGCAGCCCGTTGATTCGACCACCGCCGCCGCGGCCGCCACTGACGCCAGCGCAGACAACGGCTGGCAGGTGCTGCGTGCCAACTACATGGCGTGCGTGCAGCGCCAGGCCGATAGCGGCGTGCCGGGCACCACGCAGACGAAGGCCGTGGTCGCCTCCGCGCTCGACGCGTGCGAAGGCGACCTGCGCACCATGCACGACGGTTTTCGCGACCACCTCAGCACGTCGATGTCTTCATCCGGCGCGCGCAAGGCCGCCGACCGCGTCACCCAAGACACGCGCGAGAAGGCCCGCGTCTACCTGATGGGCTACGTCGACCACGCGCGCTATTTGGCGAAGTCGCGCTGAGCGCTTAGCGCGCTTCGCACGCTCAGAGCATCTCCAGCGCGCGCGGCCCCTTGGGCGGCGGGAAGATGTTGTCCAGCGTCGCAAGCTGCTCCGCCGTGAGCGTGTGCGACAGCGCCCCGATGTTCTCGCGCAAGCGGTCACGGTGGCCGGTCTTGGGAATCGCGATGATGTCGTCATTCGCCAGCAGCCACGCGAGTGCCACCTGTGCCGGCGTCATGCCGCACGCCTGGGCGAAGCGCGCCAGCTTCGGATGCCGAACGAGCCGCGCCTGCTCGATGGGCGAATAGGCCATCACCGGCACGCCGCGCTCGCGCAGCCAGGGCAACAGATCCCACTCGATGCCGCGCCGGCTCAGGTTGTAGAGCAGCTGGTTGACGGCGGTCTGATCGCCGCCGGGCGTGTCCCACCATTCCTCCATGTCGGACAGGTCGAGATTGCTCACGCCGTAGTGGCGGATCTTGCCCTCGCGCTGCAGGGCCTGCAGGCCTTCCAAGGTCTCTTCGAACGGCACATCGCCACGCCAGTGCAGCAGGTAGAGATCGAGCCGGTCGGTGCCGAGGCGGCGCAGGCTGCGCTCGCACGCCGCGGCGATACCGCGCCGGCTGGCGTTGTGCGGATAGACCTTGCTGACGAGAAAGACCTCATCGCGCCGTCCGGCAATGGCCTCGCCAATCAGCGATTCAGAGCGGCCTTCGCCGTACATCTCGGCGGTGTCGATCAGGCGCAAACCCAGGTCGAGGCCCAGGCGCAGCGTGGCGATTTCTTCGGCGCGCGTGGCGCGGTCGTCGCCGATGTTCCAGGTGCCCATGCCGAGTGCAGGGACGCGTTCGCCGTTGGGCAGAGTGACGTGTTTCATGTCGTGCTTTCCGATCGGTCAGGCAAAACATGAATCTACAAGAGACGCGGCGCACCGTTAAGCTCGCGCCCGTCCGGTCAGAAAATACGGCTAGCGCGCCTGACGTTGCGCCGCCCACCGGCGATAGCGCCGCGACTGGCAGGCCGCGGCCAATTGCTGCTCGATCAGCGCCCGCAGGGGCGACACGCCAGGGGCCGTCGTGCGCCCCTTGCTCAACCGGCCGAGCTGAAACTTGACGACAGCCATGTTGGCGAGTGCGCCCAGCGCCTTGTTCTTCCACGTGATGGGCTGCAGCACCGGCGCGCTGTTCTTGCCGCCCGCCCAGTCGCGCGGCAGGTTCGGATCGATGGACAGCGCCGTCGCAATGCCCACCATATCGACGCCGCTGTCGACCACCTGCTCCGCCACCGCGCGGCGCCGGATACCGCCCGTGACCATCAGCGGCATGCGGGCAATGCCGGCAATGTCGCGGGCGAATTCCAGGAAATACGCTTCGCGAGCGAGTGTGCGGCCATCGCGCGCCTGCCCTTGCATGGCCGGCACTTCGTAGCTGCCGCCGGACAATTCAACGAGGTCGACGCCCAGCGGGTTGAGCAGCTCGACCACCTGCTTCGCGTCGTCCGGGCTGAAGCCGCCGCGCTGGAAATCGGCCGAGTTCAGCTTGACCGCCACGACGAACTGCGGCGACACGGCGGCGCGCACGCTGCGCACGATATCGAGCAGCAGGCGCGCGCGGTTTTCGAGCGGGCCGCCCCACTGGTCCTGCCGCCGGTTGGAAATGGGCGACAGAAACTGGCTCAGCAGATAGCCATGCGCAGCGTGGATCTGCACGCCGGTAAAGCCGCTCTGCTCGGCCAGTTGCGCGCTGCGCGTGAAGCGCTGCTGGACGTCGCGGATATCCGCCTCGGTCATCTCGCGCGGCACCGGAAACTGCTTGGACAGCGCGCCCAGCGCCAGCGGAACTGCCGAAGGCGCCACCGTCGGCTGCCCGAGCGATGCCGGCATCTGCCGCCCCGGATGGTTGATCTGCACCCACGCATGCGCACCATGCGCGCGCGCCGCCTGGGCCCAGCGGCGAAAGCGCTCGAGATGCGCGCCGTCTTCCAGCACGACGCCGTTGGGGCCCGTCATGGCGCGGTGGTCGACCATCACGTTGCCGGTCAGGATCAGGCCGGCACCGCCTGCGGCCCAGGCCTCATACAGACGCAGCAACGCGTCAGAAGGCGCGTGATCGGCATCGGCCATGTTTTCTTCCATGGCGGCTTTGGCAAGGCGGTTTGGAATCACCGCGCCGTTGGGCAGAACGAGGGGCGTGAAGAGCTTCATGGTGGCATCCGCGAAGGATTTGACATTTGACGACACCTCCACCCTAAGCTTAAAGTCAACTTGAATGTCAAGCCTGCCGAGCACGCACATGAAGATTGGTGAACTGGCCCGCCTGAGCGGCGTGGCCGCCTCCCGCATCCGGTTTTATGAAGCGAGCGGCCTGTTGCAGCCGGCGGAGCGCCAATCCAATGGCTACCGGGAGTACGCGCCGGAATCGGTGACGCGGTTGCAGATCATCCTGCGTGCGCAAAGCGCGGGGTTCTCGCTGGAAGAGATTCGCGCGCTCTTGCCCGGACACCAAGGCGCGTGGCCGCGCGAAGACCTTCTGAAGGCGCTGCACAGCAAGGTTGCGGAAATCGGCGTGCTCGAGCAGCGCCTGGCGCAAAACAAGCGTGACCTGCTTGCGCTCATCCGCGAAGTGGACCACGAGCCCGACGGCGAAGACTGCGCCGACCGCGCCCGCCGCGTGTTCGACAAGATGAACCTCCGGCCGCTGGAGCAACCCGCCGCTGAACCGCAGGTGCGCGCCGCAAGGAAGCGCGGCTGACGTCGCAGCCAGCGCCGCAGTACTGACTCGGGAATGGCAATTGCGTCCTCCCCCGCGCCCGATGCGACAAACGCCCGCATCGGGGCCAAAGAAAACGCACTTCAGATCGCCTGACAGCACATCGCAGAGCGACCGTTCGCGCCCCCGGTGCACGCCATGCAGTCACGCTTACGCACGGCTTTGTACAAAGGCCATCCGCGCGACGAAACAGGCACCGTCCCTTACAAAACAAGCTGGAGACAACGATGCTGAGCCCACACGAAATTGCGACGCTGGTTCTGCTCTGCGGCGACTCGCACCCACGAGACCTCGATACGCTGGATATGGAAACGCTGCTGGCGCTCCAGCTCATCACGCTGGAACGCCCAAGCCCCGGCGTGAGCGAGCCGCGCGTCACGCTGCAGGGGCATGCGCTGCTGAAGTCGTTGGGCGTGCTGCGGGCGCGCAAGGGCATGCTGGCGGCGGTGGCATAACGGGCACGGAACCGAATCAAAAACCGCCCAGGGCGTGGCGCAGCAGCAAGGCAGACAGCACCAGCATCGTCACGCCAATCAACCCGTCCAGCACCTGCCACGCCTTCGGCCGGGCAAACCATGGTGCGAGCCAGCGCGCGCCAAACCCCAGCGACACAAACCAGAAGAGGCTGGCCGACCCTGCGCCCGCCACAAACCAGCCACGCAATGCCGAGGCTTGCTGCGCGCCAATGCTGCCCACGAGCAGCACCGTATCCAGATAGACGTGCGGATTGAGCAGCGTAAAGGCCGCCGCCTGCACCAGCGCCGCGCGCCGGCTAAGACCGTCTCCGCCTGCGGACGCCCGTAACTGGTTGGAATGCCGCGCGCGCCGCAGCGCCTGCACGCCATACAGCAGCAGGAACGCGGCGCCCGCCAAGGCCAGAAATCGCGCGAGGCTGGGGCGTTCGCCCAACGCCTGCGCCATGCCCAGCACGCCCGCCAGGATCAGCACCGCATCGGCCATCGCACAGAACAGCACGACGCTGCCCACATGCTCACGGCGCAGGCCCTGACGCAGCACGAACGCGTTCTGCGCGCCGATGGCCACGATCAGGCCAAAGCTCAAGGCCAAGCCCTGCAGGAAGACAGAAGAGGAAGTTGCAATCGAGGTCGTCATGCGCGCAGCTTGCCGGCCCGATTGAATGAAGACAAACTATCTTTTCTTCATTCAATTCAGTTTCTCTAATTTACGTGCTGGATTATTCCGCCCTGGCAGCGTTGGCCGCCGTCATCCGAGAAGGCAGCTTCGAGCGGGCAGCCCGCGCGCTGCATGTCACGCCGTCGGCCATTTCGCAGCGGATCCGGTTGCTGGAAGAGCGCGTGGGCTGCGCGCTGGTCGTGCGCGACCAGCCGTGCCGCCCGACCGAAACCGGCCGGCGGCTTTGCCAGCACGTCGATCGCGTGCGGCTGCTCGAACAGGAACTGCAAGGCGCGTTGCCGACGCTGGCGCCGGAAGGCGTCGCGCGCGTTGCGCTGCCCATTGCCGTGAATGCGGACAGCCTGGCGACGTGGCTCGCGCCGGCCATCGCCACATTCGCGGCGGCCCACCCGGTGTTGATGGAGGTGGCCGTGGATGACCAGGATCACACCAGCGAATGGCTGCGCAGCGGTGCCGTGCTGGCAGCCGTCACCGCCACGGCTCGGCCGGCGGCGGGCTGCAACAGCCGTCCTCTCGGGGCCATGCGTTATCTGGCTGCGGCCAGTCCCGCATTCGTGCAGCAATATTTCGCGGACGGTGTCGGCGCAGGTGAACTGGCGAAAGCGCCCTGCCTCGTGTTCAACACCAAGGATGCATTGCAAGCCACTTGGGCGCGGCGCCTGTGCCATCGGCATGTGGAACTGCCGCGCCATCTGCTGCCGTCGTCACAGGCGTTTGTGACCGCGGCCGTGGCGGGCATGGGCTGGGGGCTGCATCCGCATGCGCTGATTGCGCAGCATCTTGAAGACGGTTCGCTGGTCGAGCTGGTGCCGGATACGCCGTTGGACGTTCCGCTGTATTGGCAGCACGCGCGGGCCGCCTCCGTGCTGCTCGACGAACTCAGCCGCGAGGTGCTGACGGCGGCGCGGGCCGCGCTACTTGCGCCTTGAGCGTTACAGCGCGTTCAGCGGAATCTTCAGGTACTGCACGCCGTTCGGCTCCGCCGGCGGCAACATGCCCGCGCGAATGTTCACCTGAATGGCGGGCAGCATCAGCGTGGGCATGCCGAGCGTGGCATCGCGCTTCGTGCGCATCTCAACGAACTCGGCCTCGGTCACGCCATCACGTACATGGATGTTGGCGCGGCGCTGCTCGGCCACGGTGGTGTGGCACACGGCTTCGCGGCCGGCGGGCGGATAGTCGTGGCACATGTAGAGCCGCGTCTGCGGCGGCAGAGCCAGCAGGCGGCGGATCGACTGGTACAGCGTGCCCGCATTCCCGCCCGGAAAATCGCAGCGCGCGGTGCCCACGTCGGGCATGAACAGCGTGTCGCCCACAAACACTGCATCGCCCACCTGATACGCCATGTCGGCCGGGGTGTGGCCCGGCACGGCAAGCGCCTTGGCTTGCAGATCGCCGATATGGAACACCTCGTCGGGCGCAAACAGATGATCGAACTGTGAGCCATCGAGCAGGAATGCCGGCTCGAGATTGAAGATCGGCTTGAACACGCCCTGCACAACGCGAATACGCTCGCCAATGGCGATGCGCCCGCCGAAACGCCCACGCAGATACGGCGCGGCCGAGAGGTGATCGGCATGCGCGTGCGTCTCCAGCAGCCATTCGACACGCAAGTCCTGCGTTTCGATGAATGCTGCAACCCGGTCTGCGGACCGCGTCGTCGTGCGGCCCGATTTCGGGTCGTAATCGAGTACGGAATCGATCACGGCGCACGGCGTGCCGGGCCCGGCGTGCACCACGTAGGTCACGGTGCAGGTATCGGGGTCGAAGAAGGATTCGATCTGGGCGTGCATGGCCGGCTTTTGCTAACAATCTATATTTTTATAGAATATCGTCTGACATTCTGTCTGCCAATAGCGCAACACGCGCGAATAGCCCCAGCATCACACCGCGATGAGTCACTCCACTACCAATCCCGACGTCGTGCCGCTGCCCGATGCCGCCATTTCCATGCTGCGCGCTTCTGCGTCGCAAGCGTGTGCCGTGCTCAAGGCCATGGCGCACGAAGACCGCCTGCTGCTGCTCTGCCAGCTCACGCAGGGCGAGCGCAATGTCGGCGAGCTGGAGGCGCTGGTCGGCCTGCATCAGCCCAGCCTGTCGCAGCAATTGGGTGTGCTCCGCGACGAAGGGCTGGTCACCACGCGGCGCGAAGGCAAATACATCTACTACCGGCTCGCCAGCTTCGAGGTCATCCAGATCATGCAGACGCTGTCCGAGCTTTACTGCGGCAAGGTCTTGAAGAAGATGGCGGGACGTTGACCATGTCGCCTGTGGAAGCGGGTTGGATCGTCAGCGCGGGGCTGGGCTCTGTGGTCGGGCTCATTCTGGCGTTGACAGGGGCAGGCGGTGCGATCGTCGCGGTGCCGCTGCTGATTTTCGGGTTGCACCTGTCGGTGCCGGAGGCTGCGCCCATCGCGCTGCTGGCGGTGGGGCTGTCCGCGGGGCTCGGTGCGATGCTCGGCTTGCGGGAAGGCAAGGTCCGCTACAAGGCCGCCGCGTTGATGGCGCTGTGCGGCGTGGCGATCTCGCCGTTCGGCATCTGGGTTGCGCATCGCGTGCCGAACACGCCGCTCACGCTGCTGTTTGCCGTGGTGCTCGCCTATGTGGCGGTGCGCATGTTCCGCCAAGCGCGCGCAGCGCCGGCAACCGAGTCGCAGCCGACGCGGACAGGACCGCCCTGCCACCTTGATACCACCACGGCCAGGCTCGTCTGGACGCTGCCGTGCGCGCGCGCATTGGCTGCAGCCGGTGCGGGCGCAGGCTTTCTGTCCGGGCTGCTGGGCGTGGGGGGCGGCTTTGTCATCGTGCCGGCATTGCGCCGCGCGACCGATCTGCCGATGCAGACCATCGTCGCCACCTCGTTGGCTGTGATTTCGCTGGTGTCCACGGGCGGCGTGGTCGCTTCGGCCATTGGAGGACATGTCGATTGGCATATCGCCCTGCCGTTTGCAGCCGGCGCCCTGACCGGCATGCTGGTGGGACGACGCTTTGCGCAGCATTTGGCAGGACCGGCGCTGCAGCAAGGCTTTGCCGCGTTCGCAGGCGTCGTGGCGCTTGGGATGATCGCTCGAACACTAATTTGACCCGCGTGTTGCGAAAGCGGTACAATCGCGGTCTTCGGGGCGTAGCGTAGTCTGGTAACGCGTCCGGTTTGGGACCGGAAGACCGCGGGTTCAAATCCTGCCGCCCCGACCAGAATTGAGCAGTAAACAAAACGGCTTACGTTCACTACGTAAGCCGTTTTTGTTTGGCGCGGCGCGCTGCAACGCATGGTGTCATCTGCCGATGCTATAACGACAGCATCCATATCGTGCAATGCCGCTCACTTCCTCCATGAACCTCATCCTGTGGCGCCACGCTGAAGCCGAAGACGTGGCCGCATCGCTGCGCATTCAGCGCAACACCGATCTCCAGCGAGAACTCACCAAGCGCGGCCACAAGCAGGCCGAGAAGATGGCCGACTGGCTGCGGCCTCGGCTGCCAGACGACACGCTCGTACTCGCCAGCCCCGCCGTGCGCACGCAGCAGACCGCCCGCGCCCTCACGCAGCATTTCCAGACGCTGACCGCACTTGCGCCCGGCGCCGATGTCAGCGAAATCCTCGATGCATTGGACTGGCCGTCGAATACGAACCTGCTGCTGGTCGGCCATCAACCGTGGCTCGGCCGACTCGCCAGCCTGCTCATCGCGGGCACGGAAATGGACTGGAGCGTGAAGAAAGCCGGTGTGTGGTGGCTCTGCCGCCGCATGCGCGAAGACGAAGCGCAGACGGTGCTGCGGGCGGTGGTGAATCCGGATCTCGTGTGACACATCACCCTGGTCACAGGATCGCCACGCAAAATTCACGCAACGGTCACGATTGACACGCTTTTGTCGCGGATCTGTCATGCAGCGTCTCTAGAATCGCCCCGAAATCCACCCTTGGGGATGCACGAATGCGAGACCTGCCCACGCCCACCCAGCCGTTGATCGACGCACTGCCGAGCCTGAATCTGGGCAACGCTCGGAGGGGCCTTCCTCGCTCACCCGAAGCTGTTCCGGCGCGTGACAAGCCTGTTCTGGCCGTTTCGTGGGCGCGCCATCAGGATGAAGTAACGGAAGCACAGCGCCTGCGCTACAAGGTGTTTGCCGAGGAAATGGGCGCCCGCCTGCCCTCGGCCCACACTGAACTCGACGTCGACATGTTCGACGCCGTGTGCGACCACCTGATCGTCCGCGACCAGAAGACGCTGCGCGTGGTCGGTACCTACCGCGTGCTGCGCCCGGATGCCGCCAAGCAGATCGGTTGCCTGTACTCCGAATCCGAATTCGACCTCGTGCGCCTGGCCCACCTGCGCCCGAAGATGGTGGAACTCGGCCGCTCGTGCGTGCACCGCGACTACCGTTCGGGCAGCGTCATCATGGCGCTGTGGGCCGGTCTGGGCGAATACATGCAGCGCCACGGTTTCGAATCGATGCTGGGCTGCGCAAGCGTGTCGATGGGCGACGGCGGTCACTTTGCTGCAAGCCTGTATCGCAGCTTTGTCGACGATGGTTCGCTGGCACCGATCGAGTACCACGCCTTCCCGCGCGTAGCACTGCCGGTCGATGAACTGAACCAGGATCTGGAAGTCGAGCCGCCTGCGCTCGTGAAGGGTTATCTGCGCCTGGGCGCACGCATCTGCGGCGCACCGGCGTGGGACCCCGACTTCAACGTCGCCGACTTCCTCACGCTGCTGCGTCTGTCGGACATCAACCCGCGCTACGCACGCCACTTCCTGCGCGGCTGATATCACGCCGAACAGCTCGCCGCAAAAGAAAACGGCCCGGGTCAGTCCGGGCCGTTTTGCTTTGGATGCGGCGCAACGCTTTACACGTACACCACCTTGTAGCGGCGGCCGATGCGCTGCCACTCATCGGCTTCCTTCATCAGGCTGTATTCCACGAGCGGGTTCTGCTCGATCCAGCTTTTCGGCAGTTCGACTTCGAAACCGCCTTCATTGAGTTCGCCTTCGCTGTGACGCACGCGCAAGCCCGGCAACTGGATTGCCCCGCGCCGGCGGCACAACACAAATGCCAGACGCAGGCTGAACAGCATCCGCCAATCCAGGAACTTGCCACCGCCCGAGAGCTTGCCGAGCTTGCCGGCGTGGCCCAGCAGCAGCGTGGCCAGACGCGCTTGGTCGGTCTTGGAAAAGCCCGGCATGTCGGCATGGCTGGCGATGTACGCCGAGTGCTTGTGGTATCCGCTGTGCGAGATGCTCATGCCGATCTCGTGCAGGTTGGCCGCCCAGCCCAGCAGCGCAAGATTGTCTTCGCGGCGCTCATCAGGCGGATCGGGAAACTGCGACAGCAACGCCGTCGCCGCATCGCGGACACGGCTCGCCTGCGCGCGGTCGACGTTGTAACGGCGCATGAACTGTTCGATCGTCACGGTGCGCATGTCTTCGTGATGCGTGCGGCCGAGCAGGTCGTACAGCACGCCCAGGCGCAAGGCGCCATCGGTCACGTCCATGCGGTCGACGTCGAGTTCGGCAAACACGCCGAGCATGATCGACAGGCCACCCGGCAGCACCGGAATCCGGTCCGCCTTCAGGCCGTTGAGCTTCAGGCGGTTGGTGTTCTCCGACTTGACGAGGGCGCGCTTCAGGCGCTCCAGCCCTTCGCGGGTGATGCCGTGTTCGTTGCTCTTGTCATTGAAGCCGTTCAGCTCGATCAGCTCAGCCAGCGCACGTGCCGTACCGGATGACCCGACGGCCTGGTTCCAGCCTGCCGTGCGGTACTGTTGCACGAGCACCTGGATCTCGCGACGCGCGGCCAACTCGGCCTGCTTCATCGCATATTCATCAACGTTGCCGTTCGGGAAGAAATGCCGGCTGTGCGACACGCAGCCGATGTACAGCGACTCCATCAGCTTGGGCTTGTAGCCGTTGCCGATGATGAACTCCGTGGAGCCGCCGCCGATGTCGACGACAAGCCGGTTGCCCTGGCACGCCGGCGCGTCATGCGATGCACCAAGATAGATCAGCCGTGCCTCTTCGCGGCCCGCAATCACTTCGATGGGAAACCCCAACGCGGCTTCGGCCTCGATGAGGAATTCCTGCGCGTTCTTGGCCACCCGCAAGGTGTTGGTGGCCACGGCGCGTACATGTTCAGCCGGAAAATCACGCAGGCGGTCGCCAAAGCGGCGCAGGGCATCCACGCCGCGTCGGCGGGCGGGCTGATCCAGGTATTTATCTTGCGTTAGCCCGGCGGCCAAACGCACCGGTTCGCGCAGCGCATCGACCTGGAAGATCTGGGTACTGCTGGCACCGTTGGCACCAAGGGTTTCGTCGACGCGGCCGATCATCAGCCGGAAGCTGTTGGAGCCCATGTCGACAGCGGCCAGCAGACGGGGGGGGGGACTCATGAATGAAAACGGGTGAGAGGCAGGATCAGGGGCGCGGAGTATTGTCGTTCGAAACAATGCGCAACAAAATATGTCTTTATTGTGTCCCGAACGTGACAAATTCAATGTGTCACAAATTTGACACTCAACTATGAAAAAGTGGCCGGATCGTCATCCGTCTGAACACAACATGTCGACATTGCCCGCGGGCGATCTGCTCAATCGCGAACTGGGCATCCTGGAATTCAATGCCCGTGTGCTCGCCCAGGCCGCTGACCCGGGTGTGCCGCTGATGGAGCGGCTGAAATTCATCTGCATCGTGTCGAGCAATCTCGATGAGTTCTTTGAGATCCGCATTGCCGGATTGAAAGAGCAGATGCGCGACAACCCTTCGTCGGTCACGCCCGACGGGCTGTCGGTGCAGCAGGCATTTGGCGTGGTCTCTGAGCGGGTGCGGCAACTGGTCGCGCAACAGTATGCCATGTTGCAGGATGAGATCCTGCCCCTGCTGGAGAAGGAAGGCGTCTTCTTCCACATGACCACCAACTGGAACGAAGCCCAGCGCGCCTGGTGCCGCAGCTTCTTCCAGCGCGAACTGGTGCCGATCCTGACGCCGATGGCGCTGGACCCGGCGCACCCCTTCCCGCGCGTGCTCAACAAGAGCCTGAACTTCATCATCGAGCTGTCTGGCAAGGATGCCTTCGGCCGTGAGGCTGAACTGGCGATCGTGCAGGCGCCGCGCGCCCTGCCCCGGCTTGTGCAGATGCCGCCGGAGCTGTCGGGTTATCAGTATGGTTTCGTGCTGCTGTCGTCGTTCATGCAGGGCTTTGTGCACGAGCTGTTCCCGCAGATCGACGTACATGGCTGCTACCAATTCCGCGTGACGCGCAACTCCGACTTGTTCGTGTCGGAAGATGAAATCACGGACTTGCGCGAAGCGCTGCAGGGCGAACTGTCCACGCGCCACTTTGGCGATGCGGTGCGTCTCGAAATCGCGCACGACACGTCGCCGGCGCTGGTCGTGCGTCTGTTGCAGGAATTCGGCCTGACGGAAGCGGACTGCTACCGCGTCAAGGGCCCAGTGAACCTCGTGCGACTGCTGCAGGTGCCGGACATGGTCGACAAGCCGGTGCTGAAGTACCCGCCGCACGTGCCGGCAACAGTCAGGCAGATCGCCAACAGCTCGAATGTGTTCGACGCCATCCGCCAGGGCGACATCCTGCTCCACCATCCGTACGAAAGCTTCACGCCCGTGCTGGAGCTGCTGCAGCAAGCCGCACGCGACCCCGACGTGGTTGCCATCAAGCAGACCGTCTACCGCACCGGCAACGAATCTACGGTCATGGAAGCGCTCATCAAGGCGGCGCGCAACGGCAAGGAGGTGACCGTTGTCGTCGAACTGCTGGCGCGCTTTGACGAAGAGACGAACATCAACTGGGCCGACCAGCTGGAATCGGCCGGCGCACATGTCGTGTACGGCGTGGTTGGCCACAAGTGCCACGCGAAGATGCTGCTGGTGGTGCGTCGTGAGGTGTCCGGCAAGGGCAAGACGGTCAAGCTGCGCCGCTACGCGCATCTGGGCACCGGCAACTACCACCCCAAGACTGCCCGGCTCTACACCGACTTCGGCCTCATGACGGCCAACGAGCAGATCTGCGAAGACGTGCACCACGTGTTCCAGCTGCTGACGGGCACGGGCGCGCAGGTCAAGCTGCATCATCTGTGGCACTCGCCGTTCACGATGCACGACAACTTGATCGAGCACATCCGCGCCGAGGCGCGTGCCGCGCGTGCGGGCAAACGTGCGCGCATCATCGGCAAGATGAATGCGCTGCTGGAACCGACCATCATCGACGAGTTGTACAAGGCGTCGCGCGCGGGCGTGAAGGTCGACCTGATCGTGCGCGGTGTGTGCGCGCTCAAGCCGGGCGTGCCCGGCCTGTCGGAGAACATCACCGTGCGCTCCATCGTCGGGCGCTTCCTGGAGCATCACCGCGTCTACTACTTCCATGCCGGCGGCGAAGAAGTCGTCTATCTCTCCAGCGCCGACTGGATGGACCGCAACCTGTTCCGCCGCGTGGAAGTGGCCTTCCCCGTGCTCGATCGCAAGCTCAAGGCACGCGTCATCAAGGAGAGCCTGCAGGTGCATCTGCGCGACAACGCATCGGCGTGGATCATGCAGCAGGATGGTCGCTACGTGCAGCGCCAGACGCGGGGCAAGCATGTGCGCGTCAGCCAGTTGGAACTGCTGAACCACTTCTCGCCGCAGGCGGCTGCAGCTGCGGAAACGGCGGCCGCGGTGGCGGCGGCGACGGCCGCTGAACCAACGGTGCGCGCTCCGGTGGAGATCTCCGCAGGCTGATGCTCTGGCTTGCCTGCAAACGAAAACGCACGCTCAACAGCGTGCGTTTTTTCATTGGCTGAATGGACAGAGAGGCGCCGCGATCAGGCGACGCGCTCGTCGGTCACGGTGGCGCTGCGCACGACCGTGCGCTCGGGCGGGAACACGGCGCGGAACGTGCTGCCCTTGCCGTGCTCGCTGGTCACCTGCAGTTCTCCACCGTGGCGCGACAGCACGTGCTTCACAATGGCCAAGCCCAGCCCGGTGCCGCCGGTATCGCGTGAACGGCTGCGGTCAACGCGATAGAAACGCTCGGTCAGACGCGGAATATGCTCGGGCGCAATCCCGATCCCCGTATCGGTGACGGAGTACACGGCATGCCCGTCGCGCACGCCCCAATCGAGTCGGATACTGCCGCCATCCGGCGTGTAGCGCACCGCGTTGGACGCCAGGTTGCTGAACGCCGAAAGCAACTCAAGCTCGGCGCCGCACACGCTCACGGCCGGGTCGCATGTCATGCTGACGGTGTGTCGGCCCGCAGAGAGCGCTTCGATATCGTGCTGGAGCTGCAGCATCATGCGCTGCATCGGCACCGGGGCCACCGACGGCGGCTCGGAATTGCCTTCCAGCGTGGCGAGTGCCAGCAAGTCTTCCACCAGATGCTGCATGCGCATGGCTTGCGTATGCATCATGTCCAGGTAGCGTCTCTTGTCTTCTTCCGGCAGCGGAATGTCGCGCACCGTCTCCAGAAAGCCCGAGAGCACGGTCAGCGGCGTCTTCAGCTCGTGCGAGACATTGGCCACGAAATCGCGGCGCATCGCTTCAGTGTTCTCCAGCTTGGTGATGTCCTGCGACACCAGCAGCTTGCGATCCTCGCCATACGGCAAGATCTGGGCGGAGACGATGCTTTGCTTGTGCGGGCCCACGTCATGCATGGTGAGCGGCTCCTCGAACTCGCCGCGCGCCAGGTAGCGCACGAACTCCGGTCGGCGGATCAGGTGGGTAATGCGTTGGCGCAGGTCACGCTTGGCCGAGAGCCCGAAGTGCTCTTCGGCTACCGCGTTGCACCATTCGATCTGGTCTTCGCCATCGAGCATCAGCACGCCGTTGGGCGATGCCTGAATGGCCTGAATGAAGCGGCTGTGCTGCTGCTCGACCTGCAGCACCTGGGTGCGCCAGCCCTTCATCAACCGGTGCAGGCGGTAGTAGACCTCGCCCCATAGGCCAAGCGCGCTCGGAATCTCGCCATAGGCCGGCGAGTCCAGCACACGCCACAGACGCTGGATCTGGTAGATGTAATACAGGAGCATCGCCAGCAGCATTGCGCTGAGCACGGCCAGCGCAACGACATGGTTGACGAAGAAGTACAGGCATGCCGTTACGATGCCCATGAGGGCGGCAAAGACGGCAAAGCGGGTCCAGAAGACGTTCATGAAGGCATTCTAAGCGCTGGACCGCGACGGGCGTGTGAACGCGCGATTGAAAAAAGCCTCGCTCGCGCGTTCGTTTGACAGGTGCGTTATTGCCCCGGATTGCGCGCCAGGCGATAGC
This sequence comes from Ralstonia flatus, assembly GCF_958439105.1. Classification (NCBI taxonomy): domain Bacteria; kingdom Pseudomonadati; phylum Pseudomonadota; class Betaproteobacteria; order Burkholderiales; family Burkholderiaceae; genus Ralstonia; species Ralstonia flatus. The sequence goes on along the minus strand of NZ_CAUDLI010000009.1, from coordinate 250,240 downwards.
CGCTGCCGCGCACGGTTTCGATCATGTTGCTGTAGCCGCCGGGAGCGAGCGCTGCACGCAGGCGTTTGATGTGCACGTCCACCGTACGCTCTTCCACGAACACGTGGTCGCCCCACACCTGATCGAGCAGCTGCGAGCGGCTGTGCACGCGCTCCGGATGCGTCATCAGGAAATGCAGCAGGCGGAACTCCGTCGGACCAAGGTCCAGCTTGATCGGGTTTTCGGCCTCGACGTTCGTGGCCGTCACGCGGTGCGTGGCCGGGTCGAGCTTCAGGCCGTTGATGGCCACCACGTCGTCGGTCAGCTGCGGTGCGCGGCGGCGCAGCACGGCCTTGATACGGGCCAGCAATTCCTTGGGCGAGAACGGCTTGGTGACGTAGTCGTCCGCGCCGCTGTCCAGCCCCATGATCTTGTCCTGCTCTTCGCTGCGGGCCGTCAGCATGATGATCGGGATCTGGCGCGTGCGCTCGTTGGCGCGCAGCTCCTTGGCGAACATCACGCCCGACTTGCCCGGCAGCATCCAATCGAGCAGGACGAGATCGGGCAATACGTCGCTCATCAGCGACAGCGCCTGCTCGGCGTTGTACGCACGGATCGGGTAATGCCCCGCGTGCTGCAGGTTGACGGCGATCAGCTCAGCGATCGCCGGTTCGTCTTCTACGACGAGAATGCTGCTCGGCATGCTCACGTCTCCAGTCCTGCCTTTTTACTCACCCAGGATCTCGCGTTCCAGCGCTTCGCGCGAAGCGTGCCGGACGTCCGTTCCCTTGACGATGTAAATAATAAACTCGGCGATGTTCTTGGCATGGTCACCGATACGCTCGATGGCCTTGGCAATGAACAGCAGATCCAGCGCCACCGAAATCGTGCGCGGGTTCTCCATCATGTACGTGATGAGTTCGCGCATGAAGCCGCGGAATTCCTCATCGATGGCCTTGTCTTCCTGCAGGATCGACACGGCGGCTGCGGTGTCCAGGCGTGCAAAGGCGTCCAGCGCATGGCGCAGGATCGTTGCGGCCATCTCGCCCGAGCGCTCCACACCGGCGTAGTTCAGCGCATGCGCCGACGGGTCCTGCATGATGCGCTTGGTGCGCTTGGCGATCTTTTCGGCTTCGTCGCCGGCGCGCTCGAGGTTCGTGATGGTCTTGGAAATCGCCATCACCAAACGCAGGTCGCGTGCAGTCGGCTGGCGGCGCGCGATGATGTTGTTGCAGTCGCCGTCGATCTCGATCTCCAGCGCATTGATTTCCAGTTCCACGGCCAGGACCTGATCGCACATGGCGGTATCGAAGTTGGCCAGTGCGCGCATGGCGCGTGCGATCTGCGCTTCGACCAGGCCGCCCATCTGCAGCACCTTGGTGCTGATGGAGGTCAGGTCGGTATCAAACTGCGATGACAGATGCTTTTCAGACATCGGTTTCTCCTTGTCGCTTCAGCTTCAGCGTTGTTGCAGGTCAGCCGAAGCGGCCGGTGATGTAGTCTTCGGTTTCTTTGCGCTGCGGCTTGATGAAGATCTTTTCGGTATCGCCGAACTCGATCAGCTCGCCCAGGTACATGTACGCCGTGTAGTCGGAGCAACGCGCCGCCTGCTGCATGTTATGCGTGACGATGACAACCGTGTAGTCATCCTTCAGTTCGGCGATCAGCTCTTCGATCTTGCCCGTGGAGATCGGGTCCAGCGCCGAGCACGGCTCGTCCAGCAGCAGCACTTCCGGGCGGATGGCAATGCCGCGCGCGATACACAGACGCTGCTGCTGGCCGCCCGACAGGCCGTAGCCGGACTGGTTGAGCTTGTCCTTCACTTCGTTCCACAGCGCGGCCTTGGTCAGCGCCCATTCCACGCGGTCGTCCATCTCGGAGCGCGACAGGCGCTCGAACAGCTTCACGCCAAAGGCAATGTTGTCGTAGATCGACATCGGGAACGGCGTCGGCTTCTGGAACACCATGCCGACCTTGGCACGCAGCAGGGCGATGTCCATGCGCGAGGTCAGCAGGTTCTCGCCGTCCATGTTGATCTGGCCTTCGGCACGTTGCTCCGGATACAGCGCGTACATCTTGTTGAACGTACGCAGCAGCGTGGACTTGCCGCAGCCCGACGGGCCGATGAACGCCGTCACCTGCTTCTCGGGAATCTGCAGCGAGATGTTCTTCAGCGCGTGGAACTTGCCGTAGTAGAAGTTCAGGTCGCGAACATCGATCTTCGGGCTTTGCGTGCGCACTTCGAGGGACGTAGCAGTCATGGTCATTTCTTGGTGAACAAGGCACGCGCGAGGACGTTCAGCCCCAGCACACCCAGCGTAATCAGGAACACCCCGGCCCAGGCCAATTGTTGCCACTCTGGGAACGGGCTCATCGCAAATTTGAAGATGACGGTCGGCAGGGTGGCCACCGGCTGATTCAGATCCAGGCTCCAGAACTGGTTGTTCAGCGCGGTGAAGAGCAGCGGCGCGGTTTCGCCGGCAATGCGCGCCACGGCCAGCAGCACACCGGTAATCACGCCGGCATACGATGCCTTGAGCGTGATCGACAGGATCATCTTCCACTTGGGGGTACCAAGCGCCATGGCGGCTTCACGCATGGCGTTGGGCACCAGGTTCAGCATGTTCTCGGTGGTGCGGACCACGATCGGAATCTGCAGCAGCGCAAGTGCAAGCACGCCGGCAATACCCGAGAAGTGCTGCACGCGTGCCACCACGACGGCATACACGAACAGGCCGATCACGATCGACGGCGCCGACAGCAGGATGTCGTTGATGAAGCGCGTGGCGCTCGCCAGCATCGACGTCTTGCCGTACTCGGCCAGATAGATGCCGGCCAGGATGCCCAGCGGCGTGCCGATCAGCGTGGCCATGCCGACCAGCAGGAACGAACCTGCGATGGCGTTGGCGAGACCGCCTCCGGGCGTGTTGGGCGGCGGCGTCATCTCCGTGAAGAGCGACATCGACAGGCCGCCCACGCCCAGCGAAAGCGTGGTCCACAGGATCCACGCCAGCCACACCAGGCCGAAAGCCATGGCGGCGAGCGACAGTGCCAGCGCAATCCCATTGACATTGCGGCGGCGGGCCTGCAGGCGTGCCTTGATCTTTTCAGAGTCGGCGCGGACGGCAGGGATGGAAGACGTACGCATGGTGTTGGGTCTCATAGCGTCAGGCAGATCGCGTTGGTTCACTTTTGACCCTCGCTCTTCTGCAGGCGCAGAAGCAGCAACTTGGACGCCGCCAGCACGATGAACGTGATGACGAACAGGATCAAGCCCAGCTCCATGAGCGCCGCGGTGTGCAGGCCTTGGCCCGCTTCCGCAAATTCATTGGCCAGCGCAGACGTGATGCTGTTGCCCGGTGAGAACAGCGACGCATCGGACAGCAGGTTGGTGTTGCCGATCACGAACGTCACGGCCATGGTCTCGCCAAGCGCACGACCGAGACCCAGCATCACACCGCCGATCACACCAGCCTTGGTGTACGGCAGCACCACGTTCCACATGACTTCCCACGTCGTGCAGCCCACGCCGTAGGCGGATTCCTTGAGCAGCGTCGGCGTGATCTCGAACACGTCGCGCATCACCGCCGAGATGTACGGAATGATCATGATCGCCAGGATCACGCCCGCGCACAGCAGGCCGATGCCGATCGGCGCGCCCTGGAACAGCGCCCCGATGACGGGAATCTTGCCGACGGTCGCGGCCAGCGGCTTTTGAAAGTACTCGCCGAAGATCGGCGCGAACACGAGCAGGCCCCACATGCCGTAGACGATGGACGGCACGGCAGCGAGCAGCTCGATGGCGGTACCGAGCGGTCGGCGCAGCCAGGCCGGCGACAGCTCGGTCAAAAACAGGGCAATGCCGAAGCTCACAGGCACGGCAATGATGAGCGCGATCAGCGATGTGACCAAGGTGCCGTAGACGGGCACCAGCGCGCCATAAATGTCGGAGGGCGGATCCCACTCCGAATTCCACAGGAACGACAGGCCGAATTTCTGGATCGTGGGCCAGGAGCTGATGATGAGCGAGATGATGATGCCGCCCAGGAGCAACAGCGTCACGATTGCGGCAAGGCGGGTCAGGCCGCCAAACACCAGATCGCCAAGGCGGCTGGGTGCGCGCATACGGGAAGCGCCGGAGGAATCAGAGAGCGTGGCCATGAGGGAAACCGGTCAGCCGTGAAAGAAGCTTTTGGAATGATGCGGAGGGCGTTCTTCCTGCCCCTCCGCACCTTGTGCTGCACCTACTTACGCATCGCTATGCAGCTGGCAACGATCATTGGTTGTAGACAACCTTGCCCGATGCATCCTTCACGTTCGACTTCCAGGTTGCGCGGATCTGATTCTTCACAGCGTCCGGCAGCGGCACGTAGTCCAGGCTCTTGGCAGCGTCGTCGCCGCCCTTGTAGGCCCAGTCGAAGAACTTCATGACTTCAGCGCCCTGCTCCGGCTTGGCTTGCGTCTTGTGCAGCAGGATGAACGTTGCGCCGGCGATCGGCCATGCGTCCTTGCCCGGCTCGTCCGTCAGGATCTGGTAGTACGACTTGCTCCACTCGGCGCCGGCAGCTGCGGCCTTGAAGGCTTCAGCGGTCGGTTGCACGGTGGCGCCCGCCTTGTTCTGCAGATTCACGTACGTCATCTTGTTCTGCTTGGCGTAGGCGTACTCAACGTAGCCAACTGCACCGCCCAGACGCTGCACGAACGCGGCTACGCCTTCGTTGCCCTTGCCGCCCGTGCCGGTCGGCCAATTCACGGTCGTGCCTTCGCCGACCTTGCTCTTCCACTCGGCGTTCACCTTCGACAGGTAGTTCGTGAAGATGAACGAGGTGCCCGAACCGTCAGCACGGCGCACCACCAGGATGTCCTGGTCCGGCAGCTTGGCCTTCGGGTTCAGCTTGGCGATGGCCGGATCATTCCACTTCTTGATCTTGCCCAGGTAGATGTCGCCCAGCAATTGACCGTTCAGCGTCAGCTCGCCCGGCTTCACGCCCGGCAGGTTGATCACAGGCACCACGCCGCCGATCACGGTCGGGAACTGGATCAGACCATCCTTGGCCAGCTCTTCGTCCTTCAGCGGCATGTCCGATGCGCCGAAGTCGACGGTCTTGGCCGTGATCTGCTTGATGCCACCCGACGAACCGATACCTTGGTAGTTCACCTTGGTGTTGGTTGCCTTGTTGTAGTCGGCCGCCCACTTGTTGTAGACGGGTGCCGGGAACGTTGCGCCAGCGCCGGTGATGTCGACAGCAAATGCGGCACCAGCAAAAGCCAGTGCAGCCACGCCAGCAAGTGCGGTTTTGACCAGTTTCATGAGTTCTCCAGAGGAGCGGTTGAGCGATGACAGATTTTTGACACCCGAACTTTAGGCCGCCCAAATGACAGTTCTGTGACAACACGAAAACTTCTCATAACTGACCTGCAAGGCACGAAAGTCGACCCGCACGCATAAAAAAAGCGGCCCGCAGGCCGCTTTTGGACGTCTTTGCTTGATCTGGCAGCAACTTACTGCAACGTGGCGGCAAGACGCTCTGCATGTTGGTTGGCCAGTTCGGCGTCCTGCGCTTCTACCATCACGCGCACGACCGGCTCTGTCCCGGAGGGGCGAATCAGCACGCGCCCCTTGCCGTCCAATTCGGCTTCGCTGGTTTTCAGCGCGGCCTGCAAGCCTGCGTGCGATTTCCAGTCGAAACCCTTTTCGACCCGCACGTTGATCAGCTTTTGCGGGAACAGACGCACGCCGTCCAGCATCTCGTCCAGCGTCTGCCCGCTGCGACGCAATGCCGCAAGCACCTGCAGCGCAGAGATGATGCCGTCGCCAGTGCTGTGCTTGTCCAGGCAGAGCAAGTGGCCCGACCCTTCGCCCCCCAGCAGCCAACCGTTCTTCTTCAGCTCTTCCAGCACGTAGCGGTCGCCCACCTTGGCGCGGACGAACTCCACGCCCTGCGCCTTGAGCGCCAGTTCCACCGCAAGGTTCGTCATGAGCGTACCGACGGCGCCCGGCACCGCCTGACCTGCCGCGCGGCGCGCCTGGACCATCACGTAGAGCAGCTCGTCGCCGTTATAGAGGCGGCCATTGCGGTCCACCACCTGAAGACGGTCAGCATCCCCGTCGAAGGCCAGGCCGATGTCGGCACCATGCTCGCGCGTGGCCTCGACCAGCTTGCCCGGCGCCGTCGCGCCATAGCCGTCATTGATGTTGCGACCGTTCGGCTGGTTGCCGATCGACACCACGTCTGCCCCCAGCTCATGGAACACATGCGGTGCGATGTGGTAGGCCGCGCCATGCGCGCTATCCAGCACGACCTTCATGCCGAACAGGTTCAGGTCGCTCGGAAACGTGCTCTTGCAGAACTCGATGTAGCGGCCCGCTGCATCCTCGATACGGCGGGCGCGGCCCAGCGCATCGGAGGCGGCGTACGCCATCGGTTTTTCCAGCTCCGCCTCGATCTGCAGCTCGGTTTCGTCCGGGAGCTTGTCGCCCGTGGCCGAGAAGAACTTGATGCCGTTGTCGTAATACGGGTTGTGTGATGCAGAAATCACCACACCAGCCGACAACCGCAATGCACGCGTCAGATACGCCACGCCGGGCGTCGGCAGCGGCCCGCTCATCAGCACGTCCACGCCGGCTGCGGTAAAGCCCGCTTCCAGCGCGGCTTCCAGCATGTAGCCCGACAGGCGCGTGTCCTTGCCGATCAGCACGGTGGGACGGCCGTGGCCATGCGCTTCGCCGCCGTGGGCCAGCACGCGACCGGCGGCATAACCCAGACGCAACACGAAATCCGGCGTGATCGGGCTTTCACCGACACGCCCGCGGATACCGTCGGTGCCGAAATACTTCCTGGACATTGGGAGTCTCTCCTGGAGAATGTTTCTTTCTTTGTTTGTAAGGCGCCGGCCATCGCCGGGCAATCCTCTGTTCGCTCGACCCCCGGCCGCGTGAGGCCGGGACGGCTGTCAGGCCTGTGGCGGATTTACGCGCTCATGGCGCATGGCCCACCAGAGTTGAATCGCTTCCACGGTCGGCCGCACATCGTGCACACGCACGATGAACGCCCCCCGCTCCACCGCCAGCAGCGCGGCCGCCACACTGACCGTGATCCGTTCGGCAGGCGGTTTGCCGCCCAGCACGGCGCCCAGCGTCGATTTGCGTGACAAGCCCGCCAGCAGCGGCAAACCGATCCGCTCGAACTCGGCCAGGCGATTGAGCATGGTGAGATTGTGATCCGGCGTCTTGCCAAAGCCAAATCCCGGATCAAGCGAAATACGCTCAGGTGCCACGCCGGCAGCCAGCAGCGCCTCCGTTTGCGCGCGGAGGAAAGCCTCCACCTCGCCCATCAAATCCGTATAGCTGGGCGCTTCCTGCATCGTTTCGGGATCGCGCTGCATGTGCATGACACACAGGCCCGCATTGCCCTGGGCCACAGCCTCGATCGCGCCCGGCCGGCGAAAACCCCAGATATCGTTGATCAGATCGGCACCTGCCTGCAGCGTGGCACGCATCACCTCGGGCTTGTAGGTATCGATCGATAGCGGTTTGCCGCAATCGCGCAGCGCCTCGACGATGGGCATCACGCGGTCGAATTCCGCTTGCAGGCTCAGCGGCTCGGCGCCAGGCCGGCTTGATTCGCCACCGATGTCGATCATGTCGACGCCTTCGGCAATCAATTGCTCCGCATGGCGCAAGGCTGCATCGCGCGTGGCGTGCTGCCCGCCATCGGAAAACGAGTCGGGCGTAACGTTAAGAATGCCCATGACCAGCGGGCGCCGGTCACGCGCGTAAAGAAAACGTCCGCACTGGAAGTGTGTGGTGGTCGGAATGGAGGCAGACAAGATAGATCGACGGAAATGCTGCGCAGGACCGGAATGCTACGCCAGGCGCGCCAGAAAGCGCCAACAAAAAAGCCGGTGCGCTTGCACCGGCTCTTCTGCGTCGCCTCGAGGCGACAAACTTAATGGAGCGTCCTCACGCCGTGGCAGGCACGTTGCCCGGGCTCACGCCAGCCGGCGTACCGCCACCCGGCGGCGTGCTACCGCCACCGGTCGAGCCGTAGCGCGGGGGGCGCGGCGGCTTGCCGTCCATGATGTCGTTCACTTGGTCGGCGTCGATGGTCTCCCACTCAAGCAGCGCCGCAGTCATGGCTTCGACCTTGTCGCGATTCGCTTCGAGCAGGCCCTTCGCCAGGGCGTATTGCTCATCAACGATACGGCGAATTTCCGAATCCACCTTCTGCTGAGTCGCCTCAGACACCGTCTTCGACGCCATGCGACCGAAGAAGCCGTCCTGTTCCGTATCGACGTAGACCATGGTGCCGAGCGCATCGCTCATGCCATAGCGCGTCACCATATCGCGAGCCATCTTGGTGGCACGCTCGAAGTCGTTGGAGGCACCGGTGCTCATCGCACCCAGGAACACCTCTTCTGCGGCACGGCCACCGAACAGGATCGCGACCTCTTCGAGCATCGTGTCCTTGTAGGCGTAGTGTTTGTCGTGCTCCGGCAGCTGCCAGGTCAGACCGCCCGCCCAGCCGCGCGGCATGATCGTGACCTTGTGCACCGGATCAGCCTTCGGCAGCAGCTTGGCGACAACCGCGTGGCCCGACTCGTGGTACGCCGTAGCGCGGCGTTCCTCTTCGCGAATCACGGCCGACTTGCGCTCCGGACCCATGTAGATCTTGTCCTTCGCGTCCTCGAAGTCCTGCATGTCCACCACGCGCTTGTTACGGCGTGCAGCAAACAGCGCAGCTTCGTTGACCAAGTTGGCCAGGTCCGCGCCCGAGAAGCCCGGCGTGCCACGCGCCAGCACCGATGCATCGACGTCGTTGCCGATCGGCACCTTGCGCATGTGCACCTTGAGAATCTGCTCTCGGCCACGGATGTCGGGCAACCCAACATAGACCTGACGGTCGAAGCGGCCCGGACGCAGCAGCGCCTTGTCGAGCACGTCCGCACGGTTGGTTGCCGCGATCACGATGACGCCCGAGTTGGCCTCAAAGCCGTCCATCTCGACCAGCATCTGGTTCAGGGTCTGCTCGCGCTCGTCGTTGCCGCCGCCCATGCCGGCGCCACGATGACGACCCACTGCATCGATTTCATCGATGAACACGATGCAGGGCGCCTGCTTCTTGGCGTTTTCGAACATGTCGCGCACGCGGGCTGCGCCCACGCCGACGAACATTTCAACGAAGTCCGAACCGGAGATGCTGAAGAACGGCACCTTGGCTTCACCAGCAATGGCGCGCGCCAGCAGCGTCTTACCGGTACCTGGGGGGCCCACCAGCAACACGCCGCGCGGGATGCGCCCGCCCAGCTTCTGGAATTTCTGCGGATCTTTCAGGAAGTCGACCAGTTCGACGACTTCTTCTTTCGATTCGTCACAGCCTGCCACGTCAGCAAACGTGACGCTGTTGTTGTTCTCATCAATCAACCGCGCCCGGGACTTGCCGAACGAGAAGGCGCCGCCTTTCCCGCCGCCCTGCATCTGCCGCATCATGTAGAACCAGAACACGATGATCAGCAGCGTGGGGCCGAGGTAGTAAAGCGCGGTAAGGAGCACACCTTGCTCTTCTTCCGCCTTGCCGGTCACCTGCACGCCGTACTTCATCAGGTCGCCGACCATCCAGATGTCGCCCGGCGAGATGATCGAATACTTGTTGCCCTCGTTGGGCGTGACCAACAACGTACGGCCCTGGACTTCAACGCGCTTGACCTTGCCGGCCTTTGCGTCGTCCATGAATTGCGAGTACGTCACACCTTCTTGGGTGCGCGGCTTGTCGAACTGCTTGAAGACGGTGAACAGCACCAAGGCAATCACCAGCCAGATGGCCGCCTTCTGAAACCAGTTGTTATTCAAGGCGAGACTCCTTTAGAAATGCCTTGACGGGATGCTTGGCATTGTAATGCACGGACACCGCCGCGGGTTGATTGCCCGCAAGACCGACGGACCACACGCCAGCGGGGCCCTTTCCTGAGTATCGTCCGTCAGCCCGGATGCTTGAGCTGACGGCCCAACAGGAATGTCTCGGACGATTTGTCGCGGGAGGCTTTCGGCTTGCGTGGCGCCACGATCTTGAAATGACGCTTGAACATCTCGACGATCTGACTATAGCCGCTGCCGTGGAAACATTTGATTAGCAGCGCGCCCTCAGGTTTCAGGTGCGCCATGGCAAATTCCACAGCCAGCTCGGCGATGTGCTCCATGCGTGCGGCGTCTGCCGACGCCACGCCAGAGAGATTGGGGGCCATATCGGACAAAACAAGGTCCACTTTCCCCCCGCCGGTGGCTTCCAGAACGATTTCTTCCAGTTGCCGGAAGACGTCGTCCTCTCGGAAGTCCCCCTGAATGAAGGTGACGTCGGCGATGGCTTCCATCGGCAGGATGTCGATGGCGACGATCGCCCCGTCAATCCGGCCGTCCTTGGCGCGCGGCGAGGCGGCCAGCTTGTTGCGTACGTACTGGCTCCAGCTGCCGGGCGCGGCACCAAGATCGACGATGACCTGGCCTGGCTTAATGAGCTTGTCCTGCTCGTCGATCTCTTTCAGCTTGTAGGCGGCACGCGCGCGGTAGCCTTCGCGCTGCGCCAGCTTGACGTACGGATCGTTGATATGGTCGTGCAGCCACGACTGGTTGAACTTGTTCTTTGCCATCGAATTGGTTGCAATTTCGCCCGGATGTCGCGCCAAACATGGCGGCCAGGACTGGTTTTGGCGGATAATACGCGCCGTTTGTCTTTTTGCGCGATCTCGCCCTTATTTATGCCCGCCCTTACCCTCACCCCTGCCCAACGATCGGAACTGCGCTCCGAAGCGCACGCGTTGAACCCGGTCGTCATCATCGGTGCGGAGGGTCTGACGAAGGCCGTTCTGGCCGAAATCGACCGCTCGCTGGCGGCCCACGGGCTGATCAAGATCCGCGTCTTCGGCGATGACCGCGAAGCGCGCATCGAACTCTATGACACCATCTGCGCTCGCCTGCAGGCGGCCCCCGTACAGCACATCGGCAAGCTGCTGGTGATCTGGCGCGAAGGCCCGGCCTACCTGAAGGAAAACCAGCCGCGAGACCTCAAGCCGCCGCGCAAGACCACGGTGGGCGCCGGTCCACGCTCGGTTACCGTGCGCAAGCCGAACCCGAATAGCGCGCGCCGTCCGAAGCCGGTGCGACTGAGCGTCCTTGGCAACGAACGCGTCACGGCCGGCGGCAACGTCAAACGTGCAAAGCCGCGTCAAACCAGCCAGAAAAAGAAAGCGCTGTCCTGATCCAATCGGGGCTGCACAGAAAACGACCGGCTTTTCAGCCGGTCTTTTTTTTTGGGTCTCAGACGGCTTGCCGAGCACCGGCCGCCTTCCAGATCAGCGCCAAGCCCAAGAGGCTCTGCACCAGATAGAACACGCTCGATACGCCGTGCAACATGCCGAACTGAGCGCGGTAAGGCGAATCCCCCACCGCCACGCCAAGCGCATCGGCCTGTGCGCGCAGCGAAGCCATGAAGGGCTGCAGGCCGAAGTAGCCCACCAGCACACACAGCAGCATCGCCAGCACAAGCCAGCGCAGCCGCCGGTAGCCGACCTCACCGCGGCGTACCAGCGTCGTGGCAGCCAGCAGCAGCAAACACCCTGTCGCCAGGCCGATCCACGCTTCCGCATGAAACAACCGGCCGGCAATCGAGCCGGCCAACTGGCGATCTTCCAGCATCGCGAACAACGTCGGCGCGACGATGTAACCGATGGTCCAGAGCGAACCGCACCATACCGTGGCAAGCAACTGGAAGAAGCGCTGCGGCATGGTGGTTGCCCCGGATCTGGTTAGAGGTACTTGACGGCCAGGACTTCGTACTCGCGCTCGCCGCCCGGGGCGACCACGGTAGCGACATCGCCTTCGAACTTGCCGATCAACGCACGTGCGATCGGCGAGCTGATCGAGATCTTGCCGGTTTCCAGATCAGCTTCGTCATCGCCGACGATCTGATACGTGACGGGCTTGCCCGAGTCCAGATCTTCCAGGTCGATCGTGGCGCCAAAAACCACGCGACCGTCGGCATCCAGCGAAGCCGGATCAATGATCTGCGCGGCAGACAGTTTGCCTTCGATTTCCTGGATGCGGCCTTCGATGAAGCCCTGGCGCTCCTTGGCGGCATCATAGTCGGCGTTTTCGGACAGATCGCCCTGGGCACGTGCCTCGGCGATGGCGTTGACGACGGCCGGACGCTCCTTGGTCTTCAGACGTTGAAGCTCCTCTTTCAGCATCTCGGCACCGCGCTTGGTAATCGGAATGGTGCTCATCGTAAGTAATTCGGAATCACAAAAAAATCAGCCGCTGCGAAGCGGGAGGGCGCGTAGCGCACACCCGCCTGACGGCGGCTGTCGTTGTTTTGACACGGACGCTCTAGTTTAGGCGAACCGTCCGGAGGCGGCAACTGCTCCTCTCAGGCCGGTTCACCGCGACGCTATGCCGCGTCGCGGGCCCTGACGATGGGCTTACAGGGTGGCGTGCAGGCCCTGCAGGTCATACACATCCAGGTGCTGCATGTGCTTCAGACCTTCCACCGCGGCGCGCGCACCGGCGATGGTCGTGTAGTACGTGACACGCTGCGCCAATGCAGCCTGGCGGATGGAACGCGAGTCGGCAATCGCGGCACGCGTCTCGTCGACGGTCGTGAAGACGAGCGCGATCTCGCTGTTCTTGATCATGTCGACAATGTGCGGACGGCCGTCCTTCACCTTGTTGACCACGCGCACCGGAATGCCGGCGGCTTCGATGGCCGAGGCGGTACCGCGCGTCGCCACGATCGGATAGCCCAGCGTATGCAGCGCGCGGGCAACTTCCACGGCTTGCGGCTTGTCGCTGTCCTTGACGGTCATCAGCACGGTGCCCTTCTCGGGCAGGCGCGAACCGGCGGCGAGCTGGCTCTTGAAGAGCGCCTCGCCAAACGTCTTGCCGACGCCCATGACTTCGCCGGTGGAGCGCATTTCCGGTCCGAGCACCGGATCGACGCCCGGGAACTTGTTGAACGGGAACACCGCTTCCTTGACGCTGTAGTACGCCGGCACGACTTCCGTCTCGACACCCTGCGAATCCAGCGACTGACCTGCCATGCAGCGAGCTGCAACCTTGGCCAACGGGACACCGGTCGCCTTCGAAACGTACGGCACCGTACGCGAAGCACGCGGGTTCACTTCCAGCACGTAGACGATGTCTTCGCCGCCCTTCTGCTGGATGGCGAACTGCACGTTCATCAGGCCAACCACGTTCAGCGCCTTGGCCATCGCGGCGGTCTGGCGCTTCAGTTCGTCGACGGTCGCCTGCGACAGCGAATACGGCGGCAGCGAGCAAGCCGAGTCGCCCGAGTGCACGCCGGCCTGCTCAATGTGCTCCATCACGCCGCCGATGAACACGCGCTTGCCGTCGGAGAGGCAATCCACGTCGCATTCGATCGCGTCGTTCAGGAAGCGGTCGAGCAGCACGGGGCTGTCGTTCGACACCTTCACGGCTTCGCGCATGTAGCGCTCGAGGTCGCGCGGCTCGTGCACGATTTCCATCGCGCGGCCGCCCAGCACGTACGACGGACGCACCACCAGCGGGTAGCCGATTTCTTCGGCCAGCTTGAGCGCTTCGTCTTCGGCGCGCGCGGTGCGGTTGGGCGGCTGGCGCAGGCCCAGCTCGTGCAGCAGCTTCTGGAAGCGCTCACGGTCTTCGGCCGCGTCGATCATGTCCGGCGACGTGCCGATGATGGGCACGCCGTTGGCCTCCAGGTCCAGCGCGAGCTTCAGCGGCGTCTGGCCGCCGTATTGCACGATCACGCCGACAGGCTTTTCCTTGTCGACGATTTCGAGCACGTCTTCCAGCGTCACCGGCTCGAAGTAAAGGCGATCGGACGTGTCGTAATCGGTCGAGACGGTTTCCGGGTTGCAGTTGACCATGATGGTCTCGTACCCGTCTTCGCGCAGTGCCAGCGCGGCGTGCACGCAGCAGTAGTCGAACTCGATACCCTGGCCGATCCGGTTCGGGCCACCGCCCAGAACCATGATCTTCTTGTTGCTGGTCGGTTCGGCTTCGCACTCCCCATGCTCGGCTTCGTACGTCGAGTACAGGTAGGCCGTGTTGGTCGCGAATTCAGCAGCGCAGGTGTCGACGCGCTTGTAGACCGGACGCACCTTCTCGGCGATACGCTTTTCGCGCACGGCCTTGGCGGTCGTCTTGGTCAGCTTGGCAAGGCGGCGGTCGGAGAAACCCTTCTGCTTGAGCAGACGCAGCTCGGCAGCCGACAGGCTTTCCAGCGTGCGGGCCTTTACCAGTGCTTCCGTCTTGACGATGTCTTCGATCTGGGCCAGGAACCACGGATCCACGGACGTCTCGGCGTAAACCTCGTCGATCGACAGGCCCAGGCGGAACGCGTCGCCCAGATACCAGATGCGGTCCGGACCGGCTTCGCCGATCTCTTCGATGATCTCGTCGCGGTCGGTGGACTTTTCGTCTAGGCCGTCCACGCCGACTTCCAGGCCGCGCAGTGCCTTCTGGAACGATTCCTGGAAGGTCCGGCCCATGGCCATCACTTCACCGACCGACTTCATCTGCGTGGTCAGGTGGCTGTCGGCCTGCGGGAATTTTTCGAACGCGAAACGCGGCACCTTGGTGACCACGTAGTCGATCGACGGCTCGAACGACGCCGGGGTCGCACCGCCGGTGATTTCGTTCTTCAGCTCGTCCAGCGTGTAACCCACGGCCAGCTTGGCAGCGACCTTGGCGATCGGGAAACCGGTGGCCTTCGACGCCAGCGCCGACGAACGCGACACACGCGGGTTCATTTCGATCACGATCATCCGTCCATCCTTCGGATTGATCGAGAACTGCACGTTCGAGCCACCGGTATCCACGCCGATCTCGCGCAGCACGGCCAGCGAGGCGTTACGCAGGATCTGGTATTCCTTGTCGGTCAGCGTCTGCGCCGGCGCCACGGTGATGGAGTCACCGGTGTGGATGCCCATCGGATCCAGGTTTTCGATCGAGCAGACGATGATGCAGTTGTCGGCCTTGTCGCGCACGACTTCCATCTCGTATTCCTTCCAGCCGAGCAGCGATTCTTCGATCAGCAGCTCGTTGGTCGGCGAGAGGTCGAGACCGCGTTTGCAGATCTCTTCGAATTCTTCGCGGTTGTAGGCGATGCCGCCGCCCGTGCCGCCCAGCGTGAACGACGGGCGGATCACGATCGGGTAGCCGCTCGTGCCGGTTTCCTTGGCGATCTGCGACTGCACGGCCACGGCTTCGTCCATCGAATGTGCGATGCCCGACTTGGCCGAACCGAGACCGATCTTGGTCATCGCGTCCTTGAACTTCTGGCGGTCTTCGGCCTTGTCGATGGCCTCGGGCGATGCGCCGATCAGCTCAACGTTGTACTTCTTCAGCACGCCATGGCGATGCAGGTCCAGCGCGCAGTTCAGCGCGGTCTGGCCGCCCATCGTCGGCAGGATCGCGTCGGGGCGCTCCTTGGCGATGATGCGCTCGACGACTTCCCAGGTGATCGGCTCGATGTAGGTCACGTCGGCCGTGTTGGGGTCGGTCATGATCGTGGCCGGGTTGCTGTTGACCAGGACCACCTTGAAACCTTCTTCACGGAGCGCCTTGCAAGCCTGCGCGCCGGAGTAATCGAATTCACACGCCTGGCCGATGATGATCGGACCCGCGCCGATGATCAGGATGGTTTTGATATCTGTACGTTTTGGCATAACCCGCTCGATTCGATTAATTCAGTGTGGCCGTCGCCAGCTTGGCGGAAAAGCCGATAAACATGGCGCCGACGCCGCTGCTCATACCGGCAGACAAACGTCGTCGCGCGCGGAACGCCGCGGCCAGCCGCGCGCCCACGAAAATGATGGTGGTCAGGTACAGGAAGCTGCAGATCTGGCAGACCAGCCCCAGCACGACGAACGACACCACCGGCAGCGCGTAGTGCGGATCGACGAACTGGATGAAGAAGGAGATGAAGAACAGGATCGCCTTCGGGTTCAGCAGGCTGATGATCAGCGCCTTCTTGAACGGGTGCGACTCATCGGCCGGCGCCGCGTCTTCTGCAACGGACTCGCCGGCCTTGCGCACGCGCCAATTGCGCACCGCGCCGCGCAGCATCTGCAGGCCGATCCACGCCAGGTAGGCCGCACCGATGTACTTCACGACGTAGAACAGCGCCGGACTCGCCTTCAACAGCGAAGCGACGCCCGCTGCCGACAACACCATCAGGATGGCATCGCCCAAAAACACGCCGCACGCGCCCTGGTAGCCCGCGCGCACACCGCGGCGGGCCGCCACCGACAGCACGTACATCGAGTTCGGCCCCGGCAGCAGCACGATGAAGATCGTGCCGAGCAGGAAGGTCCAGAACTCGGTGATGCCGAAGTGGGCGAGCATGAAGGCGTTCATGGCGGATGCGCTCTCGTTGCTTTACTGCTTGGCTGCGTCCATCGCCGCGGTGAAGCGGTCGAACAGATACGCGATGTCGTGCGGACCGGGCGACGCTTCCGGGTGGCCCTGGAAGCAGAATGCCGGACGATCCGTCAGCTCAAAGCCCTGCAGCGTGCCGTCGAACAGCGAAACGTGCGTCACGCGTGCGTTGGCCGGCAGCGATTCCGGGTCGACTGCAAAGCCGTGGTTCTGCGAGGTAATGACCACGCGGCCGTCCTGCAGATCCTTGACCGGGTGGTTGGCGCCGTGGTGGCCGGTCTTCATCTTGAGCGTCTTGGCACCGACAGCCAGGCCCATGATCTGGTGACCCAGGCAGATGCCGAACGTCGGCAGGCGGCGCTCCAGGAACTCCTTGGCAGCGGCGATGGCGTAGTCGCACGGTTCCGGATCGCCGGGGCCGTTGGAGAGGAAGACGCCATCCGGGTTATGCGCCAGCACGTCGGCTGCGCTGGTTTGCGCCGGCACCACCGTCACGCGGCAGCCGCGCTCGGCCAGCATGCGCAGGATGTTGAACTTGACGCCAAAGTCGTATGCGACCACGTGGTACTTCGGGGCTTCCTGCTTGCCGTAGCCGCGACCCAGCGCCCATTCGGTCTGGGTCCACTCGTACGGTTCGGTCACGGACACGACCTTCGCCAGATCCATACCCGACAGGCCCGGGAACGAGCGCGCAAGGTCGATGGCCTTCTGCACGTTGTCTTCGCCCGCGAGAATGCAGCCGTTCTGGGCGCCCTTCTCCCGCAGGATGCGGGTCAGCTTGCGGGTATCGATGCCGGCAATGGCGACGACCTTCTCACCCTTGAGGTAGTGCGAGAGCGAGTGCTCCTTGCGGAAGTTCGACGCCAGGATCGGCAGATCCTTGATGATGAGACCGGCGGCATGGACTTTCGTGGCTTCGACATCCTCACGGTTCACACCGACGTTACCGATATGCGGGTACGTGAGCGTGACGATCTGGCGCGAGTAGCTCGGATCGGTAAGGATTTCCTGATAGCCGGTGATCGCGGTGTTGAACACCACTTCGCCGATCGTATGACCGGCCGCACCGATGGAATAGCCACGAAAGACCGTGCCGTCTGCAAGCGCGAGAATGGCGGGCGGGAAAGACGGCAACACGGGTAGCTCCTGCTGGATTCACCCTGTGCCGACCTGATCACCTTGGCGCCAAAGCGGTATTCCGGCTGCGCGGAATCCTGACCGTTTGCGCGTCGAGTCGGGGCTGGGACAGAACTCACCAGAAATCACCGAGAAGCGAGGCAGACGGGGCGGTAGGCGGGAGGTAGGAAGCGGTTGGCGCTAGGGTGATGGGTTTCTGAACTCAAACCCGACGAGTATACCCCGGCGCTGCAAAAAACTCAATGAAAGGAAGGACTTAACGGCGTGCAGCCTCCGAATTCCGGCGTCTCACGAAGCCGGCAGGTGTGGCCCAGAGCTGCCGAGAAAGTCACTTTGCAGCGCCCCCTACTCGCCTCGCAGAGCAGCCTGGACCTGGGCCAGCGCCGTGGGATCTTCGATGGTGGTCAGATCTCCAGGGTCGCGCCCTTCCGCCACCGCCTGCATTGCGCGGCGTAGCAGTTTGCCGGAGCGCGTTTTGGGCAGCGCGCCGACAAAAAACACCCGTGAGGGCCGCGCCACGGCGCCGAGCTGCGCCTCCACCGTGCGCATCAGTTCGCCTTCGAGGGCCAGGCGCCCTGCGGGCTCGGCAATGCGCGAAGCGTCACGCACGATGGCAAACCCCATCGCCACCTGCCCTTTGAGCTGGTCCGCCACGCCCACCACAGCCACCTCGGCGATGGCGGGATGCGACGACAGGCTTTCTTCGATCTCGCGCGTTCCGAGGCGGTGGCCGGCCACGTTGATGACATCGTCGGTGCGGCCGAGGATGGTCACATAGCCCTCCTCGTCGCGCACGCCCCAGTCGAAGCTGGAATAGATGTGCCGACCAGGAAACGCCGACCAGTACGTCTTCAGGAAGCGGGCGTCGTCGCCCCAGACGGTGGTCATGCAGCCCGGCGGCAGCGGCGCCGCAACGGCCAGCAGGCCCTTCTCGCCCGGGGCGCACGGCTCGCCGGTGGTCTCGTCCAGGATATCGAGCTTGTAGCCATAGACCGGGAAGCCCGGCGAGCCGAGCTTTTGCATGGAAGGCTCGACACCTTGCGGAATCGCCAGCATCGGCCAGCCCGTCTCGGTCTGCCAGTAGTTGTCGACGATGGGCTTGTGCAGCGCTTCGCCGATCCAGCTTGCGGTGGGCTCGTCCAGCGGCTCGCCGGCAAGGAACAGGCGGCGCAGGCTCGACAGGTCGTGCCGCTGCAGCAGCGCGGGATCCTGTTTCTTGAGCACACGAATGGCCGTCGGCGCGGTGAACATCACGTTCACGCGGTATTGCTCGACGATGCGCCACCAGACGGCGCCGTCCGGGCGGATTGGCGTGCCTTCGTACATGACCGTCGTCAGGCCCGCGAGCAGCGGCGCATAGACGATGTAACTGTGTCCTACCACCCAGCCGACATCGGATGCGGTGAACATCGTGTCGCCAGGCTGGGCGCCAAAAATGAGCGGTATCGACGCCGCCAGCGCCACCGCATAGCCGCCGGTATCACGCTGCACGCCTTTCGGTTTGCCCGTGGTGCCGGAGGTGTAGAGGATGTATGAGGGCTCGCTGGATTCCATCCATTCGCACGGCACATCGGCATTGGCATGCTGCGCGGCCAGCGTTGCGTAATCGACGTCGCGCGCGTTGTGCTGCATGGGCGCGAGTTTGCGGTCGACGAGCAGCACGCGCTCGGGCTTGTGCGCCGCCAGCTCAATCGCAGCGTCGAGCAACGGTTTGTACTCGACCACCTTGCCCGCGCGCGAGCCTGCATCCGCACTGACGATCACGCGCGGCGTGGCGTCGTCGATGCGCGTGGCGAGACTGTTGGAGGCAAAGCCGCCGAACACCACCGAATGGATCGCGCCGATGCGTGCACAGGCCAGCATGGCGAACGCGGCTTCGGGAATCATCGGCAGGTAAATCAGCACGCGGTCGCCGCGCTTGACACCCAGCGCCTGCAGGCTCGCCGCCATGCGGTTGACCTCGCGATGGAGCTGGCGATACGTGTACGTCGTCTCGACACCGGTTTCGGTGGAGACGTACACGAGCGCCGCCTGTTCGCCGCGCGTGGCGAGATGCCGATCGACGGCGTTGTGGCATAGGTTGGTGCGTCCGCCCACGAACCACTTGGCAAACGGCAGGCGCGAATCGTCGAGGACTGCGGAATACGGCGTCTGCCAGTCGATGCGCTGGGCCTGCTCGCCCCAGAAACCTGCGGGATCGTCAATGGAACGCTGATACAGCGCGCGGTAAGCGGCGGACATGGGCATGACGTTGTCTCCTGGCCATCGTGTGCGACGGCTCGATCTTGGATGTGCTGGATGCGCCTACTGTGCGGCGGCCAACTTACGCACGTCTTACCGCCGCCCTCAAAAACAAAACGGCGCCCCGCAGGACGCCGCTTCTTGCCAGCCTCAGCGCTTCTTGCGCTTGACCGAACTGGATGAGGTGGCCACCGGTTTCGCCTTGACCACCGGCTTGCCGGCCACCTTCGCGGTCGGCACGCGCGGTGTTGCCGTTGCGGCGCGCGACGTTGTGGCCGATACGCGCACGACACGCACGTGCCCGCCACGACTGCCACCGCGCGCCTGCGGCAGCATCAGCACGACGCTGTGCCCTTTCGGGATGGCGTCGCCAGGCAACTGGTTCCACGCACGAATCTGGGCAACCGATACGCCGTAGCGCCGCGACAGACCCGCCACCGTGTCGCGCTTGCCCGCCCGCACCACCACCTTCCTGAGGTCGGGCATGTCGGGCTCGACCGCCATGGTGGCGTTCTCGGCAAGTTCGGGGCTGATGTCGGGCGCGTTCTCCTGCGCACCGTCCACCCGCGGCACCACCACGGTGGAGCCCGCCTTCAAGCGCATGCCCTTCGGAATGCGGTTGATCTCGCGAATGGTGTCGGGGTCGACCTTGAGCCTGGCCGCCAGCGCCTCCACACGCTCGCGGTTGCCGACCGTCACGGCCGTCCAGCTCGAAAGACCGCCGCGATAGGTGTTGAGGTTGTATTGGAACGTTTCCGCGTTGTCGTACGGCAGAAGAATCTGCGGGTTCGACGCGCCGAGGATCACCGGCCGGTTGAACGACGGGTTCAGTGCCTTGAACTCATCCATCGGCAGATTCGCCAGCTTGGCTGCCAGCGTCACATCAATATCACGTGACGTGGTGACGGTGACGAAATAGGGATGATTCGGAATCTCGGGCAGCGTGACGCCATAGCGCTCCGGATTGGCGATGATGTTCTTCACCGCCTGGAGCTTGGGCACGTACATACGCGTCTCGGCGGGCATGTTCAGGTTGACGTAATCGGTCGACAGGCCGGCGGCCTGGTTGCGCGCAATCGCCCGCGCCACCGCGCCTTCGCCCCAGTTATAGGCAGCGAGCGCGAGTTGCCAGTCGCCAAACTGGTCGTGCAGCTTGGAAAGATAGTCGAGCGCGGCGTCGGTCGAGGCCAGCACATCGCGGCGCTCGTCCTGAAAAACGTTCTGCTTGAGGTTGTAGGTTCGGCCGGTGCTCGGGATGAACTGCCACATTCCGGCAGCCTTGGCACTCGACACCGCCTGCGGGTTGAACGCGCTTTCCACGAACGGCAGCAGCGCCAGCTCGGTAGGCATGTTGCGCCGCTCCAGCTCTTCGACGATGTGATACAGGTAGCGGTTGGAGCGGTCCACCATGCGGCGGAAGGCGTCCGGGCGCTGCGCATACCAGTCGGTACGATCATCCACGGCCGAGCTTTGCAGGTCGGGCATGGAAAAACCTTGGCGAATGCGCGCCCAGAGGTCCTTGGCCGGCCCTTTCAGGGACGCGACGGGCTGCTGATCGATATTGACGACCGGCGCAGAGGCTTGGCCGGAGACGGTGGAGGCGCTGGTGCTGGCCGTGTCGGCATTCGGCCCGGGGGCCGTTGCACAGGCCGCGAGGAGCAGACTGAGCACAGTTGCCGCAAGAAGTCGCACGGATCGCATCAAGTTCTATGGGGTTAGGGCTAAAAATTGCCCCAGATAGTAAGAAACGCATCCGACCGCGTCAACCCGCGTTCACCCGGCGGGGCGCCTGCTGGATGCATCACATCTGGCCGCGCCATCACCGCGCGCCAAGGTTTCTCAACGGAAATCGTTCTTCCACTGGCGCAACGCAGCGAATATCGCAACCGGATCATCGGCGTCGATACCCGCATGGCCTGCCACGGCCTGCGTCACATTGGCGTCATCCGATCGCATGAAGGGATTGGTCGCCCGCTCGTGGCCAACGGTCGTGGGTACAGTCGAGCGGCCCTCGGCCCGCAACGCCGTTACCTCATCCTCCCAGGCGGCCAAGTCGGCGTTGCCAGGTTCGACTGCGCGCGCAAAGCGCACATTCGATGCAGTGTATTCATGCGCGCAATAGACACGCGTATCGGGTGCCAGCGCCGCCAGCTTGGCCAGCGACGCGCGCATCTGCGCGGGCGTCCCTTCAAAAAGCCGGCCGCAACCGGTGGCGAAGAGTGTATCGCCACAAAACAGGCTCGCCGATGCGGCATTACCCTGAAGGTGTCCCACATAGGCGACGTGACCGCTGGTATGCCCGGGCACATCGAGCACCCGGAAGGTGGCGGCCGGCTGCGCGAGCGTGACGACATCGCCTTCGCGCACGGCCTGCGTGCGGCACGGGATCGATTCGTTGGCTGGGCCGATGACGGGCAGCGGCGCTCCCTCGGGATTCTCCGGATACGCCGCAAGCAGTTCGCGCACCCCGCCGACGTGATCGCCATGATGATGTGTGATTACAATGGCACCGAGCGCAAGCCCGCGCTCCTTCAGGAAGCGCAGCACCGGTTGCGCGTCGCCCGGGTCGACGACAGCAGCCACACGGCCATCGTGTAGTGCCCAAATATAATTGTCGGTAAACGCAGCGATCGCCTCCACCTCAAGCGCTACACCACGCGGCACACCACCCTGGACCATGTCCGACTCCTCTAACGATCGTCGCATTATAGATTGGCACCACTGGCTGGCTTCGCCGCCCGGGCAATATGTCCTGCGCTGGGAGCAGGCTCAATTCGATCGCACGGTGGCCGACATGTTCGGCTATCACGCGCTGCAGTTGGGCCACCCGGGTTTTGGGGCGCTGCGCGAGAACCGCATCCCGCTGATCGCCCGCGTGGTGGATGACATCGATCCGACAGCCCCCATCGAAACGCTCGACCCGATGGACGGCAACCCGGCAGAATCCGCCGATACCGCCGACGCAGACCCGGACGCCAACACGCCGCAGCGCCAAGCCACGCCCCGCGTGATCTGCCGCTATGACGAACTGCCCTTTGCTTCGCAGAGCATCGATCTCGTCGCCCTGCCCCACGTGCTGGAATTTACTGACGATCCGCACGAAGTGCTGCGCGAAGTGGCGCGCGTGCTGATGCCGGAGGGGCGTCTCGTCATCACCGGTTTCAACCCGCTCAGCCTATGGGGCATGCGACAGGGCATGCGGCGCCTGGGCACGGAATCGTTTCTGCCCGCGCAGAGCCAGATGATTGCGTTCACGCGCCTGAAGGACTGGCTCAAGCTGCTTGGATTTGATATCGTGCGCGGCCGTTTCGGCTGCTACTGCCCGCCCAATCGCTCGGACAAATGGCTGCAGCGCACCGCCTTCATGGAAAAGGCCGGCGACCGCTGGTGGCCGATCTTCGGCGCGGTCTACATGCTGCAGGCCGTCAAGCGCGTGCGCACCATACGCTTGGTCGGCCCGGCATGGAAGACACGCAAATCGCCGGCGCTGGTGCCGGCCGGTACACCGGTCGCGACCCCTTCGGGCTCGCATTCGAGCAAGACGCCATCGGCCACCGCGCGTGACGGCAAATCGGGCGTCTGAGCGCGCCCATTCCACTCACTGATCACCCATCGTTTCTCAATGCAGGAAGTCACCGTTTATTCCGATGGCGCGTGCAAGGGCAACCCCGGCCTTGGCGGCTGGGGCACCGTGCTCGTCTCGGGCAGCCACGAAAAAGAACTCTTTGGCGGCGAAGCGCTGACCACCAACAACCGCATGGAATTGATGGCCGTGATCGAGGCGTTTCGCGCGCTGAAGCGGCCATGCCGGGTGCAGGTTTATACCGATTCGCAGTACGTCCAGAAAGGCATCAGCGAATGGCTGGCCGGCTGGAAGGCGCGCGGCTGGAAGACGGCCGACAAGAAGCCGGTCAAGAACGACGACCTCTGGCGCACGCTGGATGAACTCGTCGCCGGACATGAAGTGAGCTGGCACTGGGTCAAGGGCCATGCCGGCCACCCCGGCAACGAGCGCGCTGATGCGCTGGCCAACAAGGGCGTCGAAATGGCGCGTCAGGCAAAAGCCTGACGCGGCCGCGCACACGCTCACTTGCCCGCGCAACGCTGCGTCGGGATCTGCGGCGCATTTGCAGCGGTGGTCGTCACGTACTGCGGCTTGCCGTCCTGCGCATAGACCAGCCGCAGCGGGCCGCGCTTGGAAAGGCCATCGTCGATATCCGCCTGCAGCAGACCGGTCTGCGCCCATGCATCACCGCCGATGCTGCGCTTCTGCATCATGACGGGGCGATTCGCGCCCGGCTCCCAGTTGGCCTGGCGCTCCGGCACGTAACGGTTGGGCAACGTGCCATAGGCGTAGAGCTGATTCAGCGTGTCGGCCAGGTAGCCCCCGGCTTGATCGTTGAATGTCGGAAGATCCTGCTTGCCGAGTTCGCTGCGTATGCGCTCCGCTTCGACGGCGCATGTTGGCGCGGCATTGTCGGCGGCGCGGGCGTAGGACATGCCGATCGCAACCGCCGCGGCGGCAAGCCACGTCAATACGCGATACAGGCGGCGTGGGCGGGTGGTGGGAATCACGGACATCGGTTCGGTATGCATGCGAGCTTCTCCGTTGAACGTTGAAGTAACGTGGTGGTGAATCAGGACAGGAACAGCTTGCGTTCGGCCTGACGACGCTTCGTCAGCCCTTTGAGCGGCTTGCCGCCGGCCTTGTCCCACAGCAGGAACTGATTGGCCGCGCCGGCGTAATCGCCCGCGTTGAGCTTGCGCAGCAGCGTCGACGAGCGCAGCCGCCCCGCCCCCAGGTTGAAGACGAACGACGCCAGGGCGTCGAACTGCCCTTGCGTGATCGACACGCGCACGGCCTTCGCAATGCCCTGCTCGGTGTCGGCAAGGTCCTTGCGCAGCAGCGCTTCGGCCTGTTGCTGAGAGATCGGCCCATTGAAGGTCTCGCCGGGCCGAATCAGGTGGCCGTAGCCGATGGTCGGTTTGCCGACCGCGTCCAGATACGTCGACAGACGCAGCCCCTCCGATTCCTTGATCAGCGCGAGGCCTCGCTCGCCTGTGGTGCGCGGGTTGTGCTCAGTGCTCATCGCTTTTCTCCTGGGGCGTGCTGGGCGTGCCGGGGCCGTCGGAACCCGCGGCATTGGGCTGCAGGGGCCTTGGCACGAGCCGATTCGTGTATTCGTCGATCACGCGCATCACGGCTTCCGGCGGCTGCAGCGCGGTGAACCTCATTTCGATGTCGATGTGCTCGCTGTCGCGGCCGGTCTCACGCTGGGAATGCGGCGCAAGCGAGACGTAGAACCGGCCTACACCGCCGGTGGCTGCGCCGTGCAAGGGCAAGGCCTCGGCGAGGTCGCTGCGCACGGTCATGTTCACCGTCATTTCGTCGAGTGCGAGGCCGCGCGGCATCGCCAGCGACACCAGCGGCAGCGCCAGCCGGTGCTGACTGTCGAGCGCAAGTTCCACCTCGCGGGCGACCAGCGTGCCGCTCTCGTCGGCGTCGAAAAACTGGTCGAGTAGCGTGGTGTACTGCTGCGCGAGCATCTGGTTGGCGGAGGCTGCGGCGTGCTGCATGCCGCGCGTGATGTCGTCCAGCGTCAGGCCATTCACGCCCGGATGACCGTGGCTGTTGCTGCCACCGCCGCCAGGCGGAGAAGAACCCGGTGGCGGCGGCGGAGACGCATCGGACGCCGTCTCGGTAAACGGCGCGGCATCAGAAGAGACAGGTGGCGTGGGTGGCGCGCTGGCGGCGGGCGCTGGCGGTGTGGCGGGCGCTGACGATGCACGGCCATCGTCACGCCCGCGGCGGCTGAAGAGTTTGAACATGGTGTCGGGTCGGTCGAATCGAACAGATCAATGGGCGGCGCGCGCAAGCGCGCACCGATCAGGACACCGACCGTGGGGAGGCCGGCCGGCGTCCGTCGCCGTGGCGGCTTACGGCGTTGCCGGAGCCGGCGCCGGAGCGTTGCCGCCAGCCGGCACCTTTTCGCCGACCATCGTGCCGTCGGTCGGCGTGGCCGGCAGCGGCTTGACGTCGTTCTCCTTGCCCTTGACGACCACCGGCTTGGTTGCCGCGTCAGTCAAGAACTCCATCACGCGCATCAGCGCTTCCGGCGGGTTCTGGCGCTTGACCTGGGTGTGGAAGGAGTACTTGGCGCGCGTATCGGTGCTGCGCGTCTGCTCCGACTTGTGCGAAGCGCGGCCCGACACCGACACGCTGAACGGGCCCCAGCCGAATTTGGCCTGGAAAGACCCTTCTGCCTCGGTGGTGGACGATGACTTCTCTGACTGCGTGATCTCCAGCTCGAAGTCGATCGTGCCTTCCTCGATGGCGATCACCGGATGCACGACCGCGCACAGCAGCGGAATGCGCATCGTCTTCTGGATCGTGCCCTGCGACACGCCCTTCTCGTCGACGATGGTTTCGTCGTAGTCAAATTGCACCGCAACGGCTTTGCCGTTCTGAATACAGACCTGCAACAGAAAATCCGCATAGGATTTTGCCGCCGAGGTTTGCGCTGCGATCATGGCCTGCAGCGGCGCAGAGATCATCTTGTCAATCGGCAGCGCATTGATAACCGACCCGATAAGTCCGTTGTCCATTTAAAACTCCTCAGATTGAATTATTCGGACGCGCAGGTTTGTGCGCCCGAATCCAAAGTAAGAGTTTTTCCTGCGGGCTTCGATGCCTCGAAAGTCCCAGCCAAGGCCACGGAACAGCGGCCCAGTACATGGCGATAGCCAGCCCGTGACTTTCGGCACTGAACTTCCGTTTCAATGCATCCGGATCGATCCCGCTCTACAAAATAATCGGTTTCGCTGAAAACAATTAACTGAAGTACGAGGGGTCGATGAATATTCTGGTAATCGACAGCTTGCCGCTTTTTGCGGCAGGTGTGTCCAATGTATTGAATGCACTCGACGCACAGGGTGTGTTTATCGATACGCACTACACGGCGCAAATCGGACCGGCTTGCAGGCAAGCCGAACCCAGCGCCGTCGTCATGGAATGGAGCGCAGAAGACGACGACGCACGACAACGTTTATCGGAGTTGAAAGCGGTGCTGCCCGAAGTGCCCGTGTTGCTGACGGTGCAAGCAGTCGGGCGGCACGTGGTGGGCGACGCGCTGCGCTTCGGTGCCGCGGGCGTGGTCGACCGGCAGGCCACGGCCGACGTTCTGCTAGAAGCCCTGCAGCGCATTACCTCCGGCGCGGTGTACCTGCCGCCCATCAGCAACCTCTACCCCGACGATCCGCGCCAAACATCGGGAGAAAGCCCGGCAGAACTTTGGCGCCGACTCACGCCGCGACAGCATGAGGTGCTGCAACTGCTTGCAGAGGGCAAATCCAACAAGCAGATCTGTCGCGTGCTGAACGTGGCTGAAGGCACGATCAAGAACCATCTGTACGCACTGTTCCGGCAGATCGGCGTCAACAATCGGACGGAAGCAGCGCTGTGGCTGTCGCGTTGCAAGGCGAGCCTTGCCCGTCTGCAGATGTGTGCGATGTAGCGCCGCTCGCCTCCGCCTTTGCGGCCGCCGCCGTGGTCAGACGTTGCGGGCCAAGGTTACGCCGCCGGTGAAAACACTGAGCGGCGACATTGCATTCACGCGACCACGCCATACACTGGTTGAAAGGCGGCGCACGGTGCATCGCCGTCTTTTCATGGAGGCCGCCCATGGAAACCATCGAATTCCACGCCAGCCCGCCACGCTATTGCGCCGCGGATCTCACCCTGACCTGCACCGCCAGCGTCGACGGCCGCCTCGCCTGCTATGCGGTGACGGCGGAAGCGCTCGAAGAGCATTTCGGCGCGCGCTCGTGGCGGCAGGAAGATCTGCTGCAAGCCATGGAATCGCATCGCGGCACCATTGAGGACATGGCGCGGTCGCTGTTCAAGCTGACGGACTCACACAACATCGTGCTGCGCAGCGGCCATTTCCGCTTCGGCATGTAGCTGCGCCGTGAGCAGCATGGTCGACATCCGCGTCTGCGCCAGACAAAAAGAAGGCCAGCGCAAGGCTGGCCTCGTGGAAGCAGGCGTGGGCTAATCAGGCTTGCACTCGTGCTTCATCTCGCGTCGGCCGTCTTCATAGACCACCTCAAGCCGGCAGGTGAAGCCCCACAGGCGCACGACGTGCCGCAGCATCTCTTCGTAGTTCGGCCCAATCGGGCGGCGGTTGCTTTGCAGGTGGCGCAGCGTCAATGAGCGATCCCCGCCCACGTCGACGTTGGTCACCTGGATGTTGGGCTCGATGTTCGACAAGTCGTACTGCCCAGCCAACAACTCGCGGATCTTGCGATAGCCATCGTCATCGTGGATGGCGGTGACGCGCAGCTTGGCGTCGCGGTCGTCGTCGAGCACGGAGAACAGCTTCAACTCACGGATCACACGCGGCGAGAGGAACTGCAGGAGGAAGCTCTCGTCCTTGAAATTGCGCATGGCGAAGTCGAGCGTCTTTTGCCAATCGCTGCCGGCAATCTCCGGCGCCCAGCGGTAGTCCTCTTCGTCCGGGGATTCGCAAATGCGGCGGATGTCCTGGAACATCAGGAAACCGAGCGTGTACGGGTTCAGGCCGCTGTAGTACGGGCTGTTGAACGGCGGCTGGTAGATCACGTTGGTATGCGCCTGCAGCAGCTCGAGCATGAAGGCGTCGTTGACGAGCTTTTCGTCGTACAGCTTGTGCAGGATCGTGTAATGCCAGAAGGTGGCCCAGCCTTCGTTCATCACCTTGGTCTGCCGCTGCGGGTAGAAGTACTGCGCAATCTTGCGCACGATGCGCACGATCTCTCGCTGCCAAGGCTGCAACTTGGGCGCGTTCTTCTCGATGAAGTACAGCAGGTTCTCTTCAGGTTCCGGCGGGAATTGCGGATCGGGTTCGGGTATGTCGTCCGCCGTTGCCAGCGCGCGGGCACGGTGCGTCGGCAGCGTGCGCCACAGGTCGTTCACCTGCGCTTCAAGGTATTTCTCGCGCTCTGCCTGACGCGCCTGCTCTTCATTGATCGACAGCTTCTTGGGCCGCCGATAACGATCCACCCCGTAGTTCTGCAGCGCATGGCAGGAGTCGAGCAGCAATTCCACCTCCTGCTCGCCGAAGCGCTGCTCGCATTCGGCCACGTAGTTTTTGGCGAAGAGCAGGTAATCGACGATGGCGTCGGCGTTCGTCCACGTGCGGAAGAGGTAGTTGCCTTTGAAAAAGGAGTTGTGGCCATAGCAGGCATGCGCGATCGTCAGCGCCTGCATCGGCATCGTGTTCTCCTCCATCAGGTAGGCGATGCAGGGGTTCGAATTGATGACGATTTCGTAGGCCAGCCCCATGAGGCCGCGCTGGTAGCCGCGTTCGGACGCCAGGAAGTGCTTGCCGTACGACCAATGGTTGTAGCCCAGCGGCAAGCCGGACGACGCGTAGGCGTCGAGCATCTGCTCGGCGGTGATGATCTCGATCTGGTTCGGATAGGTGTCCAGACCGAAGTCTGCGGCAATCTGGGCGATGCTTTGGTCGTAGCGCCTGATCAGCTCGAAGGTCCACTCCGAGCCCGTAGATAGGTAGGCCATGCTCGTTCCCGTTGGTCCATCACACAGGGTCACAGGTGGCGTGCTCGCCATGGCTCACGCTGTCACTGCACAGCGGTGCCGGGCCTGAGCAACCTGCTGCTGCCCGATCAGCGATCAGGCGGCGCGCTTCTGAAACAGCTCGTGCAAGACCGGATAGATTTCATCCGCCTTGAGAATGCGCTGCATCGCGAAGTTTTCGTGCCCCGCCTTCAACGTAAGATACTCCTCCCACAGGTTCTGGGGCTCCGTGGAGACCACCTCGACATAGGCGTAATACTGCGTCAGGGGCAAGATCGTTTCGCGCAGCAGCTTTGCGCACAGTTCCGAATCGCCTGCCCAGTTGTCGCCATCCGAAGCCTGCGCGCAATAGATGTTCCATTGGCTTGGCGAATAGCGCTCCTGCATCACTTCCGCCATCAGCTTGAGTGCGCTCGACACGACAGTGCCGCCCGACTCGCGCGAGTGGAAGAAATCTTCTTCGTCGACTTCCTTGGCCACGGTGTGGTGACGGATGAAGACGACGTCGATGCGTTCGTAGTTCCGCTTCAGGAACAGATAAAGCAGCATGAAGAAGCGCTTGGCCAGGTCCTTGCGCGATTCGTCCATCGAGCCGGACACGTCCATCACGCAGAACATCACCGCCTGCGCCTGGGGGCGCTTACGCATCACGCGGTTGTTGTAGCGCAGGTCAAGCTTTTCAATGAACGGGACGCGATCGAGACAGGAGCGCAGATGGCGCATCTCCTTCATCAGCTCTTGCGCGCGTACGCCGTAGGGCCCGTCGTTTTCCAATTCTTCGTTGTACTCGCGTTCCAACTCGTGCAGGCGGCGCTGATACGGGCTGGACAACGCGATACGGCGACCGAGCGAGCTGCGCATCGTGCGCAGAATCGACAGGTTGGACGGTGTGCCATCGAGCGAGAAACCCGCGCGCACTTTGCGCACCTCGGCGATCTTGGCCAGGCTGCGCTTGGCAAGATCGGGCAACGCCATGTCTTCGAAGAAGAAGTTAAGGAAGTCCTCGCGCGAGAGCGTGAAGATGAAATCGTCTTCGCCCTCGCCCGAGTCGCTGGCCTGCGAGCCTGAGCCGCCGCTGCCCTGCTGCGGGCGGTCAAAGCTGTCGCCGCGAATGAACTCTTTGTTGCCCGGGTGAACGCCCTCCCGGCGCCCGCCCGAGCCGTGGTGGAACATGGGCTCCGAGATGTCCTTCACGGGAATGGACACCTGCCCGCTCTGCTCGATGTCCATGATCTTGCGGCCCGTCACGGCCTTGGCCACCGCGCGGCGGATCTGGTCTCGGTAACGCTTGATGAAGCGTTGCTTGTTGACGGTGCTCTTGCCGCCACCGTTCTCCCGCCGATCAATGATCGTGCCCATGTAACTGCCCTCGATTGGAAGTTCGCTGGGTGTCCTTGCCCTCTTCTGGTCTCCTTAAGATGACTTCCTGACGCGCAGATACCACTCCACCAGCAAGCGGACCTGCTTCTGGGTGTAGCCCTTCTCAACCATGCGGTTGACGAAGTTCTCGTGCTTTTCCTTGTCGTCATGCGACGACTTGGCATTGAACGAGATCACGGGCAGCAAATCTTCCGTGGTCGAGAACATCCGCTTCTCGATCACCGCACGCAGCTTCTCGTAGCTCGTCCAGACCGGGTTCTTGCCCCCGTTCTTGGCCCGCGCCCGCAGCACGAAATTGACGATCTCGTTGCGGAAGTCCTTCGGGTTGGAAATGCCCGCCGGTTTTTCCACCTTTTCCAGCTCGTCGTTCAACGCGCTGCGATCGAGAATCTCGCCGGTGTTCGGATCGCGATATTCCTGGTCCTGGATCCACAGGTCGGCAAACACCACGTAGCGATCGAAAATGTTTTGCCCGTACTCGGAGTAGGACTCCAGATACGACGTCTGAATCTCCTTGCCGATGAACTCCACGTACGGCGACGTGAGGTACTCCTTGATGTAGGACATCAGCTTGGATTCCGTCTCCGGCGGGAACTGCTCGCGCTCGATCTGCTGCTCGAGCACATACAGCAAGTGCACCGGATTGGCCGCCACTTCCGTCCCATCGAAGTTGAAGACCTTCGAGAGCACCTTGAACGCAAAGCGCGTCGACAAGCCCGTCATGCCCTCGTCGATGCCGGCAAAGTCGCGGTACTCCTGATACGACTTCGCTTTCGGGTCGACATCCTTCAGGCTCTCGCCGTCGTACACGCGCATCTTCGAGAAGATGTTGGAATTCTCGGGCTCCTTGATGCGCGTGAGCACCGCGAACTGCGCCATCATCTTCAGCGTGTTCGGCGCGCAGGGCGCCGCGGCGAGCGAGCTGTTACGCAGCAGCTTGTCGTAGATCTTCACCTCGTCCGACACGCGCAGGCAGTACGGCACCTTGACGATGTAGATGCGATCAAGGAACGCCTCGTTGTTGCGATCGGACTTGAAGCTTTGCCACTCCGCCTCGTTCGAGTGCGCCAGGATGACGCCATCGAACGGGATTGCGCCAAAGCCCTCCGTGCCCTTGTAGTTGCCTTCCTGCGTGGCCGTCAGCAGCGGGTGCAACACCTTGATCGGCGCCTTGAACATCTCGACGAACTCGAGCAGCCCGCGGTTGGCCAGGCACAGCCCGCCCGAATACGAATACGCATCCGGATCGTCCTGCGGATAGTCCTCCAGCTTGCGGATGTCGACCTTGCCGACCAGCGACGAAATATCCTGATTGTTTTCGTCGCCCGGCTCGGTCTTGGAGATCGCAATCTGCGACAACACCGACGGATGCAGCTTCACCACGCGGAAACGCGTGATATCGCCATTGAACTCGTGCAGCCGCTTGACCGCCCACGGCGAAGCAATCGAGTTTAGATAGCGTCTCGGGATACCGTAGTCTTCCTCCAGAATCTTGCCGTCTTCCTCAGGCGAGAACAGCCCGAGCGGGGACTCGTGTATCGGCGAGCCCTTCAGTGCGTAGATGGGGATCTGCTCCATCAACGACTTCAACTTCTCGGCAAGCGAGGATTTGCCGCCGCCCGGAGGCCCTAGCAGATAAAGGATCTGTTTGCGTTCCTCAAGGCCCTGCGCGGCGTGTTTGAAGAAGGAGACGATCTGCTCGATCGTGTCTTCCATGCCGTAGAACTCCCGGAAGGCCGGGTAGATCTTGATGACCTTGTTGAAGAACAATCGTGACAGCCGGGGATCGTGGTGGGTGTCCACCAGTTCCGGCTGACCAATCGCGGTGAGCATGCGCTCGGCGGCAGTCGCATAGGCGGTCGAGTCTTTTTTGCAGATATCCAGATACTCCTGGATGCTGTACTCGTCCTCTTTGCGAGCTTCAAAACGCGTTGCGTAGTGGCGGAAAATATCCATATCTCCCCCGTAGATTTCTTCCCTACTCCACACCAACAAGCGAGAGCCAGGCTAGTTCTTGCGTGCGTTGCTGATTCCACTGTAGACGAATCACCGATGAGCACAAGAACGGTTGACGACCTGGAACGGTGCACAACTCGTCGCGATTGCGTTAGCGCTCGACTGCATCAAGTGCTAACCGAACCTTGCACGATGCATCAGCCCATGCACCACGACGACCGGCTGCCCCGAGCACAGCAGAAAGCGTACCCATGACTTCCGCCCCGCGCTCGCAGGTTGGTACGTAACCGATCTGCGCGAGTTCCCGCGCGCACGCTGAATACAGGAGGGGGATATCCCTGCATTTCAACGCTTTGCCAACTGTGATAACGCAGAGCGCGCGCGTGGCATCGGACCGGGGCGATACGTTTGTAGCGGCAGCTTTTCTCGCCGTGACGCAACAATGCATTGTGCAAAGTATTGGGCGAAAGGCGTTTTGGGCCCGCCACCCCATCCGACGGAAGGAGGGAACGGATCGACAGAAGATGTCTCTTTTTTGCGCCACGGGGAAAGTTTTGCCGCATGCTTCGGACGAGCATACGGGAAAGCCCGCACAGAGAACGCGGACAAAGAAAAAGGCCCTCGGCGTTTGCCTGAGGGCCTTTTAAGCGATTTCTCGCCAGTTTGGTGGTGGTACACCTACAAAATAGTTGCCACGAAGCCACACAGCATAACCATCTTGCATTTTCGAATCGAAAAGTTGCCCCCAAAGTTGCCCCCAAACCCTCCCCGCTACCCATCCGCTTTCCACTAGATGACGCCCTGGTCCAGGGTTGAGGCAATGGCGTACGTGAATGAAAGCCTATGGCCCCTATTGCATGTATGCGCCGGGTTATGGTACTATTTTTGGTAGGTTAGAAGAACCTATGCCTAAAGAGCCCGCGAAAGCGGGCTTTTTTGTTTTCCCGCCGCCCTGACGCCCTGGTTCATGGTCGAAGCAATGGCGGACGAAAACGAAAGACCGCGGCCCCTATTGCACATGTGCGCCGTGTACGGTAGGATTTTGCTAAGTTAGAAGAACTGCAAGCCACACGCCCGCCTCGAGCGGGCTTTTTCGTTTTCCTGCGACCCGCGGGAGAACAAACCGCCAAGCCGCCTCCGGGCGGCTTTTTTGTTGCCCCGCCTCGTGCGGGGTTTTTCGTTTGGAGATCACTCGACGATGGCACACCAACCGCTCACCCGCCTGCTCAAGCTGCCCGAAGTTTGTGAGCGCCGTGCTCGCGGCGCAACGAGCCACTATAACGACATCTCTCGCGGCCTCTGGACCCGCCCCGTAAAGTGTGGCGTGAGGTCGTCGTCATGGCCCGAGCACGAAGTAGAAGCACTGATTCGCGCCCGCATTGCCGGCAAGACCGACGACGAAATCCGCGCCCTTGTCGCAAAGCTCGAAGCAGACCGAGCCAAGGCATAAGGGGCACGCGCGATGACGAGTTCAAATGAAAAAGCCCGCGGTAGCGCGGGCATTCCCAAGAAGCCGGAGATCCGTGGGGACGAATCGACGGCGATCATTCAGATACGAGTTCAGCGCTACTTTAACGCCTTGCGCGCCTGCTGGCAATGCCACGGCATCGATGTCAACACAACAGACACAAGCGCACAAATCAGCCGACTAGCCGCAATCCTTCGGGTCCAAGGCAGCTATGGCCTGGGTTCGGTTGAAGGACGCACGGCCGGCGGGATGCTTCAACTGCCCGCACGCATTTTTGACCTACGGGCCCGCGGCTGGGAAATCCTCGCGGTTCGGGAATCAACTTGGGGCGCTGATGGCCTGAGACATCCTCGCACTGTGCGGTATTTCGTCATCTCCGAACCGAGCGCGGAACATGCATGAGCAAAGCCGACAAGAACTGGAGCGGCATCGCGCACGTTCGCATCCGGCTCGACATCCTCAACTCCCCTGCATGGCGAGCGCTCAGCTTCACCGCGCGGGCGCTATACATGGACATGCGGGCCGGCCTGCGCTCAACGAACAACGGCGACATCAATGCGGCTCTTGGCACGCTAGCGCACAAAGGCTGGAGTTCGCGCACGACGATCCTAAAAGCCATAGGCGAGCTAACCGCGCTCGGCTTTGTAGCCAAGACCCGTCAGGGCATGGGCGGCCCAACAAACGGCTCCTGCAACTTGTATCGGTTCACGGATGTCCCGGCCTACGAGCAGCCAAAGGTCGGCGTCGGCGCGAGCAGGGCTACGTTCGATTACTTGGCCTTCAAAACAACCGGGGAAGCAGAGCAAGCGCTTCGGGAGTGGGCCGAAAACGAGGCCAAGCCGAAGGCTCAAAAAACAAAATGACCCGACAGAATCTGGACGCGACCTGTTCAGATTCTGGACGCGTGACGTACAGATTCTGGACTCGATACCTTTTCCCGCGTTCAGATTCTGGACGCGAAAAAGCGCTGCAAAGTCTTTCCGGGCTTGGCTTGAGTGGCATTTTCACTGTGGCGGCCCTCGCGTTCAGATTCTGGACACCTAAGTATTACCAATCCATATGGCAATTTCAGCGCAGGCGGAACGGGGACATGCATGAGCAAATCCCGAATGAATCATTCCGCCCATCGATCAGGACCGACCATGTTTGAAACCCTCCTCAAGCGCAAACCCGCAAGCGCCATCGAAGGCACGCAAAACCAACCGCGGCAACTGCTGGACGCGATGGAGATGCGGCTTGCGCAACTCCCCGACGAGATCGCCGCGGCACAAGCCGACCTGCAAGCTTTGGCCATCCGCAGAAAGGCCGCCGACGCTGCTGCGGCAAAGTTCACCGAGCAAGCGGGCGCCGGGACACTGGACGATCCGGCATGGCTGGTGACGGCACTACGCCAGCAAAGCGAACTTTCTGCGGACGATTCGGCATCAAAGCGATTGCAGGCGCTTCAGGCCGAACACGCCGCGCTAGAGCAAGAAATTCACGCACATCGACAGGCGGCAGCACGTGAGGCGTATCTCGCGGCTGTAGCGCACTACGCTGCGGCCTGCGCGCCACTGCCGGCGCTCGCGGTGCGGGTCCGCGAAGCGGCTGCTGCGGCCGGCGTCACGGTGAACAGTTTCAACTCACCGGGTTTGCTCGGGCGCGAAATTCAGGTCGGCGGCGCCATCATTGCCGTTCCCAGTGAAGGGGGCCTCTGATGACAAGCCTGAATGTTGTTCCCGCAGTGCCGACCGCTCGGCAACCTCGGGGCATGGTTTTGCTCGGCGACCCGAAACAGCCTGTTACTCCGGTTCCGTGGATTGACTGGGAGGTCGAGCAGAACGTCTGGCACTCGGCCAGCACGTTCCGCGTGCGTCTGCCGATCTCGGCGCTCACTGATCCGGTCAATCTGGATTACGTGACCAACACGAACCCGCTACAGGCGCAGATTTATGCAGGCTTCCCGCAAGATCCGGATCAGTACGGCACGGCGGACCTGCAGCAGCTCATCATCGGCAACGTCGATCAGGTGCAGTTTGACCCGGTTCGGCGGACGGTCGATCTGTCTGGGCGGGATTACACGTCACTGCTGATCGACACCAAGACCTTTGACCGATGGACGAACCAGACGGCCAGCCAGATCGCCACGACGCTCGCAGAGCGCCACGGCCTGACGCCACAGGTGACGGCCACGAAGGGGCTAGTCGGCAAGATCTACGAGATCGACAAAATCCACGATCGACACGGATCGACCGAGTGGGAATTGCTCACGTGGCTGGCCAGCGTCTATGACTACGTGGTGTACGTGCAGGGCATGACGCTCTATTTCGGCCCGAAGCCGGACCCGCAGACGGCGACGCCGTACCTGATCCAGTGGCAGAACCCAGACCAAGACAATGGCTTCTTCCAAGCCAACGCCTTGGATGTGTCGTTCTCGCGCACGCTGACGGTCGGCAAGGGCGTCGTGGTGCAGGTGCACAGCTTCAACCACAAGCAGAAGGCCGGCTTCTCGGTTACGTACCCGCAAGGCAAGGCCAAGGGCATCACGCCAGGCACGGCCAAGGCGCCGGCGCAGGTGTACAGCTACATCATCGCCAACTTGAGCCAGCAGGACGCCCAGCAGCGGGCGAAGCAGATTTACGACGACATCATCCGGCACGAACTCAAGATGACCGCCGAACTCCCCGGCGACAACATCCTCATGCCGAACGTCATGGTTGAGGTTTCAGGACTGGGAAAGCCGTTTGAGTCACCGTATTACGTCGAGTCGGTCGCGCGCCGTATGTCGTTCGATACCGGCTACACCATGACCGTGCGCGGGAAGAATCACAGCCTTGATACGTCGATCATTCCAGCTTGATTGCGTAATGGGGGGGCGCCTTCGGGCAGTCTCCCCGCTAGGCGAAACTAGACGCGCGCCTGTCGGTAAGTGTTGGTCCAATAGTTCCTTGGATGCGTTGTCCCGCTTATGGGGTGGCGTTTCCGCAAATCTGCTTACTTTTGCTAACCGTCGATTCGTGCGCTAACTCGCGCGCTAACCTGAGCATTTCCGTCCCGATGTCAGGTTTTGTCAGGTCGAAACCGTGCGTACCACCTTGCGTACCGAAAGGCTCCAAACCGTGCGAACCTGGGCGCGAACCGTGGTTTGCAAAAGGCCCAAAACCGTGGCTACCAGAGTGGCTACCACACTTCGAACCATCAACATGGCAAACGGCTGGACACCAGAACGACGGGCGCGGCAAGCGGAAGCAATCAAGCGCTGGAGGCCTTGGGATAAGTCCACAGGCCCCAAAACCGATGGCGGCAAGCGTGTATCGGCGATGAACGCCGTCAAGCACGGGTTGAGATCGCGCGGCTGGCTCGCGTACCAGAAGCGGGTCAACGACTTGCTACGGGCCTGCAAAGAGCGACTGCGAAGGGCATAGACAACGCTTCTGGAAATTAACCCCATGGATGAGGTGTTGGCGCCACCGGTGGTCGGCTGCTATCGTTGGCAAGGGGGGCGATTTGGCCCTCTTGTCCGAAAATAAGAAAAGCGCTTCGGCGCTGAAGGCGAGAGACCAATGAAAAATGCATTGATTGCGTGTGCTGTCGCGCTTCCTACGCTGCTCGGTTGCCAGCAAAAACCGGATCAAGAGGCGATGGCTGAGTGCTGGGGCCAGCCAGCCAAAGACATGGTGGCGAAGCTGGCTAGGCAGAATCTCGAGGAAAAGATCGACGCACTTATAAAAGCAGCAGGCGATCCGCTAAATGACGAAATGAAGAAGCGGGTTTCTGACTCCCTCGACGTGATGGCATCCAACTTCTATGTGATGTCGGTCGATCGCGTAGCAGACGGCGTTCATTGCGGCGCCCAGATCGCGATGAAGTACACGAAGGCAAACGGGAAGGTAATGACGGCCGATGGCGCCATCGTTGATTTTGATATTTACCATGGCGAGACTGGCAAGATGTATTCAATCCGGAATACGGGCCCCTTGATGCAGCTCGTCACTGATGCGATAAGCTCGATATAACCGCGTGGCTGTTGGCAAATGTTGGTGTGCAAGGAGGACTTATGCGCCCTTTGTACCGCCTACGTGAATGGCCGGCCGACCCTATCGGCTGGGTACAGTACCCAAAGCCGAAACCTCGCAGCCTGAGGGGGCACCCGCATAGGGATGGGGAGCCGGTAACGCCAGAGTAACGCTCGGAGCGTTACCGCTGCGGCGCAATTGCCACCATCAACGCCGGCAGCACACACCACCCCGGCAGGAGGCGCCGCACCCCGCCAAGCTCTGGCCTTATACGGGAGTTCTCATATTGATTTACTGATAACTTTTTAGATAACTTGTTATCACTGAATCTGTAAAAACTCGTTGGTAATTTAATACTCAAGAACTATTTCGTCAATTAAAAATGGCGTGTTAAATCCATTCCTGAAGCCTGATGCCATCGGGCGGGCAGCGGCGCACCAAAGCCGCCTAACCACAATCCAGCCACAAGGAAACCGGATCATGACTAACGCCGATCTCGCCTCTACCGCCATCGACGCTGACACCAAGCGAAACGGCGAAGCATCAATAGCACGTCTCATCGCCGCTGAAATGGCATCGGGCCGCCTGGATGAGCGAGCGATTGCGCTCTCTCTCGGCATGATCGACATGCTCAGAGAGCTATCCGAACGAAAGCTCAGCGGGGAGGATTACGCTATCTTGGCGGACGGCATAGGAGAGACGCTACGGATGATCGCTCGCCAGACGGAAGACCCTACCGCCGACCTTGAAGCCATCGCGGGTGCATCCTTGCTGTGTGCCGATATTGCCAACCTGATCGATGCACAACTGATGCGAATGTCGGACGAGTTGTCTAAGTTGCGCCATTGAGCTGGCGCAGCAACCGACCCGCAGATCGCTGTCACTCGTTCGACCCTCACCTGTCCCGTGGGACAGGCACGGGACGGATTGCGGACAAATTGCGGACATTGGCGCGAAGGCTACGCGGATGCCTTCCGGTTAGGCTTGCGGGACGATCGCGCTGTGTGCGAACGGATAGGGTACAAAGCGGCAGGGGAATCTATCGGAAGCCCCTTGGTAGCCCCTTAGCAGCCCCTTTGGACAACCACCGAAGCGCTCTATCCCTTGGCTGTCGGCCGCCGAAGAAGAAACTGAAAACAAACCCAGTGGGTTTGTTCTGGGTTTGGCTGGCGCTGCGAGCCGGTATCACATCCTCACGCAGCAGTCCGTGACGTAGGCATCTGCACTACGGCTGCCCCAGCCTTCAATCGGTCTAGATAGTCAGCCCATGCCTGCATCATTTGCTTGCGCACGGACAGGAAGGCCACACGATCGTACGCCGCGCCGTTCGGGTCTTTTTTCCTGTGCGCAAGCTGCAACTCGATCACTTCCGCCTCAAAGCCCAACACTTCACGCAGGATAGTGCGCGCGATTGGGCGCACACCGTGCCCGGTGAACTCCTTCTGCGTGTCGATGCCCATGCGCTTCAGTGCTGCGTTGATGGCGACTTCCGACATGGGTTTAGCCTTGTCCCTGGCCCCAGGGAATAGGTAGCGCCCGTGACCAGTCAGTGCGTGCAAATCGCGCAGGATTGCGACGGCCTGGGTGGCAAGCGGCACGATATGCGGCACATCCCGCTTAGACGACACGAAGCGCCATTCGGCTGCATCCAGATCGACATCCGCCCATTCGGCCTGCCGAAGCTCGCCGGGTCGGACGAAAAGCATAGGGGCCAGCAGAAGCGCGCATTTCACGACAAACGTGCCAGTGAAGCCGTCAAACATGCGCAACAGCCCTGCCACTTCCTTGGGATCGGTCGGCGCGGCGTAGTGCTTCCCTTTGGCCGGCGGCAAGGCGCCCCTCAGATCGCCCGATGGGTCGCGCTCTGCCCGCCCAGTAGCGACGGCGTAGCGGCACACCTGGCCGCAGGTTTGCAGCACGCGGTGCGCAGTGTCCAAGGCACCGCGAGACTCGACGCGGCGGCACACGGCAAGCAACTCAGGCGCCTTCAGTTCAGCAATCGGCCGGCCGCCGAGCCAGGGGAACACGTCATTCTCCAGGCGGGCCAGCACCTTCTTGGCGTTGCTCTCGGACCAACTCGGCGCGTACTTAGCGTGCCATTCGCGGGCCACGGCCTCAAAACTGTTAGCCGTCCGCTCGACCGTCGTCGCCTTCTGCACCTTGCGCTCGACTGACGGGTCGATGCCCTCGCCCAGCAACCGTTTTGCTTCATCCCGTCGGTCCCTCGCTTCCTTCAGGCCGATTTCCGGGTAGACGCCAAGGGAGAGTCGCTTTTCCTTTCCTGCGAAGCGGTATTTCAGCCGCCACCACTTGCC
Organism: Ralstonia flatus; assembly: GCF_958439105.1. NCBI lineage: Bacteria > Pseudomonadati > Pseudomonadota > Betaproteobacteria > Burkholderiales > Burkholderiaceae > Ralstonia > Ralstonia flatus. The sequence continues at coordinate 209,763 of NZ_CAUDLI010000009.1, read as the reverse complement.
CCCAGCGGGCGAAATCTCAAGATACAGACCACCACCATCAAACAGCCGGATCGGCTTTTCAGACGGCTTGGCGTTTCGTATTGCGGTATCTGTCAGCGGCATGTGGGCACCTTCCGGAACGGGGGCAACAGCAGTTGCCCCCCACGACTCTTTGAGTTGCCCCCAAAGTTGCCCCCACTTGCCCCCGGTTGTCAATGGACATCACCGGACGCTGGCGGAAAGAAAAAACCCGCTAAGCCTTGAGCTTTCGCGGGTTTTTGGACTTCAACGGACGTTGCCGGAAGTGTATTTGGTGGGTGGTACAGGGATTGAACCTGTGACCCCTGCCGTGTGAAGGCAGTGCTCTACCGCTGAGCTAACCACCCGAATGCGGTGAAAAAGAGATTATGGCGAAAAGGCGCGGCCGTGTAAATACCCTGGCCGCACATTTTTTTGATCAGGCAGCCGGTGCAGCTTCCACAGCCTCCCGCGTCCAGACCGTTTTGCCGCCGCTGGCCTTGTCGATTTCCTTCAGGACGCCGGCGTGCGCCTCGGCCTCGGCTTCGGTCGCCAGCAGCACCGGCAGTTGCAGCGCGCTCAGGTCGACGGCGACGGCTTCGTCCGACGCGCCCTCGCCCGACTCCAGCATGTCGATCACCAGCGTGTTCTGGCCGCGCGTCATGGCGAGGTAGACCTCGGCCAGCAGTTCCGCATCCAGCAATGCGCCGTGCAGCGTACGGTGCGCGTTGCTGACGCCCAGACGGTCGCACAGCGCATCCAGCGAGTTGCGCTTGCCGGGGAACATCTGGCGCGCCTCGCGCAGCGTGTCGATGTGGCCCGACAGGTGCTCGCGGAATGGCGGCAGGCCCAGGCGCTGGAATTCCATGTCCAGGAAGCCCAAGTCGAACGCGGCGTTGTGGATGATCGCCTCGGCGCCCTGCACGTAGTCGCGGATCTCGTCGACGATCTCGGCAAACTTCGGCTTGTCGGCCACGAACTCGTTGGTGATGCCGTGCACGGCCATCGCGCCCGCGTCGATCTCGCGCTCAGGGTTGATATAGAAGTGCAGGTTGCGGCCGGTCAGGCGGCGGTTGACCATCTCCACGCAGCCGATTTCGATCACGCGGTCGCCGGTGGCGGCATTCAGGCCGGTGGTTTCGGTATCCAGGATGATCTGTCGCATCGCGCGCTCCCCTACTCTGACTGGATTACTTGAAGACGACGGTCTTGTGGCCGTTGAGCAGGATGCGATGTTCCGCATGCCACTTCACGGCACGGGCCAGCGCCACGCATTCCACGTCGCGGCCCACGGCGGTGAGCTGTTCCGGGTCCATGCTGTGGTCCACGCGCTCGATTTCCTGCTCGATGATCGGACCTTCGTCCAGATCGGCCGTCACGTAATGGGCCGTTGCACCGATCAGCTTCACACCGCGCTCGTGCGCCTGGTAATACGGCTTGGCGCCCTTGAAGCTCGGCAGGAACGAATGGTGGATGTTGATAGCGCGGCCTTCCAGCTTGCGGCACAGATCGTCGGAAAGAATCTGCATATAGCGCGCGAGCACGACGAGGTCGATCTGCTGCTCCTGCGCGATTTCCCAGATGCGGGCTTCCTGCTGGGCCTTCTGCGCGTCCGTCGCCTGCAGCAAGGGCAGATGCATGAACGGCACGTCGTACGACGCCGCGAGTTGGTAAAAATCGCGGTGGTTCGACACGATGGCCGCAATCTCGATCGGCAGCTGGCCTGCGCGGGCACGGAACAGGAGGTCGTTCAGGCAATGGCCGATCTTCGAAACCAGGATCATCACGCGCGGCTTGACGGCCGCGTCGAACATGCCCCACTGCATGGAGAAACGTTCGCCGATGGGCGCAAAGCGGTCACGCAGGGCGGTAAGGTCCAGCGGCTGGCCCTGCGGCACAAAATGCACGCGCATGAAGAACCGGCCCGTGAATTCGTCGCCGAACTGGTCGGAATCGAGAATATTGCAGCCTTGCTCGAACAGCAGACCCGACACGGCGTGGACGATGCCCGGCTGGTCCGGGCACGACAAGGTAAGAATGAAACCGGAGTGACTCATGAAGCGTTTTATGTATTGTTGTCGGGCGCAAACCGCTGTGGCGTAGGGGACGGACCCAGCCGCGCCAGGGCGTCGAGGGTGACGAGCGTCGCGTCGACCGTCATCGCGAAGTCCGCCATGATATCAAGCGCCGCGTCGGGGCTGGCACGCAAGTGGCCGGCGACCTCCCCGTCCTGATTGGCGGGGACGAAGCTGTCCGGCAGCGTCAGGTCAAAGGCGAACAGCGTTTCGCACTGGATGCCTTCGGGCACTTCGCGCAGCACATCCAGCGTGCCGCACGGCACCAGTTGCGCCGCAAGGTCGGCCCCGATGCCCGCCTCTTCCCAGCATTCCTTCTCCAGCGCGCCGCGGGCGTCGAAGCCATGACCGATACCGCCGGCGACGAGGTTGTCCCACATGCCGGGGTCGATCGGTTTGGTTTCGGCGCGGCGGGCCAGCCATAGCGCCGGCCCGGCGTCGTCCGCGCCGGCAATCAGGCCGTTCATGTGCGCGGCATAGGTCCGAATGCCGAAGAAACGCGCGGCGGCGCGCTCGATCAGCGCCAGCGTGGGCGTACCCCAGCCGGTGTTGACGGCGAAACGCTCGTCGCGCCAACCCCGCACGTGGCCATCTTCGGCAAGGCGCGCGATGACTTCGGCCAGCGCTGCGGTGCGGGCGGCCTCGTTGGCGAGCGTCTCCTGCAAATCGACCCGCTGCGTCGACACGTCGAACCACTGCGGCCAGCGCGCAAGCAGCGACGCGCGCTCGCGGCTCAGCCAGCCGACGCGTTGTCCGGCAACAATCCACGGGATCAGCGTGTCGGCGTCGAACGCCTGCCGGGCCGCCAGACCGTCCCGGATGCGCTGGATGCGCGGGTCCGTCATGCCAGCACCCCACAATGTCGGGCGTGCATTGTGCTTTCCGTGCAGCACGGGTCGCGCGATAATGCGCCGTTAATACAAGCCGTCATCAGACTGGAGAAACAAGGATGGATGAAATCGACGAGCTGTCGGATCTGCCGACCCCGCGCTTTATCTGGGGCTTCGCCATTGCCGTCACACCGTCCGGCGAAGTGTCGCACGATGAATTCGAATATCTGACGCACACCCGCACACCCCGCTTCACTTGCCGCGTGGTCGAACTCGAAGACGCGCCTGCCGAGCCCGAAGACGAAGGCGACATCGACGGCCGCATCGTCCACTTCGACAACCCGAAGCGGATGTTCTACATCACCGATCTGGGCCTGGCCCTGATGAACTTCACCCTGTTCGACAAGGTGGATAACAAGTCCAAGCTGAAGAACGCCTGCGATCAGGCCATTGCGGACTGGCTCACCCGCCGCGATTTTCTCGACTCCGAACCGGACGACGACGAGGACGATTGAGCCAATCGCTTGATCGCGTGATCATTCAGCCCTGACCGGCGGCATCGCCATCCTCGGCAAAGCGCAGGTCGGTCAGGCGCACATCGGCGTAGGAACGCCCGGCATCGAGCAAGGCCGAAACCTGCGCCTTCACCCGCTCTTTCTGAGCGCGCAACGCACGCGGCGGCACGGTCGAATCCTGACCGGTGTGGTGCAGATACAGCATCTTGTAGGTGAGTTGGCTCACCATCCACTGCCGCAGCACGCGGCGCCGGCCGGCATGGTCGGCTTCCAATCCGTCGATTTGTCCGAGCAATGCAGAAAACGCGCGCGCGAGGCTTGCCGGCTCTGCGGCCTCGCCGGCGATGCAACGTTCGGCCAAGGCACGCGCTTGCGCGGGTGACATGGCTTCGTCCGTTTCGACGAAGCGCTCGGTAGCCGGGTCTGGTCGCGGCATCGGTGGCCGGTTTGCCAGCCGCGCCGACACCGCAGACAGCGCTTCCTGCGCTCGGCGCATGGACGCTTCCAGCGATTCCGCATTGCCCAGGCCCACGCCAATGGTGGTCGGCATGTCGCTGGATTCTTCTTCGCGCTTTTTGGCGTCCATCGCTCCCTCCGGTGATCGTCCGTGACCAGGGTGCCTGGCGGACGAAAACAGAATTGTAGAACGCGACGCACATTTCGCGACAAATCGACACAGACGTTCCTTATTGCAAAGACCGCGCAAACGATAACGTGGCGTCACAAACTACGGTGCACTGTTGGCGGCTGTCCACGCGGTGCGGCTCCGCCCCGGGTAAAATGCCGGATTGCGCTGACAACGCATGCACTCAATTGCTGACCGCCTTCGCGCGGCAAGGAAATCGCCTTGATCAAGTGGATTATCGTGGCCCTCTATCTGGGCTCCATTCTGTACGTGCACTTTCGCGGCAAGGTGCGACTGAAATTCTGGCGCCAGATGTTCGACCACTCGGCCGTCGTGGCGCCGATCAATTGCTTCATGTACGCGTTTTCGGGCGTGCCTCAGACGCCGTATGTGCCGGTCGAGCGCTTCCCGGATCTGGAAAAGCTGCAGGCCGCGTGGCCGCAGATTCGCGACGAAGGCCTTGCGCTCATCAACCTGCGCAAGATCAAGGCCGCCGAGAAGAACGACGATGCCGGCTTCAACTCGTTCTTCAAGAACGGCTGGAAGCGTTTCTACCTGAAGTGGTATGAGGCGCATCACCCGTCGGCTGAACAGCTTTGCCCGCAGACCGTCGCGCTGCTGCGCGATCTGCCCAGCGTGAAGGCGGCGATGTTTGCCGAGCTGCCGCCGGGCGGCAAGCTGAACCCGCACCGCGATCCGTTTGCCGGCTCGCTGCGCTATCACCTGGGTCTGTCGACGCCGAATGACGACCGGTGCTTCATCGAGGTCGACGGTCAGCGCCACAGCTGGCGCGACGGCCAGGGCGTCGTCTTTGACGAGACCTATCTGCACTGGGCCGAAAACGCCTCCGACAAGGACCGCCTGATCCTCTTCTGCGATATCGAACGCCCGATGAAATTTGGCTGGGCGCAGCGCATCAACAAATGGCTGGGCCGCAAGGTCATGACTGCCGCCAGCTCGCCCAACGACGACGGCGACCAGACCGGCGGCATCAACAAGCTGTTCCGCTATGTGTGGGTGATGGGCCAGTACCGCCGCCGTTTCAAGGCGTGGAACCGCAAGGTCTACTACGTGGTGAAGTTCGGTCTGATCATTGGCGTGGCAGCGTTGATCATCTGGATCTGAGCGTTGAACCGCGCCCTGCATCGCACAAGAAACCGGCCTGAAGCGCCGGTTTTTTGTTGCGCGTGAAAAAGCTACGCACATTGCGGTCGGCTTGCTTTTTTACAAAGCAGTGAAGGAAAAGCGCCACATCAGCCACAAATCTCGCCTAATGTCAGGAACTGAGCGCACCGGCGCTTATCCGATATGGCGGGCACGCCGCTTGCTCTATGTTCCTCGACAACCCCTGCTCGTTGCATGGGACCGAGTCAGAGCGGGGACGTGTGTGCCTGTGTCCCTCGTCAACAACAAAGACAGTGAGATCAATCGCCATGAAAAAGAACCTCATTAGCCGCCAGACCATCGTCACCCGCGCCGCCGCGCTTGCTGCTGTCGCACTGCTCGGGACCCAGCTCGCCGCGTGTACCACGACCAGCCCGAATGCGCAGGGCTCCGACGTGATGTCGTCGACGAACAAGCACGCGACCACCAACTCGCAGGCGGATTCCGTGCTCTCGCGCCTGTACACCACGGCCAACGGCTCGCGTGAACTGGTCGCGCGCGCCAAGGGCGTCCTGGTGTTCCCGTCGGTGCTGAACGCCGGCTTCGTGGTGGGCGGCCAGTACGGCGAAGGTGTGCTGCGCACCGGCGGCGGGCGTCCGCTGGGCTACTACAACATCGCGTCGGCGTCGGTGGGCTTCCAGGCCGGCGCGCAATCGCGTGCGCTCATCATCCTGTTCATGACGGACGAAGCGCTGCAGAAATTCCAGGCCAGCCAGGGCTGGACGGCCGGCGTGGATGCCACCGTCGCACTGGCAAAGATCGGCGCGAACGGCGCGGTCGATACCAACACCGCCCAGCAGCCGATCATCGGCTTCAACCTCACCAACGCAGGCCTGATGGCCGGCGCGTCGATCGAAGGCACAAAGATCACGAAGCAGAACAACTGATCTGCGCATCGCTGGTTGCCAATACCGCCGTCTCGTACGGCGGTTCTTTTTTGCGCGAAATCGGATAAGCCGTTGCGGCAAGGTCGCAGCCCCAGACAAATCCGAAGGCGGCGCGGCGCTGCCTGGGCAGTGGCTGCACCGCACGAAATAGCGGTTGCCACCGCAAAACGCATGAGTACATAAGAAAATACTATTTGGAATTCGCATACTGCCTCTACCAGAATGCATGAACCACATGCATGACTGGGATCAATCAGGCGGATGGAACTCCGACAACTCGAAGCGTTTGCCGCGGTCATGTCGACCGGCAGCGTCACTGCGGCAGGCAAGCTGCTGGGACGCTCCCAGCCTGCCATCAGCCGGCTCATCCAGGATCTGGAAGCCGAAATCGGCTACGCCCTGTTCACGCGCGCGGGGCCGCGCGTCTCGCCCACGGAGCAGGGTTTCCTGCTGTACGAAGACGTTGAGCATACGCTGATCAGCTTACGTCAGATCCGCACGCGTGCCGAAGAAATTGCGCGCGGCGAGGCACGCCCGCTGCGCCTCGCGGCCACGTCGGCATTGGCGGCCGGTTTGTTGCCCGCCGCCTTGGCCGACGAGCCCGAACTCGCGCAACACGTCCAGATCCGCAGTGCCTCGCCCGAGCAGGTGGTGCACGCCGTGCTGACCGGCGCGGCCGACCTGGGCCTCAGCAGCCTGCCGCTCGAGCATCGCGGCGTGACGGTGCATTGGATCGGCGAAGCGGCGTGCGTGGCCGCTGTGCAGGCAGACGACCCGCTCGCTGCAGGCCAGCGCGTGGCGTTGGCCGATTGCGCCGGGCAGCGCATCATCACGATGCACAACCCGTATCGCTTGCGCCGCCGTCTGGACCAGGCACTGGCGAAGGCCGGCGTAGAGCCCACCTCCCTCATCGAGACCAACGCTTCGCTCAATGCGCTGACCGCCGTGCGCGCGGGCCTGGGCGTCGCGTTGCTGGAGCCCGTGACGGCCTACGGCGTGCCGATCGACGGCGTCACCGTGCGCCCGATCGACGCCGATATCCCCTTCTTCTTTGGCGTGATCACCCCCGAGGCCAAGCGGTCATCGGCGGCGGTGACTTCCCTGACCGACGCGCTCGCACTGGCAGCGCAGCGCCTGCTCCCGGACTGCAAGCTGCACGACCCGGCACGCCATGCCAGCATGCTGCAGGTGCTGTATGGCGAACCCATCAACGAAACCGAAGGCGCGTCCGCATGACCGCTGCACAACAAGACAACGCGCTGCAAGTCACCGGGCTTGCAGCGCTGGAAGCCCGTTTGCACCAGGACCTCTCCTGGCTCGAACTCCCCGCAAAAAACTGGACGCTGCCCCACACGTTAGACGGGCAACCCGTGCTGGACGTGGCCGTCATCGGGGGCGGCATGGCGGGCCTGGCGGCGGCGGCATCGCTCAAGCATCTTGGCATCGGCGCGGTGATATTCGACCGCTCGCCCGCCGGCTTCGAAGGCCCGTGGGCAACGACGGCGCGCATGGAAACGCTGCGCTCGCCCAAGCAACTGACCGGCCCTGCGCTCGGCCTGCCCGCGTTGACGTTCCGCGCATGGTTTGAAGCGCAGTTCGGCACCGATGCGTGGGAGGTGCTCGACAAGATCCCGCGCCTGCAATGGATGGACTATCTGCGCTGGTACCGCGGCGTGCTGCAGCTCGACGTGCGCAACGAACACCACGTGAAGGCGATCCACCCGCGCGTGGATGGCGCCGTTGAATTGCTGATCGACGCGCCGGGCCAACCGACGCAGCGCGTGTTTGCGCGCCGCGTGGTGCTGGCCACCGGCCGTGATGGGCTTGGCGGCCCATCCGTGCCCGACTTCGCGCATCGGCTGCCGCGCCGCTGGTGGGCGCATTCGTCTGACGAGATGGACTACGGCACGCTGGCCGGCAAGCGCGTGGGCGTGATCGGCGCAGGCGCATCCGCGATGGATTCGGCCGCGACGGCGCTGGAAGCCGGTGCTGCCAGCGTCGACATGCTGATCCGCCGCCCCGACCTGCCGCGCGTGAACAAGGGCAAAGGGGCCGGCAGCCCGGGCCTCGTGCATGGTCACCTCCACCTGCCCGACGCGTGGAAATGGCGCATCCGCCATTACATCAATGTCGAGCAGGTGCCCCCGCCGCGCGGCAGCACGCTGCGTGTGTCGCGGCATCCGAATGCGCGCTTCAACCTGGGTTGCGGCATCCTGGGCGTGGACGAGCACGACGGCGTGCTCCACGTGGCCACGACCAAGGGCGTATTCCAGTTGGACTTCCTGATCTTCTCCACGGGCTTTCGCACGGACTGGGCCTCGCGCCCGGAGTTCAGCGCACTGGCACCGCACATTCGCCAATGGCGCGACCGCTACACACCGCGCCCCGGCGAGGAAGATGCAGAACTGGCCGATTCGCCCGACCTCGGCCACGCGTTCGAATTTCGCGAGAAAACGCCCGGCACGCTGCCCGGCCTGTCGCGCGTGCATTGCTTCTGCTATCCGGCGTCGGTCACGCACGGCAGCGTCTCGGGCGACATCCCGGCCATCAGCGAAGGTGCGAAGCGGCTGGCGCAGGGCATTGCCGGCTTGCTGTACCAGGAAGACATCGACGCGCACTACGCCGCCATCCAGGCCTATGCCGAGCCCGAGATCTTTGGCGATGAATGGACGCCCGCCCCGCCGCCCGGCGTGGAAGCGAATGCCACTTCCGGCCAGGAGGCTGCGCGATGACAGGTTGGTTAATCCGACGCATCGGCCAGGCGCTGCTGGTCGTGCTGGTGATGACGGTGATCGTCTTCATCGGCCTGCACGCCATCGGCAACCCGGTCGACATCCTGATCGGCCAGGACGTGGACCAGATCGACCGCGCCCGCATCATTGCCGAGCTGGGTCTGGACAAGCCGCTGTGGGAGCAGTACCTCGCCTTTCTGAACGGCGCGCTGCACGGCAATCTCGGCAAGAGCTTCGTCTACAACGAACCGGCCATCCAGCTGATCCTGCAACGCCTGCCGGCCACGCTCGAGCTGGCGTTTTCTGCGCTGATCATCGCGGTGGTGGTCGGCGTGCCGCTGGGGCTGTTCGCTGGGCTGTACCCGCGCCATCCGGTGTCGCGCCTGCTCATGACGGGCAGCGTGGTGGGATTCTCATTGCCGACGTTCTGGGTGGGCCTGATGCTCATCATGGCGTTCAGCGTGAGCCTCGGCTGGCTGCCCGCAAGCGGACGCGGCGAAACGGCGCGCCTGTTCGGCATCGAATGGTCGTGGCTGACCGTCGATGGCCTGCGGCACCTCGTGCTGCCGGCGGTCAACCTGTCGCTGTTCAAGCTCTCGCTGGTGCTGCGGCTGACGTCTGCGGGCGTACGCGAGGTGCTGCCGCAGGACTTCGTGAAGTTCGCGCGTGCAAAGGGCCTGTCGCCGCTGCGCGTGGTGCTCGCGCACGTGCTGCGCAACACGCTGATCCCGTTGGTGACGGTGCTGGGCCTGGAGCTGGGCTCGACCATCGCCTTTGCTGTGGTGACGGAAAGCATCTTCGCGTGGCCCGGGGCGGGCAAGCTGATCCTCGATAGCATCAACTCGCTGGACCGGCCGGTCATCGTTTCCTACCTCATCGTCGTGGTGTGCCTGTTCGTGTCGCTCAACCTGATCGTCGACATCCTGTATCGGCTGCTGGACCCGCGCGTGCGTGCGGCGGACAGCGCGGAGGCTGCATGATGAATACAACTCCGCAACCCACCACCGCAGCGGCGGTTGCCGCCCCGCGCAAGCAATCGCCGTGGCGCCGAGTGGTGTCCGATTTTCTGGCATCCAAGACCGCCGTCTTTGGGCTCGTGGTGGTCGTGATCCTGATGCTCGCCGCGCTGGCCGCACCGTGGATCACGCCGCAGAACCCATACGACCTGATGCAGCTCGACGTGCTGGACTCGCGCCTGCCGCCAGGTTCGCCGAATGGCTTGGGGACGTTCACGTACTGGCTCGGGACGGACGGCCAGGGGCGTGATCTGTATTCCGGCATCCTCTATGGCCTGCGCATCAGCCTGGGCGTGGGGATCGGTTCGGCAGCCGTGGCGGCGGTGATCGGCACGCTGCTCGGCCTGATTGCCGCGTATGCCGGCGGCCGCGTCGACAGCATCATCATGCGCACGGTCGACCTGCTGCTGTCGTTCCCGTCGGTGCTGGTGGCGATGATGATCCTCGCCTATCTCGGCAAGAGCATCACGAATGTCGTGCTGACCCTCGTGCTGCTGGAGTGGGCGTATTACGCGCGGACGGCGCGCGGACAAGCCTTGGTCGAGCGTCGCCGCGAATACGTGGAAGCCGCCCGCTCACTCGCCCTGCCCGGCTGGCGCATTGCACTCAGGCACATCCTGCCGAACTGCCTGCCGCCGCTGATCGTCGTGGGCACGCTGCAGGTGGCGCGCGCGATCACGCTGGAGGCAACGCTGTCGTTCCTGGGCCTGGGCGTGCCGATTACCGAGCCGTCTCTGGGCCTGCTGATTTCCAACGGATACCAATACATGCTGTCTGGCCAGTACTGGATCAGTTTCTATCCGGGCATCGCGCTGTTGCTGGCGCTGGTGGCCATCAACCTGGTGGGGGACCGCCTGCGCGAAGTGCTGAACCCGAGGACGCAACGATGACGGCGTCCACCAACGCGACCACCCTCGAAGTCCGCAACCTCCGCACGCATTTCTTCACGCGCGAAGGCGTGCTGCCGGCCGTGGACGACGTGTCGTTCTCGCTCGCGCGCGGGCGCATCCTCGGGCTGGTGGGCGAATCCGGCTCAGGCAAGTCCGTCACCGGCTTTTCCATCATGGGTCTGGTGGACCCGCCCGGCCGCGTCGTCGGCGGGGAGATCCTCTACCAGGGCCGCGACCTCACCAAGCTGCCCCCGCGTGAATTGCGCAAGCTCCAGGGCAACCGCATCGCCATGGTCTTCCAGGACCCGATGATGACGCTCAACCCTGTGCTGCGCATCGATGCCCAGATGATCGAGGCCGTGCGTGCGCACAGCAGCATGAGCCACAAACAGGCGTGGGACCATGCGCGGGACACGCTCGGTCTGATGGGCATTCCGAGCCCCGAAGAACGGCTGCGTGCCTATCCGCATCAGCTTTCGGGCGGCATGCGCCAGCGCGTGGCGATTGCCATTGCGATGCTGCACCGGCCCGACCTGATCATTGCCGACGAACCGACCACGGCGCTGGACGTGACCATCCAGGCGCAGATTCTGTCGGAAGTGCAGAAGCTCGCGCGCATGCACGGCACGGCGCTGATCTGGATCACGCATGACCTGTCTGTCGTGGCCGGGCTGGCCGACGAGGTGGCCGTGATGTACGCCGGCCGCATCGTCGAACACGGCCCGGTTGATGCGGTGCTCGACGCCCCGCTGCACCCCTACACCATGGGCTTGATCGACAGCCTGCCCAGCGAGAACCGTCGCGGCCAGCGCCTGCGCCAGATTCCCGGCATGACACCGAACCTGCTGTCGCTGCCCGCGGGCTGCGCGTTTGCGGCACGCTGCCCGCGTGCCACCGAGGTCTGCGGCGTACGCCCCGACATCACGCAGCCAATACCCGACCGCCTCGTGCGTTGCTTCCATCCGGGCGCGCAGCACGCATCCTCGCAGGAGGTCGCATGAGCACGCCGCTCGTCGAACTCAAGCAGGTCAGCAAACGCTTTGGCGATCGCAAGGTCGGCGTGGCCGATCGCATTCTGCAGCGCGCCGGCCTGGCGCATCCGCCTGCGATCGTTCGTGCTGTCGATGGCGTCGACCTCGCGATCCAGCCCGGTGAAGTCGTCGGCCTCGTCGGCGAATCGGGCTGCGGCAAATCCACGCTCGGCCGGATTGCTGCCGGCCTAATGCCGCCCTCGGCCGGCGAGGTGCGCGTGGACGGCAAGGCTGTCGACACACTCTCCGCCGAGGAAGCCCGCGCGGCCCGCCTGAAGATCCAGATGATCTTCCAGGACCCGTATGCGAGCCTCAACCCGCGCCTGCGCGTGGAAGAGATCGTCGGCGAGGCAGCGCGCGTGCACGGCCTGACCGACCGCGCCAACTTTGCCGATTATGTGGCTGCGCAGATGCAGCGCGCGGGCCTGGACCCCGCCTTGCGCGACCGCTACCCGCATCAGTTCAGCGGCGGCCAGCGGCAGCGCATCGGCATTGCGCGTGCGCTGGCCGTGCAGCCGTCGATGCTCGTCTGCGACGAGGCGGTGGCCGCACTCGACGTGTCGATCCAGGCGCAGATCCTGAATCTGTTCATGGACCTGCGCGAGCAGCTCAACCTGACCTACCTGTTCATCAGCCACGACCTGGGCGTGGTGGAACACCTGTCCGACCGGGTGGTGATCATGTACCTCGGCCGGGTGGTGGAATCGGCCCCGGCGGAGGAAGTCTTCCGCCGCCCGAACCATCCTTACACGCAGACCTTGCTGGCGGAAATTCCGCGCCTGTCGGCCCGGCACAAGACGTTTACCGCCATTCAAGGCGAGATGCCCAGCCCGCTGCACCCGCCGACCGGCTGCCATTTCCACCCGCGCTGCCCGCACGCCATGCCCCGCTGCAAGACCGAGACGCCGACGCTGCGCGGCATTGCGGTCAACCACGTCAGCGCGTGCCATCTGAACGACGCGACCTGAACGATATTCAATAAGCCAACGATTCCAAAAACAGGAAAAGGGAACCCACGTGAAACGCCTCCTAGCCTCGTCGCTTGCTGTAGCGCTGTTTGCCGCTGCCGGCGCTGTCAGCGCGCAGACGCTGAACATCGCCTTTGCCGATCCGCTGTCGTCGCTCGACCCGCAGTTGAACAACCACGCCGGCGACCGCTCCGTCGACGTGCATTTCTGGGATCTGCTCGTCGAAAACAAGTGGAACAAGCTGCAGCCCGGCCTGGCGCTGTCGTGGAAGACGCTGGATGCGAAGACGTGGGAATTCAAGCTGCGCCCGAACGTGAAATGGCACGACGGCCAGCCGTTCACGGCCGATGACGTCATCTTCTCGTACCAGCGCGCGCGCAGCGTGCCGGGCAGCGTGGCAACGTTCGCGGGCTATCTGCGCACGGTGGAGTCCGTCACGGCCAAAGACCCGCTGACGCTGATCATCAAGACGAACATCCCGAACCCGGACTTGCCGCTGAACCTCGCATCCGTGCACATCGTCAGCAAGCATGTGGGCGAGAAGTCGAGCACTGAGGACTACAACGCCGGCCGCGCCGTGGTGGGCACGGGCCCCTACAAGTTCGTCTCGTATGTGCCGGGCGACCGCGTGGTGATGGCGCGCAACGACAACTACTGGGGCGGCAAGCAGCTCTGGGAGAAGGTCAATTACCGCTACATCAACAATGCTGCCGCGCGTACGGCCAACCTGCTCTCAGGCGAGGTGGACGTCATCGACAAGGTATCGGTGTCTGACCTGGCGCGCCTGCGCCAGTCGCCCAACGTGAAGGTGTTCGCCTATCCGGGCCTGCGCGTGATGCTGCTGCAACCGAGCTTCCGCAAGGGGCCGAACGATTACATCACCGGCAACGACGGCAAGCCGCTGCCGAACAATCCGCTGCTGGATGTGCGCGTGCGCCGCGCGCTGTCGCTCGCCATCGACCGCAAGGCGATCGTCGACCGCATCCTGCAAGGCGCCGCCACCGTCGCCAACCAGTGGATGCCGTCGGACACGTACGGCTACAACCCCGACGTGAAGGACATCGCCTACGACCCGGCACAGGCCAAGAAGCTGCTGGCCGACGCAGGCTTTCCGCAGGGCTTCAACCTCGTGATGCACGTGCCGAATGACCGCTATCCGCAAGGCCCCGAAACCGCGCAGGCGGTGGCGCAGTTCTGGACGCGCATCGGCGTGAAGGCGCGCGTGGAAGTGGTGCCCTGGTCGGTCTACTCGGGCCGCGCCAACAAGAATGAATATGCGATGAGCATGCTGGCCTGGGGCAACGGCACGGGCGAAGCAAGCTACGCGCTCGTCAACGTGCTGGCCACCGTCGATACCAAGAAGGGGCTCGGCGCATCCAACTGGGGCCACTACAGCAACGCGGCTGTCGACAACGCGTTGAACGCCTCCACCGAGGAATTCAACGTGGAAAAGCGCGCGGCCATTCTTCGCCATTCGGTCAAGCTGGTCTCGGATGATGTTGGCGTGATGCCGCTGTACCACTACCAAAACGTGTGGGCCGCCAAGAAAGGCCTGAAGGTGACGCCGATGACGAGCGATCGCACGGCGGCGCAAATGGTCACCAAGGACGGCAAGTAAGCGCCATGGGAACGTTCGCGCTCAGCGTGACGCCGGCGGATGACCTGATCGACGTATCGCGCGGCATCGTCGTGACGGGGCTTGCGCCCGGCGCCCAGGTCGGCATCGTCGCGCAAACGCGTCGTGGCAATGGCGTGCTGTGGCACAGCCGCGCCGCATTCGTTGCCGATGCGCACGGCACCGTGGACCTGACGCGCGACGCGCCCGTCTCCGGTGACTACGCCGGCGTCAGCGCGATGGGCATCGTCTGGAGCCAGCGCCCGGAAGACGGCAAGGCACGCGAGGTGTTTCCACAGCCAGTCGCGGAGCCGTTGACGACCACGCTGACGGCCACGGCCAACGGCGAGTCGGTCCACGCGCGCTTCGTGCAACGGCTGGCCGCGCCGGGCGTGACGCGCCACGATGTGCGCGACGATGGTCTGGTCGGTACGCTGTACCTGCCCGATCCGTATGCGCACCCGGGGCCGCGCCCTGCGGTGCTCATCCTCAACGGCTCGGGCGGCGGCATCAACGAGCCGCGCGCGGCGCTGTTTGCTTCGCACGGCTATGCGGCGTTTGCGCTGGCCTACTTCAAGGCGCCGGGGCTGTCGGACTACATCTCGAATACGCCGCTGGAATATTTCGAGCGTGCGCTTGCCTGGCTGCGCAAACGCGTGGAGCCGCTGCACGACTTCGTTGCCGTGAGCGGCCAGTCGCGCGGGGGTGAACTGGCATTGCTGCTGGGTGCGACGTTCCCGGAAGCCGTGTCTGCGGTCATTGGCTACGTGCCGGGCGCCGTCGTGCACAGCGGACAGAACGCCGCAGACCCTGCAGTCGGCCGCGAAGGCCCGACGTGGCTGTATCGCGGTCAGCCGCTGCCGCATCTGTGGGAAGGCAACCGCACCGCGACCTGGGCACCATTCGACGAAGGCCCCGCGCCGCATCGCCACGAGCGCGCCATCCGCACCGCGCTGCAGGATGCCGATGCCGTCGCACGCGCGCGCATCCGCATTGAGCGCGCGCGCGGTCCGGTGCTGCTGCTCTCCGCCACCGATGACGGCTCGTGGCCCTCGAGCGACTACTCGCGCATGGTGACCACCAAACTGGCCGAGGTACGCCACCCCTACCCCGTCCAACATTTCGATTACGAAGGCGCGGGGCACGCCATCGTCTTCCCATACGTGCCGACCACGCAGCTCGTCTATGCGCACCCGGTGTCGGGCCGCATCAGCACCGGCGGCGGCGAGCCGCGTGCCAACGCCCGCGCCGACGCCCAATCGTGGGCAGCAGTGCTTCGCTTCCTCGCCAGCGCGGTGGCCGCGCGCGGCGCGTCCGTACCCGATTCCCGGAGTCTTTCATCGATGGATTTCTCGCCCGCACAAGATGTGGTCGACCAGGTTGCCGGCCTGGAAGACGGCAGCGCCACGCACGCGCTGCGCCATGCCCGCGAAAAGGTCGCCACGGCCACGCAGGGCAGCTACGACGCATTGTTCGACGCAGGCCTGCCCGGGCTGACGTTGGGCGAACGCCTGCTCGTCGCGCTGTACGCCTGCCGCCTGACACCGGCGGCTGAACTGGCCGAACACTACCGCGCACGCCTCGCGAATACGCCGGTCGACGCAGATGCGTTGCAAGCCGTCGACCACGGCGATATCGACACGCTGACCGACACCCGCCTGCGCGCCATCCTCGCCTTCACGCGCACGCTCGTCGAACGCCCCATCGAGGGCGACCGCGATGCGCTGTTGCGCTTGCCCGCAGCGGGCCTCGCCACGGCCGACGTCGTGACGCTCGCGCAGCTCATCGCTTTCCTGTCGTATCAGACGCGACTCGTTGCCGGCTTGCGCGCGCTTCGCGAAGCCGCCGGCAGCGGCAGCGCCACCGCCTCCACGGAGACCGCAGCATGACCGAGATCATCCGCGCCCACGGCTTCACCAACGAATCGCTTGAATGGCAAGCATGGCTGGATGTGGTCGACCTCGACCGCGCCACGCCCGAGCAGATCGCCGTGCTGGAAGAAAGCCATCCGAAGGCGAAAACGTCGGACTACTACCGGTTTCTCGTTCACCAGCCCGAGATCCTGCGTCAGCGGTCGGCGGCGTTCAACGCGATCATGTATGCGCCGGGCGGCCTGTCGCGTGCCGAGCGCGAACTCGCCAGCGCGGTGGTGTCGCGCGTCAACGGCTGCGTGTATTGCGCATCCGTCCACGCACAGCGCTTCGAGCAGTTGGCCAAGCGCAACGACGTGATCAAGCAGGTCTTTGAAGACCCGCACATCGCCGGCACGAACGCGCGCGAGCGAGCCATCGTGCTGTTCTCGATCGACCTGACGATGCGCCCGGGCGATGTACGCGGCGAAGACTTGCAGCCCCTCAAGGCCGCTGGCCTGACCGACGCAGAGATTCTCGACCTGATCCACGCCGTGGCCATCTTTGCGTGGGCGAATCGGCTGATGCTGAATCTGGGCGAACCCGTGTTTCCGGACGCGGCCTGAGACGGGCGGCATCGCTCCCAAGAAAAAAGCCGCAGGTGTGCGCCTGCGGCTTTTCTGTTTCAACGCAGCGGCGTCACACCATTGGCAACTGCCGCACCGGCTTGCCCGTCAACTGCGCCACGGCATGCGCCACGGCGGGCGCGATCGGCGGCACCCCCACCTCGCCCATGCCGCTGGGCTCCGCGGTGCTCGGCACGATGTGTGTTTCGATGATGGGTGTCTCCGCCATCTTGAGCGCCGGGTAGTCGGGAAAGTTCGACTGCACGACCTGGCCGTCCTTGATGTCGATGCGGCCGTACAGTGCCGCCGTCAGGCCGAAGATGACCGCGCTTTCCATCTGCTGCGCAACGATGCCCGGGTTGACCACCGTGCCGCAATCGACCGCGCACACAACGCGATGCACGCGCGGCTTGCCGTCCTTCATCGACACCTCCACCACTTGCGCGACCACGGAGCCGAAACTCGGATGCAACGCAATGCCGCGCGCACGCGGTGCGCCGTCAGCGGCGGGTGCCAGCGGCTGCCCCCAACCGGCAGCCTGCGCCGCCGTGTCCAACACCTTCAACTCGCGCGGATGGTCCTTCAGCAACTCGCGCCGCATCGCCAGCGGATCAAGCTTGGCCCGGGTCGCCACCTCGTTGAGAAAGCCCTCCATGAAGAACCCGTTGTACGAGTGCCCCACGCTGCGCCAGAAGCCCACGGGAACCGGCAGATCGACCGCCAGATGCGCGATGTGCTCGTGCTCGATTTCGTACGGCAGGTCGAACAGGCCTTCGGCGGTGTAGCGATCGATGCCCGCTGATGGCGCACCGAACAGTCGATCCAGCTCGCCCGCAAGAATCGATTGTCCGGCGCTGCGCGAGGCAATCGCGGTGACCTTGCCGTTTTCGACGCGCGCCTTGAGCCGGGCGATGGCGTGCGGGCGATAGAAGTCGTGGCGGACGTCTTCTTCGCGCGACCAGATCACCTGCACCGGCTTGCCTTCGGTCTTGGTGGCGATGGTCACGGCCTGGCCGATGAAGTCCGATTCCAGCCGTCGCCCGAAACCGCCGCCGATGAGCGGGATGTCGATGTGGACCTTGTCGCCGCTCACTCCAGCCGCGCGCGCTGCTACCACCTGCGCCAGCGTGGCGACCTGCGTCGGTGCCCAGAGATGCACGCCGTCTGCCGTGACCTGCGCGGTGCAGTTGATCGGCTCCATCGTCGCGTGCGCGAGATAGGGCGCGCTGTATTCGGCCTCGACGATGGTGGCGCCATCGGCCTTGTCGAAGGCTTTCAGGCCATCACCCATCGACCGATACGTGAAGCCGCCCTTGTCGCTGTCGAGCGCGCTGACAAGCTGCTGCCGGATGCCTGCGGAATCGAGCTTGGCATGCGGGCCGTTGTCCCACACGGGTTCGAGCGTTGCCAGCGCCTGCCGGGCCTGCCAGTAATGGTCTGCCACCACGGCCACGCCCGGCGCACCACCGCCCGTGCCATCGAACGGCACCACGTAACGCACGCCCGGCATGCCAAGCGCCGCTTTCGACTGGAACGTCTTGAGCTTGCCGCCAAACACCGGACACATGACGACCGCGGCATACAGCATGCCCGGCAGGCGCGTGTCGATGGAGAAGCGCGCGCTGCCATCCGTCTTCGCGGCGAGGTCGTTGCGCGGCGCCGGCTTGCCGATCAACTGGAATTGCGAGGCCGGCTTGAGCGTCACGCTGGACGGCGCAGAAATACCACGCGCGGACTTGGCCATCTCGCCAAACGTGGACTGCTTGCCGCCGGGGCCGATCAACTGGCCTTCGCGGATGCTGACGTCGGCAGCCGGCACATTCCATGCGCGCGCTGCCGCTTCCACCAGCGCTGCGCGCGCCGTGGCGGCGGCTTCGCGCACGGGCTGCCAGCCGTCGGCGGTGCTGCTGCTGCCGCCGGTGATGATGAGGCCGATCTCGCGCGCGCTCTTCGCCATGATCCAGTGCAGTGCGCGGGCCCACGTCTTGTCAGCGCTATCGGGATGCAGCGGCAGCGAACTGTCGCCCATGGCGACGACGTTGCCGTAGATGCGCTCCACCGGCGCACTTTCGATACTCACGCGCGAGAGCGGAATGTCCAGCTCTTCGGCCGCCAGCATCGACAGCGCGGTGTGGATGCCCTGGCCCATCTCCACACGCGGCATGGCAAGCACGACGTTGCCTTCGGGCGTGATCTTGATCCAGCCGTTCAGCGCAATCTCGCCGTTGTGCTCGGGGAAGATGTTCGCGTCGCCCACGCGGCTGCGCGGCGGCATCACGCCCCAACCGACGACGAGTGCGCCGCCAATGCCCAGCGCACCCAGCAGGAAACGGCGGCGTCCGCTGCGCGGTTTCGTTGCCTTCGCGTTCATGCGCGGCCCTCCCGCAGCGCCTTCGCAGCGCGCTTGATGGCGGCGCGCATGCGCGGATAGGTTCCGCAGCGGCAAATGTTGGTCATGGCCGCGTCGATGTCGGCATCAGTCGGATCGGGATGTTGGGCCAGTAAGTCGGCCGCGGCCATCAGCATGCCGGACTGGCAGTAGCCGCACTGGGGCACCTGCTCATCCACCCAGGCTTGTTGCAGCGCGTGACGTTTGCCTTCGCCGCCGGCCAGGCCTTCGATGGTGGTGATGTGCTTGCCGGCCACCGCGGCCACCGGCAGCACGCAGGACCGGACGGCTGAACCGTCAACGTGTACGGTGCATGCGCCGCACGCCGCCACGCCGCAGCCGAACTTCGTACCCGTCAGGTTCAGGTGATCACGCAGCACCCACAGCAGGGGCGTGGCCGGGTCGCAGTCAACGCTGACCGGCTTGTGGTTGACGTCCAAATCCATGGGGCCGTGGTCTCCTAGTCCTTGTGATTTTTTATGCTGGCAAAGCGTACGTTCAAACGGCTGGGAGCGGCAATAGTGGTCACCCTCGGTTGCTTGCTGCGCCGGAGAACCGACAACCTCGTCCAGACCAGGGCAACAGGGGTTGGCTAGCTCGCCCGGTGTGCTACAATCGCGGGCTTCCGGAGAGATGGATGAGTGGTTTAAGTCGCACGCCTGGAAAGCGTGTATAGGTTAATAGCCTATCGGGGGTTCGAATCCCCCTCTCTCCGCCAGCTTCCTATAAGGCTTTGCGCGCCGCGTAAGACCGGGGTTGTGCCATAGAATCGGGGTTGTGCCATAGAACACGGCGCGCCGTAGTAGCAGGTACAGCATGAAGCCTCGCATTGCGAGGCTTTTTTGTTTCTTGACACGTCCTGAATAAGGTTGACACTTATTCCGAGCGAAAGACGTGAAGCAGCCTCACTCTAACGAAAGTGGCATCTTCCAAAAGCGAAGATCGCCGGCGTAGTTGCGTCGCCCGTCGAGGCGCTTTTCCGTGCCTGATCGATTCCCGACCAGCGCAGCCACCACCAGTGGACTAACCGCCGTCAACTCGCCGCGAGGGCTGGACTGTCCGGCGGGAACTGGCTCCGGATCCGCGCAGCTAGGTAGTCAATCAACAACCGCACCTTCGGCAGCAGTCCTCTGCGGAATGGGAATGCCACGTGAACGATGCCGCCCTTCGGCGCCCAGCTGGGTAAGATATCCACGAGCGTCCCGTTACTTAGATCATCCTCGACCACCATGTACGGCAATTGGACGATCCCGACACCATGCTGCGCGGCCCGACGCAGCGCGATCATGTCATCGCTGACATATCGGGGTTGATGCCGCACCTGCGCCTCCATATCTTCCGGCCCGAGTAACTGCCAGACGTGGTCGCGAGGCGGCCCTCAGCCGAGACTAGCCGTGTCGGCCAGATTTGACGGATGCCTCGGCAATGCGCGGTCCTTCAGGAACGCAGGACAGACGACGAGCCGCTGTCGACTTTCCCCGAGCACCCGCATGACCAGACCACTGTCTTGGCGACTACTCCTCGACCACCTGCTCAAATGCCGCCGCCAGATAATCCACAAGCAGCCTGAGCGACGGCAGCAGCCCCTCCTGGATGGAAATACGGCATGCAAGATTTCCGGCCTTGGAGCCCATTGCGGCAGTAGCCTAGCGAGCGAGCCGTCGGCCAATTGCTTGGTCACCATCATGACCGACAAATGTGCAACCCCGACTCCTCCGACGGAGGCATTGCGGATGGCGATCATGTCACCGGTGACGAAGCGCGGCCGGTTGGCGTGACCGATATTCCGGTCCAGTTTGTGCGAGAGGTTGAAGTTTATTGGATGGTGCTCGGTTGTTGTGCCGCCAGCGGTGTTGGGCGGGACGCAGCAGGTGCCGGCGGCACGGTATCCCAGCGACGAATGCGAGCGCCGCATGTTGTAGTGCCCGCGCCATTGTTCAATGACGACCTGCGCTTCCTTTAGGCTGTAGAACAGCTCGCCGTTGAGTAGCTCATCGCGCAGCTTGCCGTTGAAGGACTCGCAGTAGCCGTACCCCCGAAGGCGGCACCTACAAGCCCAGCCGTGAATCCGAACATCCGCACGAGAACATTGAAGATGCACCAATGTATGCTTTCGTATCGCATTGTTCCAATAGGTAACCAGTGATTCGTTTTCTCTACCTGGAGCGGCCCCCTGAATCCCCGGAC
The DNA here is from genome assembly GCF_958439105.1 of Ralstonia flatus. Lineage (NCBI taxonomy): Bacteria > Pseudomonadati > Pseudomonadota > Betaproteobacteria > Burkholderiales > Burkholderiaceae > Ralstonia > Ralstonia flatus. Next base: position 188,366 of record NZ_CAUDLI010000009.1, on the reverse strand, counting down.
ACAGTCACCCACTTAAACTAACGGGTAGGCATACGACTGTGTTAATGGGATGGTCGCCCCCGCCTCCGCGAAGCGCGTACGCTACGGAGGCCTTTACCGAAGGGGAACCATCATGGAAGACGTAGCGCTGGTAGGTATTGACCTTGGCAAGCATTCGTTCCATCTGCACGGCCAGGATAGGAACGGCAAGGAAGTGTTTCACCGGAAGGTGACTCGTAAGCAGCTGGTTCAGTTGCTTGCCAATTTTCCGGCGTGCACGATTGCGATGGAAGCTTGTGCCGGCGCTCATTTCATGGCGCGCACGCTGAGCGGTTTTGGCCACAAGGTTCGATTGATCGCCCCACACTTTGTCCGGCCCTTCGTAAAGAGCAACAAGAACGACTTCGCTGACGCCGAGGCGATCTGCGAGGCGGCGTCGCGACCGTCTATGCGGTTTGTCACGCCGCGAACAGAATCGCAGCAAGTTCTATTGGCATTGCACCGTGTCCGGGATTCGTTTGTGCGCGATAGGGTGTGCACAGGAAACCAGGTACATGGATTCCTGCTGGAGTTCGGCATCAGCCTGCCGGTGGGCAGCACCGTGATGAAGCGCCTGCCGGCCGTGATTGCAGAACATCCGCTTCCGCCGCAGCTCGTGGCGATACTCGAGCGCCTCCATACCCACTACAAGTATCTCGATGAACAGATTGCGCAGATCGACAAGGAACTAGCACGTCAGCTTGCCGACGATGATCTTGGGCAGCGTCTAATGACGATCCCTGGCGTAGGGCCTATTACCGCGAGCGTACTCTCAGCCGAAGTGGGTGATGGGAAGCAGTATCGCAACAGCCGAGACTTCGCGGCATCGATCGGCCTCGTGCCACGGCAGTACAGCACAGGCGGTAGAGCCAATCTGCTGGGGATCAGTAAGCGAGGAGACAAGAACATCCGGCGGCTGCTTGTGCAATGTGCGCGGTCGTATATGCGAGATGTCGATAAACGAGTCGGTGCGCTAGCTGAATGGGTGCGAGCTCTATTGGCACGGCGACACTCGAGCGTTGTGGCATGCGCCTTGGCCAACAAGCTAGCTCGAGTCGCATGGGCTATCGCTGCGAAGCACACCGCATTCACTGCCAGCAACGTTCAGATGCTGCCTGCTTGAAACAATAGAAGTCGATGTCTGGATCAACCATCTGGTTTTGCGATCGCAGGAAATTTGATGACGTAAACGGCATACCGGCCTGAACGAACAACCCGATAGTCATAAAGGCTCTCGAAGCCGATGTGTTTTTTAGGATCGTCAGGCGCGACTCTCATCGTGGCGCGGGACTAAGTTCCCAATACGACGCCGGATAGATTTGAGCAAGCCCGCTACAACATCAAGAGCCTGCATTGCAAAATTGGGGGCGACCATAGATTATGACTAACAGCAACCAAGAAGTGATGGAAGTGTTGACGGGCCCGGAGCGCCGTCGGCGGTGGTCGGTGGAAGAGAAGCTGGCGATGGTCAGGGAGAGCTTCGAGCCGGGTAAGACGGTCTCGATGGTGGCGCGCCAGCATGGCGTGAATCCGAATCAGGTGTTCCAGTGGCGCAAGCTGTACCAGGAGGGGAGCCTGTCGGCAGTGAGTGCGGGCGAGGAAGTGGTGCCGGCCTCAGAGCTGGCCGAAGCGCTCAAACAAGTCCGTGAGCTGCAGCGCATGCTCGGCAAGAAGACGATGGAGAACGAGATTCTGCGCGAAGCCGTGGAATACGGTCGGGCAAAAAAGTGGATAGCGCGCTCGCCATCGTTGCCGGGGGACGACCAGTGAAGCAGGTTTGCGAGGTCCTCGGCGTAGCGCGCTCAAACGTGGCGGCCAAGCGCGCCCAGCCGGCAGATTGGCGCGACGGGCGCTCGGCCCGGCAAACGGATGACGCTGGCTTGGTTGAGGAAATCCGACACGTCGTCGCTGACCTGCCGAGCTACGGCTACCGGCGGGTCTGCGGCCGACTGCGGCGCGAACGGGAGCGTCGATGCGAAGCGCCGGTCAATGCCAAGCGGGCCTATCGGGTCATGCGCGTGCACGGCCTGCTGCTTGAGCGCAGGCCGACGCCGCGCCCACAGCGCCGACACGACGGTAAAGTCGCCGTGGCCAAGAGTAACCAGCGCTGGTGTTCCGATGTCGACGAGGCCATTGCCTTCGTAAATGCGTGTGATCGGCCACTGGCGCTCTACTGGTACGGGACCGACAAGGCGCGGCGCGATCGGGAGTTGGAACGCAAACGGTTCCCCGCGCGTGTGTTAGGTCGCAGCCATCCGCTGCTCCACTGCGGTTCTCCGCACGACGCCGAGCGATAACATTGTTGCTCCCGCAATCAGTGCTGGCACGCCAATCACCGCAAACAAGGTAGGCATGCCAAGGTCCATTGACAGCATCGTTGCGCCTCCAACGGAACCCAAGACCGAGCCGAGCCGACCGATGCCATTGGCCCAGCTCACACCAGTCGCACGGCAGTCGGTCGGATAGAAGCTGGCCGACAAGGCGTTCGCGCCAACCTGCGAGCCCGAAATGCAGAAGCCTGCCAGGAAGACTGCCGTGGCTGCAGCCCAAGGCGTAGTAGCCAGGCTACCGACAGCGGCAATGAAGACGCCCGCCAATGCATAACTCGCAGCCAGTACATAGTGCGGGTTGACGCGATCCATCAGCCAGCCCAGCACGATGGCCCCCACCGTGCCGCCAATCTGGAACATTGCCGTAATCAGCGCCGCGGTGCGCAGCGACAAACCGGTCCCGCGTAGCAGCGTCGGCAGCCAGCTCGACAACAGGTAGATCACCAGCAGGCTCATGAAAAAGGTGAGCCAGAACAGCAGCGTGCCGCGCACGAGCTTGGGTGCGAAGAGGCGGCTTACGGGCGATTTCGTGCCGCGCTCCTCGCCAACGACGAAGGTCACATCACGCAGGTCTGCGGTCGGTGCTATGCGCTGCAACGCTAAAGCCACGCGTTCTGGGGGCCTATTCGCCATGACTAGGAAGCGGATCGATTCCGGGAGCGTCCGCGCAAGCAGCAATGCGAGCACCAGTGGCGAGATGCCGCCAACGATCAGCACAGAACGCCAGCCATATGCGTCGATCAACGCGGCTGACGCAAGACCACCGAGCGCGGAGCCGACCGTGAAACCGCAGAACATGGTGGTGACCAGGAAGGAGCGCCTGCGCTCGGGGCAGTACTCGGAGGTCAGCGTGATCGCGTTGGGCATCGCGCCGCCCAGGCCAAGCCCGGTCAAGAAGCGCAAAACCACCAGCTCCCACAGCGTGCCCGACCATGCGGAAGCCAGGCTGGCCAGTCCAAAAAACAGCACAGACGCCAGCAGCACGCTCTTGCGTCCACGACGATCCGCCAGAGGGCCGAATACGAACGCTCCGGCCATCAGTCCGGCCAAGCCGGCTCCGAACAATGGGGCGAGCTGCGCCGCACCCAGATTCCAATCGGCCCGGATCGCGGGCGCAATGAAGCCGATGGCGGCCGTGTCGAAGCCGTCAATTGCGACGACAAGAAAGCAGAGCACGACGATCGTCACCTGAAAAGGCGACAAAGGGTGTTCGTCGATGAACTTCGTGATGTTCAGCGGTAGGCTGGCAGGCATGTTGTCTCCTCCGTTGTGCCATGTTTGGGCGACAAGCGGCCAGCAGCTGCATTGGCTGCCGATTCCGTCTGCTGGTGGGAAGTGGTAACGCGGGGTAAGGTTGCGTTCGTCAGAGCCAGGGCGTGAGGCTCAGACACTGCTCTGCGCGCCAGCCATGGAGCCATTGCAGCGCGTCGTAGAACTGCGTCTGCGAGCGTCCAGCCCACAGCGTGTTTCGCACGAGGCGGTCCACACCCTTGGCATGGTAGATGCGCCCCATGTCGCGAGCCGCGTACAACACACGGGCAGTGCGTGGGATGCGGGCTTCCTCATAGAGGCGAAACGCCTGCTCAAAGTCCGAGTCGGCTGCGTCCACTGCGGCGCCAAGTGTGACGGCATCTTCGAGGGCTTGACAGGCGCCCTGTGCGACATACTGCGTCATCGGGTGGGCAGCATCACCCAGCAGCGTCGCGCGGCCAAAGCTCCAGTGCTCGACGGGGTCTCGGTCTGCCGTGGCCCAGCGCTTCCATGAGGTTGGCCTGTCGAGCATCTGGTGCGGCATCGGATGGATACCCTCGAAGTACGACAGGACCTCTTCCTTGCTTCCATCGCGAACGCCCCATGTTTCGCGCTCGCGGCTGTGGAACGTCACCACCAGGTTGTATTGCTGGCCGCCGCGCAATGGGTAGTGAACCAGGTGACAGTGCGGCCCCGCCCAGACCACCGGTGCATTGACCTGCAGATCCACGGGCATGTTAGCCACACCAACCACCGCCCGGTATACGACATGGCCCGTCACCCGCGCCTCGTCACCCACCAATGCCTGGCGGATGGCGGATTTGACGCCGTCGCAGCCAACCACGGCGTCCGCTGTATAACGCACACCACGTTGATCGATGACGGTCACGGCATTGGCGTCCTGCTCGAATCGCTCCACCCGCGTGGCAGTGTGAAACTGGATCAGCGGATGGTCGCGCACCGCCTCGAAGATCGACAGGTGGATGTCCGCACGGTGAATCACGGCATACGGATTGCCGAAGCGCTGCTGATAGGCCTGGCCCACATCGACACGGGCAATGGTGTGCGTGTCAATGGCGTCCCGCATCTCAAGGTAATCGGTAAAGACCGCGCGATCGCGTGCGGCCTGCCCCACGCCCAGTGCATCGAGCGCGGCGAACGCATTGGCGCCAAGCTGAATCCCGGCGCCGATTTCCCCAATCTGCTCTGCTTGCTCGAGCAGTTCGATGCGGATGCCCTTGCGTGCCAATGCGAGCGCCGCTGCCAATCCGCCGATCCCGCCCCCGATGATCAAAACCTTGCGGCTGGCGTTACGTGTGGTGTTCATGCTGGTCTCCTGTCACCTGCGATCGTGTCGTCAGGACGTGTAATCGGGTTGCTGCATCGGGGCAGCCTGCGCGAAGGCCGGGTGTGCGCTGGCGAACGCGTGCACGGCCATCGCACGCTCGAACCGATCCATCTGACACCCCATCCGCAAGGCGTTGGCAATCTGCGGGACCAGCGCCACGTCGGCGAGGGTTGGGGAATCACCAAAGCACCATGTCCCGTGGCCATGCAGGACAAGGAGGCGTTCGACGGCCGTCATGCCCTCATGGATCCAATGGCGGTACCACGCCTCCTTCTGCTCTGGCGTTACCTTCAGCACATCCTGCAGGTAACGCAGCACGCGCAGGTTGTTGATGGGGTGGATGTCGCAAGCGATGGCGTTGGACAGCTCCAGCACGCGAGCACGCTGTACCGGGTCAAGCGGGATCAGCCGCGGCTCCGGATAGACCACATCGAGGTAATCAATGATTGCCAGCGACTGGCTCACCTGTAGCGCGCCGTCTACGAGCGCCGGTACAGCAGCCGATGGACTGACGTGCTGCACATACTCCGTCGTGCGGTGCTCGCCTGTGCGGATGTTGACCGCCAGGTAGTCATACGGCAGCCCCTTGAGTGTCAATGCGATTCGCACGCGGTACGACGTGGAGCTGTTAAAGAAACTATAGAGCTGCATGGCGCGGCCTCTTAGACAACCCGGACCTTCAACTCGCCCAGACCATCGACGCCAGTCACGATACTGTCGCCCGACTTGACCGCCCCCACACCCTCCGGTGTGCCGGTGTAGATCACATCGCCCGGCTCAAGACGGAAGAACTGCGAGAGATAGGCCACCGTTTCCGCTACCGACCAGATCAGGTGCGAGACATCGCTACGCTGCTTGGTTTCGCCGTTGACGGTCAGCCAGATGCCGGCCTGCTGCAGGTGACCGAGCGTGCTTGCGGGATGAATCGGGCCCATCGGCGCGGAGACGTCGAAGGCTTTGCCGATCTCCCACGGACGCCCCATCTCACGCATCTTCATCTGCAGATCGCGGCGGGTCATGTCCAAGCCCACGGCGTAGCCCCAAACGTAGTCGAGTGCGTCATCCACGGCGATATCAGCGCCGGATTTTCCGATGACCGCCACGAGCTCGGCTTCATAGTGGTAATTCTGCGTTTGCGGTGGGTACGGCAGCTCCAGGGTCTGCCCGTTGGCGACGGGCACGATGGCGTCTGCGGGCTTGCAGAAGAAAAACGGCAGCTCACGGTCATCGAAACCCATTTCGCGAGCGTGCGCAGCATAATTGCGGCCGACGCAGTAGACGCGCCGTACAGCGAACTGTGCATCGGTCCCGGCAACCGGAACAGCAGTGATAGCAGGAGGCGTAAAAACGTAGCTCATGGTGACTCAGTCGAATCGTTAGGGTGAACGAGGCCAGCGGCGGTGCCGTACGGCGCGCCGCAGGGACAATCAGCGGTGGGGGACTACGTGCGCGCTTCGCGCAGCAGGTTCAGGGCAGCCAGAACGGGCCGATCGGAATAGCTGAACAGCACCGCATCTTCGAGGGCACCCAGCTGCACCGGCGCCCACGACGGGGCGACGAACACATCTCGAGGCTCGAACTGGAACTGCGCGTCGCCAATGCGTGCTGTGCCGCGCCCCTCAACCACGCAATAGACGGTGGCATCGGTGCTCCGATACGTCTTGCCGGCAAAGCCCGCAGGCAGGTATTGCATGAAGGTCGCGATGGTCGGCATCGGCCATCCGCCTGTTGCCGGGTTGACGTAGCGCAGCTTGACGCCATCCCAGGCGTCGAGTTCGCCGTTGCGGTAAAGCTGGTCCAGCGCCTCGCGCGAGCGTTCGTATGGATAGCTGAAGATGGGTGAGGTCGGGTCGGTCACGCGGTGTCGCACCGGCACCATGTTGTGACCAAAGCGGGCAAAGCTGTCCCCCTCTACACGCGTGACAGGCTGCTGCGTCTCGGGGTAGTTCTCTGCAAAACCCGCATCGAATTGCTGCACGAGCGGAATATCCAGGCCATCGAGCCATACCACCGGCTCGCCACCTTCATCAACGCTCGGGCAACCGTGGTCGTGCCACGTCCACGACGGCGTGATGATGAAATCGCCGGGATGCATGGTGGTGCGCTCGCCGTTGACGGCAGTCCATGCGCCCCTGCCTTCGACGATAAAGCGCAGCGCCGACTGCGTGTGCCGATGGCTTGGCGCGATCTCGCCCGGCAGAATCAGCTGCAGGCCCGCGTACAACGTCGATGTAATGCTCGATTTGCCGGGCAAGCCCGGGTTCTCCAACACCAGCACGCGGCGTACCGCCTCTTCCGCGCTGATGATGCTGCCGGCCTGCATTACCAGCGGGCGGACTTCCGAGTATTTCCAGATGGCCGGCGTGATGCGCGGCTGCGGCTCGCGCGGCACCAGCGAATGGAGCGACTCCCACAGCGGGGTCATATGGCTGCTGGCAATGCGTTCGTAATAGGCGGCACGCGCGGCTTTCGGATCGTGTTCTGACATGCTGTCTCCATCACTTCTGGCGAGCACTTCATCAAGTGTCGCTTTGTTATTTGGTGTTATACGTGTCTGGCTATAAGATTTGAAATTATCAATTGATCTGCTCAATACGTTTTTTCGTATAGGTGACGTTTGTGGATTGGACCCAGCGTTTGCGCCTGCGCAATCTCCAGATGCTGCTCAGCCTGGCCGAGACCGGCAACATGAGCCAGTCGGCGGCCCTTCTGAACACCACCCAGCCAGGGCTTTCCAAGTGGCTGAAAGACCTGGAAGAAGACATCGGCCTGCCGCTGTTTGAGCGCCAAGCGCGCGGGCTGCGGCCTACCCCTTACGGCGAAGCACTGATCGAGCATGCGCGCCGCATCGAAGCACAGCTCGACGTGGCGCGCGACGACCTGCAGGCCATGCGCGAAGGCGGCAGCGGCCTGGTGGTGGTGGGCACATCCGGCGCATCGGCCTCCGATACCGTGCCGCTGGCGGTACTGCAACTGATGCAGCAGTTGCCCAAAGCGCAGGTTCGGCTGGTCGAAACCACCATGGACCGGCTGATGGGGCTGCTCGTGCGTAGCGAGCTCGATATCGTGGTGGGGCGCTCTGCCCCCGAACTGCAGGATGCCCAGGTTCGTTCCGAATCGCTCTACATGGAACCGATCCACTTCGTTGTGCGACCGCGTCACCCGCTCGTGCTGGCCCGCGACATCGACTGGGACGACCTGCAGCGCTGCCGCTGGGTCATCTGGCCGCGCGGCACCCCGATCCGCACCGCGCTGGAGGCCGCACTTGCCAGCGCCGACCGCGCGCTACCAGCCGACTGCGTGGAGAGCAACTCAACGGTGCTCAACCTCACATTGCTCAACAACAGCGATATGGTGGGCGTGGCTTCCCACCGCACGGCACGCCGACTGGAAGAGCTCGGCGCCTTGCGCATCGTGCCGCTACGGCTGGCCGGTTTTGGTTCGGTATCGATGTACTGGCGAGACGACGGCATGAAACGCTCGGCCGTGTCGGCCATGCTGGAATGTCTGCGCCGTGCCGCGGACCGGGGCGTGACCGATATCACGCGAGCGCCTTCTCAAGCCTAACGCGCAATTCAATGCCGTCGGGCGTCACCAGCATCGCGCCGTTGCAGCATATCCAGCGCCACATCGACGATCATGTCTTCCTGTCCACCGACCATACGTCGCTTGCCCAGCTCGACCAGGATGTCGAAGGCCGATAGGCCATACCTCTGCGCAGCGGCTTCGGTGTGGCGCAAGAAGCTGGAATACACGCCGGCGTAACCGAGTGCCAGTGTCTCGCGATCGACACGAACAGGACGCTCCTGCAGCGGCCGCACGATGTCTTCCGCCGCGTCGATCAGCTTCTTGACGTCGCAGCCGTGGTGAAGTCCCATGCGGTCCGCCGCAGCAATGAACACTTCCAGCGGCGCGTTGCCTGCGCCCGCGCCCATGCCGGTCAGGCTGGCGTCGATACGATCGCAGCCGTGCTCCAGCGCCACAATCGAATTGGCCACGCCCAGCGACAGGTTGTGGTGGGCATGCATGCCCGTCTGCGTCTCGGGCTTCAGCACATCCTTAAAGGCCTTAAAGCGGTCAGCGACGTCGTACATGTTCAGAGCGCCGCCGGAGTCCACCACGTACACGCATTGCGCTCCGTAGCTCTCCATCAGTCTTGCCTGTTCGGCAAGGTGTTGCGGCGTAGTCATGTGACTCATCATCAGGAAGCCCACGGCATCCATGCCCAACAGGCGTGCATACTCGATGTGCTGCTTCGAGATGTCGGCCTCGGTGCAGTGCGTGGCCACGCGCACGATGCGGGCGCCCGCGTCGAAGGCGTGCTTCAAGTCGTGGATGGTGCCGATTCCGGGCAGTAGCAGCGTGGCCACCTTGGCGTGCTTCAGCACATCAGCCACTGCGGCAATCCACTCGAGGTCGGTGTGAGCACCGAAGCCGTAGTTGAAGCTCGAACCCTGCAGGCCGTCGCCGTGAGCGACTTCGATACTGTCCACGCCTGCCTCATCCAGCGCACGCGCAATGCGCACAGCCTGCTCCAGCGAGTACTGATGGCGGATAGCATGCATGCCGTCGCGCAACGTGACATCGGAGACGTAGATCTTTTTGGTCTTGTCGAACATGGGAATTCCTTCGAGGCTTAGATACCGAGCTTGACGGCCGCCAGCCGATCCGCGGCTGCCAGCGCTGCGCTGGTCATGATGTCGAGGTTGCCGGCATAGGCCGGCAAGTAATGCGCTGCGCCTTCGACCTCGAGGAAAATCGACACCTTAAGGCCGGCCTGCCGGCCAATGCCCGGCACGTTCAGCGCCCGGTCAGCCTCGAAGCGCTCGAACTGCACGGCCTGCTTCAGGCGGTAACCCGGCACGTATTCGGCAACACTGGCTGCCATGTCGCGCACGGATTCACGGATCGCGTCCTGATCGGCATCGAGCTCGGCCAGGCAGTAGACCGTGTCGCGCATGATGAGTGGCGGCTCAGCGGGGTTCAGCACGATGATGGCCTTGCCGTGCCGCGCGCCACCGACCTCGACGATGGCCCGTGACGTCGTCTCCGTAAATTCGTCGATATTCGCCCGCGTGCCGGGGCCCGCGGACTTGCTGGCAATCGACGCGACAATCTCCGCGTAATGGACTGTGGCAACGCGAGACACAGCGCGCACCATCGGGATGGTCGCCTGCCCGCCGCAGGTCACCATGTTGATGTTGGGTGCATCCAGGTGCGCATCGAGGTTGACGACCGGGATGACATAAAGACCGACAGCTGCGGGCGTCAGATCAATCACGCGCACGCCGTGAGCCTGCAGCAACGCGTTGTGGCGCGCATGCGCGCCCGCAGAGGTCGCGTCAAAGGCGATGCCGATATTGGCGAAATTCGGCATCCCGAGCAGCCCATCGATACCTTGCGCCGTGATCGGCACGCCCAGCCGTGCGGCCCGCGCGAGACCATCCGACGCGGCATCGATACCGACCATCGCCCCCATCGTCAGATGCTCGGCATGACGCATCACCTTGATCATCAGGTCGGTGCCGATGTTGCCGGACCCAATAATGGCGACCGGGATTTTCTTGCTGTCTTCAATCATCATTGCCTCTGGCACCTTATTCCGAGAACACGGCACGCACGTCGCCAAGGCCCTCGATCCGGGCCACCAAACGGTCTCCATCCTTGACCGGAACCATGGGACCGAGGGCTCCGCTCATCAGCACATCGCCTGCCTTGAGTGGCGAGCCCCTCCTGACCATCATGTCAGCCAGCCATACCGCGGCATTGAGCGGATTGCCGAGGCAGGCAGCGCCGGTACCGGCGGACACCTGCTGGCCTGCGCGTTCCATCGCCATGGTGCAGTTCACCAAATCGAGTTCGCGCAGGCGCGCCGGCCGGGAACCCAGCACAAAGAGTCCGCTCGACGCGTTGTCGGCGATGGTGTCGGCGAGCGTGATGTCCCAGTTGGCGATGCGGCTGCCGACGATCTCGATGGCGGCAACGGCGTAGGCCGTGGCGCCGATGATGTCTGCGAAGGTGTGCTTCTCGTGCGTCAGATCACGCTCCAGCACCAGCGCGATCTCGGCTTCGGCCTTGGGCTGGAGCGTGCGGGACAACGCGATTTCCTCTCCGTCGCCGACGGCCATGTCCGCGAACAGCATGCCGAAATCTGGCGAATCCACCCCCAGCTGTTTCTGCACGGCCACCGAAGTCAGGCCGATCTTGCGGCCGACCAGCCGGCCGGTACCGAGTCGATGCTGCGTGTTGCAGGCCTGCACGGCGTAGGCTGCCTCAATGAGGTCGGCGTCGCTGGTCGCTTCGCGGATCAGTTCGCGAACAGGCGGGCATGGGGTCCGCGTGGCTTCTGCTTCGCGCAGGCGGTACGCGATCTCCGCGATCAGTTGTTGGTTCATACCGGAATCTTTCTTGTTGAAAATGGTTGGCGGCGCTCAGTGCGGGATCTGCCTGAAGGCGCCGTTGATGTAGACCAATGCGTCTTCATCGATGCAACCTCGGGTCGCAAGCACTTCGCACAAAAACACGTGGTGCGTGCTTTCGTCATAGACCTTGACCACACGGCAGTCGAAATTGACGAGCGCGTTGTCGAGGGCCGGTGAATGGGTCACCATCGTGCTCCAGCTCCCATGCCGGAAACGCTCGTCGCCATGGACGCCTTCGACCATGCCGGCAAAGGCCTTCGCCACGGCTTCCTGGGGGCCGGACAGAACATTCACGCATAGCGCGCCACTGCGCAGAATGATGTCCGCTGCGACCACGTTCTTGTTCACGAACACGGCCAGGCGTGGCGGCTCGGCTGTCACGGAAACCACTGCCGTGGCCGTCAGCCCGGCGCGTGCACCCTCATGCCCGGCGGTGATGATGTTCACCGCCGCGGCAAGGTTGCGCAGCCCGGTGCGATGCTCCTGTGCGCTCACGGAGGGCAACGCCTGCAATGCGAGGTTTGGCGTCCAGTCCAGGCGCTGGTTGATTGGCTGGTCCATCGATACGCTCCTAGGTCTTCACGATGCCGATGACGTCGGCTCAACCGGCTGCAGTGAGGCAGCGTCCTGCTCAGGTACGGGGCGCTCGCCCTGGGGGAACAGGAAATGGGACAGCGCCGGCAACAGGATCAGCGCGCCCAGCATGTTCCAAAGGAACATGAAGGCCAGCAGGATGCCCATGTCTGCCTGGAACTTGATCGGAGAGAAACCCCACGTCGCCACCGCCAGCCCAAGCGTGACGCCGGTGAGCACGACCACGCGGCCGGTGAAGAGCAACGCCTGGTAGTAGGCCCGCGACAGGCTCTCCCCCTTTCGCAGGAAGGACAGCATCACGGTCAGCATGTAGAGCGCGTAATCGACGCCGATGCCCACGCCCAGTGCGATGACCGGCAGCGTGGCCACCTTCACCCCGATGCCGAGCGCCACCATCAGCGCTTCACACAGCACCGAAGTCAGCATGAGCGGCAGCACCGCACAGACCACGCCCCGCCAGGATCGGAAGGTGATGAAGGCCAACAAAATCACCGCCGCATACACCAGCAGCAGCATCTGTGTGTTGGCGGTCTTCACCACAATGTTGGTGGCCGCCTCGATGCCGGAGTTGCCGGCAGCCTGCAGGATCTTCACGTCCTTGCTGTCGTTGCGCCGGGCGAAGTCTTCAACTGCAGCCACGACTGCCGACAGCGTGTCGGCCTTGTGGTCCTTCAGGTAGATGTAGACCGACAGCAGGTCGCAGCGCTGGTTGAAGACCTCGCGCGGGGCGCGCGTCACGATGGGGTTGATCATGCTCTGCGAACGCGGAATCTCGTACCAGAGCATGCTGCCTTCGTTCATGCCGACAGCAATCTTCTTGGCCACCGCCGCCAACGAGTTGGTGGACTCCACGCCGGGCAACTGCTGCAGTTCCCACGCCAATGCGTCCACTTTGATGAGATTGGCGTAACTGGCGCATTCGCCGGGCGGCGTCTTCAGCATGGCGATGAAGATGTCGCTGCTCGCCGCGTAGTTCTGCGTCATGAAGGCGTTGTCGCGGTTGTAGCGCGAATCCTGGCGCAGCTCCGCCGCCCCAGGATCGAGGTCGCCGATCTTCAGACGCAGGCTGGCGGCAAAGCCGATCGATCCGAGCATCAAGGCGACGAGCAATGCCGTGCCGGCCCATCTGCGCTGCGTAAAGCGATCGAGAAACGCCCACAGCGCGTGTTTGCGGTGTGCAGCAGCCTGCGTGCTATCCGTCTCGGCCCTCAGGCTGCGTTGCGCCGCGGCTGCGCTCACACCCGTGTACGACAGCAGGATCGGCAGCAGGATCAGGTTGGTGAAGATCAGCGCCGCCATGCCGATGCTGGCGGTGATGGCCAGATCCTGGATCACGCGGATATCGATGACCATCAGTACCGCGAAGCCTACGGCGTCGGCAAGAAGCGCGGTCAGGCCGGCCAGGATCAAGCGGCGGAAGGTATAGCGCGCCGCCACCAGCCGGTGCGTACCGCGGCCGATGTCCTGCATGATGCCGTTCATCTTCTGCGCGCCGTGACTCATCCCGATCGCGAACACCAGGAACGGGACCAGGATGGAATACGGATCCAGCTCGAAGCCGATGGTCGGCAGCACGCCCAGCAACCAGATCACCGCCACCAGCGAGCAGGACACCACCAGCAAGGTGCTGCGCCAGCAACGTGTGTACCAGAGCAGCACTGCGGTGCAGAAGGCAATCGCCACGGCAAAGAACAATAGAACCTGCCGCAGGCCGCTGATCAGGTCACCGACGATCTTGGCGAAGCCGGTGACATGGATTCTGATGCTGTCGCTCTCGTATCGGGCGCGGATCTGTTCGATCCTGTCGCTCAACTGGCGGTAGTCCAACCGCTGCCCAGCACCGTCTGCGCCCTCCATCAGCGGTACCAGCACAATGCTGGAGCGGAAATTGGGTGACACCAGGCTGCCGATCTCACCGGAGCGCTCTACGTTTGCGCGCAGTTTGCGCATGGCTTGCGGTGATCCGTCGTAGCTGTCGTCGATCACGGGGCCGCCGTCCAGGCCGTCTTCCGTCACACCGAGCCAGCGCACGGCGGGCGCCCACAATGACTTCATGAAGGGGCGGTCCACGCCGGGCAGCAGGAACACCTCATCGTTGATCTTGCGCAACGTCTCCAGGTAGTTGGCGTCGTAGATGGTGCCCCGCGTGTTCTCCACCGCGATACGCAACACGTTGCCCTGGCCCAGATCTGCCTTGTGGGCCAGATAGTTGGCGATGTACGGATGCTTGGCCGGAATCATCTTTTCGAAGCTCGCCCCAAGCGTCAGTCGAGTGGCCTGGAAACCCAGAACGGCAGTGACAAGCAAGCAGAACACGATCACTGCCGCGCGGTGGTTGAACAGCAGGCGCTCAATCAAGGAGCCGGATTGCCGATCAAAGCCCGTGAGGTCCCGAATAACGGGCGGCGTATCTCTTGTCGGAACGTGGCTCATAGCTTGCGCACCTCCTTATCGCCGCCGGCCGTGAAGCGCACTGGACCACGCACACTGCTGCCGACAAGCGCGCCATCCACGGTGAGTGTGATATCCGTCATCGGCGCCCTGCGCTGCACTACGTGGAACTGGCGGCCTTCGTTGTCGCCAAGGTAGATCTGGCCGGATTCGTCCACCAGCAGAAAGCCGCCCGTATCAAGGCGTGCGCCAGCCATGATGGAAACCGGCGGCAGCTCCACCCGCTCCCAGTTCGCGCCGGCATCTGCGCTGCGAAAGACGTTGCCTTTCAGGCCGTAGGCCAGAAGGATCCGCCCCGAAGCGGAAGACACCGCACCAAAGACCGTGCCTTTGCCCGGGAAGCCGACGCGACCAAAGTGATTGCCACCGTCTGCGGACGCGAGCACGGTTCCCTGCTCGCCCAGTAGCAGAAGCGCATCTGGCGTCTTGACGATGGCATACAGGTGGCGTGCGTCCGCTGCCGCAAGATGCCCCATGACGGAGTACCAACTATGGCCGCCGTCTTCGGTCCGGAATGCCATGCCGTAGGCGCCCACCACCATGCCATGCTGTGCGTCGGAGAATTGCACGTCGAGGAAGGGTTTGTCGGCGCCGTCCTCAGCGAGTCGACTGGCATCGGCGGCACGGCGCGAAGCATCGCCGTCCTCGCGCCTGGCAGCATCCAGCTCGAGTCGTGCGGCTCTCATGCCATCGAGCTGCTTGCTCCAACTCTCGCCGGCGTCGTGGGTGGCCAATACCACCCCGCTGTGGCCGACTGCCCAGCCATTCTTTTCATCGACAAAGCGCACACGCGTCAGCGCTGCGGATACGGGCACCTTCGCCTGCCGCCAGTGGTGACCGTTGTCATCGGAAAGCAGGATGACGCCGCGCTCACCGACAGAAACAAGGCGGCTGCCGGCACGGGCCACGGACAGTTGCACGAGCGTGGCTGCCCTCTCCGATGCCACAGCAGGCTGATCGAGTACATCAGCCTTCGCGCTGCCAAGGCAGCAGGCGACGGCCAGTGGGAGAAACCAGCCAAGTCGGCGGGCTGGCATATTCAACATCGTCATGGGATTACACATCATGGAGTTTCAGCGGGACGTTGCGCTGCGCGGGGCGTGCCGCCTGCCGGATCACCGCCAGGCGGCCGCTCGCATCAGCGTGCGCCGGCGTTGCTCAACGCGTCACCGGTGAAGTAGCTCACCGGGCGCGGCTTGACCAGCTTCAGGCTATCCACGTACTGGATCACCGACATGCTATTTGCCTGCAGGTTGTAGACCACCGCGCAGCTGGAATCGAGCGCACCGCCTGCTTCAGGGACGACCTGGTTCATCACATGCGAGACGCGCCACAGCTTGCCTTCGGCGTCATAGCCGTCCATCGTCAGCACGCTCCAGCTATCCTCATCGATATAAAGGCGGCGCTTCGGTACGGCATGGCGCTTGCCCTGTGCCAGCGTGGCCTCGACCACCCAAACCCGGTGCAGCTCCCACCGCACCGCATCCGGATTCGTGTGGAACGGCACGAGGGCCTTCTCCTCGCCTGCGGCAAAGAATCGGTTGTTGTTGTACGGAACGTAGATTTCCTGTTTGCCGACCAGCTTCCAGTTGTAGCGATCGAGACGCCCCATGAAGCCATACACCTCGTCAAAGTAGTTGGCACCCGAGGCAATGAAGTCAGGCGTGTCGTAGCCGATGGTGGGTGCGCGACGCACGCGGCGCTGGCCGACCAGGTACTGCCATGCCGGCGGGTCCTGCGCTACGTCCAGAGAGTCGTGCACCACCACGGCCTCGCCAGCCTTGAACGTTGGCGCGACGGTTTCGAAGCGCACATAGCGGTAGACCTTGTTGTACTTGTCCGCGCTACCGTCCTTTTGCCAGTACGAGGCCAGATTCGAGAGCTGCGTCTTGGACGCCATGCTGTGCTGGCCGTCTGAAGTCCCGACGAAGTTGCGCGACACGCTGTCAAACGCCGGTGGTGTCGGATGAACAAGGTGGTTCATCATGACTTCGTTGCCGCTCTTCGGAATCGGAAACGGAATACCGCCCCATGCGCCCTCGAAGCTCATGCCGTTGTCAGTGAGCTTGGCAGTGGTCGCTGCCTTCAACGTGTTGTCGTACACCCATTGCGGCGCGCCGGCAGTGCGGTGTGTCGGATAAACGTCGACCCGGAACGTCGGGTACTTCTTCAGCAGTGCCATGGTGCCTTCGGTCAGCTTGCCCGCATGCTGGCCCATGTTCTGCGCAGTGATCTGCAGCACCGGCTTCTCACTAGCAAACGGGTCCGGATACTTGCCGTTGCCTGCGCCGGGCAGCGCGGCCGAGTAGGCACCGCTCCAGGCTGGGATCGTGCCGTCCTTGTTCCCTGCCTTTTCCGCACCCAACGGGGTTAGCGTCGCTCTCAACTGTGCCGCCTCGTCGGCGGAAACGGCGGCCCACGTGGGGCTTGTCGCGAGCGTAGCAATGGCGATGGCTGCGGCCATCTGCTTGTACTGCGTCATGCTGGTCTCCTGGAGTTTTGGTATCTGTGGGTGTCAGAACGTGGTCTGCAACGTGAGCGCGATGAAGTCCCGGTCCTTGTAGAACTGCTGGTACGAGGCATAGGTCGGCGTTGGACCGGTGGACAGGGACGGAGCGGAACCACCGCCACCGAAGAAGTGGGTGTAGTTCAGGCCCAACTTCACATTGCGATGGATGGTCGCGACCATGCCGAGCGACAGATCGCCGCCATGCTCAGGGGCCATGTGCACAACCGCAGAACGGCCGAACAGGCCATAGCCGATGCCGATCGGCACGTCGACATCGACGTTGGGCCAGACCTGGAAGAACGTCGGCGTAAACACGACACGCAGGGTGGCGGCATCGCGCGTGCTGGTCGAGCTGACCGGATCCGGCAGGCCCGGTGCCACGACGGGCCGGTAACTGATATCCAGCAAGCGGTTGTAGGCAAGCTCGCCCACTAGGCTGGCGCCGCCCCACAGCGCGTTGCCGCTCAACACGCTGATGGCCGACAGGTTCAGGTGCAGCGAGTTGCCACGCGCGTAGGGTGTGTTCCGATCATTGTCGGCAGCCGGGTTGCTGCTCATGATCAAATCACCGGGAACCACCAGCGGCACATTGCGGCGCGTGGAAATCTCGCCGGCCACGTTGGTTTCGCCCACGACCGTGGAAAAGCTCGCCCCATACACGTCGATCTTGCGCGCATACATCAGGTTGTACGTGCCGCTGCCATAGTTGCCACCGCCCATCGCGATCGACGGAACATTCAACACCGGGATCGGGCTCTTGTCGTCATAGCGGGCGGCGTACAGGCCGTAGTCGACATCTCCGACCTTGAACCGGAACTGCATGCCGAACTGGCCACTGTTGCGCCCTTTGGCGTCGGGGCCGCGCGTGGCAAATGGCGTCGGCGCACCGAGCGCCTGCTGCATTGCCGGCGGAAGCAGCAACAGGTCGGCGCCATCGCCAACAAAATCGGCTGCGCTGAAGTAGCTGCCGGCAGCGGGAATGCGGTTGGCCCGCCAGCCGAACTGGTAGTAGGCGCCAATGCTCATGTCCGGCGCAATCGAGAAGCTGCCGGAAACTTGCGGCACCGGCAGCGCAATCTCCTTGAACTGGGTATTGGGCAGCGACAGCGCCTTGATTGCATCGACCGGCCCCTGTGCGGCGGCAATGCCGTTCATGCCAAGGAACAGCGACTCGCCATACAGGAGCGTGTGCTGGCCGGCACGCAACGTCAGGCTGTGCTCGCCGATATCGAATTGACCGAAGACGAACGCATCCATCAGGTCAGCACGCTCGCCCATGGTCCGCGCGGTGCCATGGGGGATGGCGTTGTTGGCACCACCAACAGCCGCTGCCTGCGTATTCGGCACCGGGGTGTTGAAGTCGTTGGCCCCACGCGTGTATCGGCTGTCGTTCCAGTACGCGCCAGAAACACGAAAACCAATGTTCTGATACTTCACGTCCAACTCGGACAGCAGATCGAAGCGGCTGTTGATCAGTCCGTTGCGATTGCCCAGATCGCCAAAATCGGTGTTGGGCTGCATGCCGTTCTGATTGGCCACGTTGGTATCTGCGGACTTCAGGCGAAACGCGCCGGTGTACTTGATCGTGTTATCCCAACGCGCCTTGATGTCCGACCATCCCTCCATCTCGAAGGCGTGCGCGCTCTTGCCGCCGAACAGCATGGCAACAGAAGCGAGAAACAGCGGGCTCACAGCGTTCACGCTGCGCCGTGCCTTAGGCTTCTTCATGTCTTCCTCCACCAGTCTTCTGGTTGTTGGTCCATGAACCCGGACCTTCTCTATGTTTGTGCGCCACCACGGCGGGTGGTCAGCTTGGCGCTTTTCCCCTCCCCGGGAGAAGCGCTGATCCTGATCAGGTTTGCATGGGAGCGGGCACGCCAAACACGCCCGGCGGAATCGGTTCACCCAGCATGAACGCGCCGAGAATGGCGGAGAAGTCGTCTTCGTTTTGGGTGATGTGGTTGCACGCGGCCAGCAGCGAGCGGAGTTGGCGCTGCATCGGCGTATTGAGGAAGATGCCGCGGGCGCCGCTCTTCTTGAACAGCATGTGGCCTGCTGAGAAGCAGTCCTTGCCCGTCGCTTGCACGTCCAGGAACTGCTGCACGCGCACGTCCAACGGCACCAGTTCGCCACGCTCGGCATAGGCCCAGGCCTCTTGCGTGCATTGCAGAATGCGGCCACGCGCAGAGCGGATCTGGAGCATGGCGGTGCCCAGTTTTTCCTGGACGAACGGGTTCTTGGCCGGATTGGGCCCCAGCGCAAACTGGTTCTGCTTGGGCTTGGTGTGCTCGATGAAAACGTCGACCATGCCTTGCGCAAAGCCCACGATCGCTGACGAAATCACACCCGAGAACACCTGGTTGAACGGCAGTTGGTAGGTCGCCGCCCCATGGCCCAGCTGATAGTCGAGGAAGCTATGCGATCGATGCTCCGGCACGAAGGCTTCGGTCTTGATCTTCAGACTCTTGCTGCCGGTGCCGCACAGGCCCACCACATGCCAATCGTCGATCAGCTCATAGTCTTCACGCTTGACCAGGAACGAACGCAGGTCGCGGAAGTCGCCCTGTTCGTCATACACACGTGCACCGAGGAAGGCACCGCCGGGCGCATGCTCGGAACCACTCGAGGTCGGCCACTTGCCGGACAGCATCCAGCCGCCCTCGACCTTGCGTGCCTTGCCAAGCGGCGCATAGGACGAGCTGACCAGCACTTCCTGATCGCTCCCCCACACTTCCTCGCCGACGCGCGGATCCATCTTGCCGAACTCCCACTGATGGATACCCAGGATCGCCAGCGTCCACCCGCTCGAAGGGCAGCCGCGACCGACCTCCATCACCACGCGATAGAACGATTCGGGGTTCATCTCATAGCCGCCCCAGGCGGCCGGCTGCAGGATCCGGAAGAAGCCGGCACGGCGGAATGCTTCCACGGTGGACGGCGGCACGGCGCGGTTCTCTTCCACACTCTCCGCCTGCTCGCGCAGCCACGGAATCATGGCCCGCGCGCGCTGCACCAGTTCTTCCGTGCTGGGCACGGCAATGTTCTTTTCCACAACGACGCCCACTTTGTTGTCTCCTTGGTTCTGTTGGTCTCAGCACTGACCCGTGGTCAAGAACGTGCGCATGACGGTGTTGAACTCATCCGGCGCTTCGTATTGCGGCCAGTGCGCGGCATCGGCCTTCATTACGTAGAGCTGCCCCTTGGGCGTGCGCGCACATGCGGCTTCGGCGGAGGCGACGTCATGGACGGGGTTGTACCGTGTCCACAGGTAAAGCGTCTCGCACTGCAAGTCTTGCGGCTGCATCACCGCGCCGGTCTCTTCCATTTCGTGATGGCGCCGAACCAGCGCGAATACCAGCGGTGCCGTCTTCTGGAAATCTGGGCGGCTGTACAACGCAAGCCGGCTGCCGATCAACTCGTCGTCCAGCAGGTGCCAGTTCGACTCATGCATCAGCCATTGCATGCGCAGGCGGATGCTCTCCATCGAAGGCGGTTTGCCGAAATTCTTGCGGTTCAGCTCATCCAGGTCGCGCAGGTCCTGGCGGCCCTTTTCCGTCACCACGGGAATGCCGGCGGCGGTGTTCAGCACCAGCCGCTTGACACGATCCGGGTACATGGCCGCAAAAACGCCCGCCACGAAGCCACCAAGCGATTCGCCTGAAATGTGTGCGGAGCGGATGCCCATCACGTTCATCAATTCGGCCAGCAATTTGGCGTAGGTAATGGGTGTGTACTCAACGTCTTCGCGCTTCTCCGACAGGCCGTGGCCGATGAAGTCCAGTGCGATCACGTGAAACGTGTCGGACAAGGCCACGACGTTCTTCGCGTAGGCTTCGATGTGCCCGCCAATGCCGTGCATCAGGAACAGTGCTTCCGGATTATTCTTGCCGGCTTCAGCGATGCGGATCAAACCGAAGCTGGTCTTGACATAGCGAATCTCAGCACCCAAGAAATCAAGCCACAGGCTCATGGAGGTCTCCCTTTGGGATAGGTTGTGTTTGTGAAATCGAAGAATTGATCAGTACTCACGCGCCGCAGTCATGCCGGCGTCGAAGGCGGCGGGCGATGCCCCCAGTCGCTCAGTTGCGTGTAGTTGCGGATGTTCCAGGCGTCGTCGTCGATCACGATGCCGCCCCAGCCAAACTCAATGGCGAAGCCCGATGGCGCCATGCAGTAGAACGACACCATCCCGTCGTTGGGGTGGTGGCCAATTTCCATCAGCACTGGCACGCCAGCCTTGCGCACCCGGTCGTAGGCCAGGCCGACATCGTCGAGCGACTGCACCTGCAGCAGCAGGTGGTGCATTTTTTTCGGGAAGGGCATGCTGGCCGTGGCGAACGAGTGATGACGGCCAGTGGCAACGTGGAAGAAGGTGGAATCCACCGTCACACCAGGAATGGTCTCGGAGTCGCGGATATAGTCAGAGACCTTGAGGCCGAGCACCTCGGTACTGAATCTGACGGCACCCGCGTAATCGCGCGAGACACCGAAGACATGCCCTACGCCCAGCCGCCCCGTCTCGAACCCCTTGCCAACGAGTACGGAAGAGCGGAACGGTTGCGACATCGGCGCGTGGGTCGGGCCGCAGAAGAACTCATGACGAAAGCCCTCCGGATCGCTGCAATAAAAGACGGCCTCGGCCTGACGAGATTCTGCGAGCTGGCGGCTACCCTCGACGACTTCCACATCGCACGTACGCAAGCCCTTCACGTAGTCCTGCAACGCCTCCTGGGTGTCGAAGTGCCACCCGAGTGCGACCAGATCGTCGTCATCCCCGTGTTCCAAAAGGATGCGCTGCGCCCACTCGTCCATTCGCAATGCCAGCGCGCCGTCCGTACGGCGGCCGCTCTGCAGGCCTAAGATGTTGGTGGCAAATGATTCCCACTGACCAAGGTCGCTCACGTTCAGGACAACGTAACCGAGGGCCGAAATTTCCGACATGCTGTCTCCTTGCTCTCACCTGGCAGTGCGGTCACCGGCAGGCATTGTTCTTAGGTTGAGAAAATCTGCCGTTTTCTTGCGGCGACACCCCCTATCTGCAATGGGCGTGCCAAGACCTCCGGCAAGCGTCGGATGACGCGCCGGGCCGATAGGCATGTACTTGATACAGCGAGGTTTTTTCTGAAGACAAGGACTCGCATCGCCCTGAGAGGTCGCGCGTCCTAAGCGAATCAGTTGCTAAATTTCTGAGGAAGCTGAATTCTCGGCGCTGTTCCGCTTGAGAATTTTCTCAAGCTGCATAGCAACAAAAAAACAAAATCTATGGTCACCCCCACTTTTGCAACCATGATGTTCGATGGTGTGGTTGGCTTGCCTAAATCTATCCGGCGTCAATGTGGGGACGAGCTCCCCGCGCCACGATGAGAGTCGCGCCTGACGGTCCTTAAAACGCCCTCGGCTTCAAGAGCCGATTGTTTTACCAGGGTGTCCGTCAGGCCGGTGTGCCGTTCACGTCATCAAATCTTCAGCAGTCGCAAAACCAGATGGGTTGACTTCAGGGAAACGGAAGTGAGTAGGTTGGGCTCAAGCAGCTATGGTGCTCACTTCCTTCTTGAAGGCGGTGTTGTGGGTCGTCAATGCCCACGCGGTGCGCGCCAGCTTGTTGGCCAAGGCACAGGCCACCACGTTTGAGTGCCGCCGCGCCAGCATGTTGCGCACCCAGTCGGCAAGACGACCGCTCTGGCGCTCCAAGCGCATCATGTAGCTACGCGCGCACTGCACCAGCAGGCGTCGGATGTTCTTGTCGCCTCGCTTGCTGATGCCCAACAGGTGGGCTTTGCCGCCAGTGCTGTACTGGCGCGGCACAAGTCCGAGCGCAGCCGCGAAATCGCGGCTGCAGCCGTACTGCTTGCCATCGCCCATCTCGGCCGCCAGCACGCTCGCGGTAATCGGCCCCACGCCGGGAATCGACAACAGGCGCTGACCGAGATCGTCGTCAGCGAGCTGCTGCCGCAATTCCTTGTCGATCTCGCCAATCTGTTCACTGAGGTACTTGTTGTGCGCGTGCAATCGCTCAAGGATGGCGACCAGGCGCGGGGGCAACGTATGTTCGGCCAGAACGGCCGGCAGCCGCGTGATGGCCGCCATGCCGACCGGCAGACTGATGCCGAACTCAAGCAGGAACCCATGGATCTGATTGACGGCCTTTGTGCGGTCGCGGATCAGCGATTCACGGACCCGATGCAGGGCTGACAGTGTTTGCTGCGACTCCGTCTTAGGTGTGACGAACCGCATGGACGGGCGCGATGCCGCTTCGCAGATCGCCTCGGCATCCACAAAATCGTTCTTGTTGCCTTTGACGAAAGGTCGCACGAATTGGGGCGAAATGAGCTTGGCTTGGTGTCCAAACGTCGCCAGCTTGCGAGCGATATGGTGCGCGCCAGCGCAAGCCTCCATGACCACCGTGCAGGCGTGAAACGTGGCGAAAAACTCGATCAACTGCTCGCGCCCCACCTTCTTGCGAAACACAGCCTTACCGTGTCGATCTTGGCCGTGAAGGTGAAACGTGTGCTTGCCCAGATCGATTCCAACCAGCGTGACGTTCTGCATGATGGCCTCCACAAAGAAAAACACCCTACCAGCGTTACCCGCTCGTAGGGTGGGGGTGACCATCTCATTATGCCCGGTAAGCGCAAACGCTTCCGGGCATGGGCAAGCAGACTGGGCACGCTAGGGCGCCAGCGTGTCAGTACAGCGACGCGCCATCCTCCTCCATCTTCTTGATCCGGTAGGACAGCTGTGCCCGCGTAATCCCGAGCAAACCGGCTGCCTTGGTGAAGTTGCCTTGCGCCGCTTTAAAAGCGGCTTTGACCAGTGTGTTCTCGATGAAGGCCATCGACACCTGCGAGCGCGCAACGATGCCCTCCGCCCAGACATTCAGCGCTTCCGCTTCATGCCCCGCTTCCGGCGACGCATCGTCGAGGTCGTAGTCCCGCTTTTCCGTCAACAAGCCCAGTTCATTGAGCGCCATCGGGCCGTGCGCGCCCATCTCGCTGTCGACGGTCACCAATTGGTGGTAGCCCAGAGGCTGGTCGTCCTCGCCCAAGATGATGCCGCGCTCAATCACGTTCTCAAACTCCCGCACGTTGCCGGGCCACCGATAGCTCAGCAGAATCTGCAACGCTTGCGCTGTCACGCCTGAGATGCGCCGGCCGTAGCGCTCGCTGTACTTGCGCAGCAGATGCTCCAGCAGCAGCGGAATGTCGTCGCGTCGCTCTCGCAGCGGCGGAATCTGGATCGGGAACACATTCAGGCGATAGAACAAGTCTTCGCGAAAGCGGCCCTCATTTACGGCAGCCCAGAGGTTCTCATTGGTGGCGGCGATGATACGTACGTCCACCTTCTTGGTCACCGCACTGCCGAGAGCCTCGAACTCACCGGTCTGGAGCACCCGCAAAAGCTTGCCCTGCGCCGTCATTGGCAAGCTGCCAATCTCATCAAGGAAGAGCGTGCCGCCATCGGCCACCTGGAATCGCCCCGGCCGCGCCTCCCCTGCCCCGGTGTACGCACCACGCTCGACACCGAAGAGTTCCGCCTCCATCAACGACTCGGGAATCGCCGCACAATTGATTTCGAGGAATGGCTTGTCCGCGCGTGCACTGAGGCGTCGCACCTGCCTGGCAAATGCGCTCTTGCCCACACCGCTCTCACCGAGCAAGAGGACGGTCGCCGTCGTCGATGCTACGCGCTGAATCTTGTGCATAACGGTGTTGAAGGCCACAGAGGCGCCGATCACCCCCTCATCGTTGCTGAAGCGGGAGCCGTCCCCCTTCCCGATCGGGATTGCCCGTTCAGCGGGGCGCGCTGATGGCACCTGCGGCGCGAAACTGAAGGGGCGGGGTTCGTAGTAGGCAAGATCCAGCTCCGCATCCGGCCAGTCCTCGACGGGGCGCGCGATGCAGTGGCATACATCCGCACCCATGGCCCGACACTCGACCTCTCGCACGAGAATGCGCCTGCCCAGACAAGTACTGAGAAAGCCGGACGCATAGCCGGTCTCCATCCAGCACGCGGGCGAGCCGCCAATGCCAAACGCCTCAATATGTGATTGGTCTTCGTAGCTGTTCTTCCAGTAGAAGTCGATATGGCAGGAGCCCTTCTCGATATCGACCTCCTGCGTCAGCACGATCGGCGGGCTGACGATGCCTTGAAGGGCATGAAAATAGCCGCCGCTGATGAGTAGCTGCTCCACAGAGGTGCCGGCCGGCTGTAGCTTCAGTGCGAGCTCCGCGTCGCGGCAGCCGGCGGTATAGCCAAAACGCGTCAGCAATCCACGCGTCGCCTCCATACCGACGTTCAGGATGAACTCCTGCCGCAGCGCACCGAGCGACTCCACATGCAGCAAGACCATCCGACGGTCTTCCAGCCAAATGAGCCCTTCGGCCGGATTGAAATGCAGGTGTTTGAGGACATCGCCCGGTTCCAGACTCGGCGTCGCGCGTTCCATCACGCCGTCAGTCTTCCTGCTTAATGACTTCTTCGACATCCCTCTCCTGCCTTGGAGGCGGCCTATGCCGCCAAGTCGGTTTAGCTTTGGCGGTAGCGTATCAGAGTGCGCGCATTTGAGCGGCGACGAGGTGATCTGCTCTTCGAGAAACCAGCGGTGGTCCAGCGCTGCTCGACCCCGGTCGCCTTCCTTGCATACCTGCGCGCGGCGCTCCACCGGCCCCGGGGGGTCCCTCCTCCGCCGAACCTGGACGCGCCTCGTTATCTTTTTGCCGCGCCCGTGGCCGTTGAAGGTCAAGATCGAAACTTCGTGAACTTTGAGCGCCGTCATGATCGCGGTGTCGGGTTCGCGTTGCGTTGCTGGGTAGCGATCTACTCACCAGCCGAGAAGCTCCCGCGCTCGCGTCACGACCCAATCTTGCTCTGGCTCTGAAAGATCCCACTCCCCCCTCTGCACTTTCAGCGCGAACCCTTTACGCACGTTTGTCAGGCAGCGCTCGTGGGTCAATGCAGGATTCTCTGCAACCTTGCGTGTGCAGTAGATGACCCACTGCTGCGCTAGATCCTCGCAGCCGTCGTATCTCTCCAGCCACTCCTCGTCTGTGAGCCCAGAGATGTACTTACCGTTGACCAACCGCGCCGCCAGCTTTGGGTGCGCACCGGGCACGGATGCCAGCGGTGTTTCGCGCGGAAAATCGGGGGGGGATCGTTCGCTCTGCCATCGCTCTGTTCCTATGCTGGGGTCATAGTGTAGTGGTCTAATGAATCCGGACACTCACTTAGGCGAGAATGCTCGCTGTGGAGAGGTGTCTGATGGCCAAGCAACGTCGTTCGTTTTCCCCCGAATTCAAGCAGCAGGCTGCCAGCCTGGTTCTCGACCAGGGCTACAGCCATATCGAGGCGAGTCGCTCGGTCGGCGTCGCCGAGTCGGTGCTGCGTCGGTGGGTGCAGCAGCTTCAGATGGAACGCCAGGGCATCACGCCGCAAGGCAAGGCCATGACCGCAGATCAGCAGCGTATCCAGGAGCTGGAGGCGCGCATTGAGCGCCTCGAGCGCGAGAAGGTCATTTTAAAAAATGTATGGTCTGCCCCGGTTTTGCAAGCTGTCTTTGCCGACGTCAGAAGAACGTTTTGCGTCAATGTATCCGGCCTACGGTTGAGAACGCTGCTCCCTGGCCTTGATGGAATCCGCGCGCGCCTTGCCTCATAAGGCGTTCAGTCACGAAGGACTGCTTTTTTAGCCAGGCTTAAGGTGCGCCGGTCAACGGTTCTGTCATCAACAATCGCGGCTCGCAAAAACAAGACGGTGTGACTTCCTTCAGATGTTCGGTGGTGCTCACGCGGTCATCGGTACATTCGGAAACGGTCGGTACGGTTCACCGCTGACGAGCACCTTCCAGCAGATGCGGGCGATCTTGTTCGCCAGAGCGATCAGGGCAACATGTGGGTGGCTACGTTTCTCGATTTCCTGGAGCCATTGCCCCATGCGAGATCGCTCACGCTTCATGTGGATCATCAGCGCACGCGCACCCTGGATCAGGAGCATGCGCAAGTAACTGTTGCCCCGCTTGCTGATGCCGCCGAGATTGGACTTGCCGCCTGTCGAATACTGTTTGGGGACCAGGCCCAGCCACGCAGCAAGGTCTCGGCCCTTGACGAACGCTTGGCCGCTACCGACTGCGGCGACCATGGCGCTCGCAATGATGGGACCAACCCCCGGCACCGTGATGGCGCGACGGCACAACTCGGAATCCTTGGCGATCTCGTGGATCTCGGTGGAAACCGAATCGATCTCCTTATCGAGTCCCTGCCAGCGTTCCCGCAACCGCTGCAATAGCTGGCGCATCCTGATCGACAAGCCGTTCTCTGCATCTTCCAGAATGCGCGGCAAACTGCGTGCGAACAGGGCGCGGCCGACCGGGACCACGATGCCGTGCTCTAGCAGCAGGGCACGCATCTGGTTCACGACAGCGGTGCGTTCGACGATGAAGCGCTGCCGGACGCGATGCATGGCTTGCATCTCCAGCTGGTCGATCGACTTGAGTGGCACCGTTCGCATGGTGCCGCGGCTGGCGGCTTCGGCAATTGCTTCGGCATCGTTGAAGTCGTTCTTGTTCGACTTCAAGTAGGGCTTCACGAACTGAGCTGGGATCACACGCACCGTGTGTCCGACGTTCTGGAAGCGACGTCCCCAGTATTGCGAGCCGGGACAAGATTCCATGGCGACGATGCACGCCGGCGACGTAGCGGCGAACTCCGCGAGTTGCGCGCGATTGAGCTTCTTGCGAAACAACGGATGGCCTCGATCGTCCATGCCGACAAGATGGAACCAGTTCTTGCCGAGATCAATCCCGATGACGCGAACAGCTTGTGTGCTCATGGCGGCCTCCCGTTGAAGAAACCTCAGTATGCCGATGCTCGGCAGGAGGGGCAGACCATTCCATTAGGCTACCGCGCTCTTGATGTCGGAAGGCATCGAACGTACGAGGTAATCGATCAGATCTGCCGAACCGAATCGGTCGAGTTGGCTTGCGCGGTCTTCGACGTGTCGCGGTCTTGCCTGTATGCCCACCGGCAGCGTTCCCAGCGCGTCGACAGCGAGCGCATGGCACTGCGCAGCCGAGTGCACGAGCTGTTCGTCGAGAGTCGAAGCTCGGCGGGCAGCCGCAGCATCATGGGCATGCTGCGTGAACAAGGCACGGTGATTGGCCGCTTCAAGGTCAGTCGTCTGATGGGGGAACTGGGTCTGATCTGCAAGCAGCCCGGCAGCCACGCCTACAAGCAGGCCACGGTGGAGCGGATCGACATCCCGAACCGGCTCAATCGTCAGTTTGCGGTCGATGCGCCGAATCAGGTCTGGTGTGGTGACATCACCTACGTCTGGACTCAAGGCCGCTGGCATTACCTAGCGGCAGTGCTTGATCTGTTTACGCGCCGGGTCGTCGGCTGGGCATTCTCGACACGTCCCGACGCCGATTTGGTCGTGCAAGCACTGGACATGGCCTATGAGCAGCGTGGCAGACCGCAGGGGCTGCTGTTCCACTCGGACCAAGGTGCCCAGTATGCAAGCCGGAAGTTCCGGCAACGCCTGTGGCGCTACCGGATACAACAGAGCATGAGCCGCCGTGGCAACTGCTGGGACAACTCCCCGATGGAGAGGCTGTTCCGCAGCCTGAAAACCGATTGGTTGCCGTCAGTGGGTTACATGACGGCGCATGAAGCACACCGGGACATCAGCTATTACCTGATGCACCGGTACAACTGGATACGGCCACATCAGTTCAATGACGGACTGGCGCCGGCTGTTGCGGAAGAAAAACTTAACGCAGTGTCCGGGATGGGTTGACCACTACAAAACACCTCGCGGGCGCAGGGCTAGGACAACCCAATCAAGTAGGCTGGGCCTACCCATTAGCTTGGTTGGGTGGCTGTGTCCGGAGATTCACTAGGCTGTTCCACTCGAGCACTTGACTCTGAAAATTGGTCAATAGGATGAACCTGCGTGGCCCGCTTTAGGCCACCACCGTTCCATAACCGGAGAATCCAATTGACCAATAATTTTTCTCTACTGGCATACACGCTCGCGTCCACGCTGTGCCTCTCCGCCTGCGGTGGCGGCGACAGTGCAGTCAGCTCCGATGCTGGCTCCTCATCCAACGTGCCAACGAACTCGCCCACGCAGAGCGTTCCCGGCACGGTAGCAACGCCGCAATACGCCGGCGCGAGCGCCCAGCTCGCAATGTTCATTGCCATCAATCAGTACCGCACTCAGTGCGGCTTTCCCGCGCTGCGGGAGAACACGATTCTCGATCAGGCTGCGCAAGCGCACGCGAAGTACGAAGGGTTGAACAACGTCATAACGGATACCGAAGTGCAAGGTAGGCCAGGCTTCACGGGTGTGACAGGCGCCGATACGGCGGCGACCCTCGGCTGGCCCGCAGGCGTGTTCACAGGACGCGGCGACGCTGGCTTCTATGACGGGGCTCTCGTGACCCCAGCTCAATTCGGCCGGCAGTTCGTCTCTGCATGGGCAAGCGGCGTATATCACGTTTCGATCATGACCTACCCTGCCAACTTGGTCGGCTTTGGCGAATACGAGACTACCTACAACGGTTTCCCTGCCGGTGCGGGCACGGTGCAGTTCGGACAAACGGCAACATACACACTTGCCAACGCACCCCAGACGTTTCCCTGTCAGGGTGTGATGGGTATCGCGTACCGAGGCGCAGGCGAAACGCCGACCCCGCCAAATACCAGTGGCGCTTGGGGTACGCCGGTTGCGGTGATGGGTAATCTCAGCGATACGGTGATGCTCACCAGCGCCATCTACACCGCCCCGGGTGAGGCGCCGATCAGCCTGCAGATACTGAACTCGACCGCCGATCCGAACCACCTTCTTGGGCAGTACCAAGCGGTCGCCTATCCGACCACGCCGCTGCAGCCCAACACGCAGTACAGCGTGGTCCTAAACGGCACAATCAACGGAACAGCGTTCTCACGCACCTTCACGTTTACAACCGGTAGCTAGGCGCTCCAGCATCGCATCACCCAGCGGCCGCACAAGCGGCCGTTGTTTTTGGGCGCTCGCCTATTCCAGCTCTCCACCTTTAGCGCAGGGCCCACGGCTAACTTGCGCCCAGGTTGCCCCACCCGCGCCGACTTGCATCCCGGAATGTGCGTGAGAACCTTGAACTGTCTCTCGATCGACCACGTCGTGAGAAAGCCGAGGCCGAAAGGTCGACCTCCCGCTTTTACCCCCTGGAGAATCCAATGGACCACCACCCACTTTGGAAGGTGTTCGTGATCGAGTGCCGCGACTTTGTCGTGGAGTGCATCGAGCCCTTGCTTGCACTGATTCGCTGGATGCGTTCCCGCCGCCGATGAGTTTGCGGCTCCCGAATGGCCATTTCACCAATCATTCGCCTTTTTGAAGGGACCGACATGCAAATTCGCCGCCCTGTCTCTCACGTTAATCAGCGTGACGTCACCCGTATCACCAATGGCAATAGCCAGCTTCTGATTCCAACGACAGTGCCGCCAAGTGCAGTTGAGGTGTTGCTGCGCCGCTTGCGCGACCGGTTGATACGTCCCCTCGCATGGAAGCGGCGGCAGGAGCGGCAAGAACTTCGGCTTCGTGTCCAGGAAGCCCGCGGACAGGTGCGTCGCGAGCGCCGACAGAAGTCGAGCGGATAGCCTCGTCCTACCTGTGCCTGCCCAGCTTCGCGCCGGGGACTGCCCCAGAGACCTGACTTGCATTGGGGAGACCGGGCAGGACACTAAATCAGCCCGCTAAAAGCACCCTGCCCTGCTATTCCTACTTGCGAGATCACCATGCCACGCATCGCCGCCTTGCCGAAGCCCGCCTCTCAGAATGCTGACGTCGCGCGTACAGGCCATACCGTGCCCCATCCGGCTGATGTGAACCAGTACTCTGACGCCACCCAAGCGTTCGCCCACTGCATCCACAGGCCCCGGCTCAAGTTGGAAAACGTGGCGGGCATGAAAGAAACCAAACAACGGCTGTGTCACAGTGTCTCGGAGATTCTTGATGCCCAGCAAGGCCAAGGTACCCCCCGCAACGGCATCCTGCTCTTCGGCGAACCCGGCAACGGCAAAAGTCTCCTGGCGGAAGCACTGGCAGGCGAATTCTCCCTCCCACTGCTCTCGATCTCCTTCGGCGACGTCGCCTCGAAATGGATCAACGAGACTCCTCAGAAGATCCGGGCGGTCTTTGATGCCGCGCGGGAAATCAGCCCATGCGTGCTCTTCATTGACGAGATCGACTCGTTCCTCAAACCGCGCGACGGCACGGCATCGGCGCACTCGATGGACAAGGACGTGGTCAACACCATGCTCACGGAGATCGTTGGCCTGCGCACCACGCCCATCGTTTTCGTGGCCGCCACTAATTTTCTGGAACAACTGGATGCGGCTGCCATTCGTGAAGGTCGCTTCGATTTCAAGATCGAGATCCCGCCGCCTGATCTCGCGGCTCGGATCTCGCTGCTGACCCATTCGATCGGGACCTGCCTGGGGCCGGATGCTGTTGACAAGGACACCATTCAAGCCCTTGCAGAACGTTGGGACGGTTTCAGCGCCGCGCGCTTGCGTGCGCTCGGCAAGCAGCTTCAGGAAATGCAGGCCGATGGTAAGTTCAGCGGTAAGGTCACCTTCGCCATTGGCCGACAGGCGATGCGGCTTCTGCAGGGCCGGGGCGGACATCTTCCCCCGGACGTCAAGCCAATCGAACAGATCATCATGCCAGCGGAGTCCCGGCATGCCCTACACGACCTTGCCGATCGACTGCAAAACGCCGACCGCCTTGAATCCCTAGGGGCAAGTTTGCCGACGGGGCTGCTGTTTTATGGGCCGCCCGGGACTGGCAAGACACAGGCAGCCATGGCGCTGGCGAGGGCATCCGAATATGCATTTCTGCAGATCGACGGCGCGGACATCATCGGGCGGCCCGACGCCTGGGATCGTCTCATTCGAGAGGCTCGTGACTTGCGGCCCGCCATCGTCTTCATCGATGAAGCCGACGATGTGTTGGCCGACCGTCGCCATTCCGGCTACGCGACATTGACGAACAAGATCCTATCGACGCTCGACGGTGCGCGTGGACGTTTGCGGGACGTCGTGTTCATTGCAGCGACGAACCACTATGACCGCCTGGATCAAGCGGCGTTGCGCTCGGGCCGGTATGGCATCAAGGTCCGCTTCGACATCCCGTCAGGTGCTGATCTTGATGCTTATGTTGCCAGTCGGATTGAAGCCCTTACCAGCTATCTATGGGTTGACGCCGGTGCGTTGGAGAAATGTCAGACGGTGTTGCGTGGTCGAACCATCGCCGATGTGGACACCCTCATTAACGAGGTACTCAGCATTTGCGCGATCCGGGATGTTTACTGCGACGCGACTGAGATACAGGCTGAGGATGTCGATGCTGCAGCGCGGGCACTGTTTGGAATGCCGAAGCGAAGCTCCTGAGACGGGCGCGAGTACGACGCAACTACTTCACTACCTCGGCCGGAAGCAGCCGGCCGGCACTCTATCGACCAGCCGCTGCGACCGACCCACGGCAGCCAGACGCAGTCTGCCGTAGCCGACCCACTGCCGCCGCCTGAAGCCACTAGATCCGACGGCAGCTATCGGAGTGGCACCAGCCATACATGTTGCTCACGAGCAATGCCGACTCATTGCAAGAACCCTGCGTTACGCAGCGCCTCCTCAGCAGCCTCATGGTCTTGAACGGATGTTCCCCCGGAAATACCGATGCCACCCACCAGACGCCCTTCGTAAAAGAGCGGTACGCCGCCGCCTACTGGCGTCAAGCGCGGATGGTGCGCCAGCGGAGCAACGGCGGGTTCGGCCATGTATTGATTCCATTGGTGCGTAGCCATGCCGAACGAGGCGGCGGTCCATGCCTTGTTGATGGCCACGTCAACGGTCAGGAAAGGGGCGGCATCCGCGCGCTCGAACGCGCGCAGGTGGCCTCCTGCATCGGTAATTGCGATTGTCGCAGCGAAGCCGCGCGCGGTGCACGCACGGCGCGCTTCGGCCAGCAGTGCTTGCGCGGCTTCTAGGCTGACCGTTGCCGTGCTGACGATTAGCGATGTCATGTTGATGCTCCCTGTCAGAAAAGTTCAGGGGTTGGCAACGACGACCTTGCCCATCATGTTGCCCGCCTCGACCAGCGCATGCGCTTCGATGAGACCGGCGGCATTGATGCCGTCAATGCGTCGGGTCAGGGTGTGCTTGAGGCGGCCCTGGTCAACCAGTTCCGCCGCGCGGCGCAACAAGGCGTGTTGCCGTGCGATGGAGTCGGTGGTGAACATCGCGCGGGTGAACATCAGCTCCCAGTGAATCGAGATGGATTTCCCCTTGAAGGGTCCGATGTCCAGACCGACCGGGTCATCGATGAGGGCAAACTGACCTTCCGGGCGCAGCACGGCGGCGATTTGCGGCACGTAGGCGGCGCTGTTGTTCAACCCGGCAACGTGGGTCACGTGCTCGATGCCGAGCGCGGCCAATTGGGGGGGCCAAGGCTGATGGTGGTCAAGAACGTCATGCGCGCCATGCGCGAGCACCCACTCGCGGGTTTCGGGCCGCGAGGCCGTGCCGATCACGGTCATACCCGTCAACTCGCGCGCGAGCTGGGTCAGGATCGAGCCGACGCCGCCTGCCGCTCCAATGACCAGCAGCACGTTGTTGTCGCTCGGGTCCGCTGCCTGAACACGCAGGCGGTCGAACAGCAACTCCCACGCTGTGATCGTCGCCAGGGGCAGCGAAGCGGCCTCGGCAAAGTCGAGTGATGTCGGCATGGGGCCGACGATGCGTTCGTCCACGGCGTGCAACTCGCTGTTGCTGCCGGGCCGCGTAATGTCACCGGCATACCAGACGCGGTCGCCCGGCTTGAAGCGTGTAGCCAGCGGACCCGTCGCACGGACGATTCCCGCTGCGTCCCAGCCGGCAATGCGCGCACCGCCCTGGGGGATATCTCCACCGCGCCGGATTTTGGTATCGACCGGGTTGACCGACACCGCTTTCACTTCCACCAACAGATCGTGGTCGCGCAACTCCGGTGTCGGCAGCTCGATATCCTGCAGTGCCTGCGCAAAAAGAAGCTGCGTTGGCGAACTGGTTCGAATCGCTGCGCTGCTCGGCTAGTGACCGCCGTCTCGGCCTTCAACTGCGGGAGTGGTATCGGCGGCGCTATGAGCTTCCGCCACTGCCTTGCTCTACAAACGATGCAATTTCATGGGCAGTCCGAATGTCGAGGTTGCCTCAAACCTAGAACATCGATGGCGTTCGACCATCGGCCGTAATGAGCGGTAACGATGGTCGGTGCACCTCGCCCCATCAACGCAATAGCGGCGTAACTATGCGCTCCAGACGCTCTGCGGTCCAGGCGGGTTCGCGCGAATCCCAGCCGTTGTCGGCCAGTAGGCCATTGCGATCGATCGTGAAATTCACCGGAATGCGCCAGACACGGCCATAGCCCCCCGCATACGCGCTGCCCAACAACCCGACGGGAAAACTCCAACCCGCCGCCATCTGCCGGACCTCGGGCAGCGAAGCCGGCTCATCCAGGCTAAAGCCGAGCACGCGCAAGCCCTGACGCGCGTGTTTGGCCGCGTACTCAGACAGGATGGGTAACTCTTGGTGGCAGGGCCCACACCACGTCGCCCAGAAGGTGAGCATCACTACGTGACCGCGCAGGTCGTCGGTAGAAATGCTCTGTCCGTCCACGGTGTGCAAAACCAAAGGCGGCGCAGGACGGCCAACCTCTAGGCTGGCCGCCTGCGCCACTGTATGTGTGCCGCCCAGACCGGCGCCGAGCGCCAGCGTGCCGGCCGCCTGCAGCAACACGCGTCGCGACCAAGATTGTGCCGATTGGAGTTGTGCATCAGAACGCATAGCTGGCTCCCACTGTGCCCGACCAGCGCGGGAAGAGCTGGTAACCCTGCAGATTGCTGTACAGCGCCTTTTGCAGGAACGCGTAGATCTGCACGTTATGGGACACGCTGATCGTCACGCCAGGCGACAGGTAGACCGCCGTGCCAGCCGTGTTGGTGGTGTCGGCCAGCGCACCCTTGTCGGCGTTCTTGCGCGTCACGTTGAACTGCAACTGCGGGACGATGTGCGGATTGGCTTCGTAGCGCACGCCAAAGCTTATGGTGGCGAGATTGCCGGGGCGGAAGTCCGCACCAGTCTCGCTCAAACGCTGGTGTACGGCGGCCTGGAATTGGCCGTTGATAAAGGCGTCGAAATCCTGACTGACGGGCTGGTAGTAGTACGCGCCAAGGATCAGGTCGGTGCTGCCGGTACCCGGTTGCAGGCTGCTATCTAGTGCCTGTCCACCTGCGACGGGGCCGCTGTTGAAGAACACCGGGTTGCGCCCAACGGTATTGCCGGTCAGTGTGTTTTGCCCGCCGTAGCGCCCCGTAGGCAGCTTGACGCCCAGTTGCACGCCAAGGTTATGCGTGGGCAGAAAGCCCTGATAGCTAGCGATGAGCTTCAGGTCGCCCAGGCCGCTGGCGCTGGCGCCGCTGATGTTGTCCGGGGTGAGCCGGTCCGATGTCGCTGCGCCATACGTGGTATGGCTGCGATCCACGTACGGCACGATCGCGCTGAAGTTCCAACTGCTGTTCGGGCTGTAATGGATGCCGAGGTTCATGTAGCGGTTGATGGTCTGGCGCTCGACTTCCTGATTGCCGCCTGCATCATTGATGCTTGCCACCTGCGCTGGCGTGACCGATTGGGTACCGCTACGCAACTGGTTCTGCGGAAGGTAAGTGTAGTCCAGGCTAATGCGCCAGCCCGGGATGGCCGAGTAGCCCATCGCAGCATCGGTGCTAAGCGAACAACCGCAGGTTGCACAGGCCTGTGCAACAACAGGCGCGAACGCGCCGGTGGCGCAGGCGAGCAGCGCGGCGCGCCGAATGGCCCTACATGGCGTTGTCATTTGAATTCCTCACTCTGATATGTTCGTGCGCGGCTCCTTTGCGCATTACGCGTCATAGGTGCGTCGCACGATGTCTTCCCTAAATCGGCTCCAGCCAGCGGCGAGGCGATCTGTCGTCGCGGCCTCAGCTAACGGGTCAGAGGAGGAAGGGGGAGTCGCGCGGTCGTCCGGTGTGACGAGCCTGATGCACCGGCAGGCGACCGGGCTCGGAGGGCCATGCCGTTGCGTGGATGGGCGCCGGCGACACCATCGACGAGACGGTCGTCGGCACCAGCACGTGTTCTGCGAGCAGATCGCAATAGCCACACGCCGCATGGTGGTGGGCCGGTACCTCGTGTCCGGCCGGCAAATCGACGCTGGCAGTGGCCGACCCATTTGCCTCGCACAGCGGCATGGCATGTTCGAACGTACGCAGTGCGTGCGCCTCCAGCGCCTGGCTCACCATCGGCACAAAAAGCACGAGCACCATCGCCGCCAAGCCGAGCCAGGCAGTCAATTTTTTACGGGTGCGGGCGAAATGCATGGCTATCAGTGAAGCCGCTGGAAATCTTTTGCGGAGCGCGTCTACAGAAATGGATGACGACCATCGACGGGAAGCACTGTCCCCGTTGTGAATCTTAGTGCAACGGCAGTGAGAACTGCGTCAGCTACGTCCTCTGCATTCGCTACCCCGTCCAATGAGGTACGCCGACATTGAAGTTGTCGGAAGGATTGATCCTCTGATTTCCAGAAACCGATATCAGCCGCGTTAGATGACACCGATACGACCCTGATTCTTGGAGCAAGCGCCCTCGCCATCGACAGTGTCATGTTGTCGAGAGCGGCCTTGGAGGCGCAGTAAGCAATGTTGCTTCCCATCGCCGTTTGCGCAGCGGTGGACGAGATATTGATCACCAAGCCGTCGACGGCCCTCTCGAGCAGCGTGCGAAAGGCGCGAACCACCGCGAAGGGGCCACGGATGTTTGTCGAAAGAATATCGTCGAACAGTGCGTCATCCAGGGCGTCGAGGTCGTGATGCGGCACAACCCGCGTAGTACTCGCGCAGTTAACCAGAACATCGACACGATCAAAATAGTCAGCTACACATGCTGCACCCATCCGCAATGCCTGCGTATCGGTGACGGGCAGTGCTATCGGGAGATGCTGCGCTCCCACCGCCGTGGGAAGTGCTTCTGCTAGCGATAGCGCTGCATGGGGAGACTGGTTGAATCCGAGGACTACGCTGGCCCCGGCGGACGCAGCTGCCTCGCAAATTGCTGCGCCAAGACCCCCGGTCGCTCCGGTCACCACGAATGTGCGACCGCGAAGTGGCTGATGATTGGTCATGGTGGACTTCCTCGTTTGAACTGCTTCAGCGCAGCACCTAGCCGTCTGGTACGCCGAAGCGCCAGCCGTGACTGGGCGTGGTCTCGATCGCACTCACTATGCGTCGAACCACGCCTGCTCAGCCTTGGCACATGTATTGGTGTCCTGCAGAAAGAACAGCCACATGTCCACGAAGCTGCATTGAGCCCGGCGATTCTGGGTAGCGAAACTGACTGAACTCTTACTAGACCACGCTTTAGCGATGAGCCGATCACTATGGTTTCCCCTAAAGCAGTCGAGTTGCTACTGCTTTGGCATGTGATCGCGCATCGAGTTGGGGTTAATCAGTATGCAATTCCTCGATAGTCTGCAATAACCAAATATCTTTGTTCCGTAGCGCGCACTACCATCCTTCCAGCCAACTGGCAGGTTGAATGACAGCGCCACACGAAGCGGCGCGAGCGCTTATGGAACGAAGCACCAACACACAGCAAATGAAGCCATGGCAACGGCGCGGATATGTCGCGCTGATTGCCACCATAACGGCACTGCTGCTCACCTACTGTGCCGTGCGGCATCTGTCGTTTGCTTCGTCAAATCTCCCCGAGCAGCAGCATTTCACCGTCCACGTAGATCGAGGCAAGGCACCTTGGGAGCGGCCTGTCTTCGCGATTCGTGAAGGTGTACCCGCCCATATCAACGTGCAGTCGAAAGAGCCTGGCGTGTTGATGGTGCACGAGATACCCGGGGCCTTTGCCGCATGCGCGGCCGGGACCCAGCAATCGCTAGACATCGTTCCGATTGGCATTACAGGGCGCTTCTCGCTGCATTTCCATACCCAGACAGGTGAACAACTCGAACTCGCCACACTCGAGATCTATCCGCGATAGCAAGGGAGCATCGCGCGACATTTGAGCAGTCCCAGGCTTCTACTACGACAACTAATGGAGCAACGACTCCTAGGAGACCATTTCATGCGACGTTACCAGGCGCTAGCCACAGCCCTACTGGCGGCAGCGGCCATCGCGGCTTCTCTTGCGGCTTGCGGTGGCAATGACAGCCCCATCGCGACAACCCTCGCCGCTGATGACCTGCCGGAAACGGGCCTTCAGGGCCAAGTCCCCATCGCCGATCAAAACAACGGCCGCTCAGCGAGCGGCTATCGCAAAGGTATGACGCTCGTCGGACGGTCCACGCTGATGGATCGGGGCGGCAACATGCAACTGGCCTGGTACAAGAACTGCGCCTACGTTGACAACGGCTCGGCGGGCGATCACCCGCTTGAAGGTCTGGCCGTGCTCGATGTCAGCGACCCGACAAAGCCGTCCCTCGCCAAGATTGTCTCGAGCCCCACCGGGCGCAACAGTTGGGAAGGCCTAGAAGTCGGCCAGACCACCGGCGTCATGGTGGCGTTCGCAACGTCGCGCACGAATCCCATTTTCCCGAGCCTGTTCGGCGCAGACAATCCGAGCATCGATGCCATTGCCGCAGATGCGCTGGACGTCTATGACCTCTCGCAAGACTGCAAGAACCCGGTTCGCGTCGCAACGTTGAGCACGCGGGATCTGTTTCCCGGCGGCATGCACGGCTTAAAGATTTCTCCAGATGGCAAGACTGCCTATATTTCGACGATCAAGGGTTCTTCAGCGCCAGCATCGCAAGCCACGCTCGCTGCCGTCGATCTGACTGTGCCGTCATCCCCGAAGGTCATCGCGACCTGGAACTGGAGCGACGACCCGGACAACACCGGTGCCGAGGCCTGGCACGACGGCGACATCAGCCCGGACGGCAACACGCTCTACTGGGGCACCGGCGTCAGCTTCACGACAGAGCCGGTAAAACACACGGGCGTTCGCGCATTCGATGTCACGTCGATCCAGAACCGCTCCGCCAATGCGTCATTCAAGTTGCTCGGGAAAGTTGACTGGACGGACTGCGGAGACCAGCAGGGACACACGGTGCAATTCGCCACCGTCAATTCCGTACCCTATGTCTTCGCAGGCGCCGAGTGCACGGGGGTTCAGTACCACGTCATTCCCGTGAGCGATCCGGCTCACATGACGGTGGCGGCAACGTACATGACAGAAGCCAGCGATCCGAAAAACGCTGCTGCAGTCGCGGCCGACAACGTGACGTACTGGGGCCACTACACCGGCGTAGACAACGTATCGGATGCCACCACGTTGTTCGTCACGTGGTACGGCTCGGGCCTGCGCGCACTCGACATTCGCGATCCGCTGCACATCAAGGAATTTGCGTACTTCAACCCGCCGGCGCATCCGAACAACGTCTTCTGCGGCCTGATGTGTGCCACCAAGAGCGAGTACCTGATGAGCGACGTGCATTACGACACGAGCACCGGAAACATCTGGTTCGCAGGCGTGAATGGCGGCTTCTACGTCGCGCATATCACCGCGTCGGCCGGTTCAAACGGACTGAGCACGCATTGAACCGATGGCTGCCATGCCGCACCTGCGCCGCAAGCGAAGCCTTTTGTGCGGATACGCAAAAGGCTTCTCTGCCCTCGCCTGTGTTGTCCCGTCAGCGGTCCACGCCCATGCATTTGGCGCGACCTATACGCTGCCGTTGCCGCTCTGGCTTTACCTGTATGGCTGCATCGCCGCGCTGGTGGCGTCGTTTGCCGTTGCCATCGTCATCGGACAGGACGGCCGCTGGCTCCGCATGCAGCTTCAGGGGCAGCCGGGCACGCGCGCACTCGGCAATCAGCACATTGGCTGTACTGGTCCTGAGTGGCCTCGTGCCGCCTGGGTGATGGCGCTGCTCGTCTGCGCCGTAAGCGCGGTGGTCGGCTCACAAGTCGCCAGCGCGAACGTGAGCATGACGCTGTTCTGGATACTGTTCGTGCTGGGCTTCCAATATCTGTGCGCCGGCTTCGGAGATCTCTATGCAAGCGTCAATCCGTGGCGTACCGCTGCGCAC
Source organism: Ralstonia flatus (assembly GCF_958439105.1). Taxonomy (NCBI): domain Bacteria; kingdom Pseudomonadati; phylum Pseudomonadota; class Betaproteobacteria; order Burkholderiales; family Burkholderiaceae; genus Ralstonia; species Ralstonia flatus. Next base: position 148,289 of record NZ_CAUDLI010000009.1, on the reverse strand, counting down.
ATCCTGCGTGTCCCGCAGGCCCCCGTCAGGGCAACGCGGCACGCCGGCTCACGCGGCTACTACGTCGTGTTCGCTTTCTTGTACGGGCTGATCTGCATCGAACTGTTTGGAACGGGCAGCCCTCGCGAGCTCGGTATCGCGCTGCTCGCCTACACCGGGATCAATCTGCTGGGCGCCTTCGCCGTGGGCTCACGCGTCTGGTTTGCGAGCTTCGAGGCGTTTGCGGTCTTCTTCAACATCGTCGGGTCGCTCTCGCTGCTGCGCCCATCCAGGCGCGAGCTGAAGATCGTCGACCCGATCATGGTGCCTTGCGCCAATGGCAGCGTACTACGTGCGCCTCCGACCGGGCTCATGCTGTGCATCCTCTTCCTGCTGTCGTCAACAGCCTTTGACGGCTTTCGCGATACGCGCGCCTTTGTCGACCTCTACTGGGTGCACCTCTACCGGCTGCTCACCCCCTGGGTCGGCACGGACATCATCAAGTCGTTTCCGCTCCTGCAGTCGGGCTATCACGCATTGCAATACACCGCGCTACTGCTGTCCCCCCTGCCGTTTGCGTTGGTGCTATGGCTGGCTTGCCTGTGCGGCAAGGCCGTACTGCGGACGAACGTTTCATCGGTCACGCTCGCGCATGCCTTCTCTCCGGCGCTCATCCCCGTGGCTGTCGGTTACAACATCGCCCACTATTTCACATTGGTCGTGTCCCAAGGGCCGGACATCGTCCGGCTCCTTTCAGACCCACTGGGAAGCGGCTGGAACCTCTTCGGGACCGCGTACCACCACCCAACCGCCTTGATCCTGCCCGCAGACGCGGTCTGGCACATCCAGGTGGCCGCGATATTGATCGGCCACGTGGTGGGCATCTTGTGTGCGCACCGAATCGCGCTGCGCATCTTCGGCACGGGAAAGACGGCTGCCTTCAGCCAACTCCCCACACTCATTGTCATGCTGCTCTACACCACGTTCGGGCTTTGGCTGCTGTCGGCCCCGTTCGCGGGCGGCGGCATGGCTGTTGTTCGTTAAAAAAATCGACGCTCATGTCGAATACAAGAGGAGACAACCATGCAACTACCGATTCAGGTGGCGATCGCAATATCGCTTGGTACGCTCGTTCTCGCCGGCTGCGGCGGAGGGTCCGACGACACGGCGGCAGCCGCCACACCCACGGTATCCGTAGCGGACTACATCGTCCCCAAGGTGACAAGCTGCAGCCCCGGTGATACGCCCGAGACAGCGTTGCAAGGCCAGGTGCCGGCCGCGCTTCGGCAGGCCGGCTTTGGCGGTTTCAACTGCAACCTGAAACTCGTCGGCCAGCTCCAGGGGGAAGGCGCATCATGGTCTGCTGCAACCTACACCGACAAGAAAGGGCAAACCTGCTTCTATCACTCGACGATGGGCAGTCCGGCGTTCAACAATCCGGCTGCGCCGCCGCGCGTGAATCCGGGGGTACCGGTCATCAACATCACCAACCCCGCGCAACCCGTACGGGTCAGTTCACTGACCTCCACATCAATGATAGACCCATGGGAATCGCTGCGAGTCAACGTCGCGCGCGGGATCCTTGCTGCAGACAACGGTATCAATGGCGGCGGCGGCCCTGAAATTGATCTGTACGACATTGCTTCGGACTGCACGTCGCCACAGTTACTTGCCAGCGTTCCCGTCGGCACGGGTGCAGACGGAGGCATCGTCCCCGCCACCACGGCACTAGGGCACGAAGGCGGTTTTTCGCCGGATGGGTTCACGTACTACATCGGAGGAAGCGCTGCGAAGGCCTACTACGCTGTTGATCTGACCGTGCCGGCACGGCCAAAGATGATCTCCGCGATCAGCATGTCCGATCTGGGATTCGGAACGTATTCCCATGGTCTGTCCGTTAGCCAGGACGGCACGCGCGCGTACTTTGTCGGAGGAGGAAATGGAGGCCCGGCGGTTGGCATGGGTCCGCCTCCGCTAAACAACCCGAACGCGACTGGGGACAATGGATTCTTCGTCATCGATACCAGCGAGGTACAAAGTCGGCGCCCAAATGCACAAATGCGCCGAATCTCCACAGTGCCCGTCCGAGACGGCAGCTTCGCGCAACACGCACTCTCGTTTTCTGTAGGGGGCAAACCCTATCTTGTCGAGGTTGACGAAGCGGGATCCGCCGGGCTTCAAGACCCCGGGGCAGCAGGCGTAAAAACCGCCTGCAATGCCGGCGTAACACCGTTTCCGCTGGCACACATCTACGACATGTCAAGCGAAGCCTCACCCCAACTCGTGTCTGAGTTGCGACTGGAAACGCACGCAATCGAGAACTGCAACAAGGTCATTCCCGATGTCCTCGGCCTCACGACCTTTACGTATGGCTCTCACTACTGCAGCGTGGATAACCGGGAGAATGCAACGGCGCTGGCTTGCAGCTACTTCAACTCCGGCGTGCGCGTCTTCGACATTCGGGACCCGTCCAAACCCAAGGAGATCGCGTACTACAACCCGGCTTCGGCGAAATCCCCGGGCGCTGGTTCGGGGCATCTCATGTTCGGCCAGTACCGTGCAGGTGGTCCCGACTGGTGCAGCTCGCGCCTCGACTTCGACTTTGACCGGCATCTGTTGACCACTGCGTGCCAGGACAACGGTCTGCTCGTCATGGCATTCGAGAACGGCACGTGGCCATTCCCAGAAAGCACGAAAGCAACAGCCAGCGGCAACTAAACCGCAAAAACCGAGCGCGGCGACATTGACGCCGCGCCACATTGACATTTCTGGCAGTACAAGCGGAGACAAACATGCAAGTCTGGACTCGACTGGTGATCGCGTTATCGCTGGGTACACTCGTACTCACCGGCTGTGGCGGAGGCAACGACGACACCCCAGCCGCTACAACCACCCAACCGACCGTGTCCGTCGCAGACTACGTCGTTCCCAAGGTTCAAAGCTGCGCGACCGGCGATACGCCTGAAACGGCTCTGCAAGGTCAGGTGCCAGCGGCGCTTCGCCAGTCCGGCTTCGGCGGCTTCAACTGCAACCTGAAGCTCGTGAGTCAGGTTCAGGGCGAAGGTGCTTCGTGGTCTTCCGCCACTTACACGGACAAAAAGGGCCAGACGTGCTTCTATCACGCAACGATGGGTGCATCCCCAGCATTTACGAATCCGGCTGCGCCGGTGCGCGTGAACCCCGGAGTTCCCGTGATCAATATCACCGATCCCGCTCGGCCCATTCGGATCAGCTCATTGACGTCCACCGCAATGAACGACCCGTGGGAGTCGCTGCGCGTGAACACCTCCCGAGGGATCCTTGCTGCAGATAACGGGCTCGGTGGTGGTGGTGGCCCCGAAATCGATCTGTACGACATTGCCTCGGATTGCACCCAGCCCCAGTTGCTGGCGAGCGTTCCGGTTGGCACAGGGACTGACGGAGGCATCACTCCGGCCAACAAGCCCCTTGGCCACGAAGGCGGTTTCTCTCCGGATGGATTCACGTACTACATTGGCGGGGCATACAGCAAGTCCTACTTTGCGGTCGACCTGACGGTGCCAACGCAACCGAAGCTGATCTCCGCGATCACCATGGCGGACCTTGGAGTCCAAAGCCTTCCTCACGGCTTATCCGTGAGCCAGGATGGGACACGCGCCTACTTCGTCTCGGCGGGCAACATTGGCGCGATCGGTGGCACGGCAGCCCCGCCACTGAACGACCCCAATGCGACCGGAGACAACGGGTTCTTTGTCGTCGACACCAGTGAAGTGCAGAGTCGGCGCCCCAATGCACAAATGCACCGCATCGCGACGGTTCCGGTTCGAGACGGCAGCGTGGCCCAACATACGATCTCGTTCTCCGTGCGCGGCAAACCTTACGTGATTGAGGTGGATGAGGGCGGATCTGGTGGGATCCAAGACCCTGCCGCCGCAGGCGTCAAAACCGCCTGCAATGCCGGCATGACGCCCTTCCCGCTGGGGCACATCTACGACATGTCCAACGAAGCGGCGCCACAACTCGTCTCGGAGCTTCGACTGGAAACGCACGCGACACAAAACTGCGACAAGGTCATCCCCGACATCCTGGGCCTCTCGGCGTTCACCTATGGCTCGCATTACTGCAGCGTGGACAACCGTGAAAACGCCACGGCGCTGGCCTGCAGTTACTTCAACTCGGGCGTGCGTGTGTTCGATATCCGGGATCCATCCAAGCCCAAGGAAATCGCGTACTACAACCCTGCTTCGGCGAAATCCCCCGGCGCCGGCTCTGGACATCTCATGTTTGGCCAATACCGCCCGGGCGGCCCCGACTGGTGCGCTTCTCGTCTCGACTTCGACTTTGATCGACATCTGCTGACCACCGCGTGCCAGGACAACGGCCTCGTCGTCCTGTCATTCGAAAACGGCGCCTGGCCCTTCCCAGAAAGCTCGAAGGCGATCGAGATCGGCAACTGATACGCACGCACCACGCCCCTTCGTGGCTCGGCCCAAGGGGGCGTACCTAACGAGGTCAACACGAGCACCAACATGCAGCAAAGATTCAGCCTCCCGATATTGGTACTCCTGACCACGCTCGCGGCACCGCTGACGTGTGCCGCATTCGAATCCGATGTGCATTTCGGACTCACCTTGTGGCTGGCGAAGCAGGCCGGATTCGCACCCGGTGAAGCCGAGGCCATTGCCCTCGCCAATCAGCGCTTGGATGCGGGATCGATCGAATACATGACGTCCCCGCTGCAGTTTGCTTGTCTGTCGCGCTTTGCAGCGGATGCCTTGGATGCCCAGACCCGCCACTATCCGAGCGAGCATAAGGTTCCGGGTGGCGCGCAAAGCCGGCCCGTCGTGCCGGGAGGAACGCCAGCCCTGTCTCTGGTCGACACGGCACTGCACCGCGCCGATGGCGGTAAGGCTGCGTTCATGCTCGGCGAGTTCGGACGGTCACTTCATTCGCTGCAGGATTCGTGGGCACATCAGGGCACGCCATCCGTTCCGGACTGGAGCCGCTACGGAATCGACTGTGACGCGCGGTTGGCAATGGCCGCACCGCTCGATCGCGGCACACCACAGAGCCACGCCGCCGACCTCACATGGCGCTGGCCTGCCGATGTGGAAGACATGGCAAAGTCCACCTACACGCAGATGCTGCGCTACCCGAAGATCAACGGATCGCCCAGGCAAGCAGCCGGCTGGGAACAGGTGCGGCAAGCGCTTCCCGACTTTATTGGCGCACGAACAAAACGCGCCAAGTCGGACTGGTTCGTCGCGAACGGCATTGCCGACACGTCGTTTCTGGATGGCACGAGCCTGCCGGACGGCACTGCATGGAAAGCCGTCCGCTGGAAGGGCCGGCGCGATATTCCAACGCCGATGCCGCCGAGCGCGCAGTCCGGCGTGGAGACTGATCTCGTGAATTTCTATACGCGGTTCTTCACCGATTGGGTCACAACGTCGCCGGTGGACAAGCGCTGGCTCCCTGCGCTTTCAGTTGAGCACGCATCCAAGTCCGACCAAGCGCTGGTTGACCAGCTCACCGGCTGGAGACTGCGAGATCACGGAACCTATCTCGCCCTTGAGAACCCGGCACAGCAGGCCCGGCTTTCCTCGTCGCCGTTGCGTAACCGCACTGCATTCGAGGTCTACAAGTCACTGAACGCCGCTGTGCTCCCCCTCATCGTGGAGGGCGACAAGCCATCGCCGATTCTGCCGTTCATCGTTTTCCCATTGCCCGGTTCGAGCGGCGGCAGCAAACGTGCCGTAGCGCTCATCAAGCTGCTCGACGCGCCCCACGACACCATCGGCGTGATTGCCGAGAAGCGAACCGGGGCCGACTGGAAACTCACCGGCGTGATCTCCTCTGCGGACAACTGAGCAGGAAGACGTTGACATGATGGATGACGCTGCAAACGGCGCAACCCACGCGCCACGTAAAGCGGGTCGGCTGGCCCTCTGGTCAGCGCTGATCGTCGCCTGCGTGCCGGCATTGGCACACGCGCATGCCTGGAATATTCCGTACTACCTTCCGGTTCCACTCTGGCTGTATGCGTATGCCGCCACAGGCACGTTGATCATCTCCTTCATGGTCCTGGCCTTTGCATCCGGCAACAGGCTTGCCGATTCGCGGTCTCGCGCGAACCAGCGCAAGAAAGGCGTACGCATACCCGCTTCACTACTGCGAGCCGGACAGCGCGCGAGCGCGATCTTCGTTGTTCTGCTGATCGTCTCGAGCCTCGCTGGAACCCAGAACCCGTTCCTCAACCTCAGCATGTCGGGCTTCTGGATCTGGTTCTATCTGGGATCGGTCTATATCAGCGCGATGTTCGGTGACATCTATGCCTTCACCAATCCGTTCGCCCTGCTGTTGCGAGTCGCCGCGCGTTACTTCCCCACGCTTGAAACTGGGCGGTATCCCTACCCTCAATGCCTCGCGTGGTATCCGGCCCTGCTCGTCTATATCGTGCTCATTGCCCTGGAGTTGTTTGGGGCTGGCAGGCCAAGAGATGTCGGCCTGTTCCTGAGTGGATACGTTGCATATGCGCTCGCAGGTGCGTTCTGTTTTGGACGGGAGCGCTGGCTGCGCCAGTTCGACACGTTCGGCATGCTGTGCGGGCTGTGCGCCAAACTTTCGCCGCTCAAGTGGTCTGCCGCTTCAGGCGACGAAGTCACGATACAGCTAAGAAACCCCGTCGCCGACATCGCTCAGGAGAAGCCTTCGCACATCAGCGTGGTCGCCTTCCTTTCCTTCATGCTCGCCTCGACCGCCTACGACGGTTTGCGCGACACTGCGACCTGGAATGCGTTTTTCTGGCGCGGCGTGTACCCGTATCTCGTTCAGCTATTCCCATCGCTCGGAAAAAACTACGCAATGTCCGGCGAGGTGCTCCTGACCTGGCAATGGCTGACATTTGCGGCAATAGGCGTGGGGTACTACGGCCTGTTCCGAGGTTTCTGCGCGCTCGAAGCGATCGCCTCCCGATCGTCATTCAATGGCAAAGGCGTCGCACGGCAATTCTGCTTCGCGCTGTTGCCCATCGCGCTCTTTTATAACGTCTGCCACTACTTCACGCTGTTCCTGGATCAGGGCCGGAAGATCGCCGCGCTCGCGGCCGATCCGCTGGGGCTCGGCTGGAAGCTGTTTTCTATTCCACCCAATCAGGATTCCGCTGCACAGTCCCTGATCAATGCGGCGTACATCTGGCACGCCCAGGTCATCCTGATTCTCGTCGGGCACATCCTGAGCGTGTACATCACCCACGCGATCTCGATGAGGCGCATCAATCGCGCTGCAAGCACGGCCATCAACCAATTGCCGCTGCTTGTGCTGACGATTGCCCTGACGATCAGCGGCTTGTGGATACTCTCGCTTCCTCTGGCGTAGCGAGGATGGGGGACGGCTTGAGCTCGGACGGCGAGATGCCCCAGCGCTTGCGGAACGTCGCAGAGAAATGGCTAACTGTCGCAAAGCCACAGGCGAGCGCAGCTTTTGTTACATCGCATCGCCCGCTGGTGATCAGATCGCGCGCAGCCTGCAGGCGGTTCTCGATGATGTACTGATGCGGCGTCACCCCGTTGGCCTTCTTGAAGCTTCGGATGAACGAATAGAGATCACCCGGAAAGTCCACTGCATTGGCGACCGCCACAAGCGTCAATTCGTCTCGGAAGTTGCCTTGGATGTATTCGGCGGCCTTTTGCATCATGGGCCCGTGCGCGTACTCTCTCGGGCGCGGGCGCGATTCCAGGTACGCGATGCGCCGCAGTGCAGCCGCCCCGAGCGCTTCCGGGTACATCGGGCCCAGCGGCATTCCTGCCAGCGCATCTTCGTGAATCGCTCGGACGATCTGCATGAGCAAATCGTCACCCACGTCATATCGGGGCACGCTTGAGCCCGGCTGCCAATTCGCCTGCAAACCTGATCGCGCCAACCACGCCGAATCAAAGTGGACGGTGATCCACTCAATAGGCATCGACCATCGTCCAGAGAAGGAAAATCCGGGCGCAACATAGGCCAGCGGCGAGCGGAGGTGCAACGTGGACCACCCTCTACCCTCGCTTCGCAGCTCCACCTTCGCCTGCTTCGTCAGGTACAGGGTGAGCATCGTTCCGGTGGTCTCCATATTGATAAGTTCGGAGTCGCCGGCAAGGCAGTGGTCTACCGTGATCGGGGAAATGGAGGGCGCAATGGAATGCCGCTTCCATGTCGAGGGAGGCTCCCAGCGCGCTTGGCTTCCATTAGGAGCAATGGTGCACAGGCCTGGCATGTTCGTCGGGTTGCCCACGAATCCTCCTGGGTTCGGCATGCATTCTGGAAATTGCCCGACTCACGATCACCGTGCTCCGTGCATCTAGCAACTCTAGGCACCCATTCTTACTCGAGTCTTACCCATTTCTTGATTAGCGCCGAGGCCAGCATTAGTCATGCGGAATACCGAACCAGACCCTGTGGGTTATTGGTGGACAGACGCGGCAGCTGCCGAGGTTGGTCGGCGTCATGCGGGAACTCATGACCACTGCAGACATGCCAGCGCCACGGTTTCCACATCACGAAATTTTTGCAACGAAATTGACGAAATGGGTGGGGGGGTGGGGAGGGTAAAACGACCCCAACCTGGGGGGTATCACACAACGTCGAATTGCCCGAAAAACCTTATAGGATGCGCGCTTCGGGCTCCTCTGTGCGATAGTCTTGCGAACGGATTGTGCAACAGTGTTACAAAGCCGGACCTGGCGCCAGCGGCGAGCGAATGCAGCAACGCGATCGTAGGAGCCGGTGAAGCTCAAGGCACACAGATCAGTGTGGATCTGCTTGAGCGTGCGTCGTTGCTTGCGCGGCTTGTTGGCCTCGGTCTTGAGCCAGGCGGAGAGCTTGGCCGCGTGGCCGTCGAGCTTGCTTGGGCTCTGCCGTGCAGGATAGGCCGGTGCGGTGGTGTCAGCGCGCAGACAGCGCCTGACCGTGTTCCTGGAGATGCCCAAGCGCCTGGCGATCTCGCGCAGCGGGATCTGGTCGCGAAGGTGCCAGCGTCGAATGATGCTCAGTATGGCCACGTCGATCACTCCAATCTCCCGCTCGTTGCCGAGCGGGACAGTGTTCTATACGTGGGTCAACATTCGATGCAAAAACCTACCTCGGGTGGGTCAGGATTCGGTGCAAATCAACACTCTATCTTTACTGCGAAATTCCGCCTACGTGCTACCTGATTCGAATGGCTGCTCATGGCCGCGAACAGTCGGTCAATTTCTGGGCATGGCCTCCTGTCGCTAGGCCATGGTTGCAGCTGAATCAAGCGATCAAGAACTTGTCACGGTTTTTCCCGATCCATGCCGGAGCGCGGCCACGACCGGACCATGTGGCGCCAGTTTTCGGATCTTGATACTTCGGTGCCACGGTCGCCTTCTTCTTGGTAGCGCGACCAGGCTTCGACGCGAGACCAATGTCTTCTGCTGTCAGACCGTACTCTTCCACGACTTGGCGGACCTGCTGGATCACCGATTCAAGCTCTTTGACGCGAGCGCTTTCAAGTTGCTCTTCCAGCTTTGCCTTCTGTGCCAGCAGTTCCTTGTATGTGGCCATGTCCGATCCTTATCAGGGTTTTGGAAATCAGATCATAACTGAGGCTGGGAGGCCTGACCAAAAAATACCGCAACCGTTCCATTGGCTATATGCGCAAGCATGATGGGAAGACCCCCAAGTCATACTGAATGGCGAATGCTTGCCACAAAGCCAATCGGACGAGTGCGGACGCCGAAGCCGTTACGGCTCTCTATATTTGCGGCTCGACCAAGCAGCAGCCCCCTGAATTGAACCCTGAAATGCGCCACAGGAATTACTGCCAATATTGACTCTCCGCGACGAATAAAAATACGCGCCCTGTTGGGCGCGCACATGCCACCAAATCGCAGAAGCTGGGGACCTCAACTTGCCTTACTGCTCCACCCGATAAAAGGCAGAGCCGTCCAACTCACCAACGCTTACGAGATCGTTCGTGCTACCAAACAGCAATTGGGCCACATCCAGCTGAACTTCAAGCTCGTGCAGAACTTTTCGTCCGAACCTCTTTCCGCTCTCGGAAATAGCCTCCCTCTTGATAATGATCGGAAACGTGCACTCTTCAGTGATCCCGTGCCTTTCACAGCGATTCCGGAACTCCATCAGCATGGCGACCGTTACTTTCCCGATTGCTTTTGCCCACATGCGACTCAGCCCTCGATCACGCATCTCCGGAACGATGAAATCGGAACCCAGCTCAACATGTACCGCCGGGATCCCTTGTTCGAAAATCTGATCGATCCGTAGCTCTACAGTACAGAACCCGATCTCTACATTCTGGTCGCACAACACGAAGCAGTGCCGTTGGCTTGCTGACATTCCAAGCCCGGCTACGTGGTGGACGGACGTCTCTGGCCACGCTCCCGGCCTTGCCAGCAAGTCGTTCGTAGATGACGACCTCCCATCGAAATACGTTATTGGGTCATTCACGTCTGACACGCGAGCCTTTTCGTGAAGCGATCGGATCACGGCGGGCAACGTCTTTGACGGGTGACCGTTCGCGTAGACCACCATGGTCGCCTCGCCCAGGTAATTCAACTGCACAAACACAGGGCGCCCCGTCACCCCTTCGATCAAAAACGGTTCAGACAATGCATTAGCGACAGCCTTCGCCAGCGGCGACAGCGTAATCACCTCGCTGTCACTACCAACGTCAACCGAACTATCATGCTGCAACATAGGAAATCCTCCCGCCTGCCAATAAACATTGGCATATAAACGCGCAAGCTAAGGCTTAAAGAGCCAACGCCTGCATACCAAAGAGATACGCTTGTGGATACAAGCGCGCAACGCGATCAATGGAAAACTCGTGACTTCGATTGCGGACTGCCCGAAACCGATCGCAACGTAACGGACAAGATTCAGGGCTGGGATATGGCCGGCGACACTCGCCGATCCCGCCATTTCAGGATTTGTGGACTCGTCATTTTTTCAACACGCAGCAGATCCGAAAAACCTCGTCGTGGACAAAGCTTTTATAGGAAACAAGCTCAAGCTTGGGCGCGGCGCACAGGCGTTGTACACGCCGCGCCTCTCTAGTGCTCGTATTTGCTGGTGCTTGTGGGTGAAAGCCAGGTGGAGAAACTAGATCGAAGTTGGCCTAGCGATACGGCCCAGGACGACGATCAGCGAAACCTCTGGATCGCTTCACAAGACCACAAGATCTGATATTGATGTACATGCCGAACCGTGACGACTGCACGGTGGAGTTGAGATTTATCGAGGCTCAATCAGCCTGATAAATATTGACTCGACGACGGATCGGTCGAGAAGTGAATCATGCCGCTTATGCACGGCTACTTAAACAGTAGCACGGCATTTGACGGTAAAGCAAGCTTGGCAGAGAAATATCATGCAAATTTCCCCGGAGTACCAAGCCTGAAAGCGAAAATACCTTGGCCCACCCTTCCGGCAGGGGGTCGCAATATCATTCCCTACACCACGCGACTGATCGAGGCCGACATCGAGCCCTCGGTCGGCGGCCGCCACAACAGTTGCGTCAATGCGTTGGCACAAACCATCAGGGGGCTGTATGACAATACGGCTGTGTCAGGGCGACTGCTCTGCCTGTCTGTATTGTCGAAAACCGTTTCCACATAAAGCTGTCAAGACCACCCGTCTTGCGTCACAGCCTCGCTTATATGCAACGATTCTGGCGGCGTTTCACTCCGACTCCAGCCCCCTGTGCTAGACACCATGCGCTGCGGAGTAGCGCTGAAGCTCAACCCAAAGATCGGAGCCCGTGATTGAATGCCCCTCCTGCGTGGTAAAACAGTATAAGACCGACGCACACAAATGCCCCGCGTGTCGCCTCAGGCCTCTAACGATCTGCGTTTCCCGGCACCAAGCGAATTCGCCTCAAGCCTCCCGCCACCTCGACAGCATGAGCGTTGCGCAATGAGCTCGCAAAGCGCCACCTAAACGCCACTTAAATCTTGTCGATTTAAGAATCCCTGCTTTTCAGCCCACCAAGTGCCGCCAATGCGCCACTTGTCTACAGCCTCGGAAGCGCTATAGAGCATCGCCACAACCGGGCTTGCGGTCTGATGGCGTCGGTCGGTTCCACATGTATGGATCGTGCGACCACAAGAGAAACGGCTGTGTCAGGGTCAGTCGGCAAAGCGAGTCTCGCTTCAAACTCAAGCCCAACAAGCCTTTAGGCGTTCCAGCTATCGAAAAACGAAATCGTTAAACGCAACGAACGTGAAGATCGCCCGATCCCAGACTTGTAAGCAGCTCCTCATCAAATCGAAATTATCTTAAGGCGGCACTTGCCTAGTCGACCACATTGCCTTATTCTGAAAACTAGAAAAACCGCCGGTATGCCGGCATGAAGCTGATCGACTGCTCAGTTGATCGACACCCAGGCTTAACGGGCGCCCTACCTAGAGTGCCCCCCTGAAGCTAGGAACATCCAGACAACCTGGACGCGCAGATAGCACGTCGCAAGAATGTGCTGATCGCCGGGAAATTGCGATCACCCTGCTGTGATGCAATCCCGCCGGCGCCGAGCTCGACTCGAGTGATGTCGGCAACGACACTCACCAAGAAGCCCCGTCACCCGCAATTTCGACCCCGTGCCGTTCGGCGCGTTCGGGCCCTCAGATGCGCTGCCTTCTGACCGCGCTCAATAAGTCCCCCGCAATCCTCATCCAATCAAGTCTTCGCACGCAGGCCGCGCGCTCGCGAACGACGAAGAAAAAAGCAACATGGCGGCAAGTCGCGTTCCTGCGGGAACGCGCACGGCCTCGAGCCGATCATCTTTCAAAGCAGCGCAGGACAGTACAGACCAACTTGCATCGCGCTATAGCGGCTGCAACATACAGATCGACAACACGAAGGCTTGTGTTTGCAGACGACCCAATGACTTAGGTTGGGGCGCAGATCAATTTGCAGACCAGCTCAGACATTTCATAACCCATCGGAGGGCCCATGCGTACCGAACCTAGCTTCACAAATCGATCGACGACCCTGGGCGTGGACGTCGGTTACTCCTTCACCAAATATGCGTTCATGCACGACGGAAAAATCACCACGGGGAGCATGCCGTCGGTTGCGCGCCGCTTCGCCGAAACTACCTTTGAGTCAAGTCTGGAAGCCGTCGGTGCACGTGAGGCCGATCTTCAGATCGAGGTCAATGGAATGAAGTATCTGGTGGACACCACCGACGCCGAGGTTGTCCCATCAAGCATCATCCGGACCGAAACCGATGATTTCCCAACATCGAACGAATACTATGCCCTGCTCGGCACTACCCTCGTTCGTTGTCAACAAAGGTACATCGACGAGCTGGTGCTGGGGCTTCCTTTGCCAACGTACCAAATGCACGCACGGGGCTTGATCGAGAAATTCCGCGGCAGCCACGACTTTGGTCGTCACGGAACCTTCACCATCCGCAACGTTTCGGTTCTCCCCCAGCCGTTGGGAGCTTATGTGTTTTTGCGGTCGACACACCCGCAGGCATTTTCCGGTGATACGTCGTGCTGCATCGTTGATTCGGGCTGGAATACGACGGATACCTTCGTATCTTCGTCCAGCTTCAAGGTCGACCGAGCGCGTTGCGGCGGCTTGCAAGGCGGAGCAGCGATCGTGCTGCGAGAGATCGCAGCGCTGCTACAGCGCAAACATAAGGGCCGGTTCAGCAACTTGGACCGCATCGATCGGGCGATCGTAACCAACAAGCCGCTGATGCATAACGGTGAAGCGATCGACCTTCAACCGTTCCTTAACTCCGCGCTGCACGTCACGATCCCGATCGTGCGGTCAGTTTTGACCACCATCAAGACACGAGAGGATTTAACTGTGTTTGCGGCGGGTGGCGCGGCGCACTACTACTTGCCGGCGCTTCGTGAGACGCTCGGCGGTGAAATTAATGTCGTCGAGCAGCCTCGCTTCGCAAACGCGGTTGGCTTTCTACTCGCCGGCGAGGCCGCACTTAAGGGGAAACGATGACATTGCTGAAAGGCAGATTCACGGTGCACGAAGTGGAGGATGCCCATATAGCCGAAGTCCTCGCACTCGAGCCGTCCCCTCGCCGACGTTCGCGCTTGCTTGTCCGATATGCCAACCTTGGCCGCATGCTGGAGAAGATGCGATTGGCCGAAGGAGACGGCATTGGCACACGCTTGCGACCGGCTCTCGAAATCAGTGAGGCCCCGCCGTCCCAGCAGCCTACCGTAATCACTGACTTGGGGGATGCATTCTTCGCGAATGCTCTCTCTGACTTCATGTCCCCGCGAGTCGAAGGCGATTAGAGCGATGCCAAAGACAACATGGGCGTTCGGCTGCGTGGTGATTCTCCGTTTCCATAGAGTGGAGTGCTCCGATTCAGTTGTGATCCAATCGCCCATATCGTTGTCCTTTGTATTGCTGTGGCTTAAAGGCAACGCGAGTACGGCTACTTCACGTTGGTCTAAAGTCGGTGTAGTATGTTTTTACGCCGCACATGCGGCATGAGCCCTTCGGGCACGTGTAATCAATCAACTCCAACTTAGAGTTGTAATTCATTCAAGCAAGCGTTTCCTGCGCCTTGAAGAAACGCACCTCCCGCCATTCGCGGAGCACCGGTGCGTTTACCATCGACTGAAAATCCAGCCTGACTGACACCCCGCGCCCAGCGGCGGCGCGTTCTTGTGTCCGTTTGCGCCCTTCGAACCTGTTCCGCCCGCAGCAAGTGCGAATCCGCAATGCCGATACGGTTTGCGACTCGCCTCGGCGACCCGCGCTTCCGAAATCTGTAGTTATCAATCAGGTCGGGGCACCGCGCCCCCCTCGAAAGGCCTTAGCCACGTCGCGCCCCTGGTCCGGGTACGCCTCGCATCAACCCGCAAAGCTTTCTGACCCGTCGCTACATGAGCGACGGCAGCGTTTTGCTGCGCGGGTTGCATTCGCCCTACCGAATGCGAGATTTGTCGTACGGAGGACCTGCCATGTCCAGTCGTAACAAACACTCAAAGCTCGATCGCCCGGAGATCGTCGCTTTTCTACGCCGTTGCGCAGTGGCGCGGCTAAGAGCAGCGGATAAGAGGGTGTATTCGCTCCACAACCTCGCCAGCAGAATTCAAGAGCGCTTCCACATCAAGGCGAACAAGTCGACCATTCATCGGTTCCTTAAATGCCTTGGAATCAATTTCGCGTGGGAGTCGGTCAAATGACGCGGGCAAAGAGAACCTATTCCCCCCAGGAATTGGCGCGCAAGCTGGTCTCATCTGTCGTCGCACTGGGAAAAACAAAGAGTTCGCTCGGTGCACTCCTCGGCCATGTCATCGTGTCAATCGGAACCGCCCGCTGCGTCGAGCAATGCGTACGAGAGTTCCTCACGTGGCGCCTCGGCAGCGGGACAGGGATCGATGCGCCCGTCACTCGCGCCGAACTTGAACAATACCTGATGCAAGAAAGTCAGCGCTGGCGCCAAAAAACTCTGGACCAGCACCGGCAGGCGCTCAGTCTTTTGTTCTGCGTAACGTTGCCGAATCTCGAGGCGGAGATTCCAACGTTCACCATTGGACGCGCATACACGCGCGAAGAGATGGAGCAGATTGCTCGCTGTCAATCGGAGCCCAACGCCCTCGGGACACGGATCGCGTTTAGCGGAGGCTTGCGTGCGAGCGAGCTGATTGAACTGCGCGAAGCACATGAACTTGACCCTGAATCGAATCGCCCATGGCGCCACGATTTATTCCTGGGATTACCAGAAGGCTTCATTTACCGGACGACCGGCAAGGGGGGATTGGCACGCCGCGTTTGGGTTCCACTTGAATTGCACGAGCAGCTACAGTTGCGCCGGCTCGAGACTCCGGCCTCAGTGGTAGATCGCAAGGTACGACGAACTCGCGTGTTTGATATCGGCGGTGGGCAAAGCCTGTCGGAATCCTTTTCTTCTTCGAGTATCCGGACGCTCGGTTTCTCGCTGGGACTGCACGGACTGCGTCACTCCTACGCACAAAATCGCGTTGAAGTTCTCCTGACATTGGGCCTGGCCCCTTTAGATTGCCTGGAAATCGTCAGCCAGGAACTCGGTCATCTCCGGCCCGACATCAGTCTCGCATACACGCCGCGGAGGAAAAATGCCGCCCAAAACTAATCGCCCCGCCGATATGCGTGCGCGCCGTAATCGAGACGGCACGTCCACCTTTTATATGCTCCGTCCCGGAGGGCAGAAGCTCATCCTGGGCAACGACTTTGGCGTCGCCTGCTCTCGGTGGGTCGACGAGCAACACACACGAGTGCGGCAATCTCGCCCTGCTACTGCACTCGCATTGCTTGATGCGTTCGAACAATGCTCTCTGCCATTGCTCGACACACACGCAACTGCGCACAGAAGCAACGAACTGGCGATTCTTCGAGAGTACTTCACCAAACGCCGTAATCCACGCCTCGAAGCAATCAACTGCGAGGTTGACTTCCTAACATGGTACGGAGCGGCCAAGCGCGCAAGTTTGGCAGATGCGGTGATCCGGCTTTTCCGCCTTGTGTGGAAATTCGCTCAGCGGCTAGAAATCAGCAACGACGCATGCCCCTGGAAATCGTTTGATCTCAGCAAGGCCCGCCTTCAGCTCGAGGCCGCTGACGTTCTGCATGGTTTCGCGCCGCCTCCGCTAAAAGATCTGCTCGGCGCGCTGCTTACCAAGGGGGAAACAACGACGATCGAGCATGATCGCGATCCCAGCGAGTCAAAGAGCCTGCAGGTTCAGCTAAGACAGGCGGTATCCCTTGCGGTTGCTAGGCTGCGTAGTTGCGGGAGGCTCGATTTGGTGCCGGCAATGTACCAACTCACTGTTGATGATCTGATCGCACTGCGAGGGTCCCCTACCGTCGCGCTGGCTCGTCCGCCGGGTCGCATTCTGCTGGAGCATCGGCGCAAAGAGGCTCTGGCCTCGCTGCGGTCCGAAGCTAAACCTCCGACCGCAGCGCGAACAGCGTGTGTGAAGTCGCACACAAATGCGGTTTCTCAGACGGACAACAATTTGCCTGTTGTCGCGCCGCGCGCCCTCCGGCAGGAGGAACAATGAGCGATCCACTGTCGACTGCGGAGCTACCGAAAGGGGCCGACCTCATGTTCCTGACAAAAGCGGAACTGGCGTTTCTAACCGGGCGCCATCAGCGACGCAGTCAGGCGCAAGCACTTCGCACGATGGGTATCCAGCACTGTATTCGACCTGACGGCCATATCGTCGTGCTACGACGGCACGTCGAGCTGCTATTTGGCGGCGAGACCGCACGTAGAACAGCCGTGGAACCCACGCCCAATTGGAGCGCAGCATAATGCCTAAAAAGAGAAACGCTGAAAACAAAGGGCTGCCACCGCGGTGGCGAAAAATCCATGGGGCTTACTACTATCGTGTCCCAGAAGGGTTCGAAACAGCGTGGGACGGGAAGAAGCAATTCAGGCTCGGCAAGACTCTGCCGGAAGCGTACAAGGTGTGGGCGGACCGGCTCTCGATACTGGACGACGCAAAGACCATCGGCCAATTGCTTGACCGGTATGCGCTTGAGGTCGTGCCGATGAAGGAGTTGACGACGCAGGCGCACAACGCGGTCGCCCTGAAACGCCTGCGCGCCGTGCTCGGCGCCATGCCGTTGACGTCGATCAAGCCGCGCCACATCTATCAGTACGTCGATAAGCGTTCGGCAAAGACTGCGGCGAAACGCGAAGTCGAAGTGCTGTCGCATGCGTACACAAAGGCCGTCGAATGGGGTTATCTCGACCGGCATCCCTTCAAGCACGAGGTTCGACTCCAGGGCGAGAAGCCGCGCACGCGCTACATCGAGGATTGGGAGATCGTTGAGTGCCTATCGCTTAAATCGCGTCGCAAATCGGGAAGCGTGTTGGCAATTCAGGCATATATGCGGATCAAGTTACTGACCGGCCTACGCCGCGGCGACCTTCTGCGCCTAACGGTGTCCGACATGAACGAGGACGGAATCCATGTCACACCGGGCAAGACCGAGCATACGACTGGCAAGCGTCTTGTCTACGAGTGGACTGATGAACTGCGCGAAGCCGTCACTCTTGCAAAATTAGTGCGCCCGGTATCGCTCACGCCTTGGCTGTTCTGCAACCGCCGCGGCGAGTGCTACTTCAACGACGACGGGCGCGCAGGCGGATGGGACACCATGTGGCGCAATTTCATGGAGCGCGTACTCGAAGAAACAAAGGTGAAGGAACATTTCACCGAACATGACTTGCGCGCGAAGTGCGCAAGTGACGCGGAAACGTTGGAGCATGCGCAGGCGCTTCTCGCGCACGCGGACAGCAGACTGACGGAGCGAGTTTATAGACGGAAACCCGAACGTGTCAGGCCGCTGCGATAGTCCCGGTCACATCAGCAGACCGTTTGCCACGCTCCGCTTCTCCCCTCTGTCTCATAATCCGCTACCTGTTCCCCGGACAGGAAGAAAGGCAAGCCGCTGTGGAACATATCGACCCAGAAAATGAGGAGGACTGGGGGTTCCTCGACGCGAGCTATCGCGCTCGCTGGCCGACTGAGATGCATGGCGACATCGCGATAGACGGTAGCTTAGAGAGAGCGAAGTCTGAACTTCGCTTTCGAAGGCGATGGCAATGTCCTCCTACTACCAAATCTTGGCGCCGCCAACTTCTCGTACAACCTTCTGAAAGCCGCTGCCGGTGACTATGTTGTCATCGGGCCGATCATTTTTGGCGAGGCCAAGCCTGTTCACGTGTTGAGTGAGGCTGGAACAGTCGTCGCATTGTCAAGATGGCTGCACTCCTTGTGGCTGAAGCGAGTGGACGAGCCGCGACGTTGGAGCGCCCCTGGCATTGATGCACTGTCGACGAGTGCGGAATCGTCGACGATGCGTTAGAGGAGTCCCGTGATTCGAAGATACGCCGACTCACGTTCGAATTGTTCGCCCTGGCCCAGCACTCAGATATCACGCTTGAGCTTTTGAGAAGACCCTACTCCGCCTATCGAGCAATTTACGTGGACCTGGTGCGCCAGATAGATTCGTCTGCGACCGCACGAGAATGCCAGGCGCGCGCGACATTGCTCGCAGCACAGACGGAAGGCGCAACCACTTTGATGTTCGGTTCACGAAAGCACCCCGCAGATATCGACCGCATTTACGATTTGATGAGGGTCATAACGATTCGTATCGCGCACGGGAACATCGCCGCGAAGGAGGCTGCGTAGCACCGCAGCCTCCTTCGCTGGTCACACCTGCCCGCTAACGCGCAGGACCCAGCGACCTCAACGGGCGGAGCAACTGGAGCGGCGGGCGTCTCTACGGGCTCCCCGTCTCCCCGGCGCACAGTGTCGCCCCAAGCGGAGACAGTGGCCCGCAGCACCTCGATCAGCACCTGACGCGCCGTAGGAGACGACCAATCAACGACAAGCCTACAGGCCGGGGATTTTCCGCTGAGGTTTTGGTCTTGCCATAGGTGCGTTCCGATCTCTGTGTGTCACTGGATCAGTGCTGCACTTTTGTGTCGCAAGCCCTTGAACTAGCAGGGAAAGCTTGATTTTAGTGGTGCGAGGGAGGGGACTCGAACCCCAGCAATTTGGCTTAACGACGCCTCTTCATACGCAATGTTGGCAAAAAGCTGGCAAACCAGCGAGGCCAACGCAGTGCCTTGTGAGACCCAACTGTCGACCCGACCGCGAATGCTAAGCGGATTCGCCGTGTCCCAGACTAGGTGTCGCGCAAAGGCGCTGCGTAGGTGGACATCGCTACTTCTCCTCGTGGTCATATGGGTTAGGCACGCCGCAGCCGATACCATGCGACACCGACGCCATCGAGGGTGCATTCAACACGGCCAGAATGCATGAGGTAGTTCAGGCATGCCAGGCTCTCGCCCGTGGCCATCCCCAGCAACATCGGGGTCGACTCGTCGATTGGCCGGGCGAACAATGCGCCGAACACATCGACCACGCGTCGCGGCGTGTCCAGTGCGGCTTTTAGCCGGTCGAACGCACGCTGTTGGCCAGCGCTCAATGCGTCAATCCGCGCATGTAGGCCGCGAAAGCAATCGCCGTGTGCCGGCAGCACGAGCACGTCATCCGGCACAGTGCGCTTGAGCTTGGCGAGCGAGTCCAGCCAGTCCGCCATGGGATTGGCATCGGGCTCGACGGGAAACACTGAGACATTCGACGAGATGCGCGGCAGCACCTGATCTCCGGAGATCAGCAGCGCAAGCGCCGGACAATACAGGCAGGCATGTTCGGGAGAATGCCCATTGCCAACAACCACCTGCCAATCATGCTCGCCAATCCGCAATACCTCGCCGTCGCACAGACGGCGGTAGCTGTCCGGCAAGGGGTGGATGTGCTTGCCGAAATCACCAAAGCGAGCGCGGTACGTTTCGATGGCGGAGGCGCTCCAGCCGGCGCGCCGATAGAAGGCGATCGCATCGGGCGGTGCCTCCCGTCCGCTGTCGGACACCAGGACCCGGCAGGTCAGGTATTCGAGGCGGGTCATCCAGAGCCGGATGCCGAATCTGCGCGCCAACCAGCCGGCAAGGCCAACATGGTCAGGATGCATGTGCGTGACGAACACGCGGGTCAAGGGCCGAGCTTCACTGCTGCTCCCGAGCAAGTCACACCAGATGCGCGTGGCCTCTTCGGTGCGGACACCCGTATCGACGACGGCCCAACCCTCGCCGTCGTCGAGCAACCACAGATTAATGTGATCGAGCGAGAAAGGCATCGGCATGCGAAGCCACCGCACCCCCGGCGCGACTTCGATCATCTGCCCGTTCTCCGGCGCAGCAAACGGATAGACCAATCCGGGTTTCCGGGCCGTGATCTGGGTGGGGTTCTCTTGCTCGGTACTGTCCATGGAAAACGGGTCCTCACTGGGTGAGCGGCTATCGCCTCATGTCGCAGGGGTTGATGTCGAGCGTACCGCTCCGGGCCTCGCGACCCTATTCCCGGAGCGGCTTGCGAGCATCAAGCGAGTCAGGCTTAGCCGCTCCGTCAGAACTTATGGCGCAAGCCCACCGCCACACCCAGCATGCTGTTCTGCCCGTTGGGCAGGGCGTAGCTATTGTCCAGCGAAAAGCTGGTGGCAAAGCCGGTGCCCACCGACTCCAGCATCAGCCCGGCATTCTTCGCATACGCGGTGGTCACGTAGACATCGGTACGCTTGGAGAACGCATAGGTCGCCATGAAGGCAATCTGCCAGGGGTTGGCGACATGCGTATCGCCGAACTGGTTCTTGACGTTGTCGTAGTTGTACTCCAGCGTCAGGCCAATGGCCGGGGTGGCCTGGTAGTTCGCGCCGATCCAGTAGAAGTCATCACGCTGGATCAGCACATCGGCCGCGTTCTTGTTCTGGCCCCAGCGGTAACCGCCCATGATCTTGGCCGGGCCATCGCTGTAGCTTGCTGCGATTGTGGCCTTCTTGAAGGCGCCGCTGCCGGTGCCGATGGTCGGATTCCATTGGTCGTAGCCAAGGGCCACGCCGAACGGGCCTGCCCCGTAGGTCGCAGCCGCGCCATAGGCCGTGTCGCGCCGGAACTGGCCGGCGACCTCGCCGTTGCCACCGATCGGCGTGGCCACCGCTGCCGTTGCAGGCAGGGCCAGGCCTGTGCCGAACGACCAGTGCGCCAGCGCCGTGACCGGACCGAATTGGCCGGTGTACTTGACCGTGTTGTCCTCGCGGAAATTCGCGCCCGACTGGAGCACCAGCGGTTCGTACTGCGTGGCGTAGGCCGTGGGCGAGAAGTTGGCCAGGGCCTCGAACATCGAGGTGTACTGGCGGCCCAGTGTGAGCTGGCCGATGCCGGCTTGTTGCACCCCGACAAATGCCTGGCGCCCGAACAGGCGGCCGCTCTGCTGCGAGGTGCCCGTGTCGAGGGCGAAGCCGCTTTCCAGCACGAACAGTGATTTCAGGCCGCCGCCGAGATCTTCCGTGCCGCGCAGGCCCCAGCGTGACAAGGAGAGGCCGCCCGAATCCAGGCGGTAGACAGCATGGGACGGGCCGCGATTGAACTGGTTGAGGCCAGTCGGAACGGCGCCGACGTGATTGACGTATTCCAGGTTGGCGTCCACCACGCCATAGAGCGTGACAGTCGACTGCGCGAAGGCGCCCCCCGAAATCGCGAACAAGACGGCCGCAGCCATGCTCCTGAGTTTCATTGACACTTCTCCTCTGTTTTCCTTTGGTTTTTGATGCGGATATTTCCGCTTAGGTGGGTACTGCTTTGTTGCTGCGCCCTAGGTTGTCGGCGACAACCTAGGGCGCAGAAATGGGGGATGCACGTTCCTATGAGACGGCTGAGATGGGCTGTTCACGGATTAACCATCTCCCTGCATCAACGAGAAGCCACGTAAAACACAAGGCAACGGCCGCCTTATCTCGGCAAGAAGCAAGGCGGCACGGCCCAGGGATACCCTGCACAAGCGACCGATTCTGACGGCGCACCCATTGGACGAACGGCACTCCGAGGAGCTGTCATCTTCCGAAATTCAGCGGATGCAACCAACTGAGCATGAGCCACAGTCAGCGGCAGGTTGAACACACCATAAAACGCAGCCTCAAGCAGGCGGCACGAGCCAAATCCGTAGGACTGCGCAATATCGCCATTCACTTTCGGCAACGCTGGTAGATCAAAAAGAAGACGGGACAGTCGATAATTCCGCACCGTCTCGCGAAAGCTCTCGCCTTCCGCAAAAATCTCGCTCGAAACCGCCTTGCCGCTCATTCCAAATTGCGTGGCGAAAGTCGAGCACCGCCACTCGTGATGCGGCGCAAGGAAGACGCTACGCGCCAGCGCCCGGGTCAGCGCCTTTCCCTGATCGCACTGCAGCACCCTGGCTCTAGACGGATCGAAGCGGGCTAGCCACAGCGCCGGGTTCAACGCCGCCTCCTTCAACGCAGCGCGCTCAACGTCGTCTGTGTGCAGAACGAGTTCGACGATAGCCCCCGGCGCAATACTCAGGTCGAATCGGGCCAACGGCGGCACGTTAAGCCATTCGCCGGCTTCGAGTTTTCTGGTCCAGCCTCGAGCGGTCAGCCACCCCGTATGGGCACGCACCGCGATCGTGGCTGCGAACGGAACGGAGAGTCGGCGAACCACTAACGTCCCAAAACACGGTCCGAAAATCCGAATGCGCACTTTACCCAGCCTTATAGACAGCCTGCACAGGCACATCGCCCGTGCTGGCGGAACACTTTCGGACGGATCGCCCCCCCCCCGCGTCTCATCCGGCACGCCGACCACAGCAACATCCAGGACGGTCGAAGGCACATGAATAACCGCCTCAACCTCTGCCGGGAAACCATCGGAACCACCACTGACAGTCATGTCCCTCTCCCGGTCCACGATCGAGTGACTATGTCAGCGTGGTGCCATGCGAATGGCACCATCCAGACGAATGGATTCAGCGTTCATGTAGCCGCAAGTGGCGAGAAACTCGACGGCATGCGCATACTCCTCGGGTTCGCCCAAGCGCTTGGGAAATGGCACGGATGCCGCCAACGCCTGCTTAACGTTGTCCGGCAGACTTTGCAGCAACGGCGTACCAAAAAGCCCCGGCAGGATTGTGTTGACACGGATCCCCTCGTCCATCAGGTCACGCGCGATGGGCAACGTCATGCCCACGATGGCGGCCTTGCTGGCCGAATAGCTGGCTTGACCAACCTGGCCGTCCTGTGCGGCAGCCGAAGCAGTGTTGACAATGACGCCGCGGTCGCCATCGGCCAGTGGCTCGAGCGTCAACATGCCAGCGACCGACTTGGCAATGCAGCGAAAGGTGCCAACCAGGTTGATCTGAATGATGCGATTGAAGCGATCCACCGGAGAATGACGGATTTCGCCGGTTTTCTTGTCGCGGCTGGCAGTCTTGACAGCGTCGGCGGTGCCGGCGCAGTTCACGAGAATGCGCTCCTGCCCAACGGCAGTGCGGGCCTTAGCAAAGGCCGCGTCTACCTGCTCTTCGGAAGTCACGTCCACGTTGCAGTAAACGCCACCGAGTTCACTCGCCAGCGCTTGGCCGACAGATTCGTTCATGTCGAAGATGGCGACTTTGACGCCATGGCTGGCCAAGCGCCGTGCCGTGGCGGCGCCCAGACCGGAAGCGCCTCCGGTGACGACGGCGGCGATGTTGGAATTCAATTGCATGGCAGTTTCCTTAGTTGGTAATTGGCTGATGCTTACCGGCCGGTGAACCTGGGGGCGCGCTTGCTCAGGAATGCCTCCTGCCCTTCGAGGTTGTCGGCCGAACGCATGGCGACGAAGAAGTTGCGCTTTTCATGCTCCAACCCGTGCTCAAGCGAAGTCTCGAAGCTGCACAGGGCCGCGTCTTTCGCCAACGCCACCGCCAGCGGCGAATTGGCGGCAATCCGACCGGCCATGGCCTGTGCTGTAGCCAATGCCTGACCGTCTGCCGTCACTTCAGCAACAATGCCGGCATCGCAGGCCTTGCGTGCATCGATGAAATCGCCGGTCAGCAACAGGGCCATGGCTTT
The DNA here is from genome assembly GCF_958439105.1 of Ralstonia flatus. Lineage (NCBI taxonomy): Bacteria > Pseudomonadati > Pseudomonadota > Betaproteobacteria > Burkholderiales > Burkholderiaceae > Ralstonia > Ralstonia flatus. Next base: position 123,854 of record NZ_CAUDLI010000009.1, on the reverse strand, counting down.
TGATTTGCCCACGGCTCGGGGCAAGAGCTGGGTGCCCCCGGCACCGGGGATGGCGCCAAGCTTGACTTCCGGCACGCCGAACTTGGTCGACTCGCCTGCGATCACGATGTCGCAGGCCAGCGCAAGCTCCATGCCGCCACCCAGCGCGAGCCGTTCCACCGCCGCGATCACGGGTTTGGGAAAGCTCCGCAGCTCAGCCCAGAAGCTGCCGCCCGCTGCCGCGCGCTCGCCCAGCAACGGCTCGGCGCGTAGTGCGTCAAATGCCGTGATGTCGGCTCCAGCGCAAAACACGCCTTCGCCACCGGTAAGGAGGACCGCGCGCACGGAATCGTCATAGCGCAGTTGCGCAAGCTGGGTGCGGAGTCCATCGAATACCGCGCGGTTCAAACTGTTTTTTGCGCGCGGGCGGTTGATGATCAAGGTGACGATGGCACCGTCACGACTAACAAGCACTTCACTCATGATGGCCCCGCTCATCAAAGTCGTTCGATGATGGTGGTATTGGCCGTGCCCGAGGCCTCGCAGATGGTCTGCAGGCCATAGCGGCCGCCCCGGCGCTCAAGCTCGCACAGCAGGTCGGTGAGCATGCGTGCACCGGTAGACCCCAAAGGATGGCCGATCGCCACTGAGCCACCGTTGACGTTGAGACGTTCGTCGGAAATGCCGAATTCCTGCTGGAACATGAGCGGCACGCCGGCAAAGGCCTCGTTGACTTCAAACAGATCGATGTCGCCGATGGTCAAGCCCGACTCCTTCAGTGCCTTGCGGGTGGCATCCAGAACAGCAGTGAACTGGATGACCGGATCGGCCGCGGCCACGGCGGTACTGACAAAGCGGGCACGCGGCTTCAGGCCATGCTGCTCGGCATATGCTCGGCTGGCGATCAGCAGCGCGGCGGCGCCATCGCTGATCTGCGATGAGTTGGCGGCCGTGGTGGCGCCATCGGCGGCAAACACGGGCCGGAGTGTGGCCATCTTTTCGGGGTTCGGGTCAGCACGCACGCCCTCGTCAGTGGCGACGACCGGACTGGCGGGATTTGCCGGATCATCGGTGAGCCGCACAAGCTGGTCACGAAAGCGGCCGGCTTGTGCGGCCTCGGTGGCACGCCGATGGCTGCGCACACCAAAGGCATCCAGGGCCTCGCGTGTGAACCCGAAGCGCTCATTCATCAACTCCGACGAAGCGCCTTGCGGCAGCAGCGGGTTGTCCCTGTAGCGGGCCAACTCGCGCGGGCTGTATTGCGGCCCGAGCGGTGCGCCGGGCTTGAACGACGGCGGCATCGGCGCCTGCGACATGGACTCGACCCCAGCGCCAATGACCAGCTTGTAAGCGCCAGCCTTAATGCCGTGAACAGCGAAACTGATCGCCTGCTGACCAGACCCACATTGCCGGTCGACCGTCACGGCTGGCACGGATTCGGGCAACCCGGCGGCCAACACGGCATGCCGGCCCAGGTTGCCGTGTTGCTGGTCCCACTGCAGCACGCAGCCGACGATCACGTCATCCAGATCAGTCGGGTCAACGCCCGAGCGCTCAACCAACTGATGCAACGTCTCGCCCAACAGATCCACGGGATGCCATTTTTGCAGGCGCCCACCGCGCTTTCCGACTGGTGTGCGAAGCGCACCGACGATGACGGCTTCATGATCACTCATACTGTTCTCCTGTAGAAAGGCAGGCGTTATTCGGCGTAGCGCTGTGCATGCTCGGCACGCATGCGCTTCTTGTCGTACTTGCCGACGCTGGTTTTGGGGATAGACTCGACGAACAGGATCTGATCAGGCAATTGCCACTTGGCGAAGGCTCTGGCCAGATGAGCATGCAGTTGTTCCAGCGTTGCCTCTTGGCCCGGTTCGAGCACCACCAGGGCCAGCGGACGTTCCTGCCACTTCGCATGGGGAATGCCGATCACCGCGGCCTCACGCACGGCCGGGTGGCTCATCAGCAGGTTTTCCATGTCAATGGAAGAGATCCATTCACCGCCACTCTTGATCACGTCCTTGATGCGGTCGGTAACCTTGAGATAGCCGTTCTCGTCCAGGGTGCCAAGGTCGCCGGAGCGCCACCAGCCGTCCAGGAAGCGCTCCTCGGAGTCGGGCAGGTCGTGGTAGGCGGCGCTGATCCAGGGGCCGCGCAGGCAGATCTCGCCGGCCGAGTGGCCGTCGTGCGGCAGATCCTGGCCGTCGACGCCGACAATGCGAATGTCCACCCCGGTGACGATCAGGCCTTGCTTGCGCTTGAGGTCCCACAGATCGCCCTTGGACAGGCGCTTCTTCAGCGTGGACTTGAGACGGTTGACGGCGACCAGCGGCGTGGTTTCGGTGGCGCCGTAGGCGTGCACTACCTCGGCGCCGGTGAGCTCATGGAAGCCGATCATCATCGACAGCGGCGGCTCGGTGGCGCCGGAGAGCATGCGCATACGGCTGAAGTCCGGCTTGACCGGCATCGTCTTGATGTACTGCAGCATGGGCTGGAAGATGGCCGGTGCGCCGTTGGTGACCGTCACGCCCTCGGCGATCATGGCATCGGTCAGCGGCTTGGTGTCCTCGGCGACGTAGCGGCCCGGCAGCACGATCTTGTTGGCCATCAGCACGGCTGCCTGGGGCAGGCCCCAGCTCTGGCCATGGAACATGGGCGTGATGAACATGGCGCAGTCGTCCAGCGTCATGCCCAGGTTGGTGGCCATGACCGTGGCGTGCAGGTAGATGGCGCGGTGCGAGTAGTACACGCCCTTGGGCCTGCCCGTGGTGCCGGTGGTGTAGCAGGCGCTGTAGGCCGAGCTTTCCTCGATCTCTGGCCAGTCGATCTTCGCGTCGGCGGCCGCCAGCAGGTCTTCGTAGTGGAGCAGCGGCGCCAGCGTGGTCTCGATCTGGTCCAGCGGCTTGTCGGTCATGACGATCCAGCCCTTGATCTGCGGCGCATGCGCGGCAATGGCCTCGGCCACCGGCAGCAATGATTCGTCCACGCACACGTAGGACGCATTGCTGTGCCCGACCACGTAGCCCAGGTCCTCGTGGCCTAGGCGCAGGTTCATCTGCAGCATTACCGCGCCCAGACCAGGGATGGCCCAATACAGCTCGAAGTGGCGCCGGCTATTCCAGTCCAGGACACCGACCCGGTCACCCGGCTCGACGCCCAACGCGCGCAACGCATTGGCGCTGCGGCGGACGCGCGCGTAGCAGTCGGCGTACGTGTAGCGGTCCCAGCCACCGCCTGGTGTGCGGTAGACGATCTCCTGCTCCGGGTGGGTGCGCGCTGCATGCCGGATCAGCGTCGTGGTGTTGAGCTGGCGTGCGTCGCCCATGGTGGAGGGACAGCCACGCACAGGCTTGGCGATCTGGGCGGTGTCGGTCATTTGTTTGTCTCCGGAGTTATTGTGTCGAGTACCTGGAACCGCGGGGCTGGAGCCACATGGATGACCCCCGAGGGGGTGGACTGGTAGATCTGTCGCGCCGCGTTGTGCGGGTGCCGTACTGCCTCGGCCAGGTCGAGCACGGGGGCAAAGCAAGCGTCGCTGCCCTCAAGCAGTTCGCACCAGTACTTCCTGGGTTGACCGCGGATCAGGGTAGCGATGCGCTCCTTCAGCGCGGGCCACGCAGCTTTGTCGTATTGGTCGGCGGGATTCACATCCGTCAAGCCCAGCCTCGAGAGCAGCAGCGCATAGAACGGCGGCTCCACCGCGGCGAGGCTGACGAAGCTGCCGTCGGCACAGGCATACACGTCGTAGAACGGCGAGTCGTGAAATGGACTCGCCTGCGCGCCGTCGATCTGCCCGTTGGCGCGAATCCATTGCACCAGCGTGCCCAGCATGGCCACGATGTCGACGATGGCCGCGTCCACTACACGTCCGCGGCCGCCGGCGCGTGCATCGACCAGCGCGCAGACGATGCCGAAGGCCATACCCAGCGCCCCGGTCGCGTCTCCGAGCACGGTGGGCGGCACGATCGGCGCTTGCCCCTTGCGCGCCGACAGCGACAGCAGGCCCGTCAGCGCGATGTAATTCAGATCATGGCCTGCGGTCTGAGCGAGCGGGCCGTCCTGCCCCCACCCCGTCATCCGGCCGTAAACCAGCTTGGGATTGCGCTCCGCGCAATCGGCAGGGCCGAGCCCCAGGCGTTCCATCACACCGGGCCGATAGCCTTCGATCAGGGCATCGGCTTGGGTGACCAGGTCTAACGCGTGCATCCGCCCGCCAGGCGACTTCAGGTCGACGACCTCGATCTGTTTGCCACGGCGCAGTGGATTTTCCGCTGCGCCGCCAAGCTGCTGCGCCGCGGCCACGGGCTCTGACCGCACCAGTGCGATCACCTCGGCCCCCATGTCGGCCAGCATCCGTCCAGCCAACGGGCCCGGTCCGATGCCCTCGAACTCCACCACACGGATGCCGTGCAGTGGCAGGTAGAGCGTATGCCGCGCGTTCACAGCTTCCTCGAAATCAGGTCCTTCATGACCTCGTTGGCGCCGCCATAGATCTTCTGCACGCGCGAGGCGGCGTACATGCGCGCTATCGGGTACTCGGCCATGTAGCCATACCCACCGAACAGTTGCAGGCACTCGTCGGTCACGCGGCACTGCTGCTCGGTGCACCACCACTTGGCCATATACGCGGCCTCGTCGTCGAGTGTGCCGTCCAGCAGCCGTTGGATGCAGTCGTTGACGAAGCTGCGCACCACGTGCGCCGTGGTGGCCGCCTCGGCCAGCTTGAGGCGCGTGTTTTGCATGTCGAAAAGCGTTGCACCGAAGGCTTTGCGCTGCTGCGTGTATTCCACGGTGAGCGCCAGTGCCTGCTCTATGGTGGCCGCTGCCGGCACGGCGATGAGCATGCGTTCGTAGGGTAACTGTCCCATCAGTTGCTTGAAGCCCTCGCCTTCGATGCCGCCCAGCAGTTGGTCGGCCGGCGCGCGCACGCCGTCGAAGAAGAGTTCGGCCGTGTCCGACGCCTGCATGCCAATCTTTTCGAGCAACCGACCTACATGGAACCCAGGCAGATCCTCGGTCTCGAGCACGATTAACGACAATCCACGGCTGCCCGGTTCACCAGTGCGCGCCACTACGATCAGCAGGTTGCCGGTAAAGCCGTTGGTGATGAAGGTCTTGGCGCCGTCGATCACATAATGGTCACCATCGCGGCGCGCACGCGTCGCGATGGCCTTCAGGTCGGAGCCGCAACCTGGCTCAGTCATCGCGATGGCGGCCAGCATCTCGCCGCTTGTCAATTTCGGCAGCCAGCGCTGCTTCTGCGCCTCGGTGCCGTAGGCCAGGATATAGTGCGAGGCGATGGTATGCACCGCGATGTTCACCGGCATCTCGGCCTTGGCCAGTTCGTCTTGCACCACCAACTGGTAGGCCAGGTTTGCGCCGGCGCCGCCGTAGGCCTCGTCCATCTCGGGCAGCAGGAAGCCCATTTCACCGAAAGGCCGCCAGGTCTCGCGCGGGATGTAGCCCTGGCGACGCCAGCCGTCCAGCTTGGGGGTGAATTCGGCAGCGACGTAGCGGCGGACCTGCTCGCGAAAGGCCTCGATATCGCTGTCCATCCAAGCATGTCGGTATAACTGTGGCAGCATGTTTTCTCTCCTCAGATGCTGCTCAGGCCGCCGCTCCGCAAGACGGTGGTCGCCTTGCTAGCCATGCGGAGATAGGGCTTGTTGACGCCCGGCTTGGCGGGCGTCACTATGCCGACGCCGGCAGCGAATAAATCTCGAATCATGCGCTTGTCTCCTTTTTTGGTAGAGCTCAGATCACTTCTCATCGCGGCATATCTCACAATTCGTTGAGCACTCAGAGCATGCAGGGAATCGTATTAGTCGAGCCCTCAAGTGGCGATGGCAAATCGCTTCGATAAACTGACAAACGACCTCTTATTCTGGGCACCAGCACTCGCTGCGCCCGTTGACCATGCTGCGACCTATCGCCACCGTTCCGATCTTTGCCGTACATGGCCTACTCGACGGCGCACGCGACAAAGGGCTGGCCACTGCGTCATGGTTGGATAACGTTCTGGGGCAAGCCTGTATCGCAGAATCTTTGCTGTATCTGGAGCAGTCGCGGGTGACCATCGAGCAATACATCGCGCTCTTCAGTGCCGTGAAGGACAGCCTCGACGACGAATGCCTGGGCTATCTAAGTGGTAGACCGTTGCGTTGCGGCAGCTTCGTGCTGATGGCTCGCTCAACGCTCGGGGCAAGAACGCTGGCCGCAGCCTTGCAGCGCGTGAGCGAATCCTTCGCCCTGCTGCAGGACGATGTGGCACTTGTGTCTGCCTCAGATGGCTCGCTGTGTGGCGCTGCTCTCGAGGTGCGCGGCGACCGTTGCGAACACTCCGACTTCTTGCATGGGCTACTGCTGCGCGTCTTCTGGCGCCTGCTGGTATGGTTGCACGGCGGCCGATTGGTACCCAGGGGCTTCGATTTCGCCTTCGAGCAACCTCCACATGCCGCAGACTATGTTCGGATCTTCTCTGGGGCGTTGCGGTTTGGGCAGGCAAGATCGGCGGTTTGGTTCGAGGCGTCCTCATTCGCCCAATCGATACACCGTGACACGGCCGCACTTGAGGCTTTTCTACGCGCCACACCGGGCAATCTGGTAGGCCCTCGTCTGAACGAGAGAACATCCTGCGCACGGGTGCGGGCGCTGTTGCAGCAAGTGTGTCCGGAATGGCCCGATCTGGCGGTCGCTGCGCAGCGCCTGCACATGTCGGTCAGCGCGCTGCAACGACATCTGGCCATGGAAGGAACGTCTTTCCAACAGTTGAAGGACGAGTTGCGGCGCGACATGGCGATCGTTCGGCTGACAAGCACCGATGCCACGCTGAGCGCGATTGCCTCGGAGTTGGGATTCGCCGACAACACCGCATTCCAGCGGGCTTTCAAGTCATGGACTGGCAGCGCGCCAGGCGTCTACCGATCGCAGACCCGCAAGACATAGTTCTATTGCAACGCAACCGTGTTAAGTCCGTCTGCGTCGTGCTCGGAAAAAAGGTGTGAGGCATGCCCCGCTTGCGCAAGCGCTGTCGGTGCAGCTCGGAACTGTAGCCCGTTAAATGGAGCAATGAGTTCCGTCCACAACCTTGAGGGCGCCCGCAGCTCCGCATGCTGCTATGCAGACGCTTATTTTCGGGCACCAAAAGCTTCTCCAAGCTGCCGCGCGCGCTTGATCTCATCGCCGTGCAGGTAGATCGAGGTGGTGGAGACTGAGGCGTGGCGCAGGTTGTCCCGAAGGTTGTCAATTCCGCGCCGCGTCCGAGAGCGTGGGTCGCGTACGTATGGCGCATCCAGTGTGGACTCGACTTGCGCAGCTTTTCGGCTAGTACCGCCTGGTCGTTCTCGATGGTGTCGGCAGCTGTCTCAAAAAACCGTTTCACCACACTCCACAGCGGCGTCCCCGTAATCCCGCCGTCAGGATCCAACCCCAGTCCACCAACCAACAGCGTCTTCGGATTCCACCGCGCTCGCGTGACTGGCAGCCCGCGTTCCACTAGGTAGCGATCAAGCGCTCCGCGTGCCAGCGGTGGCAGCGCGACTTTGCCGACGCGACTGCCCTTCCCTATCAAATTGAGCCAGTGATCGCCCTGCCGGTCAGTTTCGACGTCGCCGAACTTGGAAGAAACGAGTTCGCTGGCGCGCAGGCCAGTTGCATAATCAAAATCCAGCACGAAGCGCAGTCGCTGCGCGGCTGGCGCCTCCCAGCCATAGGACCACTCCAAACCGTCCGCAATCGTGCGCACCAACGCCCATTCGCCATCAGTACTCCTCAACCTTTGTTCCCCGTTCCGCTTGCTCGAGCGCTAACGCAATCTGCTCGGCGAACTTGCCAGTCGACCGTACTCACGCGTCGACCTATCCTTGAAGCAGGCACGACACGCCTGAGTCCTACGATCTCATTGAACATCGATCGCAAACCTGCGCACGTATCTACCACCTCGGGCGCTTCTGTGCCTGACTGCCCAGACGAGCCCGCGTAGCGCCTGCTGCTCCGCGCTCTGCACAGCAGCGGTACATTCCTCCAAAACATCATGCTCCGGAAAGAGCATGAGCTCCGCCGCACTCCCCAACACAAGAGCGATATCGAACGGCGAACGGGTCACGAGAGCATGACGCAAAAGGCTGGACAGACGTCGCTCGATAGCGGAACCGTCTGCTCTCGGATCCATAGCAGCATCCTTCCGAATGCTTTCCACAGATGCCCTGATGAAATGGAGCATCTCTTTTGCGGTGGCGGGGGAACACGAAGTCATCGCTGCGTATTACAGTTGAGCGCTTGTTGCTCGGGTGCGATGTCGACTGGGCGATCTCATCAACGTGAGCACTCCCACTTACATGAAGCCCGCGGGGCAAACCAATGCCTCTTTAGATGATTTCAAACAGCCCCGCCGCCCCCATACCACCACCGACGCACATGGACACCACCACGTAGCGTGCACCACGTCGCTTGCCTTCGATGAGCGCGTGACCGGCCAGCCGCGCACCGGTCATGCCGTACGGGTGACCAATCGAAATGCTGCCGCCGTTCACGTTGTATCGAGCCGGGTCGATACCGAGCTTGTCGCGGCAGTACAGCACCTGGCACGCGAACGCCTCATTGAGTTCCCACAGGCCGATGTCGTCGACTGTCAGGCCGTGAAGCTTCAACAGCTTGGGAATCGCATAGATGGGACCAATACCCATCTCTTCCGGCGCATTGCCGACCACGGTCATCCCTCGGTAAATGCCCAGGGGCGTGACACCAAGCTGTTGCGCGAGCTTGCCGTTCATCACCACGCATGCACTCGCACCGTCGGACAACTGGCTTGCATTGCCGGCAGTGATGACGCCGCCTTCCACAACCGGTGACAGTGCGCTGAGCGATTCAAGCGTCGTGCTGGGGCGGTTGCCTTCGTCCTGCGCCAGCGTGATCTCCTTGTGCAAGGTTTGGCCAGTCGCTTTGTCGGTCACCAGCATCTGGGTCGTGATCGGCACGATCTCGTCAGAGAAGCGACCCTCTGCCTGAGCCGCTGCAGTTCGGCGCTGCGATTCAAGCGAATATTGATCCTGGGCTTCTCGCGAGATCTTGTACTTGCGGGAGACGAACTCGGCAGTTTCCAGCATCGGCATGTACGCGGCCTGCTGCATCGCCAGCACGTTGGGATCCCGCTCGGCATACACCCACTCCATGTACCGAGCCTGAACGGCAGAAATGTTTTCCTGACCGCCTGCAAGCACCACCTGCATGCCGTCAACCGTAACCTGCTTGGCAGCGGTGGCGATGGCCATCAGACCCGAGGCGCACTGGCGGTCCAGCGTCTGTGCACCGACCGTAGTGGGCAGACCGGCAGCCAACACACCATGTCGGGCGATATTGTTTCCAGCCGTGCCAGCATTAAGCACCGAGCCGATCACGGCATCTTCGATGCGATCGGGCTCGATCCCCGCGCGCTGCACCGCGTTCCGGATGGCATGACCCAGCAAGGTGGGGGATTGCGTTGCATTGAATGCGCCACGATAGGCTTTGCCGATCGGGGTGCGAGCGGTGGAGACGATGACTGCGTCGATCATGATGCGTCCTTTAACAGATACGAATACGGATAAATCAAGGTGAGCGATGCCATCGCTCAGAACCAGTGTTCGGGCATGTTCAGCGGTGTGGTTTCAACTGGCTCCAGCACGGCAAGCCACCCTGCCACCTTGGGCATCTCCCAGCCAAAGAAGTAATCGCAGGCTGCCAGCTTGCCGTGGTGGAAGTCGTGTGCGTTCGGGCCGCTTGCCAGCGCGTGCGCAGCAATGGCCTGATCGAGCCACAGCCAGCCCACGACAACGTGGCCAAATGCCTCCAGATACGCTGCCGCATTCGCAAGCTGAAGCTCTGGGTCATCAAGACCATGCAGTTCTTCCGTGACTGCGCGGATGCGTACCCAGGCACGCTCGAGCGTGTCGGCATGACGTTGCAACGATGGCACCGCCTGCGCACGTGCAACGGTGTCGACGAGCTTGTTGCCAAGCAACGCCAAGGCCGCACCACTGTTTGCGCGTGTCTTCCGCCCGAGCAGATCCAGCGCCTGAACGCCAAATGTCCCTTCGTGGATTGGGTTGAGCCGGTTGTCGCGATAGAACTGTTCGACGTTGTACTCGCGCGTGTAGCCGTAGCCGCCGTGCACCTGAATCGCCAGATCGTTGGCGACAAGACCCCATTGAGACGACCAACTCTTCACAACCGGTGTGAGCAGGTCCAGCAGACCGTGCGCCTCCTCACGGGCATCGGCATTCTCGAGCGAGTGGATGTCGTCGCTGAGGCGGGCAGCGTACAGACACAGCGCCAGCGCGCCCGAGGCGTAGGCCTTCTGTGCAAGCAGCATGCGCCGCACATCCGCATGGCGAATGATGGGCACTTGCGGTGCGCTCAGCCCGCGCTCGCTGCGCGTGCGCCCCTGCAGGCGCGTCTTCGCATAATCGAGCGCGTGCAGATAACCGGTGTAACCCAACGCTGCGGCACCAAGGCCCACCGAGATGCGCGCCTCGTTCATCATGTGGAACATGTAGGCGAGCCCCTTGCCGGGTTCGCCGACGAGCGTGCCGAGTGCACCAGCCTCGCCCTCCGGACGGAAGCGCCCCTCGCCGAAATTCAATAGGCAATTGACCGTACCGCGATACCCCATCTTGTGATTGATGCCGGCAAGCACGACGTCGTTTCGCTCGCCGAGTTGCCCGTCCGCGCCCACCAGCTTGCGCGGCACCGTAAACAGCGAGATGCCCTGCACGCCAGCGGGCAGTTGACCGTTCTCGTCAGGAATTTTTGCGAGGACGAGATGCACGATGTTCTCGGAGATATCGTGATCGCCACCCGAGATCCACATCTTGTTGCCGAACAGGCGATAGCGCCCATCGCCTGTCGGCACCGCACGCGTGCGGATATCGGCGAGGCTGGAGCCGGCTTGCGGTTCCGACAGGCACATCGTGCCGAAGCACTTTCCGGCGGCCATCGCCTCGATGTAGGGCGAGACCTGCTCGCGCTCGCCATGCGCCATCAGCAGGTTCGCATTGGCGATCGTGAGAAAGGCATAGCCCGCCGTGCCGGCATTCGCTGCAATCAGGTAGGCCATGCCAGCACGCTCTACGGTGCTTGGCAGACTCATGCCATTCCACTCGGGAGGAAATGCCGCACTGATGAGTCCAGCCTCGGCAAAGGCGCGCAGCGCAGCGCCGACTTCCGGATTGACGGTCACACGCTCGCCGTCGAACTCGGGTTCCTGGCTATCGTTCTTCTTGTTGTGGGGCGCGAAGAGGTCAGTCGCGAGGGCTTCATAGACATCCAGCACGGACGTGTAGTCAAACCGGTCCTGACCGGCAAAGCGCGGCCGCTGTGTGAGCGATTCGACCTGAAGCCAATCAAACAGAATGAAGTCCAGGTCGCGACGGGAAAGAATGAGTTCGCTTGTCATGACATTGATGTCGTCAAAAAGAATCCTGGACGTCTTGAAGCCGCTACCAGATTCGAAATCGCCCGATGAGCGTCACGTATTGAGGAGCGTCAACCACTCGGCCACCAGCGCCGGCTTGGGTTGGCCCTCAATCTCCACGGTGACGGCAATCGTCAGCTGGTCATGTCCCGGGCTGCGCTCCGTCACCTGCTTAAGCACGAAGCGGCCGCGTACCCGTTCTCCGCTGCGCACGGGCGTCACGAAACGCAGGCTGTTCATGCCGTAGTTGACGGCCGCGCGCTGGCCCTCAATCGTGGGAATGACGTCGAACGCCATGGCCGAGAGCAACGACAGCGTGAGGAAGCCATGCGCGATCGTGCTGCCAAACGGCCCTGTGCGTGCTGCTTCCACATCGACATGGATCGGTTGCCAGTCGCGCGTGACATCAGCAAAGGTGTCGATCGCGGCCTGATTGATGGAGATCCATTCGGACACCCCGATCTCTTTACCAACGAGATTCAACAACTGCTGTCGCGACAGCGGTACGCGCCCAGACTTCTCGGCAACAGACGCGTCGCCATGCGCTGCATCGTGCGTGTCACGCATATCACTGCCCCGACGCCTGCTTGTCGGTAAAGCCAGCCTTGCGCAATTCGAGCTCCCCTTGCGCCGCGCCCGATGCAGGAACGGTTTCGCTGTCTCGGTTGGCGACGTCGCTGAGCTGTTGCGCGAGGAGATGCGGTACCTGTTCGCCGGCCCCGAGATAGATGCCAGGCGTGAGCGTGATGTGTGCGGCTTCGAAGCTCCCCGCACCAGCACACAGCACCATCCGTGTGGGGGCGTCTTCGCCGACAAGCGCGGCCACCGCCGGGCTAACGGCACCGGGCGCCAAGGCGTTGAGCACGGCCTCAGGCATCAGCCCCTCAAGCATGCGCGTGCCCGCGGTGGGCGCGATGCAGTTGACGCGGATGTTGTTGCGCGCGCCTTCAAGCGCCAGGGTCTGCATCAGCCCGACCAGCGCCATCTTGGCCGCACCATAGTTGGACTGCCCGAAGTTGCCGTACAGCCCCGAAGACGACGTCGTCATCACGATGCGACCGTATTGCTGCTCGCGCATGACGTCCCACACGGCCTTGGTGCAGTTCACCGCGCCCATCAGGTGCACTTCGATGACGGCGCGAAAGTCGTCGAGCGTCATCTTGCTAAAGCTCTTGTCGCGCAGGATGCCGGCGTTGTTCACGAGGATGTCGATACGTCCCCAACGCGACAGCGACTCGGCGACCATGTTCTGCACTTGCTCGGCGTCGGTGACCGACGCACCGTTCGCGATCGCCTCCCCACCGGCCGCTACGATCTCATCAACCACCTTCTGGGCAGCGGTGGCGGAACCGCCTCGGCCACTCACGTCGCTGCCGAGATCGTTGACGACGACTTTCGCGCCCAGCCGAGCAAGCAGTAGCGCATGCTCGCGCCCAAGGCCGGCACCTGCGCCGGTCACGATCGCTACGCGATTGGTCAGATTAATTGTCATGGCTTGCTTCCTTGCTGTGAATTCTGTGATTGCGAACACAACCGCACCGGCCCGCCTTGCGGATAGCGCACGCGAGCGATTGCAGTGTCGTCAACAGGCCCCGTTCGCACCGCCGTCTTCGAGACAAAGCAATACCAACGGAAAGCCGAAAATAGGGTTGTACAGATATCGAACGGGTCGCTAACGTCCACTCAAGTCTGACCTGGGGGCCGCCTGGAGGATTCGGCCTCCAGACGGCGGCCGGGACACATCAGCGATCATTGGGCCGCCGTGCGGGCTGTCAGCTCTCTGCGCGGAAGATCGTCGGCGCGATATTGGTGAAGTTCGGTACGTCGCTGACGACCTTGGCGGTTTTGGCCGACGAGAGAGCAGCGTCAATCCCAGCCTGATCACCGAAACGCAGCATCGCCATGCATGCGAAGGGTTGTGGCCCCGGTGCAGGGAACAGAATCTCGGCCGCGTGCAGCCCAAATTCATCCCATGCGGAGCGGACAAGCGGGACATGGGTCGCAAGGTAATACTCGCGGTCAAATGTCGCACCTTCCGCTGCAGCGTAGCTCACGATTAGGGTAGCCATCTTCAATCCTTTGTAGTGACGTACTGGAGATTCTTAAAGCGCCATGATGTACGTTGGCATTCGGGCAATGTCCATCACATCCGCAGGACGCCTGCCTCATTCATCACGATGCCCGCTCCAGGCCGCTAAGAGCCTGGCCTGAACCAAACTGCAGTTCACGCTGCTGTGCACGCTCCAGCGCGCAATAACCGTAATAGATTGCCGGCGCGAAGTAGGCCCAGCTACACAGCGCAAGCGTGAAGAAATTGAATACGACATTCGTTTCTTCCCCCGGGATCTTGTAGAAATCGTAGATGCCGGCAATGGCGAGCGACGTCACCAGCGCGATGCCAACCAGCATTGCGTTGAACCCCGCCCCCACCGCCAACAACCGTTTGATGAAATAGGCGAGATAAATCGACAGCAAACACCACATCGCGACGAGGTAGTACGGCAGGATTCCCTCAAGGGAATGCACCCCAATCAGAACGAATGTGGCTGCAGCCGAAGCCACAAACGCCAAAATGTCCTGCCGGATCGACGGCTTAAAGCCATGCGTGATTACCATCATGCCGGCCATCGAGATGAGCGGCAGGCCGAAACCTCGAGAGAATACGTCGAAGAAATGAGCGATCGCCCAGGAGACTGGCGACTCGGTGGCAAAGAATACGACAGCGTTCGACGCGGAGGTTCCGACAACCCATAGCTCGATCCCAAGCAGATAGTTGCGCTTCTTGACAAACTTCCAGCCGTACACAAACGAACTCAGCGCCAGCAAGGCGCTGGAAAGCACAAGAACGAGAGACCTGAGATCCATGATTCCACTCCAATATCAATGATCGATTGCGCCGGATGCGTCAATGCTGCTTCGGTTCGAGACTGGCAAGGTAGTTGGCGATCGCCTTGCGGTCTTCAGGGGAGGTGCTTTCAGCAACGCGCTTCATCATGCCGGTGGGTTCACTGCGTGAGCCGGACGCAAATGCGTCGAACTGCGCCAGGATGTAGTCGTAGCCTTGGCCGGCAAGACGCGGAAACTGGTCATGCCCCATCAACGTCGCACCGTGGCATGCAGCGCAATTCCCCGTCGCCACCAGCTGCTCCCCTTTCCCGCGCAGTTGTGGGTCTGGCTTGAAATAGTGGTTTGCCACAGGCGCCGCCTTGGAGAAGTATTCCGCTAGGTCTTTGATCTGTGCGTCGCCCATCGTCATGGCCAACGATCCCATGTTCGGACTGCGTCGTGCACCGCTCGCAAAATTGTGGAGCTGTATCTCCAAATAGACGGCAGGCTGCGCCGTCAGGCTTGGATAGCCCTGATGGAGGGAATTGCCCTTGACGCCGTGACACGCGAAGCAGGTGTCGTTCACGTGTGGCCAAGGGCCTCCGTCGGCCTCGTAAGCCTTCGCTGAGGCGTCGATAAAGCGATCCAGACGATAGAGATCGAGCAGATCCGGACCAAAGAAGATCAGTGCCAGAGCGGCAGTGATGGCGGTAACGCTAATCAAAATGAGTTTCTTCATGTCCGCCCCTTTATGCTCGACGCAGACCATTGAGCACCTGGAGAGACGCCTGATGACCGGAGCGCACCGCACCGTCCATATAGCCAGCCCAGATTTCTGCGGTCTCGGTGCCTGACCAGATCAGGTTGCCGCATGGTGGGCGCAGCGCTTCACCATGCGTTGTCCAGAAGCCCGGCGGAATGGCGGAGACGCACGTAATGGTCCACGGATCGTCGCGGCCCCAATCGTGATCGTGGTAAGCGACCGGGGACAAAGCTTCACGCCCCCATGCCCTGGCGTAGAGCTCTGTCTGCATGGCCTTTGCTGCATCGGGCTCCGACGGAAGCTTCGCACTCATGACAAAGGCGTTGATGACCCCGATTTCTCCACCCGGCGGTGAGTTGTCGTAAGCCCAGATCACTGGCCCACCGATATCAAAGATATGCCCGTTCAGACCCTTGTCGCGCCAGAAGGGGCGGCGATACACCATGGCGGTTTTCCTCGCCGGCGAATGGGCGGGCCACGCACGCTGCAGCGCCGCGCGCTTTTGCGGCAACGGCGGATGGAACTGCACCTGATCACACAGAGCCGGATGGATGGCCATGATGACTTTGCGGGCGTGCACTTCACCTTGATCGGTGTACAGCGTGACGACATCGCGGTCCCAACCGGAAATCTGGCGCACCGGCGTCGACAGGCGCACCTTGTCACCCAACTGCTGTGCCATCTTGCTGCTGAGGACTTGCGAACCGCCGATGAACCGGGTTTCCTGCGCACTGTGCTTGATCGAATCGAGCTGCGAGTAATCGCGGTCGGCAGAATTGATCATGGAAAGAAAATGCAACAGCCCCATCTTGGCCGGGGCCGCGCCACCGGTGAGCATGAGGCTGCCGTTCCATCCCGACTGGTCTTCCGGCTTGATGTTCTGTTTGGCCAGCCAGTCACCGACCGAGAGCTTGTCCAGTTCAGCAGCTCGCGGAGATTTCCACGGCGCGCCCGACGGCACATCGCGGGAGAGCTTGCTCAAGCGCGCGCCAACGGCTTCGTCTGTCCCGAACGTCCCCTTCAGGTCGACCTCCACCCGGCCATCGCCGCCCAAGATGACCGTCTTGCCGGTGTAGTAGCTCGGAAAGGTGCCGACCTCCAGTTCACGGGCGAGATCCGCCACCGCTGTCTGCCCTGGGCCGATCCACTGTCCACCCACCTCGGAAACATAGCCGCCCTCGATGTTGTAGTTGAGCGTCCGCCCGCCGACACGGTCTCGCGCTTCCAGCACCACGAAGGATTGGCAGCCCGCTAATTGCAGGTCGCGCGCTGCAGTTAAGCCGGCCAACCCTGCACCGATGATGGCGACGTCAAGGACACCTTCTGATTTCCGCGCAGTTGCAGCAGCACCGGCGTTTGCTTGCCGTGCGCCGAGCACCAAGCCGCCCGCGGCGGCCGTTGCACCGGCGTATTTCAGCCATTGCCTGCGCTGCAGGTTGGCTGAAGTGTCTGGGGAAGATTTCTCTGCCATGTTGTTTCAGTGACTGCTGTGAATGGGATTCTTTGTATGTGTCTTGCGCCACGACCTCATCGCATCGATCGTGAACTGGCGGATGTTCTGCATGACGCGCTCGCGGTTTCGCGCCGTCGCCACAGAGCGCCGCGGATAGTCGAAGCCATACACTGGACGCCCGCCTCTGCGGCGCTTTCGCTCCCGATCATGGAGCCCGCATTTGCTACGGCACGGTCACACCTTATAGACCTACAATCTACACCTCACTGACCTAATCATAGCGACGCAATGACCTACAATCAAGCTTCTGCAAGGCAGGGAAAACACCGACTGGTACGGCAATATTTCCAGTCGTGAACTGGTGGGCACCGACGCGCCGCAGCATCGGCACTGAATAGCTCCGTGGGGGTGTCGGCGTGCACCAGGGCGCGGGGAAGAGACCGACCATTGGCGATCACAGGGCGCAAGATCAGAGGCCGCTGCGCTTGAGACGGAACGGGGAACGGCGGCCTTACGCACCGGTTTGATGTTCCACGTGGTGCGTCGCCGCAACCTCATGTGCAACGACGCTCGGATTACTCAGACAGCAATGTGAATATGCGCGGTGGCACGATAGGGCTGCCAGCTTTGGGACGTCACGCCCCCACTCACCATTGAGCGGTCGCAGCCCCGAACGAGGAGGAAGCAACGGCTGGAGACATCAGGGATCCTTCGTAAATCATTGATGCGCCCATGACCAAAAACCAGCCCAGCAGCGCCATCCCCGCTCGCGCGCCAGCACAGCCTTCTCGTCACACCTTGAATGGCGACGGAATGGTGCCAGCACATGAAACTCAGTACGTGCGACCGAACAGCGTTACGACGGTAGCGCCGCCCAACCCGCCGTTGTGCTGCAGCGCTATGCGCGCGTTTTCCACCTGCCTAGCCTCCGCTGTGCCGCGCAGTTGGTGCGTAAGCTCGTAGCACTGCGCCAGGCCGGTCGCCCCCAGCGGGTGGCCCTTGGACAGCAAGCCACCCGACGGATTGACGACCACCGCTCCGCCGTAGGTGTTGTTGCCCGCCAGGGCAAACGCCTCGCCTTCGCCTTCGGCGCAAAAGCCGAGCGCCTCGTAGCTGAGTAGCTCGTTCTGGGCGAAGCAGTCGTGCAATTCGCAGACGTCAACGTCCTTGGGGTCGATACCCGAGGTTTCATACACCTGCCGCGCTGCGTCCCGCGACATGCCGTATCCGACCACCGAGATAGCGCTTTGATCTTCAAAGACGTTAGGCCGATCAGTCGTGAGCGCTTGCGCCAGAATTCGCACGTGCGGATCAAGGCCATGCTTCTCGGCAAAATCACGACTGACCAGCAGAGCAGCGGCAGCACCACACGTAGGCGGACAGGCCATCAGCCGCGTCAACACGCCGGGCACGATGGCCGGTGCCGACAGAACCTCCTCTGGCGTGATCTCGCGGCGGAAAAGGGCCAACGGATTCCGCGAGGCGTGCCGACTCGCCTTCGCGCGAATTTTCGCGAAGGTCTCCAGTGCCGTGCCATAGCGCTCCATGTGCTCCTTGCCTGCGGCTGCGAAATAGCGGATCGCACTCGTCAGCTCCGGGTGACCGAAGACTTCATCAACCACTTTGTCGAAGCGCTCGAGCGGGTCGGTCCGATCGTTCCACGGGCTCTGCAGTGCACCGCGCGGCATCTGCTCGAAACCAACAGCAAGAACGCAATCCGCTGCGCCGCTCGCGACGGCCTTGCGCGCCAAATACAATGCCGTGGATCCCGACGCGCAGTTGTTGTTCACGTTGACGATCGGTATGCCGGTCATCCCGACGTCGTATGCGGCCCGCTGACCACAGGTGGAATCACCCATCACGTAGCCCGCATAAACTTCCTGTACGTCGGCGTAGGCCAGCCCGGCGTCCTGCAGCGCCTGATAGATTGATTGGGAAGCCATTTCCGGATACGGAAGGTTGTCGCCCGGCTTCTTGAATGGAGTCATGCCGACACCGGCGACCAAGACCTCGTTTTGCATGATGTATTGTTCCAAGGAAAAAAGAGGAAACATCGCCCGCAATACCGAGCGATGCAGAGAATCAAATCGTCCGCTCGCGGTCATGTCAGTACTTCTTGCGGACTTCGTACTCGGGGATCTTTCCAACGCCACCACGAGCAACCGCTCGACGATTTCGACGCCGTCGAACGCGTTGACGCTGCCCGGCCCGCTCTCTACGAACTGGAGAGGATCTCTGGCGTGGTCACAAGCGGGCGCCCGATCTCGCCCTCTCTCTCAAGGTAGTCACCTGTAGCCCCATGCTTCGACTGGTTCGCCGTACGTTGGCAACACTGTGAAGTTGTCCGCCACACCTAAGGCAGCCTGTCTAACCGGGGCCCCATAGCTTTGATTGACCGAACCAGGTTTGACACCCCGGCAATAGAGGCATCCGCCAGTCAAACGCGGCCAAGCACCTTCATCGCCTTGGTGGGCATCTGTCGATTTCGTGCTATCGCCCTGAACGCGATAGAGAAGCAGGAGACCAGGGCTGAAGATAAAAAGCAGCACGACAACAATGATCGATATATCGAGCAATATGCGTTTCTTCATCCCCGCACTCCAAAAATCGCAATCGTTCTCACGCGACACCCACTGCATGCTCAGCCTGCCAATGCATCTAGAACGTTCGCCCGAAGATCGAATCCTGGCTCACGAACAGGCCACGTCCCGCGGAACGCCTATTCCTTCGTCCACCCGCTCTGATAGAGTTTTCCTGCCAGCACGCCAAGACGTGAAGTGATGGCATAGTTCTCGCCGTCTTCGATCAATGCGGATCGAACATCACGGAAAATTTTCTCGATCGGAAATTCGCGAGTGGTGCCATTGGCGCCGAAGAGCTGGAACGCCTCATGCGTGATCTTCATCGCTTCTTCGGTCACGCTCACCTTGGCCTGTGCAGTCGCGTAAGGGTGGCCTTGCGGCGAAATGCGGGCGTACGCCAGGCTGCGGCGGGCGATCGCACGCGCCATCTCGAGTCGACGCATCATTTCGCCAATGCGCAGTTGCGTCATCTGGTGTTCGATCAGAAGCGCGCCGCCCTGCTTGCGCTCGTGGCAATAGGCGAGCGCAAGTTCGAACGCGGCTCGAGCCGCACCAACGAAGACCTGGCACATATGCGTCCCGGCGTATGACCATGCCGATGCGAGGTTGCCGAGATAGTCGTCCTTCAGCGCTACCGCGAAACGCTTCGGCACCTTGACGTTGTCGAAATAGATTTCGCCCTGCGGCAACGCACGTTGACCGATCTTATCCAGCGGCTTACCGCGCGAGATGCCCGGCAGATCCAGCGGAATGATCATCCCGATGCCGTGGGTGACCGCGCCCTGCTCCCCAGTGCCATAGAAGCCATCACCGTAATCCGCTGCCATGTACGCGAGACCGACCTGCGCCACCGACCCATTCGACACCCACGACGAATACTGTCCGTTGATGACGATTTCGTCGGCGCCAACCTTGGCAGTAACGTTACCCGTCGACTGCTTTCCGCCCGAACTGAGTTCTTCGCGGTAAAGGATCGCGCTGTCCGTGCCACGGTCGGGTTGGGTGTTCAGCCAGCAACCCACCTTGCCCACACACATGTCGATCAGTTCCTGATTGCCGGTCGACTGCGCCATCATGAGCGGAATCATCGCGACCCCAAGCGAAACACCGAGGCCCGAGTCGCCCCAGCCGAATTCTTCGCCAATGATCGATTCAATCCGGACGGCAACCTCCTCGGGAAACTGTGCGATCAGTTGCGGGTCGAGCCCGAGCTTCACGCTCTCGGCCATGGCTGCCCAGTATGGTGACCCTGGGGCAATCACCTCCTCCGGCGTCATGCGGTCGAGCTCTCGCCCAATCGGCCGCAGCACATCGCGCGCAAACCGGTGGACGGTGTTCTGGATTGCATTCTCCTCTTCGCTCAATGGCGTCTCGAAGCCGGTCATTCCGACCAACGGCAACCCTACAGATTTGTGTAGACGAATCATTTCGGCGCTCCTCTTCTCTTGGACTCATGTCCGCCGGATTACAGGGACTCCGGCTTTCTTGGTAGATATCCCGCAGCAAAAGCTCGGGGTTTAGCTTGTTAGCTTCTCAATAGGGCTTGAACCTGAGCAGACTGAAGGCGGCCATCTCCTGGCAAGCCTGAGTTACTCGTCATCCGCCTCATCTTTTTCCTTCACAACAGCGCGCAGTCCTGCCCCAAGGGGTCGCCTGATCTGGTCTTGCCAACCGAATCGTCCACCGACATCCCGCGCGCCAGGTAATGCGAAGTCTCAATAATTCTCGACTCGACCCCCTGCACGTAAGCACGCTTCCCTCGCGTCGCCGCGAGATAAAGTGTTAGCCCATCGACCATTGAGATATGGAGCACTGCTGCCTGCAAACTGTCCGTCAATTCGCATTTCGGGTTGGCGACACGGATAAGCCGCGCAAGCTCGCGCGTCAGCGTGCCGTACCACTCTTCGAGCAACTGCGCACACTCAGGATCGGTTGACGAAAATGTCAGGAAGTGCAACCAAAGTGTGGTGTTTTCAGCATCCTTCGCCTCACGAAGCCTCCGCTCGAGGAACGCGTCCAGCGCCTCGCGAGACGAAGTATTGCCATCAAATGCATGCTTGACATCGTCCAGGCATGCCTCGACTGCAGGCGCCATGACCGCGCGAAGCACAGCCTGCTTCGTCGGAAAGTAGTACTGGAGGTTGCTGACGCTAATTCTGGCGCGAGTAGCAATTGCCCGCTGCGAAAACTCCAGCGCCCCCTCTTCGAACAGAAGCTTTCTTGCCACGCGAACGATGGTGTTGCGCGTGCGTAGGCCTTGGGCTCGCAGGCCGTTGGATCTTGTTCTCGCAGTTGTCCGCGGTTCGGTGCCACTGCGCTGCGCTGTCATCGCATTCGTCATAATGTGGACGCTCCTACCTCGCAAAAAGCCAGATGCACAGCCACTCTCGACGTTGAACACCGGATGCCGTCGGTCCCGATCTTGCTGAACACGACCTCATCCGGGGCTGCCATATCGCTCAGCAACTGCGCTTTCGCTATGCCAGCGGCGAGCAAGCTCAAATCCTCCGTTGCTGTCCTTGCCAGTACTGCTCGCGCAGGTCTTTCTTCAACACCTTTCCGACCGTGCTTCGCGGAAGCGCTGCGACGAAATCCACGCTCTTCGGTGTCCTGACAGAACCGAGCCTCTCCTTGCACAGCGCAATGAGTTCCTCGGCGCTCACGCTCTGCCCCACATTGAGCTCAACAACAGCTTTCACCGCCTCGCCCCACTTCTCGTCGGGTACGCCGATCACTGCGCAATCCTGCACTGCAGGGTGCGACCAGATGACCTGTTCGACCTCGCTCGGGTACACGTTGAAGCCACCGCTGATGATCATGTCCTTGGTGCGGTCTGTAATGTGCAAATAGCCGTCCGCATCCAGATGGCCAATGTCGCCGGTGTGCAGCCAGCCATCGACGATCGTCTCGGCTGTCTTGTCCGGCGCCTTGTAGTAACCCTTCATCAACAGGTCGCCGCGCACGCAAATCTCGCCGCTCTTACCCTGCGGCAACACCTGGCCACCCTTTCCAAGGATCTCTACGCGGATCAGAGGATTGGGGCGACCCACTGAGGAAAGCCTGTCATCCGGCGCAATCCTGCCGGCAACGAAATGCTCGGCAGGAGTCAGATAGGAGATCGACGACGGCGCTTCGGTCTGGCCATAAGCTCCCGCCATGACAGGACCGAACACCTCGATCGCGCGCTTGAGTTTCTCCACCGACATCGGCGCAGCACCGTATAGGAAATACTTGAGCGAGGAGAAATCCCGCTTCTCAATGCCAGGAATATCGAGCAGGCGGTAGATGACCGTCGGCGGCAGGAAGAACTCGGTGACGCGGTACCTCTCGATCGCTTCGAGCAGGAGCGCGGGATCGGGCTTCGTGAGCACGACCACCGTGCCACCGCGCGCAGTACAGGGCAACGAGAGCATCCCTGCGGTGTGCGTCATCGGCGCTGCGGCGAGATTCACCGGGCGCTCCGTTCCGTACGGAAACGCCATCATGAATTGCGCGAAGAAGGTCTGATAGGCGCGGTTCGTGTTCATCACACCCTTCGGTGCGCCCGTCGTGCCACCCGTTCCTGCAAGTGTCACCACGTCGTCCATGTAGTAATCGATACGCACTGCGGTGGAGGGGTGGTCCTCGGTCCACTTCGCCAGCGAAGGCGCCCACGGCAACTCGGCATCGATACACACCCAGAACCGCACCTTCGGCAGGCTGGAACGCAGCGCTTCGATCGTCGATGCGAACGCCTTCTGGAAGAACAGCGTTTCACAGTCAAAGAAGTCGAGAATGAACTGGTTCTCCGCTGGCGCGTTGCGCCCGTTGACGGGAATCAGGGTCATCCCT
Source organism: Ralstonia flatus (assembly GCF_958439105.1). NCBI lineage: Bacteria > Pseudomonadati > Pseudomonadota > Betaproteobacteria > Burkholderiales > Burkholderiaceae > Ralstonia > Ralstonia flatus. The sequence continues at coordinate 100,971 of NZ_CAUDLI010000009.1, read as the reverse complement.
GCGCGCCACATCCCCAGCATGCAGGTCCAGGCCGTGACGTCGTTATCCGCCCAGACCGCTGCTTTTGCTTCCTTTGCGAATCCGGCGGCAAACAACCCATTGGCGACCCGCCACGAAAGCTCACCGACCTCTTGAAACGAGTAGTTGCGCTCGTCCTGGATATAGGCAATGCCGTGCGGGTTGATACGCCACCCACGGTCGAAGAAATCAATCACTGCCATTTCACGAATCCCCCTGGATCTGCGCCGACCTGGAGAGGTCGCTACGCATGCCTTCCGTGTATGGGTCAAAACGACCGGTGCGCATACCTTCCGTGTACGGGTCAAAGCGGTCGGTGCTGGCATTGTCTGTGTCGGCGTCAGGGCGCGAATCCAGGGCAGCCTTGCTGACCGGCTCAATACGCGCAGCGTGCGCCCATGCGCCGCCGGCCACCAGGCCGCCTGCCAAGATCATCGCGGCGATATCAATGTGCTTGAGTCGCATGGCGAACTCCTTCTTCAACTGATTTTCGATGCTGTCCCAGATGAGTCTGGGATGTCTTCTTATATGTGCCGCCGTGATCCGAACAGCAGACCACGGCTGCACGGCTCTTACAGCTGCGACACCGTCGCGCGCGCGAGCCCACGCTGCTCGAGGAACCCGAGCAGGTAGCGGTGACCAAAGGCTTTCGAGCCGGAAGCGAAGCCGACCTTGGCGGTCTCGCCGTCAATGAGCTTGATCGCGCAGGCAGCCTGAATGGCACCGGTCGAGATATATGGCGTGGTCCCGTGCAAAGTCGCGCGCACCGAGGCGAGCTGGCCGCGTCCGATGGCGAAATCGACAGTGCGCTGAATCGTGGTCCGCTCCCGCGGCGGCATCGTCGGCGTGGTCGAATCGACGACCTGTTTCAGGATCGCGTCTTGTTGTTCGCGCGGCAGATGCTGGTACTCGACCTGCCATTTCTGCTCGAACGCATGCACGGCCTGCATCACATTGTTGTCGTAGAAGCCCACGCTCGAAATACAGCTGCGCACGCGCGGATCCTGCTCGAAGTAGACCGGCAGCGACGTGCCGCCCCACGGCAGGCTGAACACCGATTGCATGAAGGCAGGGTCGACAACGTTGAACGACGCATTCGGAGCATGTTGCTCCAACTTCTTTTCCCACAGATAGCAGGCTTCGTTGCGAGCGCCTTCAAAGATGGTCGCCGCCGAACCCACGCTCACCCCTGCCGAGGTGCGTGGACCGCGACACAACGTGGCGGTCTCCAGCGCGTCGACGCCGGGCGTCTCAAGCGCCAGCTCTGCCGCGATTTCGGCAAACGAGTACATGTACGCATTCGATGGAGACACCAGCAACCCAGCCTGACGATACAGCTCGCCGAACTGGTCGCGCACTTGGCGGATGTACTGTTGCTCGCCGGTAGTGTCGAGGTAATGGCACCCGGCTTTCAATGCAGCTTCGACGGTCACAAGCCCGAAATTGGAAAACGGTCCGACCGTATTGCATACGACCTTCGCGCCGCGGAAGGCAGCGACGAGCGCGTCGACATTGTGTTCCGCTTCGATGATCTCGTAGTTCGCCGACTCAAGGCGCACAACGCGCTGCGCCATCATTTCCTTTACCCGGCCTGCGTTGCGTGCGATGGCCGTGAACGGAATGTTCTCGTCGATCAGCCAATCCATGATCAGCATGCCGGTGTAGCCACTCGCACCGTAGATGACGACGGGGTTCTTTGCCATGATGTCTCCTGCTACTTTGTTGTTAAGAATTGAGGTGATCAAACGTGATTCATATTCGGAGCTGACTTGCACGCCGGGTATGCAAGGCTGGTTTGATGGACGCCATCAACGTGAAGCGCTTGCCTCTGTAGCGTTTCGCTGAAGACCGGGAAGGAAGATCACCAAAGAGCTTCACGTCCGAGGAGACTCTGCATATGCACATCGCACTGGCTACGGTGTCGCGTCACCCGACCCAATCAAACGCATCGGTGAAGCCGGTGTCGAGGTCATCCCTGTGTCGATAAGGATTTACGAAACCTCGTATCGCCCCCCCCTTTCCGCTCCTTCACCTTCCATCCCGGGAGTCTGTGTGGTGCCAGATTCAAACAAACACTTATCTGACCCATCACATACGCTTCATTGACCTAATAGTAGGTCCGCATTGACCTAATTACAAGGCACTAGAGGTCAGGGAAAACACCAACTGGAGCGGCAATACCTTCGTCAATCGGCGGCTTTGCTCACCCCGCCCCACGACGCCCTTGCGCTCGCTAGGCCGTCGTCCTATCAGGCTTGAAAGAGGGCCTCCCCTGATCAGGGGTGCGCCAGGCAAGAAAAAAATGCCGTGCAGGCACGGCATCGAAAGACCCCAGAGGAGACCGGATAACCGGGATCTAGGAGATGTGATCGGCGCAGCTGGATGGCATCGAATCGATGCGTGCGTCGATCTGGTGAGCAGTGGCGACGTCGCCTTAAGGCGAGACGCCGGCCAAGTAGCGCGCCACAACCGGGATGTCTTCGCTCGACAAGGCCGCGGCAACGCCGTTCATGGTGCCGGTTGGATCCTTGCGCACACCCGCTTTGAAGTCGGCAAGCTGCTTCGCGAGATAGTCCGCCCCTTGTCCTGCAAGACGCGGCGCCTGATCCTTGCCCATCAGCTTCTCGCCGTGGCAGGCCTGGCAACTCCGCGCCTGCACCAATGCCAGCCCGCGCTTTTCGAGCGTTGCATCGGCTGTGACTTCTTCGTTGCGTGCGGGCACTTGCTGGGCGAAGTAGGTGGCGAGCGCATCGATCTGCGCGTCGGACATCTCCTTGGCGAGCGGCCCCATGTATGGGTTAGGCCGCTGGTCGTTGGCAAACGCGTGTAACTGGGCTGCGATATACGCCTTCGGCTGACCCGACAGAGCCGGATACCAGGCGTTGAGCGACTGCCCGTGCGGGCCATGGCAGACAAAACAGGTTTCCTGCGTCTGCGGCCACGCGCCCGCGTTGGCCTTGTCGGCTTCACCGATCTGGAACATGGCTTTTTCATAGCGCATGCCAACCATCAAATCGTGTCCATAGAGCGCGCCAGCGATGGCTGCAGCTGCAACCGCCACAACGGTGACGATGATCAACGTCCGCTTCATTTACGCCACCTCGCCCTGATGGGCCAGAGCGGCCAGTGCCTGCAACGCCGCCCGGTGGCCGGAGCGCACTGCGCCGTCCATCGAGCCTGCCCAGATGTCGGCCGTTTCGGTGCCTGACCAGATCACTCGGCCAGCCGACGGATGGAGGAATTTCCCCCACTTTGTCAGGAAGCCCGGCGGCAACGGATGAATGCATTGCAGCGTCCACGGATCGACCCTGCCCCAGTCATGATCGTGAAACTGCTTCGGGTGCAGCGCCTTGTCTCCGAACGCTTTGGCGTAGATCGCCGACAGCGTTTGTTCCGCAGCTTTGGGATCGCTGGGCAGAGAACCCGGTGGCACGAACGCGCTGATAATGCCGACCGAACGATCCGGAGGGGAGTTGTCGTAAGCCATGGAAACGGGGCCACCCACCTGGAAGATCTGGCCGTTCAAACCGTCGTCCCGCCAGAACGGCTTGTCATACACGTGCACCGTCTTGCGCATCGGCGCATTCGCAGGCCAACGTCGCTGCAATTGCGAGCGCCCTTCGGGCAGCGAAGGATCGAAGACGACCTGGTTGCACAGCGCCGGATTCATCGCCACGATGATCTGACGCGCGCGTACGACGCCCTGATCGGTGTGCACCTCGACGACGTCGCGGTTCCAGCCGGCAATCTTGCGCACCGGGCAGGACAACCGGACCTTGTTACCGAGATCCTTCGCCATCTTGATACTGAGGATCTGCGAGCCGCCAACGAAACGCGTCTCCTGCGCGCCACCCTTGGTTGCCTCGAGCTGGTCGAGGCAGTTGCTGGCGCTGTTGATCATCGACAAATAGGCCAGCAACCCGAGCTGGGCCGGTGTGCCGCCTGTCGTCAGCTTCGCGGCCAAGCCCATGAAGTAGCCATCCTCGTATTTCATGCCTTGCTTCAACAGCCAGTCGCCGTAGGTCAGCTTGTCCAGCTCTGCGGCGTCCTTCGCTGTCCACGGTGCGGCTGAGGGCACGCCGCGCGCCAGTTCGCCAAGCTTGGCACCGAGCGCTTCGTCGGAGCCGACGCCGCCGTGGAAATCCTGTGTCACCCGGACATCGCCCGCCAGCACCGTCGTCTTGCCCGCGTAAAAGGTCGGAAAAGTCTCGACCTCGAGTTCGCGCGCCAAATCGAAGATGGCGGTTTGGCCAGGGCCGATCCACTGGCCGCCCGCTTCGGAAACGACACCGTTTCCGATGTCGTGGTTGTATGTGCGGCCGCCAACGCGGTTACGCGCCTCCAGCACGACGAACGATTCGCACCCCGCGCGCTTCAGATCGCGCGCGGCGGTGAGCCCCGCCAGCCCTGCGCCGATGATCGCGACGTCCAGCACGTCAGGCTGCGCCGAGGCCGTAGCAGCCACCGCGCGCGATGCTGCCCCTGCCGCCAGCGACGCCGCGCCCGCTGCTGCAGCAACACCAAGGAGCCGGCGCCGGCTTGGTACTGCCGGCCCACTCTCCGGGGCCATCTTGGATGCCCCTTTTTCGTTTGTCATGTTTTTTGTTCCTCTAACGACGACTAGCCCGGCTTAGCGTTCGGCCAGCACTCCCTCTTTTGAAAACAGAATCGGCTTGCCGCCGGCATCGATCACGGCAGCGGTCAGCGCAGCACGGTCCGGGCGTTGCGCGATATCGAACGGCGCCCCGTCTTCACGCTGCTTCAGCACCAGCCCATCGAGCCCCACCGCCATCAGCCCCTTGCCGGTTGCCACAAGATTGGTGATCGAGCTTTTGGTCTCGGCCGTCAACGGTTGCCAGTTCGCCCCGCCGTCGCTGCTTTGGAACAGGCTGCCGAGCAACCCGCCCACCACGACCCGGCCGTCCGGGGTCACCACACCTGACCAGAGCGAGCCCTTGCCGCCCGTGGCGAGGTAATCCCAGTTGGCGCCGCCGTCGGTCGACTTGAGTACGGTCCCTTGTTCTGCGGAGATGTAGAGCGCGCCCTTGCCATCCGCAAACACGTGGTACAGGTTGCGGTCCGCCTTGCCGCCGTTGGGCGGTTTGGGCAGCGTGGTGCGGGTCCACGTCTTGCCGCCGTCATGCGTCTGCAGCATCAATGACCACAGGCCAACGGCAATCCCATCGTGGTCGTTCGTAAAGAGCACCGAGAACAACGGCTGATCGACCGCCGTGTCCATGCGCTGCTTGGTCCAGGTTTCTCCGCCATCGGTGGTCGCGAGAATCACGCCCCACTGCCCGACCACCCATCCACGCATGTCATCGATGAAGTTGACAGCGGACAGCGTGGCCGAGACCGGCACGCTGCGGGCTTGCCGGTAGGTCTTGCCTTCGTCGTCGGAGAGCAGAACGATGCCGCTCTCACCCACGGCGACGATGCGTTTGCCGGCGTGCGTCGCGTCCAGCAGCATCATGTGCGTCGGCGCGGCCCACGCATGCGCCGGCTTGGCGCTCCAGGTGGCGACCGTTCCTTTGGATTGGGCGAACGCCGTTGAGGCCACGCACAGCGCAATGCCGGCCACAAGAGTCTTGATCATGTCTGTGTCTCCGGATCAGTGGCTGAGCAGGCCCGGCACGCGTGCCGGTTTGCGACGCGGGAACCAGCGCTCCAGCACCGAGGCCAGCGCCGGCAGTGCCGTCATGGCCATCACCAGGTTGACGATGAACATGAACGCCAGCAGCTTGCCCATGTCGGCCTGGAACTTGAGCGCCGAGAAGCTCCACGTCACCACGCCAACCGCCAGCGTGATCGCCGTAAAGATCGTCGCCACGCACTCGAACTCCAACGCACGCTCCATGGCCTTGAGAATCGGATCGCCTTCGGCCAGGTGCCGCTGCAGCCGGTTGTAGATGTAAAGCGCGTAGTCCACGCCGATCCCCACCGCCAGCACCATGACTGGCAGCGTGGCCACCGTCAGGCCGATCTTGAGTTCCTTCATGAACCAGTAGCCGATGAAGGTCGCCACCGTGAGCGGCACGCAGCAGGCCAGCATCGAGCGCCAGTCGCGGTAGGCCAGGAACACGAGGATCACGATGGCTGCGTACACGTACAGCATCATCGGCAGTTCGCTTCTCTCGACTTCGTCATTGGTGGCAGCCAGCACGCCCGCATTACCTGCCGCAAGGCGGATGTTGATGCCCGGGAACGGATGCGAAGTGCGGTAGTGCTTGATGTCATCCAGAACCCGGTTGATGGTCGTCGCCTTGTGGTCGGCTAGGTACAGATGAACGGCAGTCATACTGCAATCGGCCGTCATGAAGCCCTTGAGGCGCGCCACATCCACCGACACCGCCCCGTAGTTGTCTGGGTCGATCGGCACGACGTTCATCTTTGGATAGTCTTCGTTGTAGCCCGCGTTATAGGTGCGCAGCATGGACGAGTACGACTGGACCGACACCACACCCGGCTCGGTGCGCATGGCGGCCGTAAATTCGTTTTCGTACAACCCGACGGCCGGGTTGTCGCACGCCTTGCCAGTCGACTCGATCGCCACCGACAACCAGTCCAGGCCCATGTCGTAGTTGCCGGCGATGGACGTCGCATCGCGATTGAAGCGCGCTTCCTCACGCAACTCCGGAGCCCCCGGCTGCAGCGTGCCGATCACGCGGTCGCGGCTCTGCCACGCCGCCAGCGCAAAGACCACGCAAGTCAGGGCGACCGTGGCTCCTGCATATTTCGGTTGGGCAACCTTGGCCAGCGGACGCAACAGCACCGCGCGTCGACCGCTGCGCTTGAGCGCGCTTTCCGCGTATTCCTTGGTGAAGTTGAAGCACGATGCGGCCACCGGCAGCAGGATCAGGTTCGTGATGATCTTGTAGCCCACACCGAGCGACGCGGTGATTGCCAGTTCGCGCACCATCGGGATCGGGATCAGCAGCAGCGTGATGAACGAGACGAAAGCCGTCACAAGCGCCAGCACGCCGGGGATCAGCAGGCCGGTGAAGCTATGGCGTGCTGCATCGAACGAGTTGTTCCCGCGTGCGATCTCACGCACGATGAAGTTGACCTGCTGCACGCCGTGCGACACGCCAATGGCAAACACCAGGAACGGCACCAGCACGGCCAGCGGGTCCAAGCCAAAGCCCAGCAGCTTCAACGTGCCAAACTGCCAAACCAGCGAGGTCAGCGAGCAGACGATCAGCAGTACCGTAAAGCGCACCGAGTGGCAGTACCAGTACACAGCGAGTGCCGTCAGCAGCAATGCGATCGCGCAGAAGCCCAGCACGGCGGTCGCACCGTCGGCAATGTCACCGATCTGCTTGGCGAAACCGATGATCTGGATTTCGTAGCCGGCATCTTCGAACGGCTTGCGGATCTTCTCTTCAAGCGTGTGGTTGAACGCCACGTAGTCGAGCACCTTGCCGGCGCTGTCACGTTCGTTCAGCTCGGCGGTGATCATCGCGCTGTCTTCGTTGTGCGAGACCAGCGTGCCGACGTAACCGCCCAGCGTGGTCGCGTGACGGATCTTTGCGACAACCTCTGGCGTCAGTTGATCGGGCGTGATCGAGCCCGAGATGATTGGCTCCGCACGGAACCCCTCGTCGGTGATCTCGTTGACGAAGGCGTTCGGCGTCCACAGCGAGCGGACGCCGACGCGATCGACGTTCGGCAGATACGTGACTGCCTGAGTGACTTTGTACAACCGGGTCAATCCTTCCCGTGTCCAGATGGACCCCTTCTTGGCACGCACGACCACGGTGATGCGGTTCGCGCCCAGCAAGTCGTTCCGGTACTTCTGGAACGTTTGGATGTATTCATGGCCAATCGGCATCTGCTTCTCGAAGCCCGCATCCATGCGCAGCTGCACGGCAAAGACGGCCATCACCGCGGTAAACAGGCCGATCACCACAAGCACGATCGCGCGGTGGCCGAAGAAGGCTTTTTCCAGCCCCGCAACAAGACGATTCAACACGACACTACCCCTTCAAGTATTCCAACGGCGCACAACGTGCGCCGTCTCTCACAGGTTCACCCGTCAGAAGTTCCGGGTGACAAACGCACCAATGAAGTTGCGATCCGAGTACGGATTACCCACCGTGTTGTGGCCGCCCCAGAACATCGTGAAGTTGATACCCGCCTGCCACACCGTCGGGTTCTGGTTGAACAGCACGTAGAAGTTGGCCGACTTGGCGCCTTGCATGTAGTTCGCTGTGAACGTCGGCGTGTAGCCGTAAAGCGCGGCGTTCAACGTCACGCCCGGTGTCACCTGCCAGCCGTGGATCAACGTACCGTCATACGTCCAGTTGAAGTCGACCGTCGCGCCCACGGAACTCGATGTACCTTGCGCCATCCCGATGGGATAGCCTGTGCCCGAGTTGTAGTTCAGCCAGGGCAGGTAGCCGGCTTGCGGTACCTGTGTGACCTGCTGGCCATTGATCGTGCGGGTAACGCCGCTCGAACTCAGGCCGGGGTACTTGATCCAAGTCAGCTCCCATGTCAGCGTCGCCGCATCCGCACCGATCAGCTTGATGAACGGCTGTTTGCTAGGCGTCAGGGCCAGAATGCCGTTGATATCGAACTGGATTTTCTTCTTGTCGACCCACTGCTGGCAGTCGATGCCGGCGACGCCGTTCGTGTTCACGTCAAGCGGGCCACCTGCGCCATAGCACCCCGACAGCGCAACGGCGTCACGCGGGCGATACGAAAGCTCGGCGCCAATCGCCCAGTCGCCCACCCCGAAATTCGTGCTGAGACCAAAGAGCTGCCGGTTATCAAGATACGAAACCTGTGCCGTCCCGTTAGCCAGCCCCGTCAGCACTGGAGACTTATCGGTGTAGTTCTCGTAATAGAACCCGAAGTTCGCATCAACGAACGTCGGCGCATAGTTGAACTTCACGCCAAACTGCGGCTTGTACTTCGATGGCAGCTTTGTCGAGCCGGGTATGCCGATATCAAAGAAGGGCGAGCCGGCGAAGTCCCCATTCGCGAGGCCGGCGTTGATGCCATCGATCACCCCCTGATTGCGGCTGGCACCCGGCCCGGCAATCGTCCCTGCACTGGGGCCAGCTGCATTGAAGTTGTTCGTATTGACCGTGATCGATTCCGCGCCGCGGCCAAAAGTGTTCGTGGTCGACCAGAACGATCCCACCGGCGGATAGCGGTTCCCGTTCCACATAAACTGGTAGTAGGCCTCGGTGCTGAGTCCACGGGAAAGTTCTGAGGCGAAGCTAACCATCGGCGCCGGGAGCAGCCCCTGCTTGAGTTGGGTGCCCGGAATCAATAGCTTCTGGATGTCGAGCGAGTTGGTCGCGTTGATGCCGCTCTGCGCAAAGATGCTTTCGCCCCAGTTGATCACCTGGTTGCCGACTCGCACGTGCGCATTCCGCCCGTTGATCGCGAAATCCTTTTCGCCCCACAAGTCCAGGATTTGCGCGTTATAGACGACCTGCGCCGAGGCGGTGCTCGACAGCGGCGTGCGCTCCGTATTCTTGGCCATGAAGTCGTACATGCCCGTGCCGCGCGCCATAAACTTGAGTCCCTCGCTCGGCATCTTCAGGAGCAACTCGCTGGTCGCGCTCAGGTAGGTGGTGAACGGCTGCCCCTTGCGGTAATTCAGGTTGCCGTTGTCGCCGAACCCCCATTGATCGACGTTGGCCGACGCGCCGCAGCCGTTCGAGTTTGGATCGCCAGTCAGCGCGCAACTCGGTTTCTTCGCCCGAATCCCAGCACCTGCCGTGATGTTGCTCACCAGCGAACCCTGGATACTGTCATCTGTACCCGTCGTGAACTCATAGCCGTACGCACTCGACGTGGCTGCTCCCAACACGGCGAGCGAAATCGTGGTCCGCCGAAACATCTTCATTGTTTTCATCGTTCCCTCCTCTATCCCGCTTGATGCCGACGCGCCAATTGGCTCTAACGCGTCGACCACCCTATTCACGCAATGATCTTCAGCGCTCGCTAACTGACCGCAGCGTTTCTGCCGTAAAGAAGTCGGTCTTGAATCGCGGATCGTTGATTTGCTGATACCAGTGGAGGTCTTTGCCTTGACCGATCGAGGAGGAATCGGAAACGTAACGTCCGCTGATCAGATCGTACTGAACGAACGGCTCGTTATCGCATGCGCCACCCAGTTCCCACACCGGGATCGGATAGCTTTCACGCGCCTTCCACAGTTTGCCCTGCGCGTCGTAGTCTTCGCCGGTGAGCACGAGCCAGCTGTCCTCGTCCAGATAGAAGACTTTCTTCGACGTAACGTGGCGTGCCGAGGGCTTGACCGTCGCCTCGACCACCCAGACACGGTGCGTCTCGTAGCGCCGACTGTCAGCGGCGACGCCATTCGGTGTCATCACATCGTGCAGCTTGCTGTTGAACTTGTACATGCCGAACGCGTTGTACGGCACGATCATTTCCTTCTTGCCCGCGAGCTTCCAGTTGAACCGATCGATCGTGCCGTAGAACATGTTTGCGTCATCAACCAGGTATTGGTTTTCGAAACCAATTGCCGGCGCATCGTGCGTATAGGCTGGCATGCGTCGCACGCGCCGCTGGCCGGGGAAGTAATAGAACGTCTCCGACTCCTTGTTGAAATACTGGCGCTGTACAAAAGCCTGCCCTGCCAGCGCCGGTGGCGTATTCATCTGGAAGTAAGTGCCCTGGGCGAATTGATCAACGTCCTGCGGTGTCGTTTTGCCCGCTTTGCCCCACGGGAAATACTGAGTCGCCACGCTGCTGACATCGATCCACTCGCTACCGCCCGGACGTGGGGAAACGGTGGTCACAACCGAGGGCCATTCCAGGCCTTCCCCCCGGTATCGCAACAAGTAGTTCAGGATCGCCTCGGCACCGCTTTTCGGCTGCGGAAACGGCACGCCGGGGAGCATCGCGGCATGCACCATTTCGCCGTTCGGGTCGAGCTTTGCCGACGTGAGATTCGCCTTCGAGTTCTGTGCGGCGACATCCGGCAACTGACATTCACGATGCGACGGGTAGACATCCATTCGATAACCCGTCTTCTGCTTGATCAGTTGGATCTGACCCGGCGAAAGCTTGTCTGCGTACTTGTCGACGTTGGACGCATCGATCGAATAAAGCGGCTTCTCGTTCCGATGTTTCCAGAAATCGCCGCGGAACTTGCCCCACGCCCAGCCGGCCTCGGGTGACTGCTTCCCAACGTAGGCAGGCACAGCGCCGTCCTTGCTCGCTGCGCGGTCGCCGCCCTCAGGCGTGAGGTCGTCTGCCGCGACAGCCGTCCCAATCACCAGCAATACTGCAGCCGCGATAGCAGACGCGACTCCAATTCGATGCTTCTTCATCATGGTTCCCCTTTCGATTCCGCCTTCCCACACCGTTCACGCCTCTTTCAGACGAAACAGGTGCCTTTCGATACGATCGTCCACTACTCGACCAGAGCACTCCTGACCGCGCGCTTCTCACCGTTTCCTGGTCGAGTTAGAGTCAGTGACCAAGGTACGCCTATTCCCTACACTGGATATGCAAGACCATGGTTCTTGCCGATATGGTCTTTCCGACTTACTCACCAAGCACGTTTCACTTCATAGGCACTCCGTAGATTTGCCCGAGGTCTTCCTCCCGACGCGCATTGAGGACGCGCCGGGTGGCTGGCTTAGCTGTGGCCCGATCCGGCCACAGCCACCGCGCGAATCTCGATGCACAACTCGGGAAGGGCCAACTGCGTCACCCCAACAGCGGTCCACGATGGATAGCGGCTCGGGAAGTACTTGTCCTTCACCGCCGCGAACGCCTCCATTTCACCCCGAAGGTCGGTGTGGAAGGTCATCAGTTCAACGACATCGGCTAGGCCCGCGCCCGCTGCTTCGAGAATGTCCTTCAAGCACTCGAACGCGATCTGGGCCTGTGCCTGCATACCGTCGCCCACCTTCATGTCTGCGCCCATCCCGACTTGGCCCGAAACCCAAATCGTGTCTCCAACGCGCGTGGCCGGAGAAAAGTGAAAGGTGTCATACCAGGCTTGGAACGGGGGCGGAACGATCGATTGTTGTTTGATAGTCATTGCCTTGATAGATAAGAAATCCGTTCTTAAACGAACTGACGGAAGCTGCATGGAAGCCTTCCTCCGTCAGCACCCGAAACGCGCGGCTCTTCACCTGACAGGATTGCAAGCCGTCCGGAAAGCCAATGTGGACATCTCGGAGGCTCAGGGAATCAAGCCGACTTCCTGGAAATCCTCCAGCTTCAGGAGCTCGAGCGGCGGCACACTTCGACCATTGCGTTCAATCCAACCGGCGTACGTCTGCCCCATGCCCCAGCCCAGAAGCTGCTGAAATTCTTCAGGGAAAGTTTTCACCTTCTCAATCGGAATGGAGAGGTACTGGTTCTCTTCCTGCCGCAAGTGCGCCAAGATGCAAGGCATCGAGATGCCGGTACGGGGAGCATCCGAGACGTTCGCACCGCCGCCGTGGTACGTCGACCCGAGCCACAGCAGGGCATCGCCCGGGCCCATCTCGGCGGCGACCGTTTCCTCGACTTTCGGCATGCGTTCGTCATCCCACAGGTGACTGCCGGGAATGACCCGAGTCGCCCCGTTCTCGCGCGTGAATTCGGTCAACGCGACCATGAAGTTGACAGTGGTCTCACGCTGAAAACTCGGATGGCGCCAAAAATAGACGGCGTCGTCACGATGCAGCGGTTGCCCGCCTTGCCCGGGCCAAATCTGAATGATTTGCGTGGCGCCGATCTGGATGTCCGGCACAACTTCCGCCTGCTGATCGCCGAACCAGACTTTGGGTGGATTCGCCTGCAGGATCTTGCGCGAAGTCTCCAGGTACAGCGGATTCATCGCGATCGAAACAGCGTGATCCGAGCGTGAAAAGAGCCTAGACATGCGACGCGTCTTGTCACCGTGAAAAAATGGATCATCGCCCGCGGTAGTCTGTTCCAAGAGAGGCAGCAGATCCTGTTGCAAGCCGCTCAGCGTTTCTGGCGTCACAAAATTTTGTACGCAGACAACACCATCTTCCTGCAGGACAGCGGCAATTTCGTCGGGCGACGATGTATTGGGCAGCTTTCGAATGCTCATATCAGAACCTTTCAGTGATTTGACTGGTTTAAACCTATGGAAATCGAAACACTTCACTTTGGCTGGGGCCGACGTCACGCGCCCCAGCCGAACAGCAGTGGCCACATACCGAATCGCTGAAAGGCAACCACTGCCGCGCCTGGATCATTCGCAATCTTTTCGATGACCACAGCAACTTCTCTTCAACACTGACGAGCACGCCTGCCGTCCCCATTCGGCCGGCAGAAAAAGCCTGCCTCGTCAGCGGTCTCGACACAGGGCAAACCACCCCTGCCTTGTCATCCTGTCGGCCAAAGAAGATCACCAAGAAGCCTGTTGTCCGAACAGGCTTCCCAGGAACTTGCTTCAGCACTTATCCCCTACCCCGTCCCCTTCCGCATCGGAGCGGACGCTTGATCACGGTCATGATCACACCCACAAGACCTATCATATGCACCTTGATGACCTAATAGTAGCGACGCATTGACCTACAATCAAGGTACAAGGGGGCAGGGAAAACACCAACTGGAGCGTCGAGACTTCCGGTGAAGAGCGCCGGGGGGGGTCACGCCCATCATGGGGTTGACCTCACGCACCGGGCCCGATGGCGAGCGAATGCCGGATTCAGGCACGATCTCCCGGTAGGGGCGGGGCTAAAATGAGAAGGACGCGACGACGGTTCTTCCTGCCACCGAAGTGACCTATAATCTGCGGCGAATCGATGTACGTTTTTTTGGGAGAACCGACGTGCGACAGAAGGCGGTTGAGCGAGGGACCTCTGACGATATTGGAGAGGCAAGGCCGGATTACGGGCCGGGTGCGCTGCGAAACCGGGAACTGCGCTTTGCGCAGATTAGCCTTGCCGCCCTACAGACATTTCAGGAGGATGGATATACCGGCTTCTCGACACGTCGCGTCGCTGGCCGCGTTGGAATGACACTAGGAAATCTTCAACACTACTTTCGAACGAAAGAGGAGTTACTCAGCGCGGCCCTGCGCACGCGTATTCGTCAGATAGTCAGCGACTACACGGCAATCGCGAACCAGCCGGACATCAGCGCCGAGCGGCGTTGCTCCGCGCTGGTAGAACGCATTTTTCACGACATCAACGAAACCGATCTACCGAAGTTCCTGTTTGAGGTCTGGGCTTTCTCTCAGCACGAACCGCATGCGGCGGAGCTCGTTGACGATATGTACGCCCAGTATCGGGATACCTTCGCAAAGTTGCTATCGGAGCTCCACCCGACTTTGACTAGCGAAGAGACCTTGGCGCGCGCATCCGTTCTTATCACGCAGATGGCGGGAATGATGATATTCGCCTACTACGGCGAAAATTCGGATAAGGACTATGCAGAATTCGTTCGCGTGACAAAGCGAACCGTCAAAATGATTGTGGGCTTATCGCCCCAGGCGCTGGAGAACAACGCGCGTCTTCACGGTTCGCGCGATCGTCAGACACAGGGCACGAGCGATACGCAGGTTGACTCCCTCGGCTCCGAGAAGAGCGTCCGGCATGAACTGTTCGAGTTGAGCATACGGCAGGCAGGACAAGATATCCCCTATTACCGACCCACGGTTCAATGGAAGCGTCGAGAGGTCAAGGTCAACGAAATCATCTCTTCTGCCGCCAGCATTTTGGCGACAGAAGGATATGCGAACTTTACTTTGGTGCGAGTAGCCAAGGAGCTGGGTATTCTGACATCCGCGCTCAAGAACTATTTCCCAACACACGATGATCTGCTCCACTCGACACTTGACGCGCTCGTGAGAGCCTATCTGGAGCGCTATGCAGAGATGGGCAAGCCGAGCAGCAAACCTGCGCTGGATCGACTGTGTGGAATCTTTGACGATGCTTTAGAAGAATCCCGTGATTCGAAGATACGCCGACTCACGTTCGAATTGTTCGCGCTGGCCCAGCACTCGGACATCACGCTTGAGCTCCTGAGGAAGCCCTACTCCGCTTATCGAGGGATTTATGTGGATCTGGTGCGCCAGATAGACCCGTCTGCGACCGCGCGCGAATGCCAAGCGCGCGCGACATTGCTCGCGGCACTGACGGAAGGCGCAACCACTTTGATGTTCGGTTCACGAAAGCAACCCGCAGATATCGACCGCATTTACGATTTGATGAAGCTCATAACGATTCGTATCGTGCACGGGAACATCGCCGCGAAGGAGGCTGCGTAGCACCGCAGCCTCCTTCGCTGGTCACACCTGCCCGCTAACGCGCATGTAGCTGTGCCATTGAGAGAAGCATGCGCTCCTGAAATCAACGATGCATAGCTCGAATCCTCAACCTTCTATGGCACACCTTGCAGTGCCTAAGTGATTGATATCTATCGGTTTCATCGATTCCCCCAAATTGGTTAATAGCCTATCGGGGGTTCGAATCCCCCTCTCTCCGCCAGAACACAAATGCCCGCGCAAGCGGGCATTTTCATTTCTGCGGCACCTTCCATCGCCCAAAAACAAAAGGCCCAGTCTCCCGACAAGGCCTTTTGGATCCCACCGCCGACGCGTCTGCGCGGTCGGCATCCCCTCGCGTAACTCAATGCAGCGTGGCGGGCGTCTCGCTCGTCAGCAGCGTCTGCGTAACCTGATCGCGAATCGACTGGGCTTTCAGCAGCAGGCGCAAGGCGATATCGGCACCACGGCTGTTTGCCACGTGTTCGATAAACGCGTTGCGTGCCCGCTCATTCAGCGTGGCAACGTGCGCTGCCTCTGACCACACGCGCCACGCGGAGGGCTGACCGGCAAACTGCTCGCGGCGGCGAAGCAGGTCCGAGTCAATGGCAGCGGCAATCTCGATGTCTTGAACGGTGCGATTCATGATGGCCCCCTTGCGGTCTGTGCTGTTTTTGCGATCTGTTCGCGGTGCCCTGTGCCGGGCGTGCAGCCTGAGTATGCAACGTCCGTGCCAATACTTGGCGGCCGCTCCATTGGCAGTTTTTGCATGCATGCGTTGTCGTTTTGATCTGTTTGAAACGCCCTGTTGACGCGGGTTGGCGGACAGCATCCCTACGTTGGTGGGGTGCGGAATTCTCATCTGAACACGGCCCCGCCCGCCGGCTCGTTACGCGGAACGTTACGTAACGCGCGGGGCGTTCCACAACCCAATCACGCGCCTCGCACGGCGGCACCACGCCATCTGCAGGGAACGCGTACACAGGCATGCTTGGTGCTTTACCCGTGCGCCCAAGCCCGCTGGCGCGCGGTCGGTCGTGTCACCCACCCCTCTTCTGCGCCGGCCTCTTCGCTTGCTTCGCTTCCCCACCCGGAGCGATCGGCCGCGTGCCGCCACCCTCGGCGCGCCGGCCATCCCCCCACACAAACACAACAAGAGCATTCAAGAGGAGACCCCCATGCAGATGGGCAACCCACGCGTGCGGCACGGCCGCATGCTCATGTCGGCGCTGCTGTGCGCGGCGCTTTCGCTGTCGGGCTGCGGCGGCGGTGACGGTTCCACCGTTGCCAACAGCACACCCGCCGATTCAAACACCACCACGCAACCAACACAGCCCACGCAGCCGGCACAGCCTGCCGCTGCCAACTGGACCACGCTTGGCACGCGCGCCACGCCAGCGCAACCTGGAACGTCCATCACCGGCAACGCCGGCGCCAAGTGGGCCGACTACAATCCGCCCGCGCTCTACGCAGGCGTTGCGAAGCAAGCCACGCAGTACATCACGATGCCCGACGGCACAAAGCTGGCGGCATACGTGACGCTGCCCGCCGACGCATCCGGCAAAGCCGCGACCGGCACGTTCCCGACGGTGCTCGTGCAGACCTCGTACAACGGCGGGAACGCGCAATACGAAGCATCGATTGGCGCAGCGCTGGGCGCGGCGGATCCGTATATCGTCCAACACGGCTACGCGACGGTGGTGGTGGATGTGCGCGGCACCGGCCAGTCGCAAGGCACGTGGGACGCCTTTGGCGCCGATGAGCAGAGCGACTACGGCCACGTGGTCGACTGGGTGACGCAGCAATCGTGGAGCAACGGTGCCATCGGCTTGTACGGCGTGTCGTACCTCGGCATCACGACGGTCATCACGGCGGCGCAGAACCATCCGGCAGTCAAGGCGGCCTTCCCCATCGTGCCGATCGGCGACGGCTACCGCGACATCGTCTTCACGGGCGGGCAGACCAATCTGACCTTCATCCCGGCGTGGTTCGGGCTGGTGTCGGTGCTGAGCCTGACCGACCCGACGCTGGTGACAGACCCGACGATCGGTCTGCCGGCCGTGCTGCAGCACCTGGTGTCAGCGGTCACGACGTTCCAGTTGCCGACCATGTTGCAAGCGCTGCTGGGCAGCACCGCCACGGCCTATGACGGCGCGTTCTGGGCGACGCGTTCGCCGCTGGAGAACGACGGCAAGATCAAGGTGCCGACCTTCGTGGTGGGCGGCCTGCATGACCTTTTCCAGCGCAGCGAGCCGCTCACATACGAGAGCATCAAGACGCAGGCGCCGGCGAAGTTGCTGATCGGGCCGTGGACGCATTTGCAGGCCGCATTGGGCAGCGGCTTGCCGGTCGATGGCGTGCCGCCGCTGAACCACATTCAGTTGCAATGGTTCGACCAGTACGTCAAAGGCATGAAGGTGGGTGCCGATGCGCTGCCCAACGTGACGCAGTACGTGACCGGCCTCGGCCACTACGCCACCGCCACGGACTGGCCCCATCCGCAAGTGCAGGCGCAGCAGCTCTTCCTGCGCGGCGACAAGAGCCTGTCGAGCAGCGCGCCGGCCGCCAACGAAGCGTCGAACAAGGTCGCGCAGCAGCCGCTGAACGGGGCGTGTTCGATCAGCCTGTCGCAATGGACGGCAGGCCTGACGGGCTTCATCCCGCTGTTGTGCCAGACGGACGACACGCTTGCCGAAGCCGCCGACGTGAAGTTCGAAACGCCGCCCATGCCGGCCGATGTCTATCTGAACGGGCCGATCGAAGCGGATGTGTGGATCTCGACCACCGCACTGGACGCCGGCGTCTCGGTACGCATTGACGACGTGGACGCCGCTGGCAACGTCACGCCGCTCACCGATGGGCTCCAGACGGCTTCGTTGCGCGCGGTGGACGCCAGCCGTTCGCGCACGATGAACGGCCTGATGATCCAGCCATGGCATCCGTTCACGCCCGGCTCCGTCCAGCCGCTCGTGCCAAGCCAGGCCGTCATGGTGCCGGTGGAGGTGTTCCCGACCAGTGCCCTCATCGCCAAAGGCCACAAGCTGCGCGTAGCGGTGGGCGCAAGCAACCTGCCGCAGGGCGTGCCGCCGCTGCCTACGCTGCTCAACGCGTTGATCGGCGTGCTGACGATCTATAGCGATGCGGCCCACCCGTCCAAGGTGGTTCTGCCCGTGGTGCCCGCCACCGCGCTGTAGCAAAAGCCGCTTCTGGCAGTCACACGGCCCGCTTCGGCGGGCCGTTTTCTTTACACACCCGACACCACCAAATTACCTAACGGACTAAATCCGTACGTAAAACTACGCACAGCAAGTGATGCCGATAAAAAGAAGGATAACTGACATTAAATAACTTAAATACGGTAGGAAAACGTTGGCGCCATCCGCCCCGCATAATCCATCGCACGATTCGAAATGACGGCAAGCCAGCCCTTGCCACACAAGGTTTCACCGGCAAAACAATCCCCTCGCATGCATTAAGTAAAAACGCGCATGAGAAAGTTATTCAGGATTTTCTTTTGAATGCCGATAACCCCGGGTAGACCGCAAAATCGGACAAAGATGATTCGGTCACACCATGACATAACCTGCATCTTCCTCAAGTGCGCAACACCTTGGATATAACAAACGTGGTCGTCGACCGTCCTTTTCGAGCCGCCCCGGTGCGCGACCGCATCTCCATTCATTCAGCAAACCGGAGGACGCTGTGAACCTTTCCCAGATGACCATCAAGGCCAAGCTCACCACGGGCTTTGGCGTGCTGGCAGCCATTGTTGTCGTGGTATCGGGCATGTCGTTGCGGGCGCTGTCCGAGTCGACCGAAGGATTCTCGAGCTATGTGCACGGCATCAGCGCCCGCGCAGATGTCGCCAACGACGTGCGCACGGCGGTCGACCGCCGCGCCATTGCCGCGCGCAACCTGGTTCTCGTGGTGACGCAAAAAGACCTGGACCTGGAAAAGGCAGAGGTCCTGCGCGCACACGACGACGTGAAGAACAAGCTCAAGCAACTCAACGACATGATCGCGAGCGCCAAGGACGCAACTGACCGCGGGCGCTCGCTGGTACAAGACATCAATCGCGTGGAAGCGCAGTACGGCCCGGTGGCAACCGACATCGTCGGGCTGGCACTGGCCGGCAAACGCGACGAAGCCGTCCAGAAGATGGACAACGAATGCCGCCCGCTGCTGGCAGCGCTCATCAAGACCACTGACGCGTATGCCGCCTACACGCACGAACGTCAGGAGCAGCTCGTGCAGGCGTATGAGGCGCAGTACGTCGCGCAGCGCAATCTGCTGACCGGCTTGTCAATCGGCGCGGTGTTGCTGGCCGTGATTGCCGGCATGGTCATCACGCGTTCGATCACGCAGCCGATCCGCACGGCGGTCGATGTCGCCCGGACGGTGGCGCGTGGTGACCTGAGCAGCCGCATCGACGTGCGCGGCAAGGATGAGACGAGCCACCTGCTTTCCGCGCTGCGCGACATGAACGGCCGCCTGACCGAGATCGTCGACAAGGTGCGCGACAGCAGCAGCAGCGTCGCGGGCGCCGCCAAACAGATTGCCGCCGGCAACGCCGACCTGAGCCAGCGCACCGAAGCGCAGGCGTCGTCGCTGCAGGAAACGGCGGCCAGCATGGAAGAGCTGACGTCCACGGTGAAGCAGAACGCCGAGAATGCACAGCACGCCACCGCGCTCGCTTCCACCGCGTCGGAAGTGGCGCTCAAGGGCAGCACGGTCGTTGGTCAAGTCGTATCGACCATGCACGACATCAGCGAACGCTCGAGCAAGATTGCAGACATCACCGGCATCATCGAGGGCATTGCATTTCAGACCAACATCCTCGCGTTGAACGCCGCCGTGGAGGCCGCACGTGCGGGCGAGCAAGGCCGCGGCTTTGCGGTCGTCGCCAGCGAAGTGCGCAGCCTGGCGCAACGTTCGTCAACGGCGGCCAAGGAGATCAAGGAACTGATCGCCTCGTCGGTGGAACGCATTCACGACGGCTCCACGCTGGCGGGCGAGGCCGGCGAGACGATGACGGAGGTCACACAAGCGGTGGCCCGCGTCACGCACATCATGGAAGAGATTGCCGCCGCATCGGTTGAGCAGAAGCGCGGCATCGAACAGGTCAACCAGGCGATCTCGCAAATGGATGAAGTCACGCAGCGCAATGCGGCGCTGGTGGAAGAAGCCGCCGCCGCATCCCAATCGCTGCAGGACCAGGGGCAGGAGTTGAATGCGACGATGTCGTTCTTCCGCGTCGATCCGCACGCCGTACACGCCTGACCGGGGCACAGTTACCGTAGTAGCCGTCATCTCCAAGTTGTCCTTATGCCCGCCGCCGGAAGGCCGCGGGCTTTTTCTCTTTGTGTTCTGTGTCTTTCGTTAGGCCGTCGTTCGTGACTTCCGCTGCATTGGCGGACTTGTCCGCGCGACGCACAGTGAACTTGCCCCGTCCAACACCCTCGACGGAGCAAGCTCGGGCCGCGCACGGCCCGCCCTGCCGACGAAGGTCACCATGCAAGCCAAGACCTCAGACTTGCGGCGCAGCGCGTTCGGCGCTGCCATGCCGCACACACCAGCCAGCGACGGGAGGCCCGTATGATCCCGCTCGCCCTCACGCAGTGGCTGCGGCTGCGCGCGGTGCAAAAGCCGCAGCCACAAACGAGGCCCCAATCCAGTCCGGCCCTCGCTGAACAACTGCGTGAAGAGTGCGAGGCCATGGCGCGCTACGCCCTGCACCACGGGCTGCCCGTGGCGCCGGATCTCATCGCTCAGCTCGGCGCGCTCATCGACGGCCAGATGCCGGCGCATGCCACACCGCATCACGCGCTGGCCGCCATCCACCGCAAGCTTGCCGCCGCCATTGCACCGGCCACGCCGCAGGCCGTCACGCTGCTCGACGCGCAGCATCGCAGCGATCATCCGTTCCCGTGGCTCGGCCCGGTGCCGTTGATCCGGCTGCTGACCAGCGCCGCGATCGTCTTCCTGATCGCCGTGATTGCCACGGGCATGTCGCCCGACGTATCGAGCGCGAACATCGACCGGGGCTTTCTGGATTCGGACGGCGCGCCCCTGCTATGGAACACGCTGTTCCTGCTGTTCTGCGCGGGGCTGGGCGCGTCGTTTGCCACGCTGTTCCAGGCACATCGCTACGTGGCCGCGTCCACGTACGACCCGAAGTACGACGCCTCCTACTGCGCGCGGTTGATCCTCGGAGTGATTGCCGGATTGATCCTGGTGGAGATGCTGCCCGCGCAATTGTTCGACCGGGGCAGCATGCACAGCTTCGGCAAACCGGCGCTGGCGATGCTGGGCGGCTTCTCCGCCACGGCGGTGCACCGGCTGCTGCAGCGGCTGGTGGATGCGTTGGAAACGCTCGTGCGCGGCGATCGATCCGCCGATGCCGACGCCGCCATGCAGGCCTATCGGGCCCGTGCCGCCAGCGAGCGCACGCAGTGGCAAAGCGAACTCGCCGCCAACCTGATCGATCTGCAGCAGTCGTTTGACGGCACCGCCTCTCCCGAAGCGATGCGCAAGCGCCTGGCCGACTTCACGCGCGCCATGCTCGCCGCCAGCGACCCGGCGGCGCCCCCATCGCCGTCTCTCACGGCTGGCAGCCCTTCCAAGGAGTGACCTCATGCTGTTCCTCTACAACATCCCCGCATGGGCAATGGGCGCAGTCATCGTCTTCGCGACGCTGTTCGTAGCGTTGGTGGGCTACGCGCTGTTCCGACGCATCTTTCCGGTCACGCTCGACGCCGAACAGCGCAACATGACCCTCGCCATGATGACGGCCGTCACCACCATCAACTCATTGCTGGTCGCGTTTTCGGCCATCTCGGTATGGGGCGCCTATCAAGCCGCCGCGGACATCGTGGCCGCCGAAGCTGCGTGCGCCACGGAACTTGCCCGCGACCTCTCCGCGTTCTCGCATCCGAGCGCCGCTGCCGCGCGACGCGAGCTGATCCTGTATCTGGAACGCGTCGTTCATGACGAATGGCCAAGCATGCAGCAGCAAGCGCGCCCGGATGCCGACACGGAGGTCGCATTCAACAGCATGTTCGCCACGGCCAACCGCATCACACCGCGCGACGACCGCGAGCGCGTGCTGCTGATCGAAGTGCTCGCTCGCGTCAACGAGATGGTGAAGCATCGGGAGAAACGGTTGCAGAACCTGGAAGCCGCCATGCCCGCGACACTGTGGGGCGTGATGTTGATCGCCAGCGGCTTGTCGTTGGTGCTGCTCTATGCGCTGCCGGCCACGCGCTTTCACATGGCGCTGGTGGCGGTGTGGGCCACCACGCTGGGCCTGGCGTTCTTTTTTGTGCTGGCCGTGGACCGGCCGTTTGCGGGCGAAGTGAGCGTGAGTGCCGCGCCGCTCGAGCGGGCCATCCAGACGCTCTCGAACGACAAGCCGCAGATCAACCCGTTACCGGACTGAGCGCGCGCTACTTCGCCGCGCCGCCCCCCATTCGCGATGTGGGCTGGCGGGAGAGGTCAGCCCCAAGGGCCGGAGCCCCACACTTCGGCCCTGCCCTTTGCCGGCTCGTCGGGAGCCGGTTTTTTTACAGCGGGTCGCGAATGTAGCCGACGAGTTTGTCGACCACCGGCCGGTTCGGCTTGGTCAACAGGCTCACGACAATCGCCGCCACAAACCCGGCCGGTACGCCGAACGCGCCGGAGGCGATCGGATCCACGCCAAACCACGGCTGGCCCAGCACGCCAGTCATGCGCGTGAAGAACGGGTAGTTGGCGATGATGTAGTACACGCTCACGGCAAGCCCCGTCAGCATGCCCGCGACGGCGCCGGCACGGTTGGTGCGCTTCCAGAACACGCCAAGCACCAGCACCGGGAAGAAGCACGACGCCGCCAATGAGAAGGCCGCGCCGACCAGGAAGAGGATGTTGCCCGGCTTCAATGACGTCACATAGGCCGCCAGCAATGCCACGCCCAGTAGCACGACCTTCGCGCTCGTGACACGCCGCTGGTGGCTCGCCGTGTTGTCGATCATGTGGAAGTACACGTCGTGCGACAGCGCGTTGGCAATGGTCAGCAGCAGGCCATCGGCCGTCGACAGCGCCGCGGCGAGCGCACCCGCCGCAATCAGCCCGGACAGCACGTAGGGCAGGCCCGCAATCTCAGGCGCGGCCAGCACGATCATGTCGGGCTGCATCATCACCTCGGCCCATTGCACGATGCCGTCGCCGTTGATGTCATGCAGCGCAAACACAGGCGGGTCGACCTTGCGCCAAGGCACGATCCACTGCGGCAGGTCGGCAAACGGCGCACCCACCAGGTGCTGCAGCAGATCGAGCTTGACGAGCGCCGCCAGCGCCGGCGCCGACACATACAGCAGCGCCACGAAGACGAGCGTCCAGCTCACCGAGTTGCGTGTCTCACGCACCGACGGCGTGGTGTGAAAGCGCGTGAGGATGTGCGGCAGGCTGGCCGTGCCGACCATCAGGCAGAACACCAGCAGCACGAAGTTCAGCCGCTCGGTGCCGCGCTCGTTTTCTGATGCAGACGGAAACGGCTCGGTGGATGGCGGTGCCATGCGGCTGCGCGCCAGTGCGTCTTCTCGTTGCTGGTTCCACAGGATCGACGCGGTGGCTGCATCGGGCGGAAACTCTTCGCGCTCGCGCTCCAGCGCCTTGATCTCACGCAGCGGCGCATTGCGTTCGCGTGCCAGTTTGAGCTGCGCATTCAGCGCTTCACGCGCATGGTCGAACGACTGCGGCAACTGCGAGATTCGCTCCTGCAGCGCCTGGGCTTCGTTCAGGAAATGGTCACGCACGTGCTGCTCGGCAGGGTCGTGCGCGATGCGCCGCTCCTCTTTCTCGATCTGCACCAGCAGGCGGCCCGTCGACAACTGCGGCACCGGATCGTGATACCGATGCCAGCCGATGATCCCCACGACGCCCAGGAACGACACGATCATGATGATGTACTGCGCCACCTGGGTCCACGTCACGGCGCGCATGCCACCCAGGAACGAACACACCAGAATGCCCGCCAGCCCGAAGAACACGCCCACCGAAAACTCGACGCCGATAAAGCGCGTGACGACCAGCCCGACACCCTGGATCTGCGCGACGAGGTAGACGAAGGAACACAGCGTCGCGCCCAGCACCGCGATGCCGCGCACGACCGAGCTGCCGCCGCGTTCTCCGTTGCCATAGCGGTTGGCCAGAAAATCCGGCACCGTGTATCCACCGAACTTGCGCAGATAAGGCGCCAGCAGGAAAGCGACGAGGCAGTAGCCGCCCGTCCAGCCCATCACATACGCCAGGCCCTCATAGCCTGAGGCAAACACGATGCCCGCCAGGCCGATGAACGAGGCAGCACTCATCCAGTCGGCCGCGGTGGCCATGCCGTTGAAGAATGCTGGCACGCGGCGCCCCGCCACGTAGTACTCGGTGAGATCGGCCGTGCGGCAGATCAACCCGATGCATGCGTAGATGGCGATGGTGACAAACAGGAACACATAGCCGAGCCACACGCCGGGCCCGCGCACGCGTTCGATCGCGCCCATCATCACGATGAAGAGCACCAGCCCTGCGGTATAGAGCCCGTAATAGAGAAACAGCCGCTTGCGGAAGCGGCTGTCTTGTTGGGTGTCGATGGCCAAGATCGGCGGCCAGCGCTGGCGGTTAGCGCGTTTCCTTCAGTTGATCGAGGATGGCCGGGTTTTCAAGCGTGGACGTGTCTTGCGTGATGTCCTCGCCCTTGGCCAGCGAGCGCAACAGGCGGCGCATGATCTTGCCCGAGCGCGTCTTGGGCAGGTTGTCGCCAAAGCGGATGTCCTTCGGCTTGGCAATCGGCCCGATCTCCTTGCCGACCCAGTTGCGCAGCTCGTTGGCGATCTGCTTGGCTTCGTCGCCATCGGGGCGCGAACGCTTGAGCACCACGAACGCGCAGATGGCCTCGCCAGTCATGTCATCGGGGCGGCCCACCACGGCGGCCTCGGCCACGATCGGGTTCGCCACCAGCGCCGATTCGATTTCCATCGTGCCCATGCGGTGGCCCGAGACGTTCAGCACGTCGTCAATGCGGCCCATGATGGTGAAGTAGCCGGTTTCCTTGTCACGGATCGAACCATCGCCGGCCAGATACAGCTTGCCCCCCAGCTCTTCCGGGAAGTAGCTCTTCTTGAAGCGCTCCGGGTCGCCCCAGATCGTGCGGATCATCGAAGGCCACGGACGCTTGACGACGAGGATGCCGCCCTGCCCGTTCGGCACGTCGTGCCCGGTTTCATCGACAACGGCGGCCATGATGCCCGGCAGCGGCAGCGTGCACGAACCCGGCACCAGCGGCGTGGCGCCCGGCAGCGGCGTCATCATGTGGCCGCCGGTTTCGGTTTGCCAAAACGTATCGACGATCGGGCAACGGCCGCCGCCGATGTTCGTGTGGTACCACATCCAGGCTTCCGGGTTGATCGGCTCGCCCACGGTGCCCAGCAGGCGCAGGCTGGACAGGTCGTACTGCTTCGGGTGGACCTTCTCGTCCGCCTCGGCGGCCTTGATCAGCGAGCGGATCGCCGTCGGTGCGGTGTAGAACGTGTTGACCTTGTGACGCTGGATCATGTCCCAGAAGCGGCCGGCGTTCGGATACGTCGGCACGCCTTCGAACACGACCTGCGTGGCACCGGCCGCGAGCGGGCCGTACGCGATGTAACTGTGGCCCGTCACCCAGCCGATGTCGGCCGTGCACCAGAAGATGTCGTCGGGTTTCAGGTCGAACGTCCACTGCATGGTGAGCAGCGCCCACAGCAGGTAGCCGCCCGTGCTGTGCTGCACGCCCTTCGGCTTGCCGGTCGAGCCCGAGGTGTAGAGGATGAACAGCGGGTGTTCCGCACTCACCGGTGTGACTTCGCAGGTGTCCGGCTGGCCGGCTTCGACCTCGTCCATCGCACGGTCGCGGCCTTCCACCCAGTTCACGTTGCCATTGGTTCGGCGATAGACGATCACGTGCTTGACGGCGTCCGTGCCTTCCATGGCGAGCGCTTCGTCGGCGATGGCCTTGAGCGGCAGCGCCTTGCCGCCGCGCATTTGCTCGTCTGCGGTGATGAGCGCCACGGCGCCCACATCGACGATGCGTTCCTGCAGCGACTTGGCCGAAAACCCGCCGAACACCACCGAGTGCGTCGCACCGATGCGCGCACACGCCTGCATGGCGACGATGCCTTCCACCGACATCGGCATGTAGATCACCACGCGGTCGCCCTTCTTGATGCCCAGGGCCTTCAGGCCGTTGGCGAAGCGGCAGACGCGCGCGTGGAGTTCGCGATACGTGATGCGCGAAACGTTGCCGTCGTCGGTCTCGAAAATGATGGCGACCTTGTCGGCGTTGCCGTTCTCAAGGTTGCGCTCGAGGCAGTTGTAAGACGCGTTGAGTTCGCCGTCTTCAAACCACTTGTAGAACGGTGCGTTGGACTCGTCCAGCACCTTGCTGAAGGGCTTGTGCCACAGCAGGTGCTCGTGGGCGAGGCGCGCCCAGAAGCCTTCGTAATCTTTCTCGGCTTCGGCGCACAGGGCACGGTACGCATCCATGCCGGCGATGTTTGCCTGTTTGACGAAGGATTCGGGCGGGTTGAAAACGCGCGTTTCCTGCAGGACAGATTCAATGCCAGCCATGGTGTCTCCTGATAGCGATGTCTGTAGTCGTTTTGCGGCGAATCTAAGGGGCTGACCTGACTCCAGCCTTACGCATTTCTGCGCCGCAAACCGACGTGAAGGGCATTACTATAATGCGTCACTTCTTGTTACGGCACGCATCGCAACGCAACATAACCGGCCAAAGAGCCGCGCCCCGTGCCGGTTTCCACTGAATTCTCATCGTGCCCATCCACGCCCTTTTCCTGATTGCTGCCATGGCACTGGTCGGCAGCAACGTCGGTTTCGGTAAATCGATCGTCGCCGTCATGCCGGTGATGCTGTTTGCGTTGCTGCGCTTTCTGATTGCCATCGTCTGCATGGCACCGTGGTACAAGCCATCGCGGATGCGCCGCGTCACCCGCGGCGAGTGGACGAACCTGTTCCTCCAAGCCTTCTTCGGTACGTTCGGTTTCACGCTGCTGATGCTGAACGGTGTGCGGCTGACCTCGGCGCTGGCCGCGGGCATCATCACGAGCACGATTCCAGCCGCAGTGGCGCTGCTGTCGTGGCTGGTGCTGCGCGAAAAGCCTTCGGGCCGGACGCTGGCGTCGGTGGTGCTGGCGGTGGCAGGCGTCGCGATTCTCAACGCCTACCGCGGCGGCGAATCTTCGGGCGCTGCGCCCGCCGATGCGGCGCAGGCGTTGCTGGGCAATGCGCTGGTGATGGGCGCGGTGCTATGCGAGTCGATCTACGTGATCCTGTCGCGGCGCCTGACGCAAACGTTGCCCGCCATCGAGATCTGCGCATACACGCACCTGATCGGCGGCCTCCTGATGCTGCCGCTGGGGCTGATGCCGCTGCTCACCTTCGATCTGTCCGGCGTGCCGTTGCCCATCTGGGGCCTGGTGCTTTGGTATGCGCTGTCCGCCAGCATCTTCTCGTTCTGGCTGTGGATGAAGGGCATTCGCCACGTGCCCGCTCACCTTGCAGGCGTGTTCACGTCGGTGCTGCCGATTGCGGCTGCCACGTACGGCATCGTCGCACTGGGAGAAACGCCGGGTTGGCCGCACGGCATCGCGCTGGCATGCGTGGTGGCGGGCATTCTCGTGGCGAGCTGGCCCGCGCGGCCACGCCAGCCGATGCAGCGGGGGCGACAACGCGGCCGCGCGGCCGATCCGCTGGACCCGCTGGATCCGTCGCTGGACCGGGAATGAAGCGCGTCACTCGCGTTTTCCGGTAAGCGATTCCGCAATCACGGACCGTTACAATCACGCGGTTTTTCGACCACTCGCCCGTCCTGCCCATGAAGACGCCCATCGCTCCGCTGCGCCCGATTCCGCGCCTGATCTTCTTTTCCCGCTGGCTGCAACTGCCGCTTTACCTGGGGCTGATCATCGCCCAGGCAGCCTATGTGTACCTCTTCGTCGTCGAGGTGTGGCACCTGGTTTCGCACCTGGGCGACATGGACGAAACCAAGATCATGCTCGCCGTGCTGGGCCTGATCGACGTGGTGATGATCTCCAACCTCCTGATCATGGTGATCATCGGCGGGTACGACATCTTCGTGTCCAAGCTCGGCATCGAGGGCCACGAAGATGAGCCCGAATGGCTGGACCACGTCAACGCGGGCGTGCTCAAGGTGAAGCTGTCGATGGCGCTGATCAGCATCTCCTCGATCCACCTGCTCAAGACGTTCATCGATGCGGCCCAGAAAGACACGCACACGATCCTGTGGCAGGTGGCGATCCACGTGGCGTTCCTGGTGTCTGCGCTGGTGATGGCCTGGGTGGACCGCATCGTTTCGCACGCGCATCCGCACGGCGAGGCTGCCGACGCACATTGACGCTGCGCCCTTGTCGGCGCGGCGATTCCGACGAACGCGCTCGGACAATCCGCGCCCGACATTGGGTGTATGATCTCAGGCTGTTCTGAGCCTGCGGCGCCCGCCGTCCAGGTCACAGGCAGGGAGTGAAAGTCACCGACCACTGCCCTGCCGCACCGGCTTTTCATTCCTATACGTTGGTCCCCCACCATGACCGTCATTCGTCAAGAAGACCTCATCCAGAGCGTCGCCGACGCGCTGCAGTACATCAGCTATTACCACCCGATGGACTACATCACTGCTCTGGGCCGCGCCTATGAGCAGGAGCAGAGCCCGGCGGCCAAGGATGCCATCGCGCAAATCCTGACCAACAGCCGCATGTGCGCCGAAGGCAAGCGCCCGATCTGCCAGGACACCGGCATCGTCACCGTGTTCCTGAAGGTCGGCATGAACGTGCGCTGGGACGGTGCCACGATGAGCCTGGAAGACATGGTCAACGAAGGCGTGCGCCGCGCGTACAACGACGTCGACAACAAGCTGCGCGCCAGCGTGCTGGCGGATCCGGCCGGCAAGCGCACCAACACGAAGGACAACACCCCGGCCGTGATCAACATGTCGCTCGTGCCGGGCGACACGGTGGATGTGATCGTCGCGGCCAAGGGCGGCGGCTCCGAAGCCAAGTCGAAGTTCGTGATGCTGAACCCGTCGGATTCGATCGTCGACTGGGTGCTCAAGACCGTGCCGACCATGGGCGCCGGCTGGTGCCCGCCGGGCATGCTGGGCATCGGCATTGGCGGCACGGCTGAAAAGGCCATGCTGCTGGCCAAGGAAGCCCTGATGGAGCCAATCGATATTCAAGACCTGATCGCCCGCGGCCCGAGCAACCGCGCAGAAGAACTGCGCATCGAGCTGTACGAGAAGGTCAACGCGCTGGGCATTGGCGCGCAAGGCCTGGGCGGCCTGGCCACCGTGCTCGACGTGAAGATCCTGGACTACCCGACCCACGCAGCCAACCTGCCGGTCGCCATGATCCCGAACTGCGCCGCCACGCGTCACGCGCACTTCACGCTGGACGGCAGCGGCGTTGCCAAGCTGGAAGCGCCGGACCTGTCGCAATGGCCGAAGGTCGAGTGGGCACCGAACACGGAAACGTCGAAGCGCGTCGACCTGAACACGCTCACGCCGGAAGAAGTCGCCTCGTGGAAGCCGGGCCAGACGCTGCTGCTCAACGGCAAGATGCTGACCGGCCGCGACGCCGCGCACAAGCGCATCGCCGACATGCTCGCCAAGGGCGAGAAGCTGCCGATCGACTTCACCAACCGCGTGATCTACTACGTCGGCCCGGTCGACCCGGTGCGCGATGAAGTCGTCGGCCCGGCAGGCCCGACCACGGCCACGCGCATGGACAAGTTCACCGAGACGATGCTCGCCCAGACCGGCCTGATCGCCATGGTGGGCAAGGCCGAGCGCGGCCCGGTCGCCATCGAATCCATCAAGAAGCACAAGTCGGCTTACCTGATGGCCGTGGGCGGCGCGGCCTACCTGGTGTCCAAGGCCATCCGCGGTTCGAAGGTGCTGGCGTTTGAAGACCTGGGCATGGAAGCCATCTACGAATTCGATGTGAAGGACATGCCGGTCACCGTCGCGGTGGACAGCTCGGGCACGTCGGTCCACAAGACCGGCCCGGCGGAATGGCAAGCCAAGATCGGCAAGATTCCGGTCGCAGCAGGCTGAGCCGTTCACTCATATCCAATATGACGACACGCGCGCAGGCACCGGTCGGGGTCTTTGATTCCGGCCTCGGAGGGCTCTCCGTCCTGCGCGCGATTCGCGCCGAACTGCCGGCCGAATCGCTTCTCTACCTGGCGGATTCCCGCCATGCCCCGTACGGGGAAAAATCCCCCCAATACATTGCCGATCGCACGCTGCGTGTGTGCGAATGGCTCGTCGATCAAGGCTGCAAGGCACTGGTGATCGCCTGCAACACCGCCACGGCGCAGGCCGTGCACGTGCTGCGCGAAAAACTCGCGGTGCCGGTGATCGGCGTCGAGCCGGGCTTGAAACCAGCGGTTGCCACGTCGAAGAGCCGTGTGGTCGGCGTTCTGGCGACGGAAAGCACCCTGCGCAGCGAGAAATTTGCACGCCTGCTGGCCGCTGCCTCCGGCGATTGCCAAGTGCTGAGCCAACCCGGCTACGGCCTCGTCCCGCTGATTGAACGCGGCGATACCCACTCGCCGGCCGTGTTCGAACTGCTGCAGGCCTATCTGCAACCGATGCTCGATGCGAATGCCGACACGCTGGTGCTCGGCTGCACGCACTACCCATTCCTGGAAGATGCCATCCGCGAGATCGCGGGCGACCGGCTGACATTGATCGACACCGGACATGCCGTCGCGCGCCATCTCGGGCGCACGCTGGCGGCGGCGGGGTTGCACGCGTCAGGCCAGGCTGCTTCGCCGCGCTTCATGAGCACCGGCGACGTGCTTCCGCTGCAAGCCATGGTGGCTGCATTGCTCGGAGAAGCGCCCATGGCGCAGCGCGTCGACATTGGCGATGCGCCGCTCGCCCCTGCAGCGACCTCCCTCGCTTCGCCAGCTGAATAAAAAAACGCCACCTGGGTAGGTGGCGTTTTTACTTGGGGCTCAGCCGATGTTCGGCTGCGCGGCGACTTCGGCCTCGCTTTCTTCTTCAGCCGGTTCGTACTTCGCCACCACGGCCGTGGCCAGGCTGTTGCCGATCACGTTGGTGGCCGTGCGGCCCATGTCGAAGAACTGGTCGATGCCGATGATCAGCAGCAGACCCGCTTCCGGCAGATGGAACATCGGCAGCGTGGCCGCCACCACCACCAGCGAGGCGCGCGCCACGCCAGCCATGCCCTTGCTCGTGAGCATCAGCACGAGCAGCAGCGTGACTTGCTGCGTAAAGCTCATCTGGATGTTGTAGGCCTGTGCAATGAACATCACCGCAAACGCCTGATACATCATCGAGCCATCGAGGTTGAACGAATACCCCAGCGGCAGTACGAAGCTGGCCACGCGCTTGGGCACGCCAAACTTCTCCAGCGCTTCCATCGTCTTCGGATACGCCGATTCGCTGCTCGCCGTGGCAAATGCAAGCATGGTCGGCTCACGAATCAAGCCCAGCAGACGGCCCAGCGACCGGCCCAGCAGCACATAGCCGACGAAGAACAGGATCGCCCACAGCAGCGCCAGGCCCAGGTAGAACTCGCCGATCAGCTTGCCGTAGGTCACGAGCACGCCGACGCCTTCCACCGTGATGGCAGCGGCCATGGCTGCAAACACGCCCAGCGGTGCGAAACGCATCACGTAGTCGGTAATGCGGAACATCAGCTTGGTCAGCTCTTCCAGGCCGCGGCCGATCACACTCTCCATCGGATTCTTCATCGTCGACAGCGCAGCGCCGAAGAACAGCGAGAACACCAGGATCTGCAGGATCTCGTTGGTGGCCATGGCCTCCACGATGCTGCGCGGGAACACGTGCGTGATGAATGCCTTGAGCGTGAAGTCGCCCGTCTTCAGGCCCGACGTGGCCGACACGTCCGGCAGCGCCAGGTTCATGTGCACGCCCGGCTGGAAGAAGTTGACCAGCAGCATGCCCAGCGCCAGCGACGTGGCCGACGCGCACACAAACCAGATCATCGCGCGCAAGCCGACGCGGCCAACGGAGCGGCCACCGCTCATGCTCGCCAGCCCCGTCACCAACGTCGAGAACACCAGCGGCGCAATGATCATCTTGATCATGCGCAGGAAGATGTCGGTGATGATGCTGAAGTACGAAGCGATGTCCTTGGCCGCCGCAGCGTCCTTGGCGTATTCGTGGCAGCCCCAGCCGACGGCAATGCCCAGCAGCATTGCCAGCCCGATGTGGGAGGTCAGACGTTTGGTGTTCAAGACTTTCTCCAAGGAATATCGTGGCCGGAGGGACGGCGCGCGACAGACGCGGATCTCATGGGGCCAGGGCCGGCCCAAGTTCGTCACGCTTTGTAAAAAGCGACGATATTAGAGAAGCGCATGGCGATCGTTATGTCGATGTTGCATAGCACCATGCAATTTCTGCATACATTGGAATGGCGCCATGGGCGCCCTGCTGCAATGCCGCACGGGTAGCGGAATCCCGCGGCACGAGCGGATTATTGAGCGCCCCGCAATACCGTCGGGGCGTACCAACAAGCGGCGCTGACAGCACTCAAAATGCGGGGCCTGCATCACACCCGCCGCTGATACCATTCTGGATTCAGCTCACCCACGGGAGTCCCGCGATGAAAATGGCGCCCTTCGCCTTTGGCACGACCGACTGGTCGACCATCGAGCCCACCGAACACACCGGTGAGACCGGCATGGCGATCTGGCGCACGCGCTACTTTGGCGACGAGTCGAATCGCATCCGCGTGCGCATGGTCGAGTACACCCCCGGCTACCTGGCCGACCATTGGTGCAAAAAAGGCCACATCCTCTTCTGCCTGGAGGGCGAGCTGGAAACCACGCTGGAAGACGGCCGGAAGTTCACGCTGACGCCAGGCATGAGCTATCAGGTGGGCGACGATGCCGAAGCGCATCAGTCCCACACAAAAACAGGGGCCCGGCTGTTTATCGTTGACTGACCGGCACGCGCCGCCGGGCCGGCCTCAGCCGCTGCGGCCGGCATCCGTTCGTACCGTCTACAACCCCACCGTCAACGCGGCGTGAATCCAATGGAGCGCCGCTCGCGCAACTCGGGCTTGATGGAATGCTCCTGCCGCAATTGTGCGAGGAAGGCCTCCGGATCGAGCGTCTCGCCCAGCAGCACAGACTGCTGCTTGACCACCGCGAAATCGCCGGGCGTGAGCATGTCGAGCGACGCCAACATCTCGCGCCACACAGGCTTGAGCGCTTCGGCCTTGCCGCCCAGGGCCTCGGCAATGAACATCTGCTCGCGCTGCGCACGCACCAGCGGCTTGAAGCGGATCTTGAATGCGAACCGCCGCAGCGCCGCCTCGTCAATCCGAGCAAACAAATTGGTGGTGCAGACGAAGATGCCGTCAAAGCGTTCCATGCCTTGCAGCATCTCGTTGACTTCCGACACCTCGTAATTGCGCACCGCGCCCTGGCGGCTCTGCATGAAGCTGTCGGCCTCGTCGAGCAACAGCAGCGCGCGTTCCTCTTCGGCGCGCGCGAACATCGCCGCAATCTGCTGCTCGGTTTCGCCGACGTACTTGCTCATCAAGTCTGACGCGCGGCGAATCATCAACGGCATGTCGAGTTGCGCGGCGATATGCTCGGCCAGCACCGTCTTGCCGGTGCCCGGCGGCCCGTAAAAGCACAGCGTCCCGCGTCGCCGCGCGCGCAGCGCCTCGATGATCCGCTCCACAGAAAACCGGGTTTCCAGGTTCAGGTAATCCAGCTTGTATTCAGTCACGACGCGATGCGCCTGCACTTCCGGGCGCAAGCCCATCGCCTGATCGGCGTGGTCAAGCTGACGCTCGATCAGCGATTCAGCAGACTCGTCCATTGCCGGCTGAGTCAGGCGCGCAAAGCGGGCGGCAGAATCAATCTGCGCCGGCGTGAGCGTCTTGCGCGCCGCCAGCTTCGCCATGAAGGCGTCCGACACCTCCAGCCCTTCCAGATGCTTGCGGATGATGCTTTCGCGCACCGTCGGCGGCGGCACCTTCAGCTCGAGGTGGAACTGGAAGCGGCGCAGATACGCCGGGTCGATCTGGCGGATGGAATTCGACACCCAGATCACCGGCACGGGGTTCTGCTCCAGCGTCTGGTTCACCCACGCCTTGCCGTTGACGGAGCCACGCGGCTCCTCGAGGCCGAAGAGGCTCATCAGCTCGCGCGTCGGGCCGGGAAAGACGTCTTCCACTTCGTCGAACAGGAGCACTGCGCCGGGCCGTCCGCGCAGAAACGCCTGCGACACCTGCAGCGAGCGATAGCGGTCTTTGCCCGTGAGGCTGTTGCCGTCCTTGTCGAGGCAATCCACTTCGTACAGCTCGCAACCGGCATCGCGCGCCAGCACGCGGGCGAGTTCGGTCTTGCCGGTGCCGGGGGCTCCATACAGCAGGATGTTCACGCCGGCCGCGCGCTGCTGCGAGGCGTTCTCCAACAGCGCCGTGAGGTAGCGTGCATCGGTTTCCACATGCGGGTAGTCGGACTGCGACAGCGTGGTCGGCGGCGCGGGGCGCGTGAAGACGGCCATCATGTCCGCCTCGCTCGCATAGTCACCGAGCAGGACGTGCAACAAGCGGTCAGAGATGCGCATCAGATCGCCCAGATCGGTGACGCTGTTTTCGGGCAGCGGCGGTTCGATCAGGCCCAGCGTCTCGAGCCGAGAGCCCGGCCGCAATGACGCAGCGACCTCGGCGGTACTTGCGCCCGCCAGGTTGGCGAGCAGCTGGAACGCTTCCTGGCTGTGCGCCACCTTGCAGTCGACCATCACGGCGCGCAGGTCGCGCTTGTATTTCACGAGGGAGGCAAACAGCAGCAACGCGCGTTCGTGCGGCGGTAGGCCGAGCACGCGGGCCAGCATGTCGATGTTGCCGACCAGCAAGACGCGCTCGCCGGAGAGCCGCTCGCCCAGCGCATCGCACGACGCGCCGAACACGGTGAACATGTCCTTGGCGTGATGCTTGACGTATTCGTCCAGGTAATAGAACAGCGAGCTTTCATCAAAGGCGCTGCTCCACTGGCCGTGCCGATCCATGAACGTAGGCAGGTCAAGCTTGCCGACAGCCCGCCAGCCCGGCATGTCGGCGCAGCGCGCAGAAAGGAAGCGCTGCAGGCGCTGGATGACCGTCACCGGCCAGATCAGCTCCGGCGCGCAAACGGTGAGGATGTCGTTGATGTTGGTGCGCAGATTGAAGCGCAGGCCCATCGCGCAGACGGTACGCAGCGCAAATTGCGCACACATGGAATCCAGCGACGACAACTGCAGCGCCTGCGGCTGCCTTCCGCCGGTGGGGACGAACGTGCCATCGTCGTCAGCGTCGTCCATGTTGAGGTTGGCTTCATCCATGGTCGCCCCCTTCTTCCCCGTTTCACGGTTGGCCGGCCGGTCACCGTGTTTGAATGATTTTCATCCTAGCGCGTTTGCGCACACAGCGTACCCCGGGTCGACCCGTGTCTTTGCAAGTTGCGCGCCAACAGCGCCCGGAATCGCCAACCGCCTGCACAGGCAGTTTGGCGCCATCAGCCTTCTGGACGTGATCCCCACCCCACGAAAGACAGGGAATTTCCGTGCAAATAGGAATCATTATCGTTTATACTTCACCTATCGACACAATAGGCTGAACGCAAACCGTGCTCGGTTGTCGCAACACTGTTGCAGTTGCAGGCCTACAATATCTGTCACGCTGGCGGCGACCCCGCCGGCTTCAACGCTAGGCGCCATGGAATTGCTCCTGAGTCTGCTCATCAGCATTGGGATTTCACTGATCGTCTTCGGCAAGCGCTGACGCTGCGCCGCTTTCGTTGTTCATCCCACCACCATCGCATCGCATTCCTTTTTCTGCTTTCGATTCCCGGTCGTTGATGATTCACCCTCGTACTCTCAAGATTCTGGTGGTCGTGCTGTTGCTGCACGCGGGCGTGCTGATGTTGATTCAGCTGGGCCTGATCGCGCCGCGCCCGACCGTCGAAGAACCGCTGGAAATCCAGGCGCACATCATTCCGGCCGCGCCTCAGCCGATCAAGCAACCGGAGCCGCCCAAGCAGCAACCGGTCAAGCAAGAGGCGCCCAAGCCCGTCAACATCGTCAAGCCGGTCGCGCAACCCAAACCCACGCCGATGCCGACGCCCGCGCGGCCGCCGTCGGACACCGCGCCCGTAGTGCCCGCCGCCCCGCCCGCGCCGCCGGCACCGGCCCCTGAACCCGCGCCCGCGCCGACACCAGCGCCGTCTGGCCCCATCAGCATCGGCATCAACGACATCCAGTGCAGCGAGCCGCCGCTGGTCTATCCCAGCATGTCGCAGAAAATGGGCGAGGAAGGCCGCGCCATGGTGAAGATTTCCATCGGCACGGCCGGTGAAGTCACCAACGTGGCAGTCACGTCGTCGTCCGGCTCGCCGCGCCTGGACCGCGCCGCCACCGATGCCGCGCGCGCCATCAAATGCAGCCCCTACAAGCAGAACGGCCGCGCCGTGCCCGTGGTGGCCAGCAAGCCGTTCGTGTTCAAGCTCGATAACTAATTCGATTCCGCTTCTCGCTTAGCCTTTCGCTCAATTCAGGACATTCATCATGCAGGAACTCGGTCTTTCCCATCTCTGGACACAAGGCGACATCGTCACCCGCGCGACGGCGATTCTGCTGCTCATCATGTCGCTCGCCTCGTGGATCGTCATCTTGACCAAGGCGTGGGACATCGTCCGTCTGAAGTCGATGGCGCAAGGCGCTGAAAAGCGTTTCTGGCACTCGGACGATTTCGATCACGCCATGCAGACGCTGGGCTCGCCCAAGGACAACCCGTTCCACACGCTCGCGCAAACGGGTCGCGAAGCCGCGCAGCATCACCGCGCCAGCCAGCCGCAGCTGCATGATGTGATGGACATTTCCGACTGGATCACGCGCTCGCTCAAGAGCGC
Organism: Ralstonia flatus; assembly: GCF_958439105.1. NCBI lineage: Bacteria > Pseudomonadati > Pseudomonadota > Betaproteobacteria > Burkholderiales > Burkholderiaceae > Ralstonia > Ralstonia flatus. Next base: position 63,737 of record NZ_CAUDLI010000009.1, on the reverse strand, counting down.
CATCGATGAGTCGGTGGGCCAGATGCAATCGGGCCTGGCCGTGCTGGCCTCGGTGGGCTCCACCGCACCGTTCGTCGGCCTGTTCGGCACGGTGTGGGGCATCTATCACGCCCTGCTCGGGATCGGCGCGGTGGGCGTGCCCACCATCGACAAGGTGGCCGGCCCCGTGGGTGAATCGCTCATCATGACGGCCTTCGGTCTGGCCGTGGCCATTCCGGCGGTGCTCGGCTACAACGCCCTGACGCGCGGCAACAAGGCCATCATCGCCAAGCTCAACCGCTTTGCGCACGACCTGCATGCCTACTTCGTGACCGGCGCGCGCCTGCGCCCGGGCGCCCCGCGCGACGAGGCTGGCGTGCGCCTCGCTGCGGTCAAGCAGCAGTAAGGAGGGGCCATGTCTTTCGGATCTTTCGACAGCGATGACGAGGTGATGAGCGAGATCAACATGACGCCGCTGGTCGACGTCATGCTGGTGCTGCTGATCATCTTCATCATCACCATTCCGGTGATCAACCACGCGGTAAAGATCGACCTGCCGCGCGCGTCCAACAAGCCCGACGACGCCAAACCACAAAGCGTGAACGTTGAAATCGACGCACAGGGCCAGGTGTTCTGGAACAACCAGCCGGTCGACGAGGCCACACTGCAAGCCGACATCGCACAGGCCGCGCAACAGCAGCCGCAACCTGAGATGCACCTGCGCGCAGACCGCAACGTGCGCTACGAGCGCGTGGCGCAGGTCATGGCGTCCATCCAGCGCGGCGGCCTCTCACGCATCGGCTTTGTAACGGAGCCGCAGCACTAAGGCGGCATCACCACGTTGCCCGAGCGCCGTTCTCGCAGAACGTCCGGCGTCGCGGCACGGCTGACTCACAGCACATCTACACGACCGGGCCTCGCGCCCGGTTTTGTTTTTTCAGGCATGGATCAGCACATCGTCAGTCCACGCTTGTAATGATAACTATTCTCATTTAATCTATTTGACATTCGCTGGAGAGCCTTTGCCAGCCAACGTCTCAGCCCATGTTTCCGCCCGCCAGGACATCGCCATGAACGCTTCCGAACACCAAGACGCAGGACGTACCGTGATCCGCCGTCGCCACGTCATCGTGGCCCGCAAGCAACCCGCCGAGCTGCACGCCACTGCGGGAACGTCCGCGGCCGAGACCGTTCGCGATATGCCAGTCGCCACCATCGGCGACACCCGGACCATGACCTCCGAACAACTCTTTGCCGGTCAGAATGCGGTGGCCATCCGTCACAACGGCGCGGTCTACACGCTGCGCGTGACGCGCTTCGGCAAACTGATCCTGACCAAGTAACGCCGCAACACCCACCGACTTTTGTGGGGACGTCTCTCTCAGGAGACATTCGGCCGTAGCCAGCCGTCGTCATTTCGCATTGCCGGACGACCGCCAGCCAAGCCTTTCTTTTTCCCCCACCGCCCCCAAAGAAAAAGGGCGCGACCTCCGCCGCGCCCTTCCCTTTGAATCTCTTGCGTGATCGCGTATCAGCAGATCACGTTCACGGCGGCAATACCCGCCTTGGCGATCACGACATCCTCCGTCGACTTCACGCCCGACACACCTACCGCACCGGCGCAGACGCCTTCCACCATCACCGGCACGCCGCCTTCGAGCATGCCTTGCAGATGCGGGGCCGACAGGAACGAGATGCGGCCGTTGTTGATGATGTCTTCGTAGATCTTCGATTCACGGCGGCCCAGCGCTGCGGTACGCGCCTTTTCCGGGGCGATGTACGCCGAGATGGTGGCGCAGCCGTCCATGCGGCGCAGGCCCATCAGATGGCCGCCGTCGTCCACCACGGCAATCGTCACGTTCCATTGGTGCGCGCGCGCTTCTTTCTCGGCGGCATCCAGGATCTTGGTGACATCGTCCTGGCACAGGCACGGTTTCGTTTTCATGACGTTCTCCTTGGTGGTTGTAGTGCAATGGCGCAAGGGCTGCGTAGAGCCCGTATCAGGCAAAAGTATGCCACTGGCATCGACCGCTTCCACGACTCTTCCTGAACCAATGACGCAAAAGAGCCGATACATTCGTGCGCTTCAGTATGGTTGAGGATCGTTCCGCTTGTGCCGTACGCCAGCGTTTCGCGGGACGTTCCGGGCCGACGTTAGCACGCGCCCTGCATCAGAAAGATGCACAAAGAAAAAGCCCGGGTATCGCCCGGGCTTGATGTTGCGATGCGGCAGCGCCTCTGCCGCTCTTCCCTTATTTCTGATGATCGCTGCACGCGCCGTCCGTGTACGGATCGGCACGACCCACCTTTGCCCCGTCGGTATAGGGGTCGGCGCGGCCCATCTTCGCGCCATCGGTGTAAGGATCTGCACGGCTGACCTTGGCACCGTCTGTGTAAGGGTCGGCGCGGCTGACCTTTTGGGCGGGCTGATACGGATCAAGCGAGCCGGCGTGCGCGACCGCTGCACCCAGCGCCAAGGCCAGGCCGCTTGCGGCGGCAATCAGGGTGCGCGTTGCAATGCGTTGCGTGGTGACTTGCATAGGAACTCCTTCGGTCATGACACTGCGAACATGACGTGCACCGCTGCGGCACACGTGCCCGCATCATTCATGCGGACGTCATATCGACCGGGTAGGCAGACCGCCGGTTCTGCCCCGCGCTCCTTTGTCGCGGTGCAGGTGGGCGCCTATCCGTCGTGCAAATCGACGCAGTTCCCGTGCCACGCGCGCACGCCGATAAAGAAAAAGGCCCCCGCAGGAGCCTTTGTTCTCGGCAGAGGGCTTAACGCCAATGCCCCCAGTGACGGCCGTCGTACCAGCGGTAACGCGGGCCCCAACGGTACCAGCCCGCGCCCACCACCACAGGTGCCGGGCCATAGGCAGGCGGACCGTAGTAGACCGGCGCCGGGGCGTAATACGCCGGAGGCGGCGGAGGCGGCGCGTAGTAAGCCGGGGGCGGCGGCGGGTAATACACCGGCGCCGGCGCCACATACACGGGCGCGACCGGCACGCCAAATCCGATGCCGACGCTCACGTGCGCCGACGCCATCTGCGGCACAGCCAGCACTGCCAGTGCGGCTGCACCTGCAATCCACAGCACATTGCGTCGAATCATCTTCATCACCTGCGGCTTGGAGCGCCGGGCAAATCCGTAGCCGGCGCGGAATACGGTATTTGTATTGTATTCAGGGCCGCAGACACAGGTGATACGGCGCTGGCGAATTGGTAACAGAACGTAACGCCACGCCGCGACGCCAGCATCATCAAAATCGCTGACATCAATCCAGCGCGGGGCTGCAGTCAAGCTCGCCGGAAGCGATCATCGCTTCGGCATATGCGCGCGCCGCCTCCATGGCACTTGAAGCGCTCGGATACGTGTTGGCCGATGCGCGCACCGTCGTACGGGCTAACAGGGTCTCGCCATCGCTGACGCGCAGGATACTGACTTCGGCGCGCCACGCTTGCGGCGAGAGTTCATAGGCAGATACCTCGATTTTGCAGTCGTCTCGGAAAGTCATGCGTCCTCCGTGTCGTATTGGATAAGCCAGGCTGCGTGTCAATGCACGAACAGCCAGATCACCAGCAACACAATCGCGGGAACACCCAAGAGCCACGCAACGAGATAGGACATGACGACCTCCTACATGTTGATAGGCATGTAGGAAGTGTAGAGATGCGCGCACGGGCGGACTGTCGACCTCCGCCCGTGCTGTTTTGTAGGACTGTACCGAAATGACTGTCGGCCCACGCCGACGCTTCTCACCCGTATAGAGGAGGTTCAGCGTGCAGTGCCGTCCCTGGCGGCCACGTCACTTGGCACCAGAATCCGGCTCCCGCCGGCATCCTCAGCCGCTTCAGCGGCGGCCACTTCCAGACCCACGGACGCCTTGAAAAAATTCACCGCCGCCTCGGCCCCAGGAGGCGCTGCGTCCGCAAGATTTTCTGCAACGAAACCCCATTGGCGACGCACCTCATCACCGTGGCGTTGCAGGGCGCGGGCAATGCCGTTTTGGGTCTCCACGCCGATCTCGACAAAGTTGCGTGTGTAGCCGGAGACGCGTTCGCCGGCGGGTTGCAGATAGCGCGCTTGCGCATTCCACCATTCGCCTGCGTCCTGTGCGCCAGCGGCGTCTTGCAGGCAATGTTCCGTCTCGCCAAGACCCGCCTTGATGGCCTGCAGATTGAGCCCGATCAGGCGATTGACACCGCTCACCGCTTCCTCAGTGACAGCCATCCAGGTTTCAAGTTGTGAGCGTTGCAGAACGCCGAGTTGCTCCAGAGTCATCATGTCGGTTACTCCTCGTGAGATGGATGATTACGGCCAGCAGGTGCCGAGCGTTTCAGTGTAGTTGCGTGCGAAGCCGATTTCCGCGACATCACCCGTTTGTCCTACAGGTGTTTCGGACGCGCTCGCCTGCGCCGGCAGCCATGTGCGCGTTAGAGTCGATCGCATTCCTTCACCAGACCACGGAGTCACGATGAAACGTCTCGCTGCTGCCCTGATCGCTACCGCCTCCATTGCCGCCGCGCCGCAAGCTTTCGCGCAAGTCGCGGGCCACGCCGCGCTCGGCGTATCCGTGACCGAACTCGATGCGGTCATCAAGGGCGTGAGTGTGAAGAAACAAGTGCTGGGCAAGACCATCTACAACGAGGCCAACGAGAAGGTTGGCAATGTGCAGGATCTGATCGTGACGCCGGAAAACGCCGTCTCGTTCGCCATCGTGGGTGCGGGCGGTTTTGTGGGCGTGGGGCGCCACGATGTTGCGATCCCAGTGAATCAGTTCAAGTACGACCAAGGCAGGATCGTGCTGCCTGGCGCGACCAAAGACGCCATCAAGGCGCTGCCGGAATTCAAGTACGACCGGCAGGAGAAGCCTGCCAAGGCCTGAGGACCGCCGGAAACTTTGGCCTCGTAAGCCGTGCGCGATGTGTGGGAATCGGCTGACACGCCTTTCAGGCAACGTCACCTGCACATCACGGTGCGCACGACCTTCAATAGAGGTACACAAACGACAAAAGGAGTTTGTTATGCGTGCCTTCGTATCCTTGGTTCTGGCGGCCGCATTGGCATCCGTCAGCGGATGCGCGGACATGACGCCAAAGCAGCGTAATACCGCGCTGGGCGCAGCCGCAGGTGGTGTCGCCGGGGCGGCCATCTGGGGCGGCCCGGGCGCGACGCTCGGCGGTGCTGCGCTGGGTGGCGTGGTGGGTAACGCCGTCACCAAGTAACCCCCGCCAAGCGCGCTGCGATACGCGCGCTGCAAACTCGGGCCAGGCCACGTCGCCTGGCCCTTTTTATTGCCTGAGAGCAACACCACGCCATCGCACATTCCCCTCATACGCATATGCAAATGCCGGCGCATAATCGGCGTTTTGCAACGGAGGCAATGTGCGATACGAGCAAGAGGGTTTTGGCGTGAGCAGCACACCGATCCTGAGCGTCGAGGGCCTGCGCAAACGTTACGGTGACCAGACGGTTGTCGACAACCTCAGCTTCAGCGTCCGGCGCGGCCAGTGCTTCGGGCTGCTTGGCCCCAACGGCGCCGGCAAGACCACCACGCTGCGCATGCTGCTCGGGATGACGATGCCCGATGCGGGCAGCCTGAGGCTGTGCGACGAGCCGGTTCCCGAAGCCGCGCACCGCGCTCGCATGCGCGTAGGCGTGGTGCCGCAGTTCGACAATCTCGACCCTGATTTCTCCGTCTCGGAAAACCTGCGGATCTTCGGTCGCTACTTTGGCCTGTCGACGGCGACCATTCGCGAACGCATCCCAACCTTGCTGGAATTTGCGCGGCTCGAACAAAAAGCCGATGCGCCCGTGCGCGCGCTCTCGGGTGGCATGAAGCGGCGGCTGACGGTCGCACGCGCGTTGATCAACGATCCGGACATCCTTGTCATGGACGAGCCCACCACGGGCCTCGACCCGCAGGCGCGGCACCTGATCTGGGAACGCCTGCGCTCGTTGCTTGCTGCCGGCAAGACCATCCTGCTGACCACGCATTTCATGGAAGAAGCCGAGCGCCTGTGCGATGAACTCTGCGTGATCGACAACGGCCGCAAGATCGCGCAAGGCAAGCCGCAGGAACTCATCGCACGCGAAATCGGCTGCGACGTGGTTGAAGTCTACGGCGACGATCTCAACGCCCTTCGCACGCTGCTCACGCCCCTGGCGGAGCGCGTCGAAATCAGCGGCGAGACGCTCTTCTGCTACGCGCGCGATCCGCAGCCGTTGGTGGCCGCGCTGCGCACACAGGCCGAAACGCACACCATGCCCGGCCTGCGCTACCTGCACCGCCCGGCCAATCTCGAAGATGTGTTCCTGCGCCTGACCGGCCGCGAAATGCGTGACTGAGAGAACCGCACATGTCTACTGAAACCGCACTCACTCCGCCACAGCAGCAGGCCTTTCCGCAGCCGCTGCTGCCGCTCAACTTCCGCAACTGGCAGTACGTCTGGCTGCGCAATTTCATGGTGTGGCGCAAGCTGGCCATTCCGTCGATGGCAGGCAACCTGGCCGACCCGATGATCTACCTGTTCGGTCTCGGCCTCGGGCTCGGCCTGCTCGTCGGGCGCGTTGACGGCGTGTCGTATATCGCCTTCCTGGCGGCCGGCACCGTGGCGTCCAGCACGATGATGTCGGCGAGCTTCGAAGCGATGTATTCGGCGTTTTCGCGCATGCACGTGCAACGTACGTGGGAGGCGATCCTGTACGCGCCGCTGAGCCTGGGCGACGTGGTCCTCGGCGAGCTGTTCTGGGCGGCCAGCAAGTCGGTGCTCTCTGGCCTGGCGATCATGCTCGTCGCGGGCGCCCTTGGTTATGCGTCGATGCCGCAGGCGCTGCTTGCCCTGCCCGTCATCGTGCTGACCGGCTTCACGTTCGCCTGCCTGGCAATGAACATGACGGCGCTTGCGCCCAACTACGACTTCTTCATGTTCTACCAGACGCTGGTAATCACGCCGATGATGCTGCTCTCGGGCGTGTTCTTCCCGTTGTCACAGCTGCCGGCGCCTGTGCGCGCGGCGACAAGCGTCCTGCCATTGCCGCATGCGGTGGACTTGATCCGCCCCCTGATGCTCGGGCGCACGCCTGACAACATCGCGCTGCACCTCGGCGTCTTGCTGCTATACGCCGTGGCCGCGCTGCTGCTGTGCCTGTGGCTGCTGCGTCGTCGCATGCTCAAGTAAGGCACGATCGCAACGCCCAACAAAAAAGCCCGTCGCAATGACGGGCTTTTCTTTGCTGCGTTCGAGATTTACTCGTTCACGGCAGAGCGCTGCAGGTGCAGTTGCGTGCGCGGATCATCGTTCTGCGCATTCTCACGATCCGCCTTGGCCGAATTGTTGCGCGCGGCTTCCAAGCGATCGAGGTACGCCTCGTCAATGTCGCCCGTCACGTACTTGCCGTCAAAGCACGAGGCGTCGAAATCCTTCAGTGCCGGGTTGACGTCGCGCACGGCGCGCTTCATGTCTTCCACGTCCTGATACACGAGCTGGTCTGCGCCGATGATCTTGGCGATCTCTTCGTGCGTGCGGCCATAAGCCACCAGTTCGCCGCGCGTCGGCATGTCGATACCGTACACGTTGGGGAACTTCACCGGCGGTGCGGCCGAAGCGAAGATCACCTTCTTGGCACCGGCATCGCGCGCCATCTGCACGATCTCCGACGACGTCGTGCCACGCACGATGGAGTCGTCGACGATCAGCACGTTCTTGTCCTTGAACTCGATCGCCATGGCGTTGAGCTTCTGGCGCACGGACTTCTTGCGCACCGCCTGGCCCGGCATGATGAAGGTGCGACCCACGTAGCGGTTCTTGAAGAAACCTTCGCGGTACGGCACGCCCAGGTGATTGGCCACCTGCATGGCAGCCGGGCGGGACGAATCCGGAATCGGCATCACCACGTCGATCCGGTCGGTCACCTCGCGCTTGATCTTCTCGGCCAGGTAATCGCCCATGCGCAGGCGGGCGTCGTACACCGACACACCGTCCATGCGGGAATCCGGACGGGCCAGGTAGACGTATTCAAAGATGCACGGCGAAAGCACCGGGTTGGCGGCGCATTGCTTGGTGTGCAGCTTGCCCTCGAGGTCGATGAAGATCGCTTCGCCCGGCGCGACGTCACGCTCGAACTTGAAGCCGATGCCTTCCAGCGCCACCGACTCCGACGCGACCATATATTCGATGTGGCCTTCCGGCGTTTCCTGGCTACCCAGTGCCAGCGGGCGGATGCCAAACGGATCGCGCACAGCCAGCACGCCGTAGCCCGAAATCTCGGCAGCGATGGCGTACGAGCCGCGCACGCGGCGGTGCAGGCCTTCCACCGCGGTGAAGATGGAATCGCTGTTCAGCGGAATATCGTTGCTGGCGCGTTGCAATTCGTCGGCCAGCACGTTGAGCAGCACTTCAGAGTCAGACTGCGTGTTGATGTGGCGGCGGTCGCGCCGGAACATCTCTTCACGAAGCTGGTCGGAGTTCGTCAGGTTGCCGTTGTGTGCCAGCACGATGCCGAACGGTGCGTTGACATAGAACGGTTGGGCCTCTTCCTCGCTGGACGAGCCTGCGGTTGGATAACGCACCTGGCCGATGCCGCTCGTGCCCGGCAGGCCGCGCATGTTGCGGGTGCGGAACACGTCGCGCACCATGCCGTTGGCCTTGTGCATGTGGAAAGTGCTGCCTGATGCGGTGGCGATGCCCGCCGCGTCCTGCCCCCGGTGTTGCAGAAGCAACAGGCTGTCGTAGATCAGCTGATTGACGGGCGTGGCGGAGACCACCCCAACGATACCGCACATGTCGAACTCCAGCGAGAACGTATTTGATGGCGCCCACACCCGTTGCGGGCACCGAAAAAGCTTCCCGGATCGCCTAGCTTGTGGCCAGACGCTCCAGATCAATAGTGAACATACTTTGCGACATCCGGCGGCAACAACGGCTTGGCCGCTTGTGCCGCCTGCTCCGCATAGGGCCGCGTGATCGCATCGCGCCAAAACGGTTGCTCGGGCAGACTGGTGAAACCGGCCACCGTCATCAACACGAGGATGATCACGCCACCGCGTGCCAATCCGAACACCATCCCCAGGCCGCGATCTGCGGGCTTGAGCCCTGCGCTTGCCAGCGCCGCCGAAAGCAGCGCACCAACCAGCGAAGTTGCAATCACCGTCACGATAAACAGTAGGACGAAACCGAGAATGGTGCGTGCCACCGGGCCACCAGGCAGCGATTCCGGCATCCAGCCCGCCGCTACACCCGAAAACGTGTACGCCACCCACGCGGCAAACAACCACCCGAGCAGCGCCAGCACTTCGCGAATCAGCCCGCGAAACAACCCGATCAGCGCCGACGTGACGATGATGAACAGCACACCGTAGTCAAAAAAAGTCGGTTGCATCAGGCAGCGGCTTGAATTGACGGTGGCGGAATGCGGCGTGCGCTGAATACACGGTCGGCCGCATCGTCATTGCTGTACGAGCTTGGGCGTCAGGCCGATCTGCTCGGCACGTTTCTGCGCCGCTTCGGCGGACGCACGATCGTTGAACGGGCCCGCACGCAGCAGCGCCAGATCGCCCTTTTCAGGCACCTTCTTGTGTTCGATGTAACCGGGAATCTTTTCGCCCTTGAGCTTGCCCAGCCAATTGCGGGCGCGGTCTTCGGAAGCGAAGGCGCCGATCAGCAGGATGAACTTGCCGCCGCTGGCATCGGTGCTCGGTGCAGCTGCTTGCTGTGCGGGTTGGGCGGGTTTCGTCGCTGGCTTGGGCTCGGCGGGTGGCGTCACGCTGGCGACGGGCTTGGGCGGTGTCGCCGGCTTGGCTGCAGCCGGTGCGTCCTGAGCTGCCGGCGCTTCATTGTTAGCGACGACCTCTTCGCCCTGATCAAGCGCCTGCGCCTGATCGCTCGACGAATTTGCAGGACGCGACGCAGAGCGCCGGCTGGCGACCTTCGGCTCGTCGGTCGACGGCTTTGCCCCACGATCGACCGGCTGATCCTGGATCTGCACGGCCACGGCATCCGCCACGGGGCGCGGCTTGGCGTCGAATATGAGCGGCAGCACGATCACGGCGGCGCCCACGAGCACCACGGCGCCGATCAGCCTGCGGCGAGCACGTTGTTTTTGCGGGAGTTCGGGATCAAGGCCGTCGTCGTCATCGTCGGTGCGACGCGAGGCCCGGCTGCGGGCATTCGACGATGCGCGAGATCCGCGCACCGCATCGCGGGCCACATCGGCAGCACTGCCGGCGGTTGCGCCGCGTGTGCGTTCGCCTTCAGCGTTCTTGCGGGAGGAGAAGATGGAAAACAGTCCCATGAGGGCCCCGGGTTTAGTGCGCGCGACTCTTGCGCTCCGCCAGCACGCCGGCAACGGTGTAGAACGATCCGAAGACCACGATTCTATCATCCTCGGTCGCCCGCTCCATGGCGTTGCGATAGGCTGTGGCGGGATCGCTGAATGTGCTCACGCTGGACTCCTTGCCTTCGCGGAAACCGGCATCGGCCAGCGCCTGGGCCAAGCTCGCGGCGCTCGCCGCGCGCGGCGTGGGCAAATCGGTCAGGCACCAGTGGTCGACCTTGTCGAGCATGTGGCCGAGCACACCGGCGATGTCCTTGTCCTGCATCGCGCCGAACACCGCGTAGGTGTAGCGGTAGAAGCCCATGTTCTCGAGGTTCTGACCAAGCGCGGCCGACGCGTGCGGGTTGTGGGCGACGTCCAGGACGACGGAAGGACGCCCCGGCAGCACCTGGAAACGCCCCGGCAGCACCACCTGCGACAGCCCCAGACGCACGTCCTGCGCCGAGATCGGCAACCGGTCGCGCACCGACTCCAACGCTGCCAGCGCGGCCGATGCATTCAGCAGTTGGTTCGCCCCGCGCAATGCCGGGTAGCCAAGGCTCGGCCAACGACGCCCGCGCCCGCTGAAGCCCCACTGCTGCTTGTCACCCTGGAAGTTGAAATCGCGGCCGATCAGCCAGAGGTCTGCGCCGATCGCTTCAGCGTGTTTGACCAGGGAAATGGGCGGCACCGGGTCAGAACAGATCGCCGGCTTGCCTGCGCGGAAGATACCGGCCTTCTCAAAGCCGATGGCCTCGCGGGTGTCCCCCAGGTAGGCCATGTGGTCGAGATCGACACTGGTGATGACGGCACAATCTGTATCGACAATGTTGACCGCATCCAGCCGACCGCCCAGGCCGACTTCCAGGATCACCGCATCGAGACCCGCGTTGGCGAACAGATGCATGATCGCCAGCGTGGTGAATTCGAAGTACGTCAGGCTGACGGGCTCGGGAAAGCTGCAGCGCGCGCGTTCCACCGCCTCAAAGTGCGGCAGCAGCATCGCGTCGGCGGCGATCTCGCCATTCACGCGTGCACGCTCGTTGAAATCGATCAGGTGCGGCGAGGTATGGCAACCCACCTTGTAGCCAGCGGCCAGCAGGATCGCCTCCAGCATCGCGCAAGTCGAGCCTTTGCCATTGGTACCGCCCACCGTGAAGACGACTGATTTGAACTCCAGCCCGAGCGCATCGCGCACGCGACTGATGCGCGCCAGGCCCATGTCGATGCCGACCGGGTGTGCGGTTTCCAGGTGAGCGAGCCAGTCGGGCAGCGTATCGAATGTAGGCATGCGAAATAGGTGGCGCGGCATCAGCGAATCGGGCCGCGCAAAAACAAGAAGCGCGGACTCTCGCCCGCGCTTCGGTTCAACAGATGTGCGGCATCAGGCCAGTGCGTCGGCCGGTTGCTTCTGCAGGAGCGCCAGAAGCTCGGCGATCTCGCGGCGCATGTTGCGGCGATCGACGATCATGTCGATGGCACCTTTCTGCAGCAGGAACTCGGCGCGCTGGAAGCCTTCCGGCAGCTTCTCGCGAACGGTCTGTTCGATCACGCGCGGGCCGGCAAACCCGATCAGCGCCTTCGGTTCGGCGATCACCACGTCGCCCATGAACGCGAAGCTGGCGGACACGCCGCCCATGGTCGGATCGGTCAGCACGCTGATGAACGGCAGCTTGGCTTCAGCCAGCTTCTGGATCATCGACGTCGTCTTCGCCATCTGCATGAGCGACAGCAGGCTTTCCTGCATGCGCGCGCCACCGGTGGCCGACACGCAGATGAACGGCACCTTCTGCTCCAGCGCCGTCTGTGCGCCGCGCGTGAAACGCTCGCCCACCACGGAGCCCATCGAGCCGCCCATGAATTCGAACTCGAAGCACGCCACGACGACCGGCAGCGCGTGAATGGCGCCGCCCATCACGACCATGGCGTCGGTTTCACCCGTGTCGTCCATCGCCGCCTTAATGCGGTCGGGGTACTTCTTCGTGTCCTTGAACTTGAGCGCGTCGACCGGGAGGATCTCCTGGCCCAGCTCATAGCGGCCTTCGGCGTCCAGCAGTGCGTCCAGGCGGGCGCGGGCGCCGATGCGCATATGGTGATCGCACTTCGGGCAAACGTGCAGGTTGGCCTCGACGTCGGTCCGATACAGCACTGACTCGCAAGCCGGGCATTTGACCCACAGGCCTTCGGGAATGCCCTTGCGCTGCGACGGGTCGGTCTGTTGGATCTTGGGCGGAAGCAGTTTGTCCAGCCAGCTCATGCGTGCTCCTTGAATGCAGTGTCGCGCAGATCAGGCGTCCAGCGCCTGGCGGATCTCCGCGATGAAATCAGTCAAGTATTGTACCGCTTGTTCGCGAGGAGCTTCCTCCAACAATTGCACAATGCGGGATCCGATGACCACCGCATCCGCAACACCGCCGATCGCACGTGCAGTTGCCGCATCACGGATGCCGAAACCGACGCCCACGGGCAGCCGCGCGTGCTGGCGGATCTGCGGGATGCGCTCAGCCACCGCGTCCAGGTCGATGGTGGCCGCGCCCGTCACGCCTTTGAGCGACACGTAATAGATGTAGCCACTCGCCACACGGGCAATCTGCGCGATGCGTGCTTCGGTGGAGGTGGGCGCCAAGAGGAAGATCGGATCGATGCCGACGGCCCGCATGGTCTTGGCAAAGGCCTCGCATTCTTCGGGCGGGTAGTCGACCACGAGCACACCGTCCACGCCCGCTTCGGATGCCGCCTTGGCAAAGGCTTCGACGCCCATCCGCTCGATCGGATTGGCGTAACCCATGAGCACCACGGGTGTCGTCGAGTCGGTGGTGCGGAAAGCACGCACATACTCCAGCACCGTGCGCAGGCCCACCTTCTTGGCCAATGCGCGCTCGGACGCACGTTGGATCACCGGACCATCGGCCATCGGGTCGGAAAACGGCACGCCCAGTTCGATGACGTTGGAGCCGCCCTTGACCAGCGCGTGCATTAGGTCGACCGTCATCTCGGGGTACGGATCGCCGGCCGTGATGAACGGAATCAGGCCCTTGCGGCCCTGCGCAGACAGTTGTGAGAAGGTTTGAGCGATGCGGGACATAGGGGGATCAGGTTTCAGGCGACCCTGATGGTCTCAGGCGCCTGCGATTCAGTCGGTTGCGCGTTGGCGTCAGCGGCGGCATGCACAGCAGCCACCCGTTCGCGCGCCACGCGGCAATAGTCGGCGTTGATCTCGAAGCCGGCGAAACGGCGGCCCAGCCTTGCACACGCGGCCGCCGTGGTGCCGCTGCCCAGGAACGGGTCCAGCACCAGGCCGCCCGGCGGGCAGCTTGCCAGGATCATGCGTTCCACCAGTTCCAGCGGCTTCTGCGTCGGGTGCTCGGCGCGCTCCGGATCTTGCCGGTGCAGGCGCGACACGCTCCACACGTCCTTCGGGTTGTAGCCGACTTCCAGCCACTTCTTGCCCTCGAAACGCTTGCGGCTGCGTGCTTTCTTCGTTTCGGCGTCGTACGGAATGCGCACGGCGTCGACATCGAAGTAGTAATCGCGCGAAGCGGCAAAAAAGCCGATGTTGTCGTGCACCGACGAGAACTTGCGCGTGCTGCCGCCCATGCTCGGCACGCGGCGGTCCCAGATGATCTCGTTGACCATGGTCAGGCGTCGCTTGAGCATCACGAACAGTTCCGGCGCGTATTGCCACGTGCAGAACAGGTAGAGCGATCCGTTGCGCGCCAGCTTGGGCAGCACCGCATCGATCCAGCGCTCAGACCAGGCGAGATAGGCATCGCCCGACAGCTTGTCGGAATCGTTGCCGTAATCTTTGCCCAGGCCGTACGGCGGATCGGCGATGACGAGGTCGACGCTACCGTCGGCCAGATGCCCGACCCCGGTAATGCAGTCCTCGTTGAAGATGCCGTCGATGGCGCGCTCGGTCATGCGGCGTCCGTCAGAGCTTGATGCCGGAGAATTCGGCGACGGTATGCATATCCTTGTCGCCGCGGCCCGACAGGTTCACCAGCAGGATCTTGTCCTTCGGGAGCGTCGGCGCCAGCTTGCACGCATACGCCAGCGCGTGGCTCGATTCCAGCGCAGGGATGATGCCCTCCATCCGGCACAGGTCATGGAAAGCCTGCAGGGCTTCCTTGTCCGTAATGCCGACGTATTCGGCGCGCTGCACGTCCTTCAACCAGGCGTGCTCCGGACCGACGCCCGGGTAATCGAGCCCCGCCGAAATCGAATGCGTCTCGATGATCTGGCCGTCTTCATCCTGCAGCAGATAGGTGCGGTTGCCGTGCAGCACGCCCGGCGAGCCACCCGTGAGCGACGCGGCGTGGCGGCCGGTTTCGATGCCCTCGCCCGCCGCCTCCACGCCGATCAGCTTGACGTCGGCATGGTCGATGTACGGATAGAAGATGCCCATGGCGTTGGAGCCGCCGCCCACGCAGGCGATCACGGCATCCGGCTGGCGCCCGGTCATCTCGGGCATCTGCACCTTGCATTCCTCGCCGATCACGGCCTGGAAGTCGCGCACCATCATCGGATACGGGTGCGGGCCTGCCACCGTGCCGATGATGTAGAAGGTGTCGGCCACGTTGGTCACCCAGTCGCGCATGGCTTCGTTCAGCGCGTCCTTGAGCGTGCGTGAGCCCGATTCCACCGGCACCACGGTCGCGCCCAGCAGCTTCATGCGGTAAACGTTCGCGGCCTGGCGGCGCACGTCTTCGCTGCCCATGTAGACGACGCATTCCATGCCGTAGCGGGCCGCAATCGTGGCGGTGGCAACGCCGTGCTGGCCCGCGCCCGTTTCCGCAATCACGCGCGGCTTGCCCATGCGGCGCGCCAGCAGCGCCTGGCCGATCACGTTGTTCACCTTGTGCGCGCCGGTGTGGTTCAGGTCTTCGCGCTTCAGGTAGATCTGCGCGCCGCCGCAGTGTTCGGTCAGGCGGCGTGCGTGATAGATCGGCGACGGCCGGCCGACGAAGTGCTTCAGCTCGTATTCGTATTCCTTGATGAACTCGGGATCGTGCTGGTAACGCGCATAGGCGTCGCGCAGTTCATCCAGCGCGTGGGACAGCGTTTCCGCAACGAAGGTGCCGCCGTAGGGGCCGAAATGGCCGTGGGCGTCGGGCAGGTTGTACATGGCAATCTCTCGAGGCGTCCGCCGAGGTCAGGGTGAAGCCCCGTCGGCGGAGATATTCAGGAAGGCGTGCGTCGCGAAAGACCTGCCGGATCGGCTCAGGCCTGCACCGATGCGCCCAGGGCTGCATCGGCCTCGCGGACCGCACGCACAAATGCGGTCATCCGGGCGTGATCTTTCACGCCCCGTGCGGCTTCGATTCCGCTGCTGACGTCAACAGCGTAAGGCCGCACGCGTTCAATCGCGCCAGCGACGTTTTGCGCGCTCAACCCACCACTCAAAACGAGCCGAGGAGCGGCGCTTGTGGTTGGCAAGGATGGCGATTGCGGGAGCCATTGCGGAGGAATGAGGGTCCAGTCGAAGACGTGGCCGCCGCCGCCATACCCCTCGACAAATGCGTCGAGCAACAGGCCTTGAGCAGCGGCAAACCGATCCGTGAATTCTACCAAATCGGCCCCAGGCTGAACACGCAGGGCGCGCAGCCATGGCAGCCGGGCCTTCCTGGCAATCTCTGCGCACAGCTCTGCCGGCTCATCACCGTGGAACTGAAGCAACGTCAGCGGCACTTGGTCGAGCACGCGCGCCACGTCATCCGCGGTGGCGTTGACGAACAGGCCCGTCACGGTGACGAACGGACCCGCGCGGCGCGCCAGCTCAGCCGCGCGGTCGATGGCGACGTAACGCGGGCTGGGCGGATAGAACACCAGACCGATCGCGTCGGCGCCGAGCGCGACCGCGTGGTCGACGTCGGCCGGCTGGGTCAGGCCGCACAGCTTGATACGGGTACGGTGCAACGGCATGGCGGAAGCGGGATTCACAGGCCGGCGTGCTCGTCGAACACGCCGCGAAACAGGCTGGACGATGCCGGAGACGCCGGCAACGAGAAAGCATCAGGATAGCCGACCTCGGCCAGATACAGGCCGTCGGGCATGAAAGTTGGCGCGGCGGCTACGCGGCTGCGGGCGGCCAGCACATCGCCCATCCAGGACACCGGCTGGCGGCCGCGCCCGATTGCCACCAGGGAGCCCATGATGTTGCGCACCATGTGGTGCAGGAACGCGCTGCCGCGAATGCGCACGAACACCCATTCACCCTCGCCTCGCACCTCGATCGAATACATCGTTTTGACGGGCGACTTGGCTTGGCATTCGGCCGCGCGAAACGACGAGAAATCGTGCTCTCCAACCAGCACCTGGGCCGCCTCGTTCATGGCTGCCACGTCAAGGGATTGGCCTGGCGGCAGCATCACGTAGCCGGCCTTGTCTTCGAGCAGCGGAGCCCGCGTCGGGCCAAAGGTCAGTGCGTAGTAATAGGTGCGGCGATGCGCGGAGAAACGCGCGTGAAAATCGTCCGGCATCTCCTGCGCCCATCGCACGGCCACCGTCGGCGGCAGAAAGGCGTTGGTTCCGCGCACCCAGGAGAACGGTTCGCGCACGAGGTCAGTGTCCAGATGGACCACTTGGCCCAGCGCATGCACACCGGCGTCGGTACGGCCGGCCACCGTGGTCGGCAACGCCACGCCGGCAAACTGCCGCAGCGCCGCCTCCAGCGCGTCCTGCACGGTATTGCCGTGCGGCTGCGATTGCCAACCCGAAAACGCGGCACCGTCGTACTGGATGCCAAGCGCGATGCGCGTCATGCCGTGTGAATCCTCATGCAGAAAGAAAAACGCCGGCAGGATACCACCCTGCCGGCGCTGTCGATGGCGTAGAACGCGGTGCGTCAGCCGATCTGGCGCATCAAGGCTTGCGCCTCGGCGTGGAACGACGGATCGCCCAGATCCAGCACTTCCTGCAGCAGTTCGCGAGCGCCTTCCTTATCGCCAATCTCGATGTAGGCCTTGGCCAGATCGAACTTGATCTGCAGATCGCGCACACCATCGGCACCATGCTCGCCCGACAGCGTGTGCGGCAGGTTGGTGTCCAGACGGATGGCCGATTGCGGCTCGTCGTTGGCAACCTCGGCGTGCTCCGCATGATGTGGCTCGGATTCGAAGTGCATCGGAGCCTGCGACAGATCCGCCGGCTGCGCCCAGCTCGGCAGGCTTTCCTCGGCAGCGACCGATGCTGCCGGAGCCGCCGTTTCCGCCGCGGGCGGCGTCGGGTTCAGGTCCAGCGACAGGTCCGACAGATCCATGTGCAGCGGCGGCGTAGCGACGGGCTGATAAGCCTCGCCAGCGTGCGCGTTGAACTGGGGCAGATCGGCCTGGGGTTCGGCATGCACCTTGAAGATATCCGAGGCCTCTTCCGGCGCGGTGATCGGCTCGCCCGCTGCCGGCGCCGGGAAGGACTCCAGCGGCAGATCGAAATCGGCCAGTTGCGGTGCCTTCGTCGACGGCGCGGACGGATCCAGATCCGGAGACAGCGTCGTCCAGTCATCACCGCGACGGGTGGTCTGCCCCGTCACCGTCGGGCTGAAGGCTTCGGCGGCCACCGCGGCGCCCAAACCTGCCAGCGCAGCGGCGCCTGCAACCGCGGCACCTGCATGGCTGGGCTCTGCGTGCGCTTCGGCAACCGGATGGCTTCCGTCACCCTGCACCGTCAGATACAGCGGATTGGCCGGATCGAACTTGCGGCCCATTGCGGCAGCCTCCGCCCATTCCGGCGAGGCGGCGCCAACCTGCGCCAGCATCTCTTCAGCAATGGTCTGGAAGCCGTGGGCATCCTGACGATTGGCGTAAATTTCCATCAACTTCAGGCGAATGGCTTGGCGCTCCGGATGCTGCTCCAGTGCCTCGCGCAGGATTTCTTCGGCTTGCACGTCGCGGCCGTAGGCGATGTAGACATCGGCTTCGGCGATCGGATCGACCTCGTTGCTCTCGTTGCCGCCGCCAATGCGGAAATCCGCACCGAACACGCTGTGCTGCGAGGTGTCGACGCTTTGACCGCCGGCCGCGCCGAACAGCGAGTTGGCTCCCGCCATCACGGTGCTTTCCTGTGACAGCAAGCTGTCCTGGAAGCCATGTGCCTGCTCAGGCTTCTGCTGGCGACGGCGATACACCACCAGACCGCCCAGCAGCGCGACGACCAAGCCACCCAGGCCCAAGGCCATCGGGTTGCCCAGCAACGACGAGAGGAACGATTCTTCTTGAATCGGGGGCGGCGGGGCCACAACCACCGGTGCCTTCTTCGGTGCGGCGGCGGGCGCGGAAGCAGCTGCCACCGGGGCGCTGGCCGCCTGCGGTGCCGAAGCTGCCGCTACCGGCGCCGATGCCGCTTCCGGCGCAGAAGCTGCCGTCGCAGCCGTCGCAGACGATGCCGGTGCAGCAGCGGCCATTTCTCCAGGTGCAGCGGCAGCGGCAGCAGGAGCCGGCGCTGACGAAGCAGCAGCGGCCGGTGCGGGTGCCGGGGCATTGGCCGCGGCCACCGCAGGCGCGGCCGTCGACGGCGCAGCACCAGCGGCAGGCTTGGCGGCGCTGGCCGCCTTGGCCAGCTCGGCGTTCTTCAATTCGACCAGGCGCTGCATGTCGGAGAGATTCTTCTCCAACTGCGCAACGCGCGATTCCATTTCCTTGAGCGCACGCTCCTTGGCGACGAGTTCCTCATCGCGGGCGGCTGCCGCACCCGCCTTGCCGGTACGGTCTGCCTTGGAGAGACGCAGTTCGTCGCGGCCGCTGGCAGCCGGCGTGGCTTGATCCTGCACACGGGCCGACACGCTACCGCTCTGCTGGCGGGCGGAGTCGGTATCCGTGGCGGCGTTGGCTTCAGCCGCCGTGGCCAGGCGGTTGCGATACCCGGCAAAGCCGGACGTCTGCGCAATGACTTCGCGGCGCGCTTCACGCGCTGGCGTTTTCTGCGCTTCGGCCTGCGACGGCACCTTCAGTACCGAGCCGGTACGCAGCCGGTTGATGTTGCCACCAATGAAAGCGTTGGGATTGTTGCGATACAGCGCCAGCAGCATCTGGTCGAGCGAAACGGCGTCCTGACCTTGCGCGGCCGTCGATGCCACGTCGTACAGGCTATCGCCACGCTGCACCGTGTACGAACCACCGGGCGTAGCATCCGGGGCGGCGGCAGCAGGCGCTGCTTGCTGCGGACGTGCCGCCTGACGAGTAGCACGGGGCTGCCGCGTCGGTGCCGGCGAGGCGGCAGCCGGCGCCGCCGCTTGCGGTTGAGCAGTCGAAGCGGACGGTGCCGGTTCTGCCGCGCCAGGCGTCGTGGCCTGGACGACCGGCGTCGGTGCGAAATTCTGTGCGGTATTGCTGGAGCCGACCGGGTCCAGCAGGAACGTATAGGCGCGCGAAACGTGGCCGCTCGCCCAGTTCAAGTCGACCAGAACATCGACGAACGGCTCTGCGACGGGCTGCGTCGAGCGCAGGCGCACCACGTAATTGCCGTTCGACTGGCGTTCCAACGAGGCACGCAGCGAGGAGACGATCGGGTTGTAGGTCAGCCCGGCACGCGAATAGGCATCCGGTGCAGCCAGCTTGGCGACCAGGTTTTGCGCCTCTTCGGGCGTCACGCCGGTCAGATCGATTTCGGCCTGCAGCGGCTGGCCGAGGCTGGAACGCACATGCAGCGCGCCGAAACCCGCCGCTTGCGCAGCGGGCTGGATCAGCAGCAGGCTCGCCGCAGCAAACGCGACGGCCGACCAGCGAGGACTGCGATGGGACGATTCTCTCCGGCGGTATTGGCTCACCCTCACCTTCGACTCCGTTATCTTTTAATGTGCAAACGAACTTAACATCAACGAGTTAGCGCAGCAAGTTCACCCAAAACGTGAAATGCTGGACAAGAACCGCCGTCAATTTTTATGAAAACGACACAATTGGCGAGATTCTGAAGCACCCGACGTACCCCCCGGAATGCGCGTGCTTCATGTGGCGCTAACCCTTCCCCGTGCTCCGTCCACCCCACGAATGGGCGGACGGCGTTCCGGCCGCTATTGTGTACCAACGTTACAAGCCGTGGGCATCCAGATGGCACAACGCCGCGCAGGCCGCGCGGCGTTGGTTGAAAAAGCACACTTTCTGTTGTCAGGCCGCAACGACGGCCTTCGATGCACGGCCCGATAACGAAAGCAAAGCCTGAATCACTTGCCCAGCAGGATACGGAGCGTACGGCGCAGCGGCTCGGCGGCGCCCCACAGAAGCTGGTCACCGATCACGAAGGCGCTCACATATTCCGGCCCCATGTTGAGCTTGCGCACGCGACCCACACCGATTTCCAGGCCACCCGTGATGGATGCCGGCGTGAGTTCCTTTTCGGTGATGCTGCGATCGTTCGGGACCCACTTCACCCACGGGTTGCCCGAGCGGATGATCTGCTCGATTTCGTCGAGCGGCAGGTCGCGCTTGAGCTTGAGCGTCAGGCCCAGGCTGTGGCAGCGCATTGCGCCGATCCGCACACACAGGCCATCGACCGGAATCGTCTGCGCCGTACCCAGGATCTTGTTGACCTCAGCCTGCCCCTTCCACTCTTCCTTCGACTGACCGTTGTCGAGCTGCTTGTCGATCCACGGAATCAGGCCCCCAGCCAGCGGCGCGGGGAAGAATTCGGTCGGCACATCTTCGCGGATGGTCTTGGCAACCTTGCGGTCGATGTCCAGGATGGCGGAAGCCGGATTGGCCAGCTCATCGGCCACGGCACCGTGAATCACCCCCATGCCCTTGAGCAGTTCGCGCATGTGGTTCGCACCACCGCCCGAAGCCGCCTGGTAGGTCATCGAGCTGACCCATTCGACCAGACCTTCGCGGAACAGGCCGCCCACGCCCATCAGCAGGATGGAGTTGGTGCAGTTGCCGCCGATGAAGTTCTTGGTGCCGGCCGCCACCGCGTTCTTGATGAGCGACAGGTTGACCGGGTCCAGCACGATCACGGCATCGTCTTCCATGCGCAGCGTCGAGGCGGCGTCAATCCAGTAGCCGTTCCAGCCGGCAGCGCGCAGCTGCGGGAAGACTTCGGTCGTGTAGTCGCCGCCCTGGCACGTGATGATCGTGTCGCAGGCCTTCAGTGCTTCGATGTCGTTGGCGTCAGCCAGGGGCGCATCCGTCTTGGCGAATGCGGGCGCCTTGCCGCCGGCGTTGCTGGTGCTGAAAAACACGGTGTCGATCAGGTCGAAATCCTTTTCTTCCTGCATGCGCTGCATCAGCACGCTGCCGACCATGCCGCGCCAACCGACGAGACCTACCTTCATGATTGTGAACCTCTAGTGATTTTCCCCGCCTCGGTCGCCCGGCGTGACCGCGCGGGGAAGGCGAACGGGCACGACGGACGATCTAGGAGATCGTTTTTTTGGTAATGATTTTGGTGGTCGTGCGAATCTCGACAGGCGTCATGCGAGCGCGCGCGGCGGTGCCCTTGGCGGCGATAGCCAGGGTGCCCAGAATGCCCAGTACGAGGACGGGGAGCGCGATCGAGATCATCTACAAAAATATACACGATTTGGCGGCCACACAATGCACTGCAACATGTGTCCACCGAAAAAACGACGATTGCGGCGCCGGATGTGACGGCACCGCAACGCGCGTTTCGTTTACAGGGCAGCGACCACCGCGTCGCCCATCTCCACCGTACCGACCTGCTTGCAACCCGGCGTCAGGATGTCACCCGTGCGATAGCCCTGGGCGAGCACCTTCTTGACGGCGTTTTCGATGCGATCGGCCTGCTCGGCCTTGTTCAGCGAGTAGCGCAGCATCATCGCGGCGGACAGGATCGTCGCCAGCGGGTTGGCAACGCCCTTGCCCGCGATGTCCGGCGCGGAACCGTGCGACGGCTCATACAAGCCCTTGTTGTTCGCGTCGAGCGAGGCCGACGGCAGCATGCCGATCGAGCCCGTCAGCATGGCCGCCTCGTCGGAAAGGATATCGCCGAACATGTTGCCGGTGACGATCACGTCGAAGTTCTTCGGCGCCTTGACGAGCTGCATGGCCGCGTTGTCGACGTACATGTGCGACAGCTCGACTTCCGGATACTCCTTGTGCACGTCGGTGACGATGTCCTTCCAGAACTGGAACGTCTCGAGCACGTTGGCCTTGTCGACGCTGCACAGCTTCTTGCCCCGCTTGGCGGCAGCCTGGAAGGCGACGTGCGCGATGCGGCGAATTTCCGGCTCGGCGTAGCGCATGGTATCGAAGCCTTCGCGCGCGCCGGCGAACACACCGTCCGGTGCGGCACGCACGCCCCGCGGCTGGCCGAAGTAGATGTCGCCGGTCAGTTCGCGCACGATCAGGATATCGAGACCGGACACGATCTCGGGCTTCAGGCTCGATGCGCCGGCCAGTTCGGGATAGCAGATCGCCGGACGGAAATTGGCGAACAGCTGCAGGTGCTTGCGCAGGCCCAGAATGGCCTGTTCCGGGCGCAGTTCGCGCGCCAGCGTGTCGTACTTCCAGTCGCCCACGGCGCCGAACAGGATCGCGTCGGCTTCCTTGGCGAGGTTGAGCGTGTCTTCCGGCAGCGGATGGCCCTTGGCCTCGTAGCCCGCGCCGCCCACCGGGGCGAATTCCATCTCGAACGACTCGCCCAGCACCTTGAGCACCTTCACGGCCTCGGCGACGATTTCCTTGCCAATGCCGTCACCCGGCAACACTGCAATCTTGGTCATGTGGTTGTCCTTGTTGTTCTGGTATCCGCTCAGCCGACGAGCTTGTGGGCGAGCCACGGCATCCTGGCCAGGCGCTGCGCTTCGTAAGCCTTGATCTGGTCCGCGTAGCGCAAGGTCAGGCCGATGTCGTCGAAGCCGTTGAGCAGGCAGTATTTGCGGAACGCCGTGATGTCGAACGGATAGGCCGTACCGCCCGGCGTGACGACGACCTGCTTGTCCAGATCGACGGTCAGCTGGTAGCCCGTAAAGGCTTGCGTCTCGTTGAACAGATGGTCGACTTGCGACTCCGTCAGCACGATCGGCAGCAGGCCGTTCTTGAAGCAGTTGTTGAAGAAGATGTCGGCAAAGCTCGGCGCGATGATGGCGCGGAAGCCGTACTGCTGCAGCGCCCACGGTGCGTGCTCACGCGAGCTGCCGCAGCCGAAGTTCTTGCGCGCCAGCAACACCGAGGCGCCCTGGTAACGCGGCTGGTTCAACACGAAGTCCGGATTCAGCGGTCGCTTGCTGTTGTCCTGGCCGGGCTCGCCCACGTCCTTGTAGCGCCACTCGTCGAACAGGTTCGGGCCGAAGCCGGTGCGCTTGATCGACTTGAGGAACTGCTTCGGGATGATCGCGTCGGTGTCGACGTTCTCGCGGTCGAGCGGGGCCACGAGGCCGGTGTGGATGGTGAATTGTTCCATGATTGCTCTCTCTATCCTGCCGCTCAAGCGAGCTTGCGCACGTCGACGAAGTGGCCTTCCAGTGCGGCCGCAGCGGCCATCGCCGGGCTTACCAGGTGGGTGCGACCACCCGCGCCCTGACGGCCTTCGAAGTTGCGGTTGGACGTGGATGCGCAGCGCTCGCCCGGCTCGAGGCGGTCCGCGTTCATTGCGAGACACATCGAGCAGCCCGGCTCGCGCCACTCGAAACCTGCCGCCTTGAAAATCTTGTCGAGCCCTTCGCGCTCGGCTTGCTCCTTCACGAGACCCGAGCCCGGCACGACCATCGCCAGCTTCACGTTCGACGCAATGCGCTTGCCCAGCTTCTGCACGACCCACGCCGCGGCGCGCATGTCTTCGATGCGGCTGTTGGTGCACGAGCCGATGAAGACCTTGTCGATGTTGATGTCGCTGATGGCAACGTTCGGCTGCAGGCCCATGTATTCGAGCGCGCGCTCCATGGCGTTGCGCTTGTTCGGATCTTTCTCTTTGTCGGGATCCGGCACACGGTCTTCAATGCTGACCACCATTTCCGGCGACGTGCCCCAGCTCACCTGCGGGCGAATCTCTTCCGCACGCAGCTCGACCACCTGATCGAAATGCGCACCCTCGTCAGAATGCAGCGTGCGCCAGTAGGCGACGGCCTGCTCCCACTCCACGCCTTGCGGCGCGAACGGGCGGCCCTTGACGTACTCCAGCGTGACATCGTCCACGGGGACCATGCCGGCGCGGGCGCCTGCCTCGATCGCCATATTGCACACCGTCATGCGGCCTTCCATCGACAGCGCGCGGATGGCCGAGCCGCCGAACTCCATGGCGTAGCCCGTACCGCCTGCGGTGCCGATCTTGCCGATGATGGCGAGCACGATGTCCTTGGCCGTGCAGCCACGCGGCAGCGTGCCTTCCACCTTCACGAGCATGTTCTTGCTCTTCTTGGCGAGCAGCGTTTGCGTGGCCAGCACATGCTCAACTTCCGACGTGCCGATGCCGTGCGCGAGCGCACCAAATGCGCCGTGCGTGCTGGTGTGCGAATCGCCGCAGACCACCGTCATGCCCGGCAGCGTCGCGCCCTGCTCCGGCCCGATCACGTGCACGATGCCCTGACGCTTGTCGTTCATCTTGAATTGCGTGATGCCGTAGCTGTCGCAGTTGGCATCGAGCGTGTCGACCTGCAGCTTGGAAACCGGGTCGGCAATGCCGTGCGAGCGGTCGGTGGTCGGCACGTTGTGATCCGACACGGCCAGGTTGGCGCTGATGCGCCACACCGGACGCTCGGCCATCTTCAGGCCCTCGAACGCCTGCGGGCTCGTCACTTCGTGCAGCAGTTGACGATCGATGTAGAGGACGGTCGTGCCGTCTTCTTCGGTATGAACGACGTGATCGTCCCAAAGTTTGTCGTAGAGCGTCTTGGCCATGATGCGATCCGTACACAACGCGCCCTTTTTTGGAAATTCAGGGCCGCTGCGCGAGCTGTTTCGTGGGGAGTGATCGATTATGCCACCCGGTGCATTGGGCACCGGACGTGACTGGCGAAAGGGGGTTTCGCCATTTCGCGAAGGCCCTTTCCGGGCACCTCAAGCGGCGCCCAACAAAAAACCCCGCCGGTTTCCCGGGCGGGGTTTCTGCAAGGCGAACAGCTTGGCTTAGCGCTTGTCGATCGACGGCACTTCGCGGGTGGCTGCGCCGTTGAACAGCTGGCGCGGACGGCCGATCTTGTATTCCGGATCGGTGATCATCTCTTCCCATTGCGAAATCCAGCCCACCGAGCGGGCCAGCGCGAAGATACAGGTGAACATCGAGGTCGGGATGCCCAGCGCGCGTTGCACGATGCCCGAGTAGAAGTCGACGTTCGGGTACAGCTTGCGGCTGACGAAGTATTCGTCTTCCAGGGCGATCTTTTCCAGCTCCATCGCCAGCTTGAACAGCGGGTCGTTATGCAGGCCCAGCTCGTTCAGCACTTCGTGGCAGGTTTCGCGCATCAGCTTGGCGCGCGGGTCGTAGTTCTTGTACACGCGGTGGCCAAAGCCCATCAGGCGCACGCCGCTGTTCTTGTCCTTCACCTGCTTGATGAATTCCGGCACCTTGTCGACGGTACCGATTTCTTCCAGCATGTTCAGCGCAGCTTCGTTCGCGCCGCCGTGCGCCGGGCCCCACAGGCAGGCGATACCGGCAGCGATGGCAGCGATCGGGTTGGTACCCGACGAGCCCGCCAGACGCACCGTCGACGTCGAGGCGTTCTGCTCGTGGTCTGCGTGCAGGATGAAGATGCGGTCCAGTGCCTTTTCCAGCACCGGGTTCACCTTGTAGTCTTCACACGGCGTGGCAAACATCATGCGCATGAAGTTACCCGTGTACGACAGGTTGTTCTGCGGATAGATGAGCGGCTGGCCGATGTTGTACTTGTATGCCATGGCCACCAGCGTCGGCAGCTTGGCGATCAGGCGAATCTGCGAAATCTCTCGCTCGCGCGGGTCATTGATGTTGGCAGCGTCCGGATAGAACGCGCTCATGGCGCCGACCAGGCCCGTCAGCACGGCCATCGGGTGGGCGTCACGGCGGAAACCGCGCAGGAAGAACTGCATCTGCTCGTGGACCATGGTGTGATTCGTCACCACATGGTTGAACTCTTCCTTCTGCTTGGCGTTGGGCAACTCGCCCTTCAGCAGCAGATAGCAGATTTCCATGAAATCGCACTTGCTGGCCAGATCGTCGATGGCGTAGCCGCGGTACAGAAGCTCACCTTTGTCACCATCGATGTAGGTGATCTTGGAATTGCACGACGCGGTCGACATGAAGCCGGGGTCGTACGTGAACTTGCCCGTCTGACCGTACAGCTTGCGAATGTCGATCACGTCCGGGCCAACCGTGCCCTTGTAGATCGGCAGCTCGACGCTGGGCGAGCCATCGGAAAACGATAGGGTGGCTTTCACTTCGGACGGCGTCATGTCGGTTTCCTTCTCTGCTGTTTATAAAAATGAAGTCGGGAGACTCCCGCCAGACGGATCAAGGGGCGCCGGCCGGGGGCGGCTGGATCGATTCGTCTTGCGGCAACCTCTCGCGCGCCGGTTCAGACCGAGCGCAGCAAGGTCAGGACGTGCTGAATATGGGGCACGTCGAGTTCGCCCTCCGGCTCCTTGCGTGCAAGCAGGAGATCCATCAGGTCGTTGTCGGGTAGCTCGAACAACTGCGAGAGTGCGGCAACGTCGTCGTCCGACAGTTCCGTCTCATAGCGGTTGAAGAAGCGCTCGACGATGATGTCGTTCTCAAGCAGGCCGCGTCGGGCACGCCAGCGCAAACGGGCACGCTTGTGCGGATCGGACTGATGGGAGAACGTCGGAGTGTTCACAGCAACCATACTTTCTAGAAATGTGCCGCCGGAGAAACCGCTCCGGCGACACACAATGCCAAAGTGCCCTGACTCGCGCCTTACACAGCGCGACGCACCATCAATTCCTTGATCTTGCCGATGGCCTTCGTCGGGTTCAGACCCTTCGGGCACACATCAACGCAGTTCATGATGGTGTGGCAGCGGAACAGGCGGTACGGGTCTTCCAGGTTGTCCAGGCGCTCGCTGGTGGCCTGATCACGGCTGTCAGCGATGAAACGATACGCCTGCAGCAGACCGGCCGGGCCGACGAACTTGTCCGGGTTCCACCAGAACGACGGGCACGACGTCGAGCAGCTCGCGCACAGAATGCACTCGTACAGGCCGTCAAGCTCTTCACGCTCTTCCGGCGACTGCAGACGCTCCTTCTCGGGCGGCGGCTCGTCGTTGATCAGGTACGGCTTGATCGAGTGGTACTGGTTGAAGAACTGCGTCATGTCGACGATCAGGTCGCGCACCACGGGCAGCCCCGGCAGCGGACGCAGCACAATCTTCTCGGGCAGTTCACGCATGTTGGTCAGGCAGGCCAGACCATTCTTGCCGTTGATGTTCATGGCGTCGGAGCCGCACACGCCTTCGCGGCACGAACGACGGAACGCGATCGACTCGTCCAGCTTCTTCAGCTTGACCAGCGCGTCGAGCAGCATGCGCTCGTGACCGTCGAGTTCAACCTCGTAGGTCTGCATGCGGGGCGCTGCGTCCTTGTCCGGATCGTAGCGATAGACTTCAAAAATACGCTTCATTTTTGTGGGTCCTTCTTATCCGTTAGAACGTACGCGCCTTGGGCGGCACGGTTTCCACCGACAGCGGCTTCAACTGCACCGGCTTGTAGTCCAGGCGGTTGCCTTCGGAATACCACAGCGAGTGCTTCATCCAGTTTTCGTCATCGCGGTTCGGGAAGTCGCTGTGGGCGTGTGCACCGCGCGACTCCTTGCGGGCGGCAGCCGACACCATCGTTGCCTTCGCCACTTCCACCAGGTTGGCCACTTCCAGCGCTTCGACGCGCGCGGTGTTGAACACCTTGGACTTGTCCTTCAGGTGGATGTTGCCAGCGCGTTCGGCCACTTCCAGGATGCGCTCGACGCCTTCATCCATCAGCTTCTGCGTACGGAACACGCCAGCGTGCGACTGCATGTTGCGGCGGATGTCGTTGGCGACGTCCTGCGCGTACTCGCCCGAGCTGGACGAATCGAGCTTGGCCAGGCGCGACAGCGCACGGTCGGCAGCGTCGGCCGGCAGCGGCTTGTGCTCGCGGTTCTTCAGGTTCTGCGCAATGATGTGGTTGCCCGCCGAACGGCCGAACACCACCAGGTCGAGCAGCGAGTTCGTGCCCAGGCGGTTCGCGCCGTGCACGGACACGCACGAGCATTCGCCGATCGCGTAGAAGCCGTTGATGACCTCGTTCGGGTTGCCGTTCTTCGGCACCACGACCTGACCGTGATAGTTCGTCGGAATGCCACCCATCTGGTAGTGGATGGTCGGCACCACGGGAATCGGTTCCTTGATGGCGTCGACGTTGGCGAACTTCAGGCCGATCTCGCGAATCGACGGCAGGCGCTTCATGATCGTCTCGGCACCGACGTGCGTCAGGTCGAGCAGCACGTAGTCGCCGTTCGGGCCGCAGCCGCGGCCTTCCTTGATTTCCTGGTCCATCGAGCGCGACACGAAGTCACGCGGCGCCAAGTCCTTCAGCGTCGGGGCATAGCGCTCCATGAAGCGCTCGCCATCCTTGTTACGCAGGATGCCGCCCTCGCCGCGCACGCCTTCCGTGATCAGCACGCCCGCGCCGGCCACGCCGGTCGGGTGGAACTGCCAGAATTCCATGTCTTCCAGCGGAACGCCTGCGCGCGCAGCCATCCCCAGGCCGTCGCCGGTATTGATGAAGGCGTTGGTGGAAGCCGCGTAGATTCGACCTGCACCGCCCGTAGCGAACAGCGTCGTCTTCGCTTCGAGGATGTAGACCTCGCCGGTTTCCATTTCGAGCGCCGTCACGCCCAGCACATCACCTTCTTGGTCGCGGATCAGATCCAGCGCCATCCATTCGACGAAGAAGTGGGTCTTGGCCCGCACGTTACGCTGATACAGCGTGTGCAGCAGCGCGTGGCCGGTACGGTCAGCCGCGGCGCAGGCACGCTGCACGGGCTTCTCGCCGTAGTTCGACGTGTGACCGCCGAACGGACGCTGGTAGATCGTGCCGTCGGCGTTGCGGTCGAACGGCATGCCGAAGTGTTCCAGTTCATAGACCACGTTCGGCGCCTGGCGGCACATGAATTCGATCGCGTCCTGGTCGCCGAGCCAGTCGGAACCCTTGACGGTGTCGTAGAAGTGATAGTGCCAATTGTCTTCGCTCATGTTGCCCAGCGAAGCACCGATACCACCCTGCGCCGCAACGGTGTGCGAGCGGGTGGGGAACACCTTGGACAGCACGGCCACGGAGAGGCCGGCTTCTGCGAGCTGCAGCGATGCGCGCATGCCCGAACCGCCCGCACCGACGATCACGACGTCGAATTTGCGGCGCGGCAGCCCAGTCTTGACTGCGACCATGTCTTAAACCCTCCAGAGAATCTGAGCTGCGTAGCCCGCACAACCGACGAGCCACAGAATCGTCAACACTTGCAGCGTCAAACGCACTGCCACGGGCTTCACGTAGTCCATCCAGATATCGCGGACACCGATCCAGGCGTGATACGTGAGCGACACGAATGCCAGGAACGTCAGCATCTTCATCCACTGGTTCGAGAACAGGCCGGCCCAGCTTTGGTACGACGTGTCTTTCGAGAGCAGGAATGCAGCCAGCAACACGATCGTGTAGACCGCCATGATCACGGCGGTGACGCGCTGCGCGAGGAAGTCCTTCAGGCCGTAGTGCGCGCCGACAACGAGGCGCTTGGGACCGATATTGTTATTTGCCATCAGGGACTCCTCAGAACAGGCCGAACAGCTTGGCGCCGAACACGACCGTCAGCAGCAGGCTGACGATGAGGACGCTCACAGCGGACTTGGAGGCCGAGGTCTTGTCGATGCCGATATGCAGATCGAGGATCAGGTAACGGATGCCTGCGCAGAAATGGTGCAGATAAGCCCAGATGAGCGCGAGGACGACAACCTTGGCGAAGCCGTTGGACAGAAGCGCCGAGAACTTGGCGAAACTGATTTCCGACGTGAGACTTTGCTCGAACAAGTACAGCACGAACGGAAGAAGAAGGAACATCAACGCACCGCTGGCACGGTGGAGGATGGACACCTTACCGGCCCAGGGCAAGCGGTAGCGGGCGATATCGCCCAAACCGATGTTCCTGTAGACCGGCCTGGCTTTCTTGATGGCTTCTGCCATGGTCAGACCCCAATTGGCTAATCAACAAACAAAACAGCTTTGCACAAATCCGCGAGATTCTAGCGCGCTTTTGTTGCGCAGCGCACCAATAATTCCATGCGACGCGCTCCACTTTTGTGCTTCGTGCCCTCGCCTGCCAGTGGCGTGATACGGGGGCAGATTGTCCTCTTTACCCTGCCTTCATGACGCGCAATGCGCTGTTGCGCGACGCACAAGGTGAAACGCCATTGAGTTGGCTCCAGCCGCACGAATCGCGCCTGAGGACGCACCGTCAACTCAGCTCGTTCTGGTAGTAATGCCGCGTCGTGACGTACAGGCCACGGCGTATTTCCACCGGCTTGTCGCCGAACGTGTGCGAGACGCGCTCCACCGACAGCAGCGGCGAGGCAACCGCCACCGACAGCAACTCGGCCGTAGCGGCGTCCGCTGCCACAGCGCGGATGCGCTCCGTGGCACGCAACATGCGCACGCCGAACTCCGCCTCGAAGAACGCGTACATCGGCCCCTTCCACTCCGTCAGCTTTTCGGCTGTGAGGCCCTTGAAGCTCGCCCCCGGCAGCCAGATCTCCTCCAGCACCGTCGGCTCGCCTGAAAAGAACAGGATGCGGCGGATCTGCACGACGCTGTCGCCGGCCTTCAGTTCGAGCAGCCTGGCGATCTCGGCCGGCGCCCGCATGCGCTTGCACTCGAGTACGCGGCTGCTCGGGTAGTGCTGCTCGCCCTGCTCCGGCATCAGACGCAAGAAGCGGAACTGCACGCCTTCTTCGTAATGCGTGGTCACGAAGGTGCCCTTGCCCTGGCGCCGCGCGACCAGGTTTTCGGCGGCCAATTCGTCGATCGCCTTGCGCACGGTCCCCTGGCTGACCTTGTAGCGGGCCGCCAATTCCATCTCGCTGGGGATCATCTCGCCGGGCTTCCATTCGCCGGCTTGCAAGCTTTGCAGGATCAGCGTCTTGATCTGCTGATACAGCGGGCTGAAGGTGGGAGAGCCGCCCGCGCCGCCAGCGGACGCAGGCGACGCGCCGCCTTCGCCGCCCGAGGGCGGCATCGCAGCAGATAGAGGGCTGGGTGTGCTCGACATAACTGCCGATTTCACCACAAAAGCGACAAAGGCGTCCAGCCCGTTTATAGAATGTCTTATGTCTTATATAAGACAGAAGATTAATTGACTTTCGAGCAAGGCCGGACCTACACTCGCGCCTGTTCCGGGCGACGGCCCACACACACGCCACGACGGCCTCAAGGTCAATCGCAAGTGTGTTTCCACATCGTCATGCGGACGCAGTAAACTGCGAGGCTCTTGCCGATTCTGAGCCGACCGCCCACGAGGCGCCGACCGTTGCCGGCAATGCCTGCGAGGCTGCACCGACATCCTGCCGGGATGCCCGCCGCGCGCAGTGCGATCCGCTTTCACTACCGTTTGGAGAGTTCTCATGGCAAAAGCACCCATGCGCGTCGCAGTGACCGGCGCTGCTGGACAGATCGGTTACGCCCTGCTGTTCCGCATCGCCGCCGGCGAAATGCTGGGCAAGGATCAGCCCGTCATCCTGCAACTGCTGGAAATCCCCGATGAGAAGGCCCAGAAGGCGCTCAAGGGCGTGATGATGGAGATCGAGGACTGCGCATTCCCGCTGCTGGCTGGCATGGAAGCGCATTCCGACCCGATGACCGCGTTCAAGGACGTCGACGTGGCCCTGCTGGTCGGCGCCCGCCCCCGCGGCCCGGGCATGGAGCGTGCAGACCTGCTGTCGGCCAACGCCCAGATCTTCACGGCACAAGGCAAGGCCCTGAACGCCGTTGCCTCGCGCGACGTGAAGGTGCTGGTGGTCGGCAACCCGGCCAACACCAACGCCTACATCGCCATGAAGTCGGCGCCGGACCTGCCGCGCGAAAACTTCACCGCCATGCTGCGCCTGGACCACAACCGCGCCCTGTCGCAGATCGCCGCCAAGACCGGCAAGCCGGTGTCGAGCATCGAAAAGCTGTTCGTGTGGGGCAACCACAGCCCGACGATGTACGCCGACTACCGCTACGCCACGATCGACGGCAAGAGCGTCAAGGACATGATCAACGACCCGGTGTGGAACAACGACGTGTTCCTGCCGACCGTTGGCAAGCGCGGCGCCGCCATCATCGAAGCGCGCGGCCTGTCGTCGGCTGCTTCGGCTGCCAACGCCGCCATCGACCACGTGCGTGACTGGGTGCTCGGCAGCAACGGCAAGATCGTCACGATGGGCATCCCGTCGAACGGCGAATACGGCATTCCGAAGGACGTGATGTTCGGCTTCCCGGTCACCACGGAAAACGGCAAGTACAAGATCGTCGAAGGCCTGGAAATCGACGAGTACAGCCAAGGCAAGATCAAGATCACGCTCGACGAGCTGGAAGGCGAGCGTGCAGGCGTGCAGCATCTGCTGTGATCCGCATGATCTGAAAGAAGAAACCGGAGCGGATCGGCAGCGACCCCTCCGGTTTTTTTACACCTGCATTTCGAACAAAACGCAGGCGTTACCGCGCCGCCCAACCGATACCACCCCGTGCACCCCACCGAGGTTTTGTTCCAGGACGATGCCCTGCCGGCCCAGCTGCCGGTCTGCGACCACTACGCGGGCGCAGAAAAACTGATGCGCAAGTCGCTCGCCCTGCAACAAGCCCTTGGCCCCGTTTTCGATATCACGTTTGACTGCGAAGACGGCGCCGCCGTCGGCCAGGAACGCGCGCATGCCGAACTCGCCGCCGCGCTCATCAACAGCGACGACAACCGCTTCAACCGCGTCGGCGTGCGCATCCACGATCCGAACCACGACGCGTGGACGCAAGACGTCGACATCCTCGTCGGCCTTGCCGGCAGCCGCCTCGCCTACGTGACCGTGCCGAAAGTGCGTGACGTGGTGGAAGTGGCACGCGTGACCGATCGCATCAACCAGGCCGCCAAGGCGGCGGGCATTGCACGGCACCTGCCGATCCACGTCTTGATCGAAACGCATGGCGCGCTGGCGCAGGTGTTCGACATTGCCTCGCTGGTACAGGTTGAATGCCTGAGTTTCGGCCTGATGGATTTCGTTTCGGCGCACAACGGAGCGATTCCCGGCGCGGCGATGGGCTCGCCCGAGCAGTTCGAGCATCCGCTGATCCGCCGCGCGCTTGCCGAGATTTCCGCCGCCTGCCACGCGCACGGCAAGGTGCCGTCGCACAACGTCAGCACCGATATCAAGCACCCGGACCGCGCCGGCGCCGATGCCGCCCGTGCCCGCAACGAGTTTGGCTATCTGCGCAAGTGGAGTATCCATCCGGACCAGATCGCGCCGATCGTTTCGGCGTTCCGCCCATCGCACGAAGAAGTGACACACGCGAGCGCCATTCTTGCGGCTGCGCAGGATGCCGCGTGGGGCCCGATCCAGCATGAAGGCCGGCTGCACGACCGCGCGAGCTATCGGTATTGGTGGGCCGTGCTGCAACGCGCGCACACCACCGGCGTGGAAATGCCCGCCGACGCCGTTGCGCGCTTCTTCGCGTGACGAGCATAGAGAGGAGATTCGCCATGACGGCAAACACCCAAACCAGCGCAGGTGCCCGCTTCCGCCAGGCGTTGGTCGAAGAATCGCCGCTGCAGATCGTCGGCACCATCAACGCCAACCACGCGCTGCTGGCCAAGCGCGCCGGCTATCGCGCGATTTATCTGTCGGGCGGCGGTGTGGCGGCAGGCTCGCTGGGCTTGCCTGACCTCGGCATCTCTGGCCTGGACGACGTTCTGACCGACGTCCGCCGCATCACCGATGTGTGTGACGTCCCACTGCTGGTGGACGTCGACACGGGCTTTGGCGCTTCCGCCTTCAACGTGGCGCGCACGACCAAGTCGCTCATCAAGTTTGGCGCCGCGGCCATGCATATCGAAGATCAGGTCGGCGCCAAGCGGTGCGGCCATCGGCCCAACAAAGAGATCGTCTCGAAGGACGAGATGGTCGATCGCATCAAGGCTGCCGTCGATGCCCGCACCGACGCCAACTTTGTCGTCATGGCCCGCACCGATGCGCTGGCCGTCGAAGGGTTCGACCGCGCCCTGGAACGCGCCGTGGCCTGCGTGGAAGCCGGCGCGGACGCGATCTTTCCCGAGGCGATGACGGAACTGTCGATGTACCGCAAGTTTGTCGACGCGGTGAAGGTGCCGGTGCTGGCCAACATCACCGAATTCGGCCAGACGCCTCTGTTCACGCGCGACGAGCTGGCCTCCGCCGGCGTGTCGATGATCCTGTATCCGCTGTCGGCATTCCGCGCGATGAACAAGGCTGCGGAGAACGTGTACGCAGCGATTCGCCGCGATGGCACGCAACAGAACGTCGTCGACACCATGCAGACGCGCATGGAACTCTACGACAGCATCGGTTACCACGATTACGAAGCCAAGCTGGACGCGCTCTTCGCACAGAACCGCGGCTGAGCCGGCCAGCATCCATCCAAACGCAAGCAAGGAGAACGGAAGGCAAAAGTGGCCAGGTAAATTGCCCGGGAACGCCCCAAAAACGATGCTGATGCCGGCACGACACCCCCGTTTGGCGGAGATGTCGGTCCCGCATGTAACAGAACGTTGGGCACGGCGTGCAAATCGGTCAAAATACCGGCCGGTGTGCGAAATGCCGTGGCATCCGTGACCTGGCTGCCGCCTCCCTACTCTGTCTTACCGAATTACCGAAGGAAACCCTATGAACAAATTCATCGTGGGCGCCTGTGCCGGCGTTCTTTCGCTGGCTGCATCGCAGTACGCAACCGCCCAGACCGCGCCCGCAAAGCCGGCCGCCAAGAAGGCTCCAGCCAAGAAGAAGGTCACCAAGAAGGCAGCGCCTGTTGCCGCCGCCAAGCCTGAAGGCGTGCAATGGAAGTGCGAACTCGGCAACGAGCTCTACATTGCAGGCGACATGACGCGTGACCAGATCATCAAGCTCCACTGGAAGGGCAAGAACTACGACCTGCCGCGCCAGCTGACGCGCACCGGCGCTGACCGCTACTTCGACCAGAAGACCGGCTTCGACCTGGTGGTGATCCCGGCCAAGGCCATGCTGTTCGACCGCAACGAAGGCCACCGCCTGGCCGATGAGTGCCAGACCGCCGAAATGGCTGCCGGCGCACCGGCCCCGACGCAAGCCGGCGCCCTGCGCGCTCCGGCCGGCCTGCCGCTGATGACGCCGGACAGCGCGGCTCCAGCCCCGGCCCCCGCTCCGGCACCGGGCACGGCCCAACCGGCCCAGCAATAACGCGCTATCGCGCAACAGGCCCACAGGAACCGCCCATGTCCGCACCCGTTGCGAACATCCGCCCGCATCCGGACAAGGTCATCGTCGACGCTGTGACCTTGCATGGATGCGCCGGGCGCCTTGGGCCCGCCGCAGCTGGAGCCGTCGAGCCACATGGCACGACGGCTCCGGGCACCGCCCTCGCCGCCCCTCGGGCAATCGAGGCGCACCAAGATACCGTCGCCCGCGGCCAACGCAGCCATGCGCTGCGCATGAAAATTGCCCGCGTTGGCGACAAGCGTTTCACCACGAATGACCTCGACGCCAAGAAGCGTTCGATCGCCCATGGCATCTCCGCCGGCATCCACGGCGGCAAGACGTTCAGCGGCGTCGTGGCGCAGTACCCGACCGGCCAGAAGCCATGCCGGTCAATGCATTTGCCGGTTTGTATGTGATTGATTTTGTCGATTTGATGTATCCGCACGGGGCGCCCCGGCACCCCGCGCAATCCTCAAGCCTTGGAGTCATGCCATGCCCCACAATCTGAAAAAAACACTCAAGGAATTTAAGATCAACGGCGGCCAGACCGGCAAGTTCTACTCCCTGCCGCAATTGGGCAAGGAACTGGGCGTGGCGATCGAGCGCCTGCCGGTGTCGATCCGCATCGTGCTGGAATCCGTCCTGCGCAACTGCGACGGCAAGAAGGTGACCGAAGAGCACGTCGCGCAACTGGCCAACTGGAAGCCGACCGCCGAGCGCGTCGACGAAATCCCCTTCGTGGTCGCCCGCGTGGTGCTGCAGGACTTTACCGGCGTGCCGCTGCTGGCCGACCTGGCCGCCATGCGCAACGTGGCCGAGCGCATGGGCAAGAACCCCAAGAAGATCGAGCCGCTGGTGCCGGTCGACCTGGTGGTGGATCACTCGGTGCAGATCGACCACTTCCGTGAGAAGAAGGCGCTGGACCTGAACATGCAACTGGAGTTCTCGCGCAACAACGAGCGCTACCAGTTCATGAAGTGGGGCATGCAGGCATTTGACACGTTTGGCGTGGTGCAGCCGGGCTTCGGCATCGTCCACCAGGTCAACCTGGAATACCTGGCGCGCGGTGTGCACAAGAAGGACGGCGTGTTCTACCCGGATACGCTGGTCGGCACCGACAGCCACACCACCATGATCAACGGTATTGGCGTGGTGGGCTGGGGCGTGGGCGGCATCGAGGCAGAAGCCGGCATGCTCGGCCAGCCGGTGTATTTCCTGACGCCGGACGTTGTCGGCGTTGAGCTGAAGGGCCGCCTGCGTGAAGGCTGCACCGCCACCGACCTGGTGCTCACGATCACCGAAATGCTGCGCAAGGAGAAGGTCGTCGGCAAGTTCGTCGAATTCTTCGGCGAAGGCACGGCCAGCCTGTCGCTGCCGGACCGCGCAACCATCGGCAACATGGCTCCGGAATACGGCGCCACGATGGGCTTCTTCCCGGTCGACGAAAAGACCATCGATTACTTCAAGGGCACGGGCCGCACGCAGGAAGAAATCGCTGCGTTCGAAGGCTACTTCAAGGCGCAGAAGCTGTTCGGCGTACCGAAGGCCGGCGAAATCGACTACACCAAGACGCTGACGCTGGACCTCGGCACGGTGGCCCCGTCGCTGGCCGGTCCGAAGCGCCCGCAAGACCGCATCGAAATCGGCAACGTGAAGTCGACGTTCTCGTCGCTGTTCTCGAAGCCGGTTGCGGAGAACGGTTTCAACAAGAAAGCGGAAGACCTCGACAAGACCTTCACGACCACGAACGGCGTCGACGTGAAGAGCGGCGACGTGCTGATCGCGGCCATCACCTCGTGCACGAACACATCGAACCCGAGCGTGCTGCTGGCAGCGGGCCTGCTGGCCAAGAAGGCCGTCGAAGCCGGCTTGGAAGTGGCGCCGCACATCAAGACCTCGCTCGCCCCGGGAAGCCGCGTGGTGACGAAGTATCTGGAAGCCGCCGGCTTGCTGCCGTATCTGGAAAAGCTCGGCTTTGGCGTGACGGCCTACGGCTGCACGACCTGCATCGGCAACGCCGGCGACCTGACGCCGGAACTCAACGAAGCCATCGTGAAGAACGACATCGTTGCGGCCGCCGTGCTGTCGGGCAACCGCAACTTTGAAGCGCGTATCCACCCGAACATCCGCGCCAACTTCCTGGCGTCGCCCCCGCTGGTCGTCGCCTACGCGATCGCCGGCAACGTGACGCGCGACCTCATGACCGAGCCGGTCGGCAAGGGCAAGAATGGCAAGGACGTGTATCTGGGCGACATTTGGCCAAGCTCGGACGAGATCGCCAAGCTGATGAAGTTCGCGATGAACGCCGACACGTTCCGCACGAACTACGAGCAGGTCAAGAAGCCGTCCAAGCTGTGGGCCAACGTCAAGGGCACGAAGGGCCAGGTCTACGACTGGCCGAAGTCGACTTACATCGCCGAGCCGCCGTTCTTCGAAGGCTTTGACATGACGCCGGCGGCTGCTTCGGCATCGGTCAAGGGCGCCCGCGCACTCGGCGTGTTCGGCGATTCCGTGACGACCGACCACATCTCCCCGGCCGGTTCGATCAAGGAAACGTCGCCCGCCGGCAAGTACCTGCTGGCCAACGGCGTGCTCAAGGCCGACTTCAACAGCTACGGTTCGCGCCGCGGCAACCATGAGGTGATGATGCGCGGCACGTTCGCCAACGTGCGCATCAAGAACCTGATGATCCCCGCCAAGGCCGACGGTTCGCGCGTGGAAGGCGGCGAGACGCTGTTCCAGCCGAGCGGCGAACAAATGTCGATCTACGACGCCGCCATGAAGTACATCGCCGAAGGCACGCCGACGGTCGTGTTCGGTGGCGAAGAGTACGGCACGGGCAGCTCGCGCGACTGGGCCGCCAAGGGCACGCAGCTGCTGGGCGTGAAGGCCGTGATTGCACGCAGCTTCGAGCGTATCCACCGCTCGAACCTGGTGGGCATGGGCGTGCTGCCGCTGCAGTTCAAGGGCAGCGACTCGGCGCAATCGCTCGGCATCGTGGGCGACGAAACCTTCGACATCGAAGGCCTCGACGGCGAAATCAAGCCGCAACAGAACGTCACCCTCGTCATCCATCGCGCCAACGGCGAGACCACGCGTGCGCAAGTGCTGCTGCGCATCGACACGCCGATCGAAGTCGACTACTACAAGCACGGCGGCATCCTGCCGTTCGTGCTGCGCCAGCTGCTGGCGGCTTAAGTTTCAAGCCCCCACGCTGCGAACGTGCAGATCGAAAGCCGGCTCTTCGGAGCCGGTTTTTTATTGCCTGCCAAATCAAACAAGGTGACGATGCCCCAATCGGCAAGCAGGCTTTGGTACAGTGTGCCGAATCGGCCGTGTGATGTGCCCGCCCCGTTGCAGGCACGCTCGCCGCCCGGCCTCGCCTGACCGTTTCATTGCTGGAGTCCCGCACCCATGGCCCAAGTGGTACTTGCCTTCATCGTCGTGGCGGCTGCCGTGTTCTACATCCTGTTCAAGGCACCACAGACCGACGGCCAGGCGCCAGCGGCGGCAACGCCCGCCGTAGCAGCGGCGCCTGTGCCCCCGCCTCCGCCAATGGCAGCTTCCGCGCCGGTTGCCGAGACGCATCCGGCACCGGCCAGCACGCCCGCCGCATCCGAACCCGCAGCGGCTTCCGCACCTGCGAGCGCAAGCAGCGCGGCATCCGAAGCCTCGGCGCCTGCGGCCAAGCCTTAAGGTTTTCGCCTGACAGGTTTCGCAACGGGCGTCGCGCAGCAGCGTACAAGGGTAAAATAACGCCCCTTCATTCTTCCAACGAACGGTACGGCACAGCATGGCAGGATTCCGCTCCAAGGCTCCCCAACGTCTTTCCCCCGATGCAGAACGGCTGGTGGCCGATGCGCTGGCGCTCGACGCGTCGGGCAGCCGCATCGAAGACGTCTATTGGGAACAAAGGCTGTCCGAACGTCTTTCCCGGCTGCTCAAGAACGGCAGCCAGACCGCGCTCGACGCCGCGCTAGACCATCTTTTCAAGCACAACGAGGAAGCCTCCGACGTGCTGGCCGAACAGGCCGAGACGCTCGCCGAATCAGCCATCCTCAGCTCGGGCGGCGTCGAATATGACGCGCTGCTGATCGCGGCGCCCATCCTGGCGCACACCCGCTACATGATCCCTTCGGGCACCATCAAGCCCGAGATGGCGCAAACGCTGCAGGTACACCTGCAGGCGCATGTGATGGCTTCCAACGCCCGCGTGGCGCTGGCCCCTTACCTGTACAGCATCGATCAGCTGCCGCGCACGCATTCCGACACCTTTGCGCTCACGCACAAGCTGGCCGCGTATGCGCTGTCGGGCCAGCCGGCCAAGGTTGAACTGCGCGACATGCCGGAAACGGCGCCGATCCTGGCCGACCCTCGCTACCTGGTGGCGATCGTCATGGCGCAGCACGGCCAGGCGCTGTTCCGCTGGCAGGAAGACGCCAAGGAGCACCACGCAGAGCGCTCCGCCTGCCTGGAGCAATGGCGCGAACAGGTCACGCCGACCATCTCCACGCTGATGCCCGGCTGCGAGTTCGACCTGCTCCTGCCCGACGCCTTCTTCCTGTCCTGCCGCGAGTCCGACAAGCAGATCCGCCCGCTGACCGTGCGCGCTGCCGTCAATTACCTGCAGGGCGCGCTCGATATGCCGGCCAACCGCTTCGGCGCCATCATCGGCGCGTTCGGTGAAGAGCAGATCGAGGAATACCGCGTGGCCTTCACGGTGCGCGGCGAGAAAGACCTCATCTACGGCATTGTCTGGCCCGTCTACGGCCGCGACGGCGGCGCCACGGATGTCACCGCGGAAGGCGAACCGGGCAGCCCGCTTGAGCAGATTTGCGATGAATTGCGTGCCTGCGGCATCGAAGACATCTTCCGCCACGGCCAGCTCTTCGAACCCGAGTACTGCGAAGACTGCGGCGCCCCGCTCTATGCAGACCGCTCGGCCGAAATCGTCCACGCAGAAATGCCGGAAGACGCGCCGACCCAGCAGCCACTGTTCCACTGACGGGCGACGCGCGTGATCAAAGCCACCTTCGGGTGGCTTTTTTATTGCTCCGCGATCGTTCATATTGATTGTCGGTTTGCGTCGCACGCGCCCCGCCGGGCTGCGGCACAATGACGGTCTTCCGCCACATGGCATCACCGCCGAACCCCAGGAGCCTCCCGATGACAACCCGTGCCCTCTTGTGTGTTCCCATCCGCGCCCTGATCCGCAACCTCGCAGCCTGTGCGCTGGCAGCGGCTGCCGCGGCGCCGTTCGCCGCGCACGCCGACGACCTGCGCATCGGCCTGTCCGCCGACGTCACGTCGATGGACCCGCAGTGGAACAACGCCGGCCCCAACAACGCCATGGCGCTGCACATCTTCGAGTCGCTGGTCTTTCTCGACAAGAACGGCCGCTACACGCCTGGCTTGGCCACGTCTTGGAAGCCCGTCGACGCCAACACCTGGGAGATCAAGCTCCGCCCCAACGTGAAGTGGAGCGACGGCACGGCGTTCACCGGCGAAGACGTGAAGGCATCGATCGAGCGGCCGGCGCGCCTGACCAACAGCCCGGGCCCCTTCACGAGCTATACGAAGTCGATCACCGAAGTACAGATCGTCGATCCGCTGACAGTGCGCTTGAAACTGTCGACACCGAATTACGCGAGCATTCCCAACGATCTGAACAGCCTGCCCATCATCCCGAAAAAGGTGGCCGATGCGGCGCAGGCGGACTTTGATGCGGGCCGCGCCATGATCGGCACCGGTCCGTTCCTGTTCGACCACTTCACGCGCGGACAGGAAATCGTCCTGAAGAAGAACCCGCACTACTGGGGCCGCGCACCGCAGTGGGACAAGGTGACCTTCAAGATCATCACGGACAATGCGGCGCGCACAGCCGCGCTGCTCTCGGGCGATGTGGATGTCGTCGAGGCCGTACCGGCTGCGGACGTGCCGCGCATCAAGCAAGACCCCAAATTCCACCTCGAACAGCAGGTGTCGTGGCGCACGATTTTCTGGCAGATGGATCAGAGCCGCGATGCTTCGCCGTTCGTGACCGACAAGGCCGGCAAGCCCCTCGCCAAGAACCCGCTCAAGGACCATCGCGTGCGCGAGGCCATCGCGCTGGCCATCAACCGCGATGCCATCGTCAGCCGCGTGCTGGAGGGCCAGGGCGTCGTGGCATCGAGCATCGTGTCGCCGCAGATCTTCGGGCATCCGGGCGGCAAGCCGATCGCATATGACCCGGCGCGCGCCAAGAAACTGCTTGCCGAGGCCGGTTACCCGGACGGTTTCGGGCTCACGCTGCACGCCACGAACAATCGGTATCTGAACGACGCGCAGGTCGCGCAGACGACTGCCCAGCTGCTCACGCGCATCGGCATCCAGACGAAGGTGGAAACGTTGCCGGTGGCAGCATATTTCTCGCGCGCACGTCAGGGCGAGTTCTCGTTCATGATGCTCGGCTGGGGCTCGGTGGCGGCGGATGTGGCGCTGCGCAGCATTCTCGGCACGCCGAACGCGCAAACCGGCTACGGTTCATGGAACTGGGGCCGCTACAGCAATCCGGAGCTGGACAAGCTGGTACAGACGTCGCTCTCGACGGTGTCGAGCGAACAGGCACACGAGCAGGCCGCCAAGACCGCGGCGCGCTTTGCGCAGACCGACTACGCGATCATCCCGTCGCATCACCAGCTCGCTACGTGGGCCATGCGCAAGGGCATCCGTTACGAGGCCCGCACCGATGAATGGTCGCTTGCCTGGTTGTTCACCAAGCAATGAT
Source organism: Ralstonia flatus (assembly GCF_958439105.1). NCBI lineage: Bacteria > Pseudomonadati > Pseudomonadota > Betaproteobacteria > Burkholderiales > Burkholderiaceae > Ralstonia > Ralstonia flatus. Next base: position 21,324 of record NZ_CAUDLI010000009.1, on the reverse strand, counting down.
GATGGGTTGGTAACGAACACCGTGCCGTAACGCGCTGTTACAGCAAATTCGCCTGATGTGCCGCATTGGGGTAACCAGCAGGAACTTTCGTCCTGAGCTTTCCTCTATCATGGCGATTTCCACGCCGACACCCTGTAACACTCGTGATGTTGCGACCCAAACTACTCTGTCTCGGCGTCGTCGCTTTGCTGGCCGCCTGCTCCAACTTGCAGACTGAGCCGACCGATGCGTCGGCCCAGGCCACCAACGCCACGCCGAGCACTCCGGCAGCGCAAGCCAAGCCGGCCACCCCGCCCGCCCCGACCACGCCGCCCATCGTCTTCGGCTCGACCGACAGCAGCGGCACCACCACGGTCAACCTGCCGTCCAAGGACAAGATGAGCTTGTCCGAGTACCGCGCACAAACCCGTGACCGCCTGATTCAATCGGAAGGTGCCCGCCCCGACGTGGCCGACTGCGCTGCGCATGCGAGCTGGATCATTCCGCGCTCGACCAATTTCGATCAGTTCCGCCTGCCGACGGGTGCGCTTTCCAACGACCAGGCCAAGGTCGAGCCATGGGATTCGCGCTTCTCGTCCAGCAAGCAAGGTGCGATCAAGGTGTCGAGCGTGATCACCTTCAATGCCGCCGTGCACAAGCGCGGCACGGGCAATGACCAGTGGGAACCCGTGCGCGTGCGCTGCGGGTATGACGAAGGGATGATGCTGGCGTATGAACTGCTCGACGCCAACGGTCAGCCATTCGCCGCGCCGGCCGCTGCGCCTTCGTCGTCGACAGCGCGCACGCACTGCCGCCGCGGTCATCGCTGCACGACGAGTGCGGCAGCACACGGCAAGGCCACCGCCAAGGGCAAGGCCTCGACAAAAGCGACGGCCAAGTCAGCCAAGGGCGGCGGTACCGCCAAGACCAAGTCGACCACGGCAAGCAAATCCACCGCCAAGTCGACTGCAAAGAAGACGACGAAGAAGTCGTCCTCCAACTAAGCGTAACGCGCCGCCGACCCAGGCGGCGCAGCGTTTATCTTCAGCCGAGATACTCCAGGATCGCCTGCAGCATAGCCGCGCCCAATGCGGCGCTGCGGGCGCCATCCCAGCCCACGCGCGCGTCGGGCAGGTCGGCGTTGTCCTTGAACGGCATTTCCAGCGTCAACGACAGGCAGCCATACGTGTGGCCGATGTACTTGGAGGCGAGCTTGAGCGCGTCTTCGTTGTACTTGCTCGCCTCGTAGCCGTATCGCGTCTGAAAATCCGGTGATGCCCGCAGGAACGCCGCCACAAAGCGGTCCTGGTCGGCGCGCTGTGCATCGGTAAAGCCAGGCAGCATTTCACTGCCGGCCACGAACACGTAAGGCAGCGCCTCGTCGCCGTGGATATCGAAGAACAGGTCGACGCCGGTTTGCTCGATGGCCTGGCGCACCGCCAGCACTTCCGGGCTGCGCTGCGCGTCGGGTTCCATCCATTCGCGGTTCAGGTTCGCACCCGCGGCATTGGTGCGCAGGTTGCCCAGCGACGAGCCGTCCGGGTTCATGTTCGGCACGATATGGAAGACGGCGCGCTCGGCAAGCACACGGCCGACGGGATCGCCGCTCCAGACGCCTTGGCGCGTCAGACGCGCGAGCAAGCCCTCGACGAACCACTCGGCCATCGTCTCGCCCGGATGCTGGCGCGCGATGATCCACACGTTTTTCTTGCCGGGGCCGGGTTCGCCGACGGTGATGCTGGTCATGTCGCGGCCCTGCACCGTTTGCCCCAAGCGCTGCGTGCGCACACCCGGCTTCGTTTGCGCAGCGGCCACGAGCGAAAGGTGGCGCTCGTCCGAATACGGCTCGAAATAGGCAAACCAGATGCTGTCGTGCTCGGGCGTCACCTCGATCGTCAACGTCTTGCCGTCGTAGCGGGTCGGCACACGGAACCAATGCTCGCGGTCGTACGAGGCGACGGCGCGGTAGTCCTTCCAGCCGGCGGCGTAAGTGCATTCGCCGGCGTTTTCCAGTGCGAGCTTGCAGGCCTGGCCCCGCACGCCTTGCAGGCGGAAGTGGAACCATTGCGTGAAATCTGCGTGCGAATCGCGGCGAATGCGCAGGCGGATGGCATCGGCGCGGGCGACATCGACGATTTCGATGGCGCCGCTGTCGAATGCGCTGGAAATGTGCGGTTGATTGGCAGTCATGTCGGATCCTGTCATCAGGTGAGCTTGCGGCGGAAGACCCAGCGCTCGTCGTCGGACTCGGCAGCGGCAAAGGCATAGCCGTCGACATCGAACGCCTTGAGCTTGCGCGGATCGGTAATGCGATGCTCGATCGCGTAGCGCGCCATCAGACCACGCGCACGCTTCGCATAGAACGAAATGATCTTGTACTGGCCGTTCTTCCAGTCTTCAAACACCGGCGTGACGATGCGCGCCTTGAGCACCTTGGGCCGCACCACCTTGAAATACTCTTCCGACGCGAGATTGACGAGCACGGGATCGTCGTCCTGCTTGAAGAGCTTGTTCAGCGCCAGCGTCACCTCGTCGCCCCAGAAGGCGTACAGGTCTTTGCCGCGCGGATTGGCAAGGCGCGTGCCCATTTCCAGCCGGTACGGCTGCATCCAGTCGAGCGGGCGCAGCACGCCGTACAGCCCCGACAGAATCCGCAGATGCTTCTGCGCGAACTGCAGATCGTCGACCGCCAGCGAATTGGCGTCGAGCCCGCCGTAGACGTCGCCGTCGAAGGCCAGCGCGGCTTGCTTGCTGTTCTCGGCCGTGAATTCGGGCGACCAATCTGCGTAGCGCGTGGCATTGAGCGCCGCCAACGGATCGGAAATGTGCATGAGCGTGCCGATCTGGGCCGGCGACAGCTTGCGAAGCACTTCGATGAGTTCTGCGGAGCGCGCGATGAAATCGGGCAGCGTGTGGGTCTTGGTGCGCGGCGGCGTGTCGTAGTCGAGCGACTTGGCCGGCGAGAGGACGATGATCATGTCAGAATCGCGGTTCACAAGTCTGGAATTGTATCGAATGGCAGACGCTGCCGCCCTCGCCCACTCCACCCTGGCTCCGGCCCCGCGCGTGGTGCTGGACTCCAACATCTGGGTCGACATCCTGATCTTCGACGATGCGGTTGCGCGCCCCATCCGCGCCGCGCTGGAAGCCGGCCGGCTGGACGCCATCATCAGCCCCGCCTGTCGCGAAGAACTGCGCCGCGTGCTCGACTATCCGCAATTCGCCCGCTACGCCGTCGACGCCCAGGCCGCACTCGCGTGGGTCGATCGTGTGACCCGGTCCGTCGCCGATCCTGAAGACGCGGCCCGCGTGCAAGGCGAAGCGTTCGTCCCGCGCTGCAAGGATCGCGACGACCAGAAATTTCTCGCGCTGGCCGATGCCGCCAACGTTGCCTATCTCGTTTCCAAGGACCGCGCCGTGCTCAAGCTGAAGCGCCGCATGGCCAAGTATTGCGACGTGGCGGTGCTGCCGCCCAAGCAGTTCGTCGCGCTGGTCCAGTTGGAAAACACGCCCCTAGCTGCCATCCCGAATCAAGCCTGAAGCCGTCTCGTCATGACCACTGTTGAATCGCTCGCGCCCATCGCCCCGCCGCCGTCGCGGCTGCCGAATGTCGGCACCACCATCTTCACCGTGATGTCGGCGCTGGCCGTGGAAAAGCAGGCCGTCAACCTGGGCCAGGGCTTTCCGGATTTCGATTGCGATCCGCGCATCGTCGATGCAGTGTCCGACGCCATGCGCGCCGGCCTGAACCAATACCCGCCGATGACGGGCGTGCCTGCGCTGCGCCAGGCCATCGCCGCGAAGATCGCCAATCTGTACGGCCACATTTACGATGCCGACCGCGAGATCACCATCACCGCCGGCGCCACGCAGGCGCTGCTGACGACCGTGCTGTGCTGCGTGCATCCGGGCGATGAAGTCATCGTCTTCGAGCCGACGTACGACAGCTACATTCCGTCGATTGAACTGGCGGGCGGCAAGGTCGTGCCGATCACGCTGAACGCGCCGGACTTCCGCATCCCGTTCGACACGCTGGCGGCGGCCATCACACCGCGCACGCGTCTGATCATGCTGAACACACCGCACAACCCGACCGGCACGGTCTGGCATGCGGACGACATGCGCAAGCTCGCTGAGATCCTGGCGCCGACCAACGTGCTGCTGCTCTCCGACGAGGTGTACGAGCACATGGTGTACGACGGCGTGCCGCACGCCTCCGTCGCACGCATTCCCGAACTGGCGCGGCGCGCCTTCGTGGTGTCGAGCTTCGGCAAGACGTATCACGTGACGGGCTGGAAGGTCGGCTACGTGGCGGCCCCCGCCGCGCTGATGGCGGAATTCCGCAAGGTGCACCAGTTCAACGTGTTCACCGTCAACACGCCGGTGCAGCACGGCCTCGCGAACTACATGGCGGATCCGCGTCCGTATCTGGAGTTGCCGGCCTTCTATCAGCACAAGCGCGACCTGTTCCGCGCCGGGCTGGAGAAAACGCGCTTCAAGCTGCTGCCCTGCCAGGGCACGTACTTCCAGTGCGTGGATTACAGCGCCATCTCGGATCTGCCCGAGGCCGAGTTCGCCAAGTGGCTGACGAGCGAGATTGGCGTGGCGGCAATCCCCGTATCGGCGTTCTACTCGCAGCCGCACGAATCGGGCGTGGTGCGCTTTTGCTTCGCCAAGAAAGACGAAACGCTCCAGGTTGCCCTGGAGCGCTTGTCGAAGGTGTAAGACCGTAAAGCTGAGGCCGATCAGCGCTTGCTGGCGTAGTGCGCCAGCATCTTTTCCAGATTGGCCTTGCTGTCTGCCCGAACCTTCTGCACGTTCGGGTTTTCCGCCATCTGGGCCAGGTAAGGCTTGACGCCCTCCACCTGCGCCAGCAGGTCTTCACCGTAGATGATCTTGGTGGCCTGGCTGACCAGCGGGAAGTGCACGATGGCCGCGCAGTCCGCAATGGTGAACGTGTTGCCCGCGACGTAAGGCGAGAACTTGAACAGCTTGGCCGCCGCCGGGATGTTCTTCTGCAGTTGCTCGCGCACCTTGACCTTCAGGTTGTCGCTGATCTTGCCGCCAAAAAACGCCTCGGGAAACAGTTGGCGCGCCACCAACTCCAGGTGCAACTCCAGGAAGGTCACCACCTCCCGTACCTTGGCCGCCTGGAACGGATCGGCCGGAATCAGCGGATGTTCCGGATAGCGCGCTTCCAAGTAGTCGACAATGACCTGCGATTCGCACATGCCGCGATCGCCATCTTTCAGATACGGCACCTTGTGCAGCGGCGAGATTTCGCCGTCGGTCTGCTCCGGCCAGCACAGTGATTCCTCAAAAGGGATGCCCTTTTCCAGCAGGGCCAGCTTGACCTTGTTGTAGTAGTTGCTCGCAGAAAAGCCGTAAAGCGTCAGCATGAACGCGTCTCCTTGGTAATTTGGCCGCTGGTTATGGTCGGTGCGGATGCCAGAAATCGCACGCTCGTGCTATTTTAGCCAGACTTCTTTCGATCGCAGCGGATTTCATATGCAGACTATCGGGATTGTGGGCACGGGCGCCATGGGGCGCGGCATTGCGCAGATCGCGGCCCAGGCAGGTTTGCGCGTCAAACTGTTCGACGCCAACCCGCAAGCCGTCGAAGCGGCGCGCAATGCACTGGCCGATACGCTCGCCAAGTTGGCCGCCAAGGGCAAGATGACGGCGGAGGAAGCCGACGCCACCGTCGCGCGGCTCATTCCTGCGGGCGCGCTCGCCGATCTGGCCGACTGCGATCTCGTGGTTGAGGCCATCGTCGAAAAACTGGACGTCAAGCGCGACCTCTTCCGCCAGCTCGAAGACATCGTCCGCGCGGATGCCATCCTGGCGTCGAATACCTCATCGCTGTCGATCACCGCGATTGCCGCGACATGCAAGCACCCCGAACGCGTCGCTGGTTTCCACTTCTTCAACCCGGTGCCATTGATGAAGGTGGTCGAAGTCATCGACGGCCTGCGCAGCGCGCCCGCCACCGGTGACGCTCTGGCCGCACTGGCCAAGCGCATGGGGCACACCGCCGTGCGCTGCATCGACATGCCGGGTTTCATCGTCAACCATGCCGGACGCGGCATGAATACCGAAGGCCTGCGCGTGGCGCAGGAAAGTGTGGCCGCCTATGCGGACATCGACGCCATCATGCGCGAGCAGGCCGGTTTCCGCATGGGGCCGTTCGAATTGATGGACCTCACGGGGCTGGACGTTTCGCACCCTGTGATGGAATCAGTCTACCGCCAGTTTTATGACGAGCCGCGCTATCGTCCGTCGCAGATCACGGCGGTGCGCTTTGCCGGCGGCATTCTGGGCCGCAAGACGGGCGAAGGTTTCTACCGCTATCCGGAAGGACAGAAACAGGTGCCGGCGGAAACGCCCGCCCCGTCCGCGCGCCCGTCTTCGGTATGGATCAGCCGCGCGCATGACGCCGGCCACGCCGCAGCGCAGCGCCTGTTGCTCGATCTGGGCATCACGCCTGAAGGCGGTTCCAAACCGTCCGCCGATGCATTGATCATCGTGACGCCGCGCGGGCTGGATGCCACGGCCTGCGTGGCCGCCGAGGGGCTCGACGCACGCCGTACCGTCGCGCTCGACACGCTCTATCCGTTTGCCGCCACCAAGCGCCGCACGCTGATGACCACGCCCGCCACCGATGCGGCCTACCGCGATGCCGCACACGGCTTGCTGGCCTCCGACGGCGTGCCCGTTACGGTGATCCGCGATTCGGGTGGCTTTGTGGCGCAGCGCATCGTCGCGTGCATCGTCAACATCGCGTGCGACATCGCCCAGCAGCGCATTGCCACGCCCACCGACATCGACCTCGCTGTCACGCTGGGGCTCGGTTATCCCAAAGGGCCGCTGGCACTCGGCGATACGCTGGGCACGAACGCCATCCTTGAAGTCCTGCAGAACCTGTACGTGCTGTATGGCGATCCGCGCTATCGCCCGAGCCCGTGGCTGCTGCGCCGTGCCCGTCTCGGCATGTCGCTGCTCACGCCTGATGCCTGATACTCCTGACGCCCGACGCCTGATTGCCGCTTACCCTGACGAGGCCGCCATGACCGCGCAATTGCTTTCCAAACGCATCGGCTCGACGCTGGTGCTAACGCTGTCCAACCCTGACGCGCGCAACGCGTTGGACCCGGTCATGTACACCGCGTCGATGGAAGCGCTGGACCGCGCCGCCAACGACAACGAGATTCGCGCCATCATCTTCACGGGCGACGGCAAGGCGTTCTGTGCGGGTGGCAACCTGAACCGCCTGCTGGAAAACCGAAGCAAGCCGAGGAGCGTGCAGGAAGACGGCATCGACGCGCTGAACCACTGGATCGAGACGATCCGCACGTTTCCCAAGCCCGTGATTGCGGCCGTGGAAGGCCCAGCGGCCGGCGCGGGCTTCTCGCTGGTGCTGGCGTGCGACTTTGCGATTGCCGCGTCGGACGCGAAGTTCGTGATGGCGTATGTGAACGTCGCGCTGACGCCGGACGGCGGCGGCTCGTGGCACATCGCGCGCTTCCTGCCGCGCCCCCTGGCGAGCGAAATCATCATGCTCGGCAAGCCTGTCAGCGCGGAGCGGCTCGCGCACTTCGGCCTCATCAATGAGGTCGTCAAACCCGGCGAGGCGCTGGACCAGGCGCTGGCACTGGCGGAAAAACTCGCTGCGCAATCGCCGCATGCGGTGGGCCGCATCAAGGGCCTGATCGCGCACGCCGAAGACGCCTCACTGCACGATCACCTCAAGGCCGAGCAGCACAGCTTTGTCGAAGCGCTGCATCACGCCGATGGCAACGAAGGCATCTCCGCCTTCCTGCAAAAGCGCAAACCCCAATACCGCTAATTTCCGCCTCGCATGGTCCCCTTTCCGACACCCAACCGCCGACGCGTCTACCTGATGCGTCATGGCGCGGTGACGTACTTCGACGAAACCGGCCGGCCCGTTCCGTCGCCCGAAGCCGTGCCGCTCAACGAACTCGGCCGCAGCCAGACCACCGCCGCCGGCAAGATCTTCGCCGCCGAGAACATCGTCTTCGACCGCGTGATTGTCAGCGGCCTGCCGCGCACGGTAGAAACCGCGCAGCGCGTGCTGGCCGAGATGCCAGCGATGCAGGAACGCGGCATCGCGCTTGAGCACTGGCCCGAGCTGCAGGAAATCCGCGGCGGCAAGCTGGCGGAAATTCCCGAGCACGAACTCGCGCAAGCCTTCATCGGCGCGTTTGAAGGCACGGTGTCCGAAGACCGGCGCTTCCTCAATGGCGAGAGCATCGGCGAATTTCTTGACCGCGTGATTCCGGCCATCGCCCGGCTGCGCGCGCAAACGGACTGGGACACCGTGCTGCTCGTGCTGCATGGCGGCACCAACCGCGCGATCCTCTCGCATGCCATCACCGGCGGCGAGCGCGTGTTCTTCGGCAGCCTTGCGCAGACCGCCGGCTGCATCAACGTGCTCGATGTTGGCGAGGCCCCGACCGACTGGGTGCTGCGCATGAGCAATTTTTCGGCGCCCTCGCCCGCGCATGTCGGCTCGCGGCTGACGACGATGGAAGTGCTGCTGCAGCAGTACCTTCGCCATCGCCAACCGACCTGAACTTTCCTCGATACACAACAAGATTCGGAGACACACCCATGGCACAAACGGACCAGCAGGATTTCTCGGCCTTTGAGGGCACGCGCCCGGTGGCAGATCAGCAGAAGTTCGACATCGGCGCGCTGGAAGCGTGGATGCGCGAACACGTGGATGGCTTTGCCGGCCCGCTCACGGTTGAGCAGTTCAAGGGCGGCCAGTCGAACCCGACGTTCAAGCTGATGACGCCGTCGCGCACGTACGTGATGCGCGCCAAGCCCGGGCCGAAGGCAAAGCTGCTGCCGTCCGCACACGCCATCGAACGCGAATATCGCGTGATGGATGCTCTCGCCAAGACCGACGTGCCCGTCGCGACGATGTATGCCCTGTGCGAAGACGAAGCCGTGATCGGCCGCGCCTTCTACATCATGGAGTTCGTGCAGGGCCGCGTGTTGTGGGATCAGGCCCTGCCCGGCATGGCGCCCGCCGAGCGCACCGCGATCTATGACGAGATGAACCGCGTCATCTCTGCGTTGCACACGGTGGACTATGCCGCCATCGGCCTGGCCGATTACGGCAAACCCGGCAACTATTTCGCGCGTCAGATCGAGCGCTGGAGCAAGCAGTACAAGCTGTCGGAAACCGAGTCGATTCCGGCCATGGACAACCTGATCGAATGGCTGCCCAAGCACGTGCCGCAGGAAGCCGAGGAAATCACCAGCATCGTTCACGGCGACTACCGGCTCGACAACCTCATCTTCCATCCGACCGAGCCGCGCGTGCTGGCCATCCTCGATTGGGAGCTGTCGACGCTCGGCCATCCGCTTGCCGATTTCAGCTACCACTGCATGAGCTGGCACATCGAGCCGGGCCAGTTCCGCGGCGTCGCCGGCCTGGACTTCGCCGCGCTGGGCATCCCCACAGAAGCCGATTACATCCGCCAATACGAACAACGCACCGGCCGGCGCATCACGGGCGACTGGAACTTCTACCTCGCCTACAACATGTTCCGCATTGCCGGCATCCTGCAGGGGATCATGAAGCGCGTGGTGGATGGCACGGCGTCGTCGGCGCAGGCGATGGAAGCGGGCAAGCGCGCCCGCCCGATGGCCGAACTGGGCTGGAAGTACGCCCAGCAGGCCGGCGCATGATGTTGCGCCTCACTCCGTAGCCGGCTTCTCGTACTCGCGCGCCGCTTCCAGCGGACCGGACAGCGGCGCTTCCAGCTCCAGCACCACCCCGCCCGGCAACTGCACGAAGATCTGTGCGGCAGGCCGCGCGGGGTGTTTTCTGACCTGGTGCGGCACGCCGCTTTCGCGCACGGCGGCCAGCACATCGGCCGCGTCCTTCCCGGTGCGGAACGCGATATGCGAGAACACCAGCTCCGGCGTATTGCCCTCCTGTGTCACGAGATGGACCAGCGCATCGTCGTTCTGATACAGCCACGTGCCGGGAAACGGAAATGCCGGGCGCGGCCCCGGTTTCCAGCCGAGCACATCAGCGAAGAATTTCAGGATGGGCGCCTCTCCTGCCACGTGAAAGTTCACGTGGTCGAAGGTCCAATCGCTGTCAGTCGTCATAGCAAACCGCCTCCTTCAATGTCGATGATGGCGCCGGTCATGAAGCCGTTGTTCATCGCCAGCAAGTAGCCTTCGGCGAGGTCTTCCGGCGTGCCGACGCGGCCGACCGGCAAACCGCTGCCGATGCGCGCGAGCATGGCCTGCCGATCGGCCGGCGCGCCCCACACTTCCGTATCCACCACCCCGGGGCTGATCACGTTGACGCGGCGCGGTGCGAGTTCCTTCGCCAGGTTCTTGGCGGCGGCTTCCACTGCAGCATTGATCGAGCCACGCAGCAAGCCGGTTGCCGTCGCCTTGCGCGAGAGCAGGCCCGAGGTGAGCGTAATCGATGCGCGTTCCGTCAGATACGGCAACGCTGCCTGCACCGCCATCAGCGCCGCAAACAACTTGGTGCCGAAGGCCTGCTCAAGATCGGCACGCTGCAGCGAAGCAAACGGCGGCGGGCTCGTGCGCGAGCCGATGGTGATGACAAGGTGATCGATCTTGCCGCTGGGCGACAACTCGGCTGCCTGCGCCAACGCGCTGCCCAGCGACGCCGTATCGTTCGCGTCGACGGCAATGCCGTGCGTGCCGTCCGTCGCTTTGCCCGAGCGCCCCAGCACCGTCACGCGCGCGCCCTCGGCTGCCGCCGCGCGTGCCACCGCCTGGCCAATACCGGCCGTACCGCCCAACACCACCACGGACTGGTCCTGCAAGGTCTTCGAAGTCATGCCAATGCTCCTTTGAGAAGAGAAAGAAAAACCGTCAATCGACTGGGGCCATTCTTTCATCAAACAAAAGCAAGATAATCTGGCTATGCTTTGATGATTCTCCAAATCTGCTTTGACAATGATCGCCCTCGACGACCTCCGCCTGCTGGTGCGCATTGCTGACGCCGGCAACCTTTCCGCCGCCGCGCGCCAGCTCGGCTGGCTGCCCGCCACCGCCAGCGCAGCGCTCAAGCGCGTGGAGACCGAACTCGGCGCCCGCCTGTTCGAGCGCACCACGCGCAGCATGCGTCCGACCGAAGCCGGCCAGCGTTATCTGGGGTATGCAAGACAGGCGCTGGAAGCGCTGGACGAAGGCGCCGAAAGCCTGGGGCAGGATCGCACCGAGCTGTCCGGCCCCATCCGCATTGCGGCCACATCAGACCTGGGGCGGCACATCCTGCGCCCATGGCTCGATGCCTTCTGCGACGAGCATCCCGGCGTGCGGATCACGCTGGTGCTCGGCGACCGGCTGGCCGACCTGATGCGAGAAGACCTCGACTTCGCGCTGCGCTATGGGCATCTGCAGGATTCGGCGCTGGTGCGGCGGCCGCTTGCGTCGCATCCGCGTGTGATCGTGGGCGCGCCGTCGTATTTCAAGCAGCACGGCCGGCCTGCACACCCGAGCGACCTCGCCGACCACCGCTGCCTGATCCTCCTGCGCAACGGCGAGCCCGTCACCCGCTGGCAACTCACGCACGCCAGCGGCCCCGCCCCGATCGACGTACGCGGCGATTTCCAGTGCGACGACGGCGCCGTGGTGCGCGACTGGGCGATCGCGGGGCGCGGCCTGGCCTTCAAGTCGTGGCTGGATGTCGCGCAAGACGTGAGCGCGGGACGGCTGGAGGTGGCCTTGCCGGCATGGAGCCATGCCCCCACGCCGCTGCAGCTCGTGGCCCTGGCGCGCCGCCATCGGCCCGCGCGGCTGACGGCGTGCGCGGATTTTCTTGCCGCGCGTTTTGCGGAGTTCAGCGCGCGCTACCCGTTCCCGGCTGCAAAGACGGCAAAGGCGGCAGCGGCATCGCCCAAACCCGCCAAAGCCAAGTCGGCCGTCACCGCAAATACGTAGACGTTCTTATTGGTTGTTGCGGCGGCGGACCACCCACCAGGCCACGACGCAGGTGAACGCCGCCACCAGCCCCACCATCAGCCAGAAGCCGTGATGGTTGTCGGCCAGCGGCACGCCGCCCACATTCATGCCGAAGAGCCCCGCGACAATGTTGATCGGCAGGGCCAGCACGGTCACCAGCGTCAGCGTGAACAGCGTCCTGTTGTTCTGCTCGTCCAGGCGCGCAATCACCTCTTCCTGCAGCAGCTTGATGCGCTCGATCAATCCGCTCATGTCGCGCAAGACGACGGAGAACTCCTCGGTTGACTCGCGCAATTGCTGCACATCTTCCGGATGCAGCCACGCCGGCGGCCGGGCCAGCAGGCGAAAGACCGAACCCGGCTCCGGTGCCAGCATGCGCTGCAGGCGCACCAGGACGCGGCGGGTACCCGCAAGCTCTTGTCGCCCCGACGTGATCTTTGATGCAAGGAAACGGTCTTCGATGCGGTCGATATCGATGCCGGTGGTGCGGACGATCTGCGTCATCAGGTCAGCCTGATCGCACATCAAATGGCCCAGCAGGTCGGCGGGCGAGCGAAACGTCTCGCCGCTGCGCACGCACTCGCGCAGGCGGTCGACCGAATGCAATGGCTTGCGGCGTAACGTGACCAGCAGGCGCCGGTGTGCGTACACCCACTGCGTTGCCACCTGCGTGGGCGTGCGCTCGAAATCGAAGATCACATCATTGAAGACCGCGACGAGCGCACCGTCCTGCTGCTCGATGCGCGTGGAGTGCGCCTCCTCGCCCAGCAACTCGAGAAACGATTCGGGCAGATCGAGATGGCCCTGCAGCCACCGCATGCAGCCCGCGCGCGACAGGTTGAAATGCAGCCAGATGAATGCGTCGCCGGCATCCTCGCTCTCTGCATGCTGGAGCGCATCCGCAATCCCGGACGAATCCAGCGCCACGCCGGGCTTGCCCGGTTCAAAGCGAAAACCGCAGATGAAACCGGTGTTGTCAGATTGGAAACTGATCGCGGACGCAGTCGCAGTCATACATCGGAAGAGAAGACGGTTTGCTGGGAGCGCAGGGGCTGGACAGTGGCACACCGAATGCCATCAATCTGTCATAAACCGGCGTAGTTACGCCATTTGCGCCGCGCAGCCCCGATGATTGCGTCCGCCCTTGCGTTCGTCAACGCCCGTCTGCGAATGCCGCCACGGCGTCGTCGAGGGCCACCTCTGCCATCGCGGCGAATACGTGGTCGCGCAGCCAACGGCTGGCGGCATCCTGGTCGCTGTTGGTGTGCCAGTACAGATACAGCTCCAGCGGCTGCACGTTGAACGGCAGCGGCAGCATCACGTTGCCATACGGCTCGTTGGCGATGCGCGCGTAGCGGATCGGCAACGTGGCGAGCAGATCGGTGCAACTCACGACGCGGCAGGCGGCGGGGTAATGCTGGCAACGCAGCCGCACGCGCCGCTCGTGCCCCAAGCGGCGCAACTCCACGTCTTCCAGCCCGGCCCCACGGCGCCGCGACGACACATGCACGTGCTCGCACGCGAGGTAACGCTCCAGCGTCAGCGGTTCATTGGCGATGGGATGGCCGGGGCGCGCCAGCACCACCATCGGGTCGGTCAGCAGCGGCGCATGCCGGATGGCCGGGGATGCCGGCAGCAGAATGTCCGCTGCCGCGTCGATGGTCCCGGCCAGCAACTCGGTCTCGAGCAGGCGGCGGTCTCCGCGCACGGTCGTCACGTCGATGCGCGGCGCCTCCTTGGCGATGGCGGCCATGAGCGGCGGCAGCAACGTCGCTTCCAGCGCATCGCGCATCGACAGCGTGAAGCGGCGCTCGCTCGTAGCCGGGTCGAAGCGCGTGCCCTCGCGCAGGGTGCGCTCGAAGCCCTGCAGTGCCGTGCGGACTTCGGCGATCAGCGTGCGCGCCAGCGGCGTCGGCACCATGCCCTGCCCGCGCCGCTCAAACAGCGGGTCGTCAAACAGCTCGCGCAGCCGCCCCAGGGCGTGGCTCACGGCCGGCTGCGTCAGATTGAGCGTGCGGGCGGCCGCCGTAATCCCGCCTTCCGTATAGATGGCGTCGAAGACGACAAACAGGTTCAGATCGACGCGCGATATATGCATGGCATTGATGGACTGCAATCTACGAAATTCATTTCTCTTATTGTAGGCGAAGGCTTATTCTGCGGACACCACTTGTGAGTTGCGCCGCGTGCCATGACCACAACCCCCAATCTCGCCGTACCGACGGGCTTTGACCTGCTGAACAAGCCGAGCCCCTTCCTGACGATGCTGGGGTCGGTGTATGCCAAGGGGATGGGCGCGTCGATGGTGATGGGTTTTCACGTACAGCATCACCACCTGAATCGGCGCGGCATCCTGCATGGCGGTGTGGTGGCATCGCTGGCCGATGCGGCGCTCGGTTATTGCCTGGCCGAACCGGGCGAAGGCACCGGCGGCGCGCTGGCCATGTCGACCGCCAGCCTGACGGTGGATTTCATCGCCTCTGCCGGAGAAGGCGACTGGATCGAGATCACCCCGGAAGGGTTGCGCACCGGCAGCAAGCTGGCCTTTGCGCAGGCCCTCTTCCATCGCGGCGACCGGTTGATTGCGCGCACGAGTGCCGTATTTGCCGTGCTCGGCGGGCGTGTTTGACGCATGGCCGCGCGCGTCTGGTCTGAACTGATTGATGGCTGCCCGTTCGAGGCGCTTGTTCGATGTACTGAGGAGACACCATGAATTTCGATTACACGCCCAAGGTCAAGGAAATGCAGGCACGCCTGCTTGAATTCTTCGACCAGCACATCTACCCGAACGAGCACCGCTTCCACGAAGAAATCGAGGCCAACCGCCGTGCCGGCAACGCGTGGATTCCGACCAAGGTCATCGAAGAACTCAAGCCGCTGGCACGCAAGGCCGGGCTGTGGAACCTGTTCCTGCCGCGTTCGCCGCGCGCGCCCGAAGGGCTGTCGAATCTCGAATACGCGCCGCTGTGCGAAATCATGGGCCGGGTGCCCTGGGCGCCCGAAGTGTTCAACTGCTCCGCGCCCGACACCGGCAACATGGAAACGCTGGAACGCTACGCCTCTGAAGAACTGAAAGACCGCTGGCTGGAGCCGCTGCTGCGCGGCGAAATCCGCTCCGCCTTCCTGATGACCGAGCCGGCCGTGGCCTCGTCGGACGCCACCAACATCGAATGCCGCATCGAACGCCAAGGCGACGAGTACGTCATCAACGGCCGCAAGTGGTGGTCGTCGGGCGCCGGCGACCCGCGCTGCGCCGTCTACATCGTCATGGGCAAGACCAACCCCGATGCCGGCCGCCACGAGCAGCAATCGATGATCGTGGTGCCGGCCAACGCGCCGGGCATCACCGTCATGCGTCCGCTGAGCGTGTTCGGTTACGACGATGCGCCGCACGGCCACATGGAAGTCGACCTCAAAGACGTGCGTGTGCCGGTGGGCAACATCCTGCTCGGTGAAGGCCGCGGCTTCGAGATCGCGCAGGGCCGCCTCGGCCCGGGCCGCATCCACCACTGCATGCGCAGCATCGGCGTGGCCGAGCGCGCGTTGGAGTTGATGTGCAAGCGCTTGAGTTCGCGCATCGCGTTCGGCAAGGCCATCGCGCAGCACAGCGTCTGGCACGAACGCATTGCCGAAGCCCGCTGCATGATCGAACAGGCCCGCCTGCTGACGCTCAAGGCCGCGTACATGATGGACACCGTCGGCAACAAGGTCGCCAAGGCCGAGATCGCGATGATCAAGGTCGTGGCCCCGAACATCGCCTGCCAGATCGTCGACTGGGCGATCCAGGCACACGGCGGCGGCGGCGTGTCGGGCGACTTCCCGCTGGCGTCGGCCTACGCGCACCAGCGCACGCTGCGCCTGGCCGACGGCCCTGACGAAGTGCACCGCGCCGCCATCGCCAAGCTGGAACTGGCCAAGCATCTGCACCTGAAGGACGTTGTCGACATGCCCGTCACGCGCGGCGCCTGATACGCCGCACGGCCGTACCGTTCACTCCTTAACCCCGCCTTGAGCGGGGATTTTTTTGCCCGCTGCCCGGCGTCTGCGCGTTTCTGCGTTCTGTGCTGGAATGGAACACTTTGCGGGCTGCTGGTGGCCCGCCCCTCTCTTCCCGGCCAGAAGCCAAGGAGCCAACTCGATGATCGACGTCTATAGCTGGGCCACGCCCAACGGGCACAAAGTGCACATCATGCTGGAAGAATGCGAGCTGCCTTACCGCGTTCACGGCATCAACATCGGCGCCGGCGACCAGTTCAAACCCGACTTCCTCAAGATCAGCCCCAACAACAAGATCCCGGCCATCGTCGATCAGGATGGCCCGGACGGCAAACCGATCTCGCTGTTCGAATCGGGCGCGATCCTGCTGTACCTCGCCGGCAAGACGGGCAAGTTCCTGCCCGACGACGTGCGCGGCAAATACGAAGTGCTGCAGTGGCTGATGTTCCAGATGGGCGGCGTCGGCCCGATGCTCGGCCAGGCGCATCACTTCCGCATCTACGCGCCCGAGAAGATCGAGTACGCAGTCAACCGCTACAGCAACGAAGCCAAGCGTCTGTACGGCGTGATCGACAAGCGCCTGGGCGAATCGAAATTCCTTGGCGGCGCGGATTACTCCATCGCCGACATAGCGACGTGGCCGTGGCTGCGCAGCTGGAAGAACCAGGGGATCGAGCTGTCGGATTATCCGAAGCTGCAGCGGTGGTTTGAGGCCATTGAAGAACGCCCGGCCGTGCAGCGCGCGGTGAAGGTGCTCGCCAAGGAGCGACCGGCTGTGCAGGACGACAAGGCGAAGGAGATTCTCTTCGGCGCAACGCAGTACGAACGGCGCTGATTCGGCGTTTTCGCATCGGGAAAAGGCTGCATAACGCGGCCTTTTTCAATTGGCAGCCGTCAATACGGAGCGCGAGCGAGCCGCCTACACTGGCTGCATTCCACTCACGCGTTCGCGCACAAACGATATGGCAGCCTCACTGAAGATGGGCCTGGCAGCCGCGGTTTCCATCGCGGCCTATCTCGGCCTTGCCGCGCTCGGCTGGGGCGGCGTCGGCGCGTTTCTTGCCAACCCGGCACGCGTCGCCCTCGTGGTGATCACGGTGGTGCTGGCCATCGCGGCACTGCTTGCCGGTGGCAACCTCAGCGCCGGAGAACGTGAAGACCGCGCCAACCGCTGGGTGCTGGCGGTGTTCGGCCTGATCGGCTTCGTCAGTGCGTGGCTGCCGGCGTACACAGACCGCCACGACCTCTGGTGCATCGATGGCGAAGCCGTCCGCTGGCTCGGCGTGGTGCTCTATGCCGCTGGCGGCGCGTTGCGGGTGTGGCCGGTGGTCGTGCTGGGCAATCGATTCAGCGGGCTGGTGGCGATCCAGCCCGGCCATACGCTCGTGACCGGCGGCATCTACCAATACGTGCGCAACCCGAGCTACCTGGGGTTGCTGATCGGCACGCTCGGCTGGGGACTGGGATTCCGCGCACTGGCCGGCGTGGTGCTGACGCTCCTGCTGATTCCCCCACTGGTGGCCCGCATGCGCGCCGAAGAAGCGCTGCTGCAATCGCAGTTCGGCGCCGAGTACGACGCATACCGCGCCCGCACATGGCGGCTGATTCCCGGGCTTTACTGAAGCATGCGCCGCGGGTTGTCAGGCGTTGGCCGATGCGGTGGAAGCTGGCAGGAGAAACCCGACCGCCCTACCGGGGCAACGCAAAGCACTGGACGTCCGGCGCGGTATAGACCGTCGGATACGGCGACCGCGGCCCCGTCTGCAAGCGCAGCGGCTGCGTGGCCAGCACTTCGGCTTCGTTACGCTCGCGCACCGTCAGGGGCTCTGGCGGCGGACTGGGTGAATGCGCCGGCTGATTCACCGCGCACCGCACGGGTTTCCCATCGGCCAACCGCACATCCATCGTGTAATACGGCCCGACGATGGTGGGTGCACAGGCCGCCGCGCCCAAGACCACCGCCGTCAGCACCGCAGAATGCAGCGTCTTCATCACCCACCTCCGCAACGCACGCTTCAGTGTTTTTGACTCACTGCATCCTGCACAAGTGCCGTCCATCAGTGCCGTCCATCACGCAGCCGCCGTCAGCATCCCCTGCTTCTCAATAAACCGAATCACCTCATCCAACCCACCCTGCGCCCGCAGATTGCACATCACGAACGGCCGGTCGCCGCGCATCTTGCGCGTGTCGCTCTCCATCACCTCCAGCGATGCCCCGACATACGGCGCCAGGTCCGTCTTGTTGATGATGAGCAGGTCCGACTTGGTGATGCCCGGGCCGCCCTTGCGGGGGATTTTCTCGCCGCCCGCCACGTCGATCACATAGATGGTCAGGTCCGACAGCTCGGGGCTGAACGTCGCCGCGAGGTTGTCGCCGCCCGACTCAATGAAGACCACATCCGCATCCGGAAACTTGGAGAGCATGCGATCCACCGCTTCGAGGTTGATCGATGCATCTTCGCGGATGGCGGTGTGCGGGCAGCCGCCGGTCTCGACGCCCATGATGCGTTCGGCCGGCAGCGCGCCGGAGATGGTCAGCAGGTGCTGATCTTCCTTCGTATAGATGTCGTTGGTGATCGCCACGAGGTCGTAGCGCTCGCGCATGGCCTTGCAGAGCATTTCGAGCAGCGTGGTCTTGCCGGAGCCCACCGGGCCGCCCACGCCAACGCGCAGGGCAGGAAGTTTCTTGGTTCGCATAATGGTCAGGTTCAGGATCGAAAGAGTCGTGAGTATTGCGTTTCATGCCGGGCAGACAACACGCCCAGCCCCGGCGAAAACGTAGACAGTTCAGGCGGATGACAGGCCGCACGGCGCGTGGCTTCTTCCACCGCACGCGCCACCGCGGCGTGCAGACCAAAGAGAATCCGTTGCCCTGCAGCCTGCCCGAGCGGCACGGCCTTCACTGCCGCTGCCATCTGGTTTTCCACCCAGGCAAAGCAGTACGCCGTCACGCCGTCGCGCGGGTCGACATTCAGGGCGGCAGCAGCGGCGGCAAAGGCGGTCGGAAACGTCACGGATGCGCGCGCGGCCAATGCGCCGCGCAGTGCGTCATCGCCCCACGCCATCTGCTGGATGAGTCGACTGAGCGACCAGCCCATCTGCGACGTTTCTAGCCGCAGCTCGCGCGTCTCGCGGGTCGCGAGGAACCACGCATCGCGCTCCGCCACGGCATCGAAGCGGCCGGCCTGCCAGTCGGCAAACTGCAGCAGCCACAGCGGCGCCTCGCAGGCGGCCAGCACGTCGAGCCCCTCGGCAATCCACGCGGCAGCCGACGCTTCATCGGTCACGTGCCGGACATCCACCGCCGCCTCCAGGCCCTGCGAATAGCTGAACGCGCCCACCGGCAGCGCCGGCGACGCGAGATGCAGCAAGGCGGTGAGCTGCGCCGCGTTAGTCATGGTGATGGTGGTGATGGCCGCAGCCGGGGCCATGCACATGGCCGTGGTCGTGGTCGTGCGCGTGATCGTGGCTATGCGCGTGACCATGGCCGTGGTCATGCGCGTGACTGTGGCCATGATCGTGCCCGTGGTGCTCGTGATACAGCGCCTGCGCGGCCGCGTAGTCCTCTTCGAACGTCGCATCGTGGCCGTGACGATGGCCGCCGCCATAGGCGCCCGCCTCGGGCTCGAACGGCGCTTCCACGTGCGCGACGGTCACGCCGAGGCGGACCAGCATGTCTTCAAGCACCGGATCGGCCTCGAGCTGCAGCGCATCGGCACTGACCTGCACGGGCGTGTGGCGATTGCCGAGGTGGTAGGCAGCGCGCATCAGCGCAAGACGGTTGTCGCTGCTCACGCGCAGCACCTGCTCCGGGGCGGCCTGCACTTCCACCAGCGTGCCGTCTTCAGCGACCAGCACATCGCCGCCGCGCATGACGGTGCCGCGCGGCAGCACGACGGCCACTTCACGGCCATCGTCGAGGGTGGCGCGCAGGCGGCTGCGGCTGCGCTCAAGGAATGGGAGCACCAACTTGGGTGCACGCTTGACCAGCACGGAGGCCAGGCCATGTGGTGCGGGGAGGTGTTTGTTGATGGAAAGCATCGTTGGGGCCTATTCACAATCTCGCGACTGCCCAGCTTGGAGCTGAGCCTGTCAAATACCGGGGTCCGAGCCTCAATCGTCAGGCTCTGAGGCTCAATTGCCAAGCTCTGACACTCGACAGTGGGGCTCTGAACTCCGACTTTCACACTTTTGGTTTCGAATCCCAAGGGTTGAGGGTCGAACGTCGGGCTCGGAGGTCGGAGCACGAGGCTTTTTGCATCGAGCATGGCCCTCGGAGGCCCGAAAAATTCTGCATTTTTGCTTCGGTTGCGTCTCGTTTTGTCTAGATCGGGTCTTGCGGCCGAATTGCTTCGCCTCGTTGGCTCTTATTCGATATCTGGAGTATCGAATTTGAGGGTTGGAGGGTCGTGGTTGGGGGTCTGAGCTTCGGGCTTCGAGGTCTGAGGCTCGTTTTCCTTTTTCTCTTCCCCTCCTCTGCCGGGGGCGGGGCTTTATTGGTTTGCTGCTCTTTCAACCCCTGCCGGGGGCGGGGCTTGTTGGTTTGCTTCTGTTTCACCCCCTGCCGGGGGCGGGGCTTGTTGGTTTGCTTCTGTTTCACCCCCTGCCGGGGGCGGAGCTTGTTGGTTTGCTTCTGTTTCACCCCCCTGCCGGGGGCGGGGCTTGTTGGTTTGCTTCTGTTTCACCCCCTGCCGGGGGCGACTCACTTTCTTTGTCTTGCCAAAGAAAGTAAGCAAAGAAAGGCGCGCCCGAGATGGCGACCCATCCCTTGAATTTTCGTAACCGGTCGGAGACGGGAAAAACTCGCTTCGCTCAGACAGTTTCCCGTCTTTTTTCCGCCCGCTTACGAAAATTCAAGGCGCCATCTAGGGCAGGGGTGAAGCACACAATCTTCTGCCCGTGCGCCACTCCGTTGTACGACTGGAACCATCGCACGCTCTTGCTCTTGCTCTTGCTCTTGCTCTTGCTCTTGCTCTTGCTCTTGCTCTTGCTCTTGCTCTTGCTCTTGCTCTTGCTCTTGCTCTTGCTCTTGCTCTTGCTCTTGCTCTTGCACTCGCCGAGCCCCGGCGCCGACCTCAGTTCCCCGCCGGTGTGGCCGTTGACGTTCCTGCCCTAGATGGCGCCTTGAATTTCTGTAAGCGGGCGGATAAAGGAAGGAGGCCTGTTTGAGCGAAGCGAGTTTGCCTCCTTCCCCGCCCGGTTACAGAAATTCAAGGAAGGGGTCGCCATCTCGGGCGCGCCTTTCTTTTGCCTGGCGGTTTCAAGCTCCAAGTGCAACAGCGGGGTCAATGACGATTCCGTGCTTGGCGCAGTTCTCAATAAAGGCTTCTGCGGGAGTGCGCCAGCCGAGTGTTTTACGCGGTC
>NZ_CAUDLI010000008.1:0-281549 GCF_958439105.1 Ralstonia flatus | reverse complement strand
CGTCGAAGAATTTTTATCCGTCAACTCGCTGCCAACTACCACTCGATTCACCGCCAATCGCCAACCACCCAATCGACCGCAAACCCGCCCCACACCTGCTTCTCCACCACTCAACTCCACCACCGCGACTTGCGTTTCGGCGCTGTGTTTTGCAGCGAGGGGCGAACTATAGGCGGGTTCCCGGAGCTTGGCAACACCTTTGTCGTGACAGGCTGATGACACGTTCGTGAAGAATAGCCGCCAGCCCAGGCTACGCATGGGATTGCGGCCGCAAAGGCCTCGCAAAACGCGCCCCGAGATACCCGATTTCGTTACTCGGGTATTCCCGAAGTCACCCGCCGGACTGTCCTTATTGGTGCTTGAACGTAGCGGCACGCTTTTCGACGAACGCGCGCATGCCTTCCTTCTGGTCTTCCGTGGCGAACGTGGCGTGGAACAGACGGCGCTCCAGATGGACGCCTTCGCTGAGCGAGGTCTCGTAGGCCGCGTTGATCGACTCTTTGATCATCATGACCGTGGGCAGCGAGAAGCCGGCAATGGTTTCTGCGGCCTGGATGGCTTCGTCCAGCAGCTTGTCGGCGGGAATGACACGCGAGACCAGTCCGGCGCGCTCGGCTTCCTCGGCACCCATCATGCGGGCCGTCAAGCAGAGATCCATCGCCTTGGCCTTGGAGACTGCGCGCGGCAGGCGCTGCGTGCCACCTGCGCCGGGCATGGTGCCGAGCTTGATTTCCGGCTGGCCGAACTTGGCGGTATCGGCGGCGAGGATGATGTCGCACATCATGGCCAGTTCGCAGCCGCCGCCGAGCGCGTAGCCGGCCACTGCCGCGATCACCGGCTTGCGGATCCGGCGAATGGTTTCCCAGTTGCGCGTGATGTATTCGTTCTTATAGACGGTGGCGAAGTCGTAATCGGCCATGGCGCCGATATCCGCGCCGGCGGCGAACGCCTTTTCGCTGCCGGTAATGACGATGGCGCCAATGTTGGCATCGGCATCGAAGGCGAGCAGCGCGGCGCCAAGTTCGTCCATGAGCGCATCGTTGAGCGCATTGAGCGCCTTCGGACGATTGAGCGTAATAAGACCGACGCGACCGCGCGTTTCGACCAGAATGTTTTCGTAGGACATGGAAGCTCCAGTTGGAATGGATGTAATATTAGCCGACCAACCGGTCGGTTAATCAATGAACCGATGACCGAGGAGGAGACAAGATGACCAGCCCGACCATTCTGCTTGACTGGCATGAACACGTGGCCACCATCACGCTGAACCGGCCCGATCAGCTCAACAGCTTCACGGCCGGCATGCACCGGGAACTGCGCGAAGCGCTGGACAAGGTGGAGCGCCAGCGCGCCCGCGCCTTGATCCTGACCGGAGCGGGACGCGGTTTCTGCGCGGGGCAGGATCTCTCCGAACTCAATGTCACGCCCGGGCAGATGACCGACCTGGGCCAGCTCATCGACGAACAATTCAACCCGCTGGTACGCCGTCTGCGCGCCATGCCCCTGCCGGTGATTGCCGCGGTGAACGGCGTGGCTGCCGGCGCCGGCGCAAACCTCGCGCTGGCGTGCGACATCGTGATGGCCGCCGAGAATGCGTGCTTCCTCCAGGCCTTTGTAAAGATCGGGCTGCTGCCGGATTCGGGAGGAACGTGGTTCCTGCCGCAGCGCATCGGCGTGGCGCGGGCGATGGGGCTGGCGATGTTGGGGGAAAAGCTCGACGCCAAGACGGCGCTCGCCTGGGGCCTGATCTGGGGCGTTTATCACGACGCCAAGATTCTGATGACCGAAGTGAATTGCATGGCCGACCATCTGGCCAAGCAGCCGACCCGTGCTCTGGCCGCCATCAAGCGCGCCATGCACGCGGCGCCCACACAGTCGCTGGACGCCCAACTGGACCTGGAGCGCGACCTGCAGCGCGAACTCGGCAATTCGCGCGACTATGCAGAAGGCGTGGACGCCTTTCTGAACAAGCGCGTGGCCCATTTCACCGGCGAATAAGGACATCAGCGTGACGGAAACGACCCTCCACGATGCGCAGGCACTGGCTGAAGCGGCCTGCAAAAGCATGTTCGACGCCGATGCCTGCACGCGCTGGCTCGGCATGCGCGTGGAGGCGGTCGCGCCCGGCTTTGCTCGGCTTTCCATGGCGGTGCGGCCTGAATTCCTCAACGGGCATCGCACCTGTCATGGCGGATTGATCTTCACGCTGGCCGATTCGGCCTTCGCGTTTGCCTGCAACAGCCATAACCACAACACGGTGGCGGCTGGGTGCAGCGTCGAATTCCTGCGCCCGGCGCACGGCGGCGAAACCCTCACGGCCGAGGCAACCGAGCAGGTGTTATCCGGCCGCCACGGCATCTACGACGTACGCGTGACAAACCAGGCCGGCGAGGTGGTCGCCATGTTTCGCGGCAAGTCTGCACAGATTCGCGGCCACGTCATTCCGATCCCTGGCAGCCCAGAACCCTAGCTAGACGTCTTATAAAGCCCTCCACAAAACCGCATCACCATTAGAGGACGCCTCAGAACCTGTTCACGATCCGTAGCGAGCGGCCCGAGGTTGGCCCGAGAAGCGCAACCGTACACGGGTACGGTGAGCATCGCAGGGCCAAGATCGGGACGCGCAGTAGGATCGTGAGCAGGTTCGCTCGACGGCGCCCCGAGGAGACCACATGCGCCCCAGCTCGACCGACCTGCCGCTCGATCCGATCGAGACGGCCAGCCGTGACGCCATCCAGGCTCTGCAGCTTGAACGCCTGAGGCGCAGCCTCGCGCATGCGTATGAGAACGTGCCCGCCTACCGGGCCAAGTTCGACGCCGCGGGCGTGCATCCGTCGGATTTGCAGTCGCTTGCCGATCTGGCGAAGTTTCCGTTCACGACCAAGATTGATCTGCGCGACAACTATCCGTTCGGCATGTTTGCGGTGCCGCAGGACCGGATCGCGCGCATCCACGCGTCGTCGGGCACGACCGGCAAACCCACGGTTGTCGGCTACACGCTGGCGGACATCGATACATGGGCCGGCTTGGTGGCGCGCTCGATCCGGGCGGCGGGCGCCCGGCGCGGCGACAAGGTCCACGTGAGCTACGGCTACGGCCTGTTCACCGGGGGCCTGGGCGCGCATTACGGCGTGGAGCGTGCGGGGCTGACGGCCATCCCGTTTGGCGGCGGACAAACCGAGCGGCAAGTGCAGCTCATCTGCGATTTTCAGCCGCAGATCATCATGGTCACGCCCAGCTACATGCTGGCGATTGCCGACGAGTTCGAACGCCAGGGCATGGACCCGGCCGCGTCGAGCCTGCAGATCGGCATCTTCGGCGCCGAGCCTTGGACCCCAGAAATGCGCAGCGCCATCGAAGCGCGCATGGGGCTTTCAGCGGTTGATATCTACGGCCTGTCGGAGGTGATGGGGCCGGGCGTTGCCAGCGAATGCGCCGAAACCAAGGACGGCCCGACCATCTGGGAAGACCACTTCTATCCGGAGATCATTGATCCGGACACCGGCGAGGTGCTGCCCGACGGCGAATTCGGCGAACTGGTCTTCACGTCGCTGACCAAGGAAGCGATGCCGGTGGTGCGCTATCGCACGCGCGATCTGACACGCCTGTTGCCGGGCACGGCGCGACCGGGCTTCCGGCGCATGGAAAAAATCACCGGGCGCTGCGACGACATGATGATCGTGCGCGGTGTGAACGTGTTTCCGTCGCAGATCGAGGAATTGATCCTGAAGCACGCGGCGCTGTCGCCGCACTACCAGTGCGTGCTGGGCAAGGAAGGGCCATTGGATACGCTGACGGTACGGATCGAGGCGGCGCTCGGCGCATCGGCGGACGCGGCCAACTCGGCAAGCAGCCAACTGGCGCACGACATCAAGTCGTTGATCGGCGTGACCGCCGCGATCGAGATTCTGGCGAGCGGCGGGATCGAGCGCTCGGTCGGCAAGGCGCGCCGCGTGGTGGACTTGCGGCGCGCTTAGCCCGCCTCGCCTCTTTAGCGGGTGGCGACGCCGACGCTGCCGCCCTTCGGCACGAGCACCCACAGGCGGCCCGCCTGCTTCATGCGCCCGGCCAAGTCACCGGCGGCATCGCCATGGCCGAAGTAATAGTCGGCACGCACGGCACCGCGAATGGCCGAACCCACATCCTGCGCAAAAACCAGCTTTTGAATTGGATCGGTCGACAGCGGTTTGGTCGTCGACAGGAACACCGGCGAGCCCAGCGGAATGTACGTCGGATCGACTGCGATCGAGCGTTCGTCCGTGAGCGGCACGCCCAGCTTGCCGATCGGGCCGCCCGTGTTGCCGGGCGTCTCGGCAAAGAACACGTAGCGCGGGTTGATGTTGAGCATCTCTTCCACGCGGCTCGGATTGGCACGCGCCCAGGCCTTGATGCCCTGCATGGTGGCCTGCACCGGCGTAATTTCGCCCATGTCGAGCAGCCAGCGCGCAAATGAACGGAACGGCTGGTTGTTCGTGCCGCCCACGCCCAGGCGCATGATGCCGCCCTCTTCCAGCTGGACCTGGCCCGAACCCTGAATCTGCAGGAACGCGGCTTCGACCGGATCATCCACCCAGACAATTTCCTGACCCTGCAGCGCCGGACTGCGGATCAACTGCGCGCGCGCCGGCAGCGTCTTGCCGCGCCAGGCGGCGGGCATGCGGTACAGCGGCGTCTGATAGACACCGTGGCGGGTGCGCGAGCCGCGCAGCAGCGGTTCGTAGTAACCGGTGATGAGGCCGCTGTCGGTACCGTCGTCCTTCACCACGCGATACGGCGTGAAGTTGTCTTCAAAGAACACGCGCATGGCAATCGGGTCGCCGGCATCGACCATCAGGCCGGCGGTGCAGACACGCGACCAATCGGCGCGGCGCTTCATCGCCTGGCAGTTCGATTGCAGGGCGGGCCAGGCGGAGGCAAGGTCATCGGCCGTCCAGCCCGACACATCGGCCCAGGTAGCGGGGGCCAGATGCCCGCCGAGCGTGCCTGTGGGCGCTTGCGGCGTTTCGACGCGCGGCGGCGGCCCGCTCGTGCAGGCTGCCAGCATTGCGGCGACCAGGGCTGCGGCAAAGGAACCAAACCGGGCAGCCCATCGGCGGCGCAGAGCGTTGCGGGCTGGTGTCAATGCGTCCAAGGTTGCTGCTGTCATGCGTGTTTCATCCTGTCCGGTGCGGCCGCGGGCTTGGCTACAATGCCTCGCACCCGAGCTTCCCGCCGTCGACCATGAGCCAATTCTTTGAAAACCATCCGATGATGCTGTTCGGCCTGGAGGCCGGCGTGGCGCTGTTCCTGCTGATCTTCATCGTGGTCTGGACGATGTCGGGCGCCAAGAAGCATCCACGCCCACTGCGTGCGCCGCCGGAGCACCCGTCGCGCCACGGCGACGCTGCCAAGCCTTCGCAATCGACCGACGCAGCGCCAAAAGATTCTCAAGCCGCCAATTCCGACGCGCCCTGATTCCCGATCAGTGCAGCATGCGCGGCATCACCAGCGCAAATTCGGGGATGGGCGCCTCGAAACGGTGGCCGTCTTCGGCCACGCAGAAATACTCGCCGCGCATCGTACCCACAGGCGTCTTGATGGTCGCCCAGCTCGTGTACTCGAAGGATTCACCCGGCGGCAGCAGCGGCTGATGCCCGACCACGCCGAGGCCGTTCACTTCCTGCACCTGCTCTTCGGCGTCGGTAATCACCCAGTGGCGTGAGATGAGCTGGCTCGGCACGTCGCCCGTATTGCGAATGGTGATGGTGTAGGCGAAGGCGTAGCTGCCCTGCTCCGGCTCGGATTGCTCCGGCAGGTAGCGCGTCCGGACCTGGACGGTGAGTTCGTAGCTCGGCATGACGATCCACAATAAGAATGGCGCCCATTGTGCGGCATGGCCGTGGCACCGGCAAGGCACGAGCAGACGGCCGATCCGGCTAAAATAGCGACCTCCTTTGCGCCCTGCGCGCGCCTTATCCGTCTCCCATCATGTCCGTTGCCATCGATCCGTCCGGTTTCCGCATCGCCCCGTCCATCCTGTCCGCCGACTTTGCCCGACTGGGCGAAGAAGTGCGCCGCGTGCTCGAATCGGGCGCCGACTGGATCCACTTCGATGTGATGGACAACCATTACGTGCCGAACCTGACCGTCGGCCCGCTGGTCTGCGAGGCGATTCGGCCGCACGCACAAAAGGATGGCAAGCCGGTGCCGATCGACGTGCACCTGATGGTCAGCCCGGTCGATCGCATCATTCCGGACTTCGCCAAGGCCGGCGCCGACCTGATCACCTTTCACCCGGAAGCTTCCGAGCACATCGACCGCTCGCTGGCGCTGATCCGCGACAACGGCTGCAAGGCCGGCCTCGTCTTCAACCCGGCCACGCCGCTGCACTATCTGGACCACGTGATGGATCGCCTGGACATGGTGCTGATCATGTCGGTCAACCCGGGCTTTGGCGGCCAATCGTTCATTCCCGAAGCGCTGAACAAGCTGCGCGCGGTGCGCCAGAAGCTCGACGCATACCAGGACAAGACCGGCCGCAAGATCCTGCTGGAAATCGACGGCGGCGTGAAGGCCGACAACATCGCCGAGATTGCCAAGGCCGGCGCGGACACCTTCGTCGCGGGTTCGGCCGTGTTCGGCAAGCCGGACGCGGATGGCGGCTACCGCGGCACCGTTGGCGCGCTGCGCCAGGCCCTGGGCGGCGTTACGGCATGACGGGCACGCTGCCGGCCGGGGCCGTCCGAGGCGTCATCATCGATCTGGACGGGACGATGGTCGACACGGCCGGCGACTTCCACGCCGCCATCAACGCCATGCTCGAAGCGCTGGGCGCCACGCCGGACATGCCGACCGAGGAAGTGGTGGGCTATGTCGGCAAGGGGTCGGAAAACCTCGTCCGGCGCGTGCTCGACGCGCGCCTGCCGCCTGCCCAGGCCAACAGCCGGTTTGCGGAGGCTCTCGAGGCCTATCAGCGCGCGTACATCGCCATCAACGGCCAGTACGTAAATGTCTACGACGGCGTGCGCGAAGGGCTGGCCGCGTTGCGCGACCTTGGTCTGGCGCTTGCATGCGTGACCAACAAGCCACACGATTTCACGCAGCCGCTGCTCGCGCAACTGGGGCTGGATGCCAGCTTCGACCTGGTGTACCCCGGAGATGCGTTCCCGTACCGCAAACCCGACCCCTATCCGATGCTGCGCGTGGCCGAGGCGTTTGGCCTGACGCCGGCTGAAATCGTGGCCATCGGCGACTCGGAAAACGACGCCCGGGCGGCCCGCGCGGCCGGCATGCGCGTGCTTGCGGTGCCGTATGGCTACAACCACGGCCAGCCTATACAGGACGCCGGAGCCGATGCTATAGTCGACACACTTTTTGCGGCAGCCGAGTTGATCCGGCCCTATGCAGAGCCACACAACACAGTCTCTGCCGCTTCCAACTGACGATCCATGTTCCTGAATCGCAAACGCGTCGACGCTGGTGGTGACCGGGGGGCCTGGCCCTGGCGGCCCTGGCACGCCCTCGTCCGGGCGTAAGCGTTTGCACGGCTGCTGATCGTTCTTCCCCGGTTTCGGCATTCTGGCGCGTCATGAGCGCGCCGCCCAAGCCACCCTCGCGTCTCCTGCCCCAAACGCTGACCGCCCGCCGGTCTTCCGCCTGCCCGCTATCGGCTGCGGACGACCCTTGCGGGATCGCACGGTCGCTTTTACGACGTTCGCGCGTTCCCATCCCTGATGTTCTGCTAACGTTCCGACGGCATCATCGACGCTCTTGCGTTTGCCGTGGACCGAACGCATGCCGGCGGGCGAGCACCTGCCCGCCCGGCGAATCGACCTGACCGCTCATGACCGAACTCGAATTCAAATCGCTGGCCGACCAGGGCTACAACCGCATTCCGCTGATTGCCGAGGCACTGGCCGACCTGGAGACGCCGCTGTCGCTGTATCTGAAGCTGGCGCAATCGCACGACCGCGGCACGCACACGTTCCTGCTGGAATCGGTGGTGGGCGGCGAGCGCTTCGGGCGCTACTCCTTCATCGGCCTGCATGCGCGCACGCTGCTGCGTGTAAAGGGCAATCGCACGGAAGTCGTCACCGACGGCAAGGTGGTGGAGACGAACGAAGGCAATCCGCTGGACTTCATCGCGGCCTTCGAGCGCCGCCAGAAGGTTGCGCTGCGCCCGGGCCTGCCGCGCTTCTGCGGCGGCCTGGCCGGCTATTTCGGCTACGACGCCGTGCGCTTCATCGAGCCCCGCCTGGCTGAAACCGCCCCGCCCGACGATCTGCAGCTGCCCGACATCCAGCTCATGCTCTGCGAAGAGCTGGCCGTGATCGACAACCTGTCCGGCAAGCTCTACCTGATCGTCTACGCCGACCCGTCGAAGCCCGAGGCGTATTCGCACGCCAAGCAGCGCCTGCGCGCCCTGCGCACCAAACTGCACCAGCCGGTGGATGTGCCGGTGACATCGCCGTCGGTGCGCACCGACACCATCCGCGAGTTCGACAAGGCGGACTACATCACCGCCGTGCTCAAGGCCAAGGAATACATCGCTGCCGGCGACATGATGCAGGTGCAGATCGGCCAGCGCCTGGTCAAGCCGTTCCGCGATGCGCCGCTGTCGCTGTACCGCGCGCTGCGTTCGCTGAACCCGTCGCCGTACATGTACTTCTACAACTTCGGCGACATGCAGATCGTCGGCGCGTCGCCGGAAATCCTGGTGCGCCAGGAAGAGCGCCGCATCCCGGCATCCACCAACGGCAACGGCGCCGACGAATCCGCCCGCATCGTGACGATCCGCCCGCTGGCCGGCACGCGCCCGCGCGGCAACACGCCCGAGCGCGACGCAGAACTCGCCACCGAGCTGCTCAACGACCCGAAGGAAATCGCCGAGCACGTCATGCTGATCGACCTGGCGCGCAACGACATCGGCCGCATTGCCGAGATCGGCTCGGTCAAGGTGACGGATCAAATGGTCATCGAGAAGTATTCGCACGTGCAGCACATCGTCAGCTCCGTCGAGGGCCGCCTGAAACCCGGCATGACGAACATGGACGTGCTGCGCGCGACCTTCCCGGCCGGCACGCTGTCGGGCGCGCCCAAAGTGCGCGCGATGGAAATCATCGACGAGCTGGAGCCGGTCAAACGCGGCATCTACGGCGGCGCGGTGGGCTATCTCTCGTTCTCGGGCGAGATGGATCTGGCGATCGCCATCCGCACCGGCATCATCAAGGACGGCAATCTCTACGTGCAGGCCGCCGCCGGCGTGGTGGCCGATTCGGACCCGGATGCCGAATGGAGGGAGACCGAACACAAGGCGCGCGCCGTGCTGCGTGCGGCCGAGCAAGTGCAAGACGGCCTCGACGCCGATTTCTGAGGTTAAGGAGACCACCATGCTTTTGATGCTCGATAACTACGACTCCTTTACCTACAACATCGTCCAGTACTTCGGCGAACTCGGCCAGGATGTGCAAACGGTGCGCAACGACGAGATCACGATCGAAGAGATCGAAAAGCTGAACCCGGAGCGCATCTGCCTGTCGCCCGGCCCTTGCACGCCGACGGAAGCCGGCATCCTGGTTCCGGCGCTCAAGCACTTTGCGGGGCGCGTGCCCATCCTGGGCGTGTGCCTCGGACACCAGGCGATTGCCGATGCGTTTGGCGGCCGCGTGATCCGCGCGCAGAAGGTGATGCACGGCAAGGTCAGCACCATTGAAAACACCGGCGTGGGCGTATTCGCCAACCTGCCGCGGCATTTCAAGGTGACGCGCTATCACTCGCTTGCCATTGAGCGCGAAACGCTGCCGGATTGCCTGGAAATTACCGCCTGGACCGAAGACGGCGAAATCATGGGCGTGCGCCACAAGACGCTGCCGGTGGAAGGGGTGCAGTTCCACCCGGAATCGATCCTGTCGGAACACGGCCACGCGCTGCTCGGCAACTTCCTGAAGGAACGCTTCTGATGCGCCGCGCGTGCGCGATGGCGCTGGCGATGATGGCAAGCCTGCCGGCGATGGCCGGCACGCTGGAGGCCTGCCGGGCCGCCCAGCCCGAGGCCGGCAACGTCGCCCAATGCGTGCAGACCGCACGCAAGGCGGCACAGACCGAACTGGCGTCGGCCGAATCGACACGCCGCACCGCGCTGCGCGCCCGCATGGCTGCCAACAAAGCCACGGACCGCGGCGCCGCCATGGCGTTCGACCGCACCGTGCGCGCACACCAACTCTATCGACAGGCCGAATGCGACCTGTCCCGCCGCCTGGCCCGCAATGCCCCCGATGCCGACCTGGCTGAAGCCGCATGCGAGGCCGATCTCTCGCGCGAGCGCATCGGCGCCTTGCGCGACGCCGCACAGCCGGTCACCCCGGCTGCGGCTCCGGCAGCGCCCAACTGAATACGGAACGACCATGTCCATCACTCCGCAAGAAGCGCTCGTCCGCTGTATCGAACATCGGGAAATCTTCCACGACGAAATGCTGCACCTGATGCGGCTGATCATGCGCGGCGAGATGTCGCCCGTGATGGCCGCTGCCATCACCATGGGGCTGCGCGTCAAAAAAGAGACCATCGGCGAAATCGCGGCCGCTGCCACCGTCATGCGCGAATTCGCCACCAAGGTCGACGTGCCCGCTGAGGTGTCCGACCACTTTGTCGACATCGTCGGCACGGGCGGCGACGGCGCCAACACGTTCAACATCTCCACCGCCTCGATGTTCGTGGCGGCGGCGGCCGGCGCGCGCATCGCCAAGCACGGCGGACGCGGCGTCAGCTCCAAGTCGGGCAGCGCCGATGTGCTGGAGGCGCTGGGCGTGAACATCATGCTCACGCCCGAGCAGGTGGCCGAATCGATCGAGACGGTCGGCATCGGCTTCATGTTCGCGCCCAACCACCACCCGGCCATGAAGAACGTCGCCCCGATCCGCAAGGAACTGGGCGTGCGCACGATCTTCAACATCCTCGGGCCGCTGACCAACCCGGCCGGCGCGCCGAACATCCTGATGGGCGTGTTCCATCCGGACCTGGTCGGCATTCAGGTGCGCGTCATGCAGCGCCTGGGCGCCAAGCACGCGGTGGTCGTCTACGGCAAGGACGGCATGGACGAGGTGTCACTCGGCGCCGCCACGCTGGTCGGGGAACTCAAGGACGGCGTCGTCACCGAATACGAAATCCATCCGGAAGACTTCGGGCTGCAGATGGTCTCCAACCGCAGCCTGAAGGTGGCCGACGCCGACGAGTCCAAAGCCATGCTGATCGAAGCGCTCGAGAACAAGCCCGGCACGCCGCGCGAGATCGTCTCGCTCAACGCGGGTGCTGCGCTGTACGCAGCCAACATCGCCGGCTCGATCGGCGACGGCATGAAGCTGGCCCGCGAAGCCATCGCCTCGGGCGCCGCGCGCGCCAAGCTTGATGAACTCGTGCGCGTCACCAACCAGTTCAAAGCCTGATATGTCCGACATCCTGCAGAAAATCCTGGCCGTGAAGGCCGAAGAAGTGGCCGCCGCCCGCAAGCACCGCGACCTGCCCAGCGTGCGCGCCGAAGCCGAAGCCAACCGCACCGACAGCACGCTCGCCGCCCGCGGCTTTGCCAACGCGATGCGCGACAAGATCGCCGCCGGCAACGCGGCGGTCATCGCCGAAGTGAAAAAGGCGTCGCCGTCCAAGGGCGTGCTGCGCCCGAACTTCAAGCCGGCCGAGATCGCCCGCAGCTATGCGGAACACGGCGCCGCGTGCCTGTCAGTGCTGACCGACGAGCAGTTCTTCCAGGGCCACGCCGACTACCTGCGCGAGGCGCGCGCCGCCTGCACGCTGCCGGTGCTGCGCAAGGATTTCATGGTGGATCTGTACCAGGTGTACGAAGCGCGCTCATGGGGCGCGGACTGCATCCTGCTGATCGTGGCCGCGCTGGACCAGGGCCTGATGGAAGAACTCGAAGCGTGCGCGCTGGAACTTGGCATGGACGTGCTGGTGGAAGTGCACGACGGCCACGAGCTGGATCGCGCGTTGCGTCTGCAAACGCCGCTGGTGGGCGTGAACAACCGCAACCTGCGCACGTTCGAGACGTCGCTCGACAACACGCTCGGCCTGCTCAAGCACATGCCGGACGACCGCATCGTCGTCACGGAATCCGGCATCCTCACGCCGGACGACGTGCGCAAGATGCGCGCCGCCGCCGTCAACGCGTTCCTCGTCGGCGAAGCCTTCATGCGTGCAGACGACCCGGGCGCCGAACTGGCCCGCCTGTTCGCCTGAGCGCCACACCATGGCCCGCGAGATTGAACTGAAGCTGGCCGTTTCGGCCGGCACGCACGACGCACTGGTCAGCTGGCTGGACGCCAATGCGCAGGCGGCCGGCTCGGTGGAATTGGCGAACGTCTACTACGACACACCCGACCAAGCGCTGGCACGCAGCCGTGCCGCATTGCGCGTGCGCCGTCAGGGCAGCCAATGGCTGCAAACGCTGAAGACCGCAGCCGTGAGTACGTCCGGTCTGAGCGCCCGCCACGAATGGGAGGTGCCGCTGCAGAACGACGCACTGTCCGTCGATGCCTTCGCTGCCAACAACGCCGCCGAAGCCGCCGACTATGTCCGCCCGCATGCGGCTGCGCTGGCCCCGCTGTTCCGCACCGACTTCACGCGCCGCCTGTGGCATGTCGCAGCGGATGGCGGTGAGATCGAGATCGCGCTGGACGCCGGGGCCATCCTCATCCCCGGCACCCAGGCACGCGAGCCGATCGACGAGCTGGAACTGGAGTGGAAGCCCGCCGCGGGCAGCACGCTCACCGAAGACGCAGTTGCCGAACGCCTGCACGCCTGGACGCAGAAGCTGCGCGCCGCCGTGACCGGCCTCACACCGCTCGATATCAGCAAGGCACAACGCGGCTACCAACTGCGCGCGAAAGCCACGGGAGGGCAGCCGTGACGCGACGCGCCAATCCGGCGCAAGCCGCTCTTTTCGACGAACCGGCAGCAGACACCACTGCCGTCGGTTTCACCCCGCTGGCCCAGCAGTTCGATGCCCTGCCCGCCGACTGGAAGGCAATCCTCACGCCGTGTATCGCGCAGACCAATTGGCCGGAGCTATGCGCCTTCGTCGATGGCGAGCGCGCCGCGGGCAAGCCGATCTTTCCGACGGACGTTTTCCGTGCCCTGCACCTGACCTCGGTGGACGATGTGCGCGTCGTCATCCTCGGCCAGGATCCGTATCACGGCACGGGCACCGTCGATGGCCGCGAGATTCCGCAGGCGCACGGCTTGGCGTTCTCGGTGCCGGCCGGTGTGCGCGTGCCACCGAGCCTGCGCAATATCTACAAGGAAATCGAAGCGGAATTCGGCTGCAAGCTCCCGAGCACCTCCGGCAACCTGGAAGGCTGGGCACAGCAAGGCGTGCTGCTGCTGAACACGGTGCTCACCGTCGAGCAAGGCCAGGCGGCAAGCCACGCCAAGCGTGGCTGGGAACGCATCACCGATTGCCTGCTGGAGCAGCTCGCGCGCGTCGGCCACAAGCGCGTGTTCATGCTGTGGGGCAGCCACGCACAGGCCAAACGGGCGCTGCTGTCAGACGGGCACCTGGTGCTGGAGGCGCCGCACCCGTCGCCGCTGTCCGCGCATCGCGGGTTCCTGGGGTGCGGGCATTTCAAGACGGCCAATGATTGGCTGGCGGCGCAGCACCAGCCGACCATCGACTGGCTGAAACCGCAGGCCGCCTGAACCGCGCCGGCCACGCAGCCCCATCGACAAGCCACCGAGCGTCGGCTTTGACTGTCTGAGGGCCGAGTTCGGCGCTCCATGACTCAAGCTTGACTCTCGCAGGCCCAGCTTTGACTCTCCGAGACCCGATCTCCACTCTCTAAGTCCCGACTTCGGCTCTCTGAGGTCCGACTCTTCGGCTCTCCGAGGCCCAACGTTGACGCTCCGAAGGTCGTCTTCGACTGTCTGAGGGTCGCGCGCGACTCTCTGAGGCTCAAATTCGACTTTTTTCGACACGCGTTTGAGTCTTCAAGACCCATCGACGGCGCTCCGAGCCTCGACTTCGGCCCTCTGAGGCTGACCTTTGACGCTTAAACGCTGGATTTCGACTGTCTGTCGCTGGACTTCGGCTCTTTGAGCCCCGTCGTCGACGGTTCGAGGCTCAGCCCGGCCGCGCTAGTCCTTCGACATACGCAGCGCACGCCCGAGCGCGCCGCAGCGCAAAGCGATCTTCGATGTATCGGCCCGCAGCGCCTGCAGGCGGCGCTCCAGCAGGTGCATCGCCGACAGCGATTCCGATTCGGCCGCAGCGTCGACCATGCGCGAGCGTGCCGACTGATCGGCGAAGTCGGCCGCGCCCAGCTCCTGCGTGTCGCGCGGGCGCACGCCCCAGCCGCCTTCATGGACGGCCTGGTCGAAGCGCTCCTTGGCGCGCGTCAGGCTTTCGAGCGCGGCTTCTGCCGTTTGCTCGACCAGCGCCCGCGTATCGGCCTCGTCCAGTTCCTGCGCGCGTTGCCGCACAAGAATGCGCACCGCCGCGACGTGCGCCGCCACGAGGTAGTTCTGCACGATGAAGCGGTTCAGGTTGTCGACGGCGCGGTGCCGGCTCTTGGGCTCGTCGAGCATGCGCGCAAAGGCAGCGATGAGCCCGGTCAGCGATTCCATGAACTGCTTGCGCTGCACGCGATAGGCGAAGTCGTCCTTGAGCGTGCCGAGCAGCAAGTCGCGCGCGGCTTCGATAAAGCGGCGGTTGGTGCGCAGCACGTCGTCCACCAGCTTGGGCAGGTTGCGGTATTCCCAGCTCGGCAGGACGTAGCTGAACGCGGTGGCGATGGCCGCGCCGATCAGCGTGTCGACCAGGCGTTCGCCAATGGCGCCCTTGCTGCCGGGCAACAGCAGGTTGATCTGGATGAGCACCTGCACGCACGCCGCAATGGCCGTGTAGCGGTAGCGCACGGTCACGAACGCGGCGCTGGCGGCCGTCGACAGGTACAGCACGCCCATCAGGATCCACGTCGAATGGGTGAAGCGCAGGATCACCGCTGCGATCACGCAGCCGATCAGCGTGCCGAGCACCCGGTCGAAGTTGCGCTGGCGCGTCATGCTGAACGTCGGCTTAAGGATCACGACGATGGTCAGCAAGACCCAGTAGCCGTGCGAGCTATACGGCAGATGGTCGGCAATCCACAGCCCCGCCGCCACGGCCATGGAAATGCGCAGCGCAAAGCGCAGCACGGGCGAGCGCCACGTCAGCTCTTCCAGCACCAGCCGCAACTCGTATTTCTGGCGCGTGAGAAACGGCGTCATGTCGGGGCGCAGCAGCACCTGCGACAGCTCGACCGGCGTGGCGGTGGCAGCGTGCAGCTGCGCCATGAGGCGGATCGCGCCCCGCACCGTCGCCACCGACTCTTCGAGCGCGGCAATCGCCTCCATCGGCACGCCGTGATGGTTCTGCTGCAGTTCGTGCAACGCGTCTTCAATGGCGGCCACTTCGCGGTCGTACGACAGCGGCGTGGGCGACGGCCGGTCACGGCCGACGGCATAGGCCACGCCTTCGATGTCCATGCGCATGCGTTCAATCACGTCGCGCAGCAGACGCATCACCTCGGCGTCGGCCAGCCACTGGCGCAGCAGCGGGTAGTCGGTATTGGACGACAGCAAATACTCGTAGATGTCGAGCATCCGCATGTGGATCTGCACGAGACGGCCATCGCTGGCGGTGCGGTTGTCGCGGAAGACGAAATCGCGCGCCACCTGCTGCTTGTCGGCCACCGAAATCTGCTGGCGCACGAGCGCATTGAACTGCTCGTCGAAATCCTTGGAGGCGTCGTAGAAGCCGGCCTTGCGTTCCACGTAGACGGCCAGTTCGTAGAGGCATTCGGCCAACACCTGCTCTTTGATGCGGCGGCGCTGGCCCCACGCCACCGCCATCGCAAACGCCATGTAGCCGATGGCGCCGAGGAAGAACTGCAGCGTGTGCTCCACGGCTTCGCGGAAGGCGAATTCCTCGGTGAACGTGAGCGTCATGACGAAGAGCGCCGCAAACTGCAGCGGCATCGTCTTGTTGCCGTACGCCACCATGAGCCCCGCCAGGAAGCTCACCACCACGATCACTGCCGGCAGGATCGCGTACGGCGTTGCCACCGCCACGAGAAACGTGACGGCCGTCGTCAGCAGCACGCACGCCATCATCTCGTTGAACTTGTGCCGCAGCGGGCTGGGCAAATCCATGAGGCTCGTGCACAGCGCGCCGATCGACACCACCATCGCGCCCTGCAGGTCCATCACGAGCAGCGCGAGCAGCGTCAGGCCGATCACGCCGGTGGCAGTACGGATGCCGCGCGAGACGTAATGACTGTAGAGGAACGTGCGTGGATCGTGGACGTAGTCCATCGGGCTACGGCGTCAGGCTGACTTGCCGCGTGCCGCACGCGTGCTGCGCGCCGCTGCCCGTTTGCCCAGCCATGCCGAGCGCAACGGCGAGGGCTCGGACGCGAGCGCCAGCGTGAACTGCGGCGTGGCATCCGCAGCCAGCGTGACGTCGAGCTGCATCAGTTCGTCGCGGCGGAACACGTGCACGGGGACGGTGTCGCCGGCGCGGTGGCGCGCGAGCATCTTGTCGAGCTGGCCGGTCGGCACACGCAGGCCGTCCAGCGCGACGACGAGGTCGCCGGCAGACAGACCGCCTTGCTGCGCCGGGCTGCCGTCAAACACCTGCTGCAGCTTGACGTAGCCGTTCTCGGTGCCGGTCTTGACGCCCAGTGCAAGCGCGGGGTCTGCCGCCTTGCGCGTGGCGCTCACGCCCATCGCCTTGAACAGCGCCGGCAGCGGCGGGTCGTCACGCCCCTCGGTCAACTGGCGGACCAGCGTGCGCAGGCGCACACCGGTGGTCTCTTCCATCAGGGTGATGAGCCCGGCTTCGGTCACACCGCGCTGCGCGTGGCCGGCGGCGTAGAAGTCGCGGCCGTACGTTACCCACAGGGCACGCATCACGTCGTCGAGCGAACGTTCGCCGTGGGTCTGGGTGCGGATCGTCAGGTCCAGCGCCAGCGCCACCAGCGAGCCCTTGGTGTAGTAGCTGACGATGGCGTTGGGCGCGTTCTCATCCTGGCGGTAGTACTTCGTCCAGGCATCGAACGAGCTTTCGGCCACGCTCTGCTTGAGGCGGCCGCTGCCGCGCAGCACGCCGTTCCACGTCTTGCCGAGCATCTCCAGATACTGCGCTTCGGAGATCAGGCCCGAGCGCACCAGCATCAGGTCGTCGTAGTAGCTCGTGAACCCTTCAAACAGCCACAGCAGCGGCGTGTGCACCTCGCGGTCGAGCGCGTACGGCACGAAGGTGGCCGGCTTGATGCGCTTGACGTTCCAGGTGTGGAAATACTCGTGGCTGACGAGGCCCAGGAAGGTGCGATAGCCCTCGGTGGTTTCATCGCGGCCAGTGACGGGCAGATCGGCGCGCGCACACATCAATGCGGTGCTGGCGCGGTGTTCCAGGCCGCCATAGCCGTCGGTGGTGACCATCGTCATGAAGACGTAGCGGCGGTTGCTGTCGAGGAACGGCGCCGTAGCGGTCTGCGGCTCGAACAGGCGGATCTGCGCTTCGCAGATGCGCTTGAAATCGCGGGCGATGCGTTCCAGATCGAGGTTCGGCACACGGCCGGTAAAGACGGCGTCGTGCTGTGCGCCGCAGGCTTCGAACGACACCAGCTCGAACGTGCCCATCTCGACAGGATGGTCGATCAGCTCATCGTAATTGGCCGCTTCGTACCAGCCAAAACCGTAGCGCTTGGCGCCGGCCTTGCCCTGGACGCGGCCGCTCGCTTCGCGCAGCGCGGTGGCGACACGCCAGCCGCGGTAGGCGTCTCCGGCCGGCGGCTGGATGTCGACCAGGCAACGCTGGTCATCCGCGCCTTCCACACGCAGGAACACCGACGTACCGTTGAAGAAGCCGTGCGTGGCATCCAGATGCGCGGCACGCACCGACAAGTCCCACGCATAGACGTCGTAGGAAATCGTCAGCGGCCCGGTGCACGGTGCGGCCCACCACGTGTGCTTGTCGACCTTGGTCAGGCGCACCGGCCTGTGGGCGGACGACGCCTCGATCCGCACGATGTTGCGCGCGAACTCGCGGATCATGTAGCTGCCCGGAATCCACGCCGGCAGCGAAAAGCGCTGGCCCTGGGCATCGGGCGCGTCAACCGTAACGGTGACGGTGAAAACGTGCGCCTCGGGCGCGGCGGGGGCGATGGTGTAGCGGATCGGCTTCATGGCGGACATTGTAGCGTTGCCGTCCCACGCTGCCGATGGCAAATCGTCCGCAAATCAGCCTGCCAGCCTATCGGTTGACGTCGACCACGACGCGCCCGCGCATCTTGCCGGCCATGATGTCGTGGGCGGCGTCGATGGCCTCCGACAGCGTCACTTCGCGCGTGATGGCAGCGAGGCGATCGGGCAGCAGATCGGCGGCCAGACGCTGCCACGCGGTCTGGCGCAGCGCGCGCGGGGCCATCACGCTGTCGATGCCGCACAGCGTCACGCCACGCAGGATGAACGGCGCCACCGTGGCCGGAAAATCCATGCCCTGCGCCAGCCCGCACGCCGTGACCACGCCGCCATAGCGCACCTGTGCGCAGGCGTTGACCAGCGTGTGCGAGCCCACCGAATCGACCACCGCTGCCCAACGTTCCTTCTGCAATGGCTTGCCCGGGGCGGCAAGCTCGGCGCGGTCGACGACATCCGCCGCGCCCAGCGCCTGCAGGAAGTCGGCCTCGTTCGTCTTGCCGGTCGACGCCACCACGCTATAGCCCAGCTTGCCGAGCAGCGCGATGGCGATCGAGCCCACACCGCCCGAGGCGCCCGTCACCAGGACTTCGCCGTCGCCGGGTTTCACGCCGGCACGCTCCAGCGCCAGCACGGACAGCATCGCCGTGTAGCCCGCCGTGCCGATCGCCATGGCCTGCCGCGCGTCGAGCCCCGCCGGCAATGCGACCAGCCAATCGCCGGAAAGCCGCGCCTGCTGGGCAAGACAACCCCAGTGCGTCTCGCCGACGCCCCAGCCGTTGAGCACGACCGCATCGCCGGTCCGCCAATCCGGATGCGACGAATCGAGCACGACGCCCGCGCCGTCGATACCGGCCACCATCGGCCACTTGCGCACGACCGGGCCTTTGCCGGTGATGGCCAGGCCGTCCTTGTAATTGATGGTCGACCAGTCCACGCGGATCAGCACGTCGCCGGCGGTCACGTCGTTGGCCAGCGCTTCGGGTGTGGACAACGCTGCGTCATCGAGGTCGACGATGTGGGCCAGGGGCCCGCCATCCTGCTTTTCCAGCATCAGCGCGCGAAACGACATGCCAAGTCTCCGAAGGTGAGGTGAATGCAAGCGCCCAAAGAAAAAGCGCCGGATCGACCGGCGCTTCCTTCGTGCGAATTACGACTTCTTGAGCGCGGCGAACTTGCGCTCCAGCGTGGCCGCATCGATCAGGCCCGGCGCCCGCGAGCCATCCGGGAAGATGATGGCAGGCGTGCCGGTCACGTTCAGCTGCTGGCCGAGCTTCAGGTTGGCCTCGAGCGGCGTATCGCAGGTGCCGGCGCCGCCCGGGGCGGTCTTGGCGGTCATCCAGTCACGCCATGCCTTGGCGCGGTCGGCCGAGCACCAGATCTGCTTGGCCTTGGTGTTCGAGTCTTCCGACAGGATCGGGAACAGGAAGGTGTAGACGGTGACGTTGTCGACTTGCGTGAGCATCTGCTCCAGCTTGTGGCAGTACGGGCAGTTCGGATCGGAGAACACGGCGATCTTGCGTGCGCCGTTGCCCTTGACCCACTTCACGGCGCGGTCCAGCGGCAAGTCGGACCACTTCACGCGGTTCAGCTCGGCCAGGCGCTCTTGTGTGAGGTTGGTGGCGGTCTGCGTGTCGAGCAGGTCGCCGTTGAGCACGTAGCGGCCGGTGGCGTCGCTGTAGACGACCTGGCTGCCAAGGTTAATTTCGTACAGGCCGGCCAGCGGCGACTTGGTGACGCTCTTGATCTCCACGTTCGGGCCCAGGGCCTTCTGCACGGTGGCCTTGACCTTGTCCAAGGCGGGCTCGGCGGCACCGGCGCTCAATACATAGCCCGCGCCAATGGCTGCCACTGCCACCGCAGAGGCGATGGCCGCCACCCGAATACGAAACGACATAACGACTCCTGGAACCCCGAAAAACCACAAATCCGCTGAGATGGCCTCAGCCGAGTGCGTGCTTGATCAACAAGCGTTTGATAAATGGCGTCATGCCCACCATGCGCATCCCCGCGTTGCGTACCGTGCGGGGCAGCGCGCCCGGCAGGGCGAACAGTTTGTGCAGACCGTCCGTGGCGGCCGTGAGCGAAAGCAGATCTTCGCGGCGGGCACGTTCGTAACGGCGCAGCAACCTCAGATCGCCATGATCGCGCATGGTTTCACGTTCCGCCATCACGCGACCGATTTCGGACACATCCCGCAGCCCGAGGTTCATGCCCTGCCCGGCCAGCGGATGGATCACATGGGCCGCATCGCCTACCAGCGCCACGCGCGGCGCGACCGCCCGGCTGGCGTGTTGCAGCACGAGAGGGAAACCCTGCGCAGGCGTGATGTTCGACAGGCGCCCGAAACGTGCGGCGATGGCGCCACCCGCTGCGGCTTCCACCGCGCGGCACAGCGCCTCCGGCGACAGCGCGAGCAATTCGCGGGCGTGGTCCTCGCTGGCAGACCACACCATCGACACGCGCCGATCGGGCAGCGGCAGCATCGCGAGAATCTCGCCGCGTACCGGGGCGGCGTCATCCGTGGCGGCCGCCTGCTCGGCGGAGGCACCGAGGAACCATTGCCACGCGGTGTCCTGATGCCAGTGTTCGGCCTGGAAGTTGGCGACCACGCCAAGCTGACGATACGGCTTCGCTTCGGCCTGGATACCGGCCTGCTCGCGCACCCACGAATGCTTGCCGTCGGCGCCGATCACGCATTCCGCGCGGATCGTCTGCCCGTCCGCCAGCGTCAGCCGCACGGCGTCGGCTTCCATTTCGAAACCGGTGGCGGCATGCGGGAACGTCTGCACCGTGTGGGCAAAGCGCAGCGCCGTTTCCAGGGCGCGCTCGACCAGAGAGGATTCGGCAATCCACGCCAGTTGCGGCGTGCCGGCTGCGTAGGCGGAAAAGTGCAGGTCGGGGTGGGCGTGCTCGCCGCGCGCGGCAGCGTCGTCGCCGAAGATGCGCATGTCGTGCACCGGCTGCACGCGCGTCATGTCGAGCGCCGGCCAGATGCGCAACTGGTCCAGCAGCGCCTGGGAGCTGGACGAGAACGCGTAGACACGCGCGTCCCAGGCGTCCGGCCCGGCGGGCGCGGCGGCGGGCGCGAGCGGTGCAATATGCGCGATGCGCAAGCCGATCTGCGCCAGCCGCAGGGCGCAGGCACGCCCGACGATGCCGCCGCCCACCACGGCCAAGTGGTAGGGCGCAGCCTCCCGGGAAGCCGCCTTGGAAGAGGAAAACGCGGGTGTATTCATGGTGGGCCGATTATAGCGGCGGGGGGTGTTGCGGCCTTGCGGGCGCGCAAAAGTGTCGCGCGGGATACAAGCGCCGCTACCTCCGGGCTCGGTGTT
This sequence comes from Ralstonia flatus, assembly GCF_958439105.1. Lineage (NCBI taxonomy): Bacteria > Pseudomonadati > Pseudomonadota > Betaproteobacteria > Burkholderiales > Burkholderiaceae > Ralstonia > Ralstonia flatus. The sequence goes on along the minus strand of NZ_CAUDLI010000008.1, from coordinate 259,992 downwards.
TACGCCTACCAAGCCAAAAAGAGGTCAATAAGGCGCTTTGAATCGCTGATGCGTCCTGCGCACATTCGGGCGCCTATGTGCCACCTGCGCCGCAAATGTGCCAAGCACGTCTCCTGTCTGCAAACCCTTGATGTGACGCCATTTACACCTTCGGGCAGGCACTCAAGTCATCCGCCAGGATGGACGATAAAAGCGGGGTAATTCGACGTTTTGATGGGCGTGCCCCGCCGATACAGTGCGGGTCCGATCCACGCATTTCTCATCGCCATGTGGACTTTTTCCGAACGCTCCGCCGTATCGCTGATGCTGGCCGCGCTGCTGGCACTGGCCGGCTGTGCGCAAATGCCCGCCCAGACGCCCGCCCCCGTGGCCCGCACCGCGCCCACGGGCGAAGTCATGACCTTCGCCATCCCGCCGGATGCCTTGGGCGCGCATGACCCGCAACTGACCGCCGTGCTGACCAAGGCGGGCGCGCTCGCCGCTGCGCAAAAACGACCGGCGACGATCCAGGTGGCCGCGCTGGCCCAGGATTTCCGCTATCTGAATCAGGCCCTGTGGAACGGCGTGCCGGCCCAGCGCGCCAGCTACGTGCGCCTGGAAAACCTGACCGTCAGCGCCAGCCAGCCCTACAGCGTGACGATCCGCACGCAGGACTAAGAGGAACGTCATGCGTATGACCCATCTGCTCTTCCCGCTCACCGTCGGCCTGCTGAGCGCCCCGGCCGCCTCGGCTTTTGCCGCCCCGCCCGATGCACTGATGCCGGCGACGGCCGCGGCGCCCGACCGCGTCTATCCGCCCCTGCCCTCGCTGGCGATGCTGCCGCCCGGCGGCGGTAGCGGCGAAATCGAGCCCCAGCCCGCGGCACACACGCGCGGCGGCAAGCGCAAGGTTGTGACCACGCAGTGGCGCAAGGCAACCGAGCCCGTGCCGCGCATGGTGGTGTCGGAGGCCTCGCACACGTATCTGGCCGGCATCGAGCGTCAGCTTGAAGTGGCCCTGCAGAAGTAATCCACGATTGCCGCCGGAGCTGCCATGCCCCTCGCCCGCCTTCTTTGGTTGAACTGGCGCCGCCTTGCCGCGGCACTCTTGCTGGCGGCTTCCAGCGTGGCGGCGCACGCGGCGTCAGGCGATTGCTTCGAACAGGCCGGTGCCTATCAGGGCGTCAACCCGACGGTGCTGCGCGCGATCGTGTGGTTTGAATCGAAGGGCGACCCGGGCGCCATCCACCGCAACGCCGATGGCTCGGTCGACATTGGCCAGGCGCAGATCAACTCGATCCACTTCGGCACGCTGGCGCGCTACGGCGTGCCGCGCCATGCGCTGACCGACGCCTGCGTCAACGTGTTCGTGGCGGCCTGGCTGCTCAAGCAAAAAATGGTTCGCCATGGAAACACGTGGCGGGCCATCGGCGCCTATCACTCCGAGACGCCCGTCCACCGCGACGCCTATGCGCGGAGCATCCAGCGGGTGCTGATGTCGTGGGGGGAATTGCGGGCCGACCGCTGAATCGGGTCCGGCCCCGGAACCGGGCTGCCGCTCAGTAGTACGAGACAGCGGCGTAGGCCTGACGTGCGCCGATGGCGCGGCGCTCGCCGCTGACCAGGCGCATCAGTTCATCCTGACGCGGGCAGACCAGCGCACGCACGCGGGCGTCGTTGGCCAGGATGCGCATCATCAGGTCGCGCTTGCGCTGCACCTCTTCCTGGGACAAGGCCGGGCGCAGACCGTGGCCAAGGCGCTCCATGTGGGCCGCGCATTCGCGCTCGAGCAAGCTCACTTCGTCCCAGTCGCCGCGTTCTGCAGCATCCACCATGTCTTCGGACAGGCTCGCGATGGCCTCGTAGCACGCGAACAGGCCGGCGCTGTCGGAAACCGTATGGATCGGGCGGGCGGCGGTGGCGACGGTCCAGGACATGCTGTGCTCCAGAGTCAAACGTTGTTGTTTGGAGCAAGCCAGTGCAATAGGCATGCCCGGCCGGCGCCGAGCCGTCTCCCACCCGCCCGGAAATGCCGCCAAAGCCTTTGCTGGCTTGGGTTCGCAGGATACGGAGCGGGTCCGTCGGCGGGCATCGCAGGCCTGAAAAACAGCCGCTCGGTGCGAAGTTGTTACGTTTCTGGAACGTAACGCGTAACGGGGCCGTAACGCCCTCACACCGCGAGCCGCCGAGCGCCTTGCCCGACCGAATGCGCTTTCATTCCGGGGCGAGAACGCACCCGGAGCGGTTACAATCACGCCTTTCCGTGAACGACGCGCACAGCCCGGATTCCACTGTGCTGCCGCCTCCTCCCGCGTCACGCAACCCCTTGATTCAGAGCCTTTTTCACCATGAGCCTCCAATGCGGCATCGTCGGTCTGCCGAACGTCGGTAAGTCGACCCTGTTCAATGCCCTGACCAAAGCCGGCATCGCCGCCGAGAACTACCCGTTCTGCACGATCGAGCCCAACGTCGGCGTGGTGGAAGTGCCGGACGCTCGCCTCCAGGCGCTGGCCGACATCGTCAAGCCCGAGCGCGTGTTGCCGGCGGTGGTCGAGTTCGTCGACATTGCGGGCCTGGTGGCGGGCGCCTCCAAGGGTGAAGGCCTGGGCAACCAGTTCCTCGCCAACATCCGCGAGACGGATGCCATCACGCACGTGGTGCGCTGTTTCGAAGATGACAACGTGATCCACGTCGCCGGCAAGGTCGACCCGATCGCCGACATCGAAGTCATCAACACCGAACTGGCCCTCGCTGACCTGGGTACGGTGGAAAAGGCGCTGCAGCGCTACACCAAGGCCGCCAAGTCGGGCAACGACAAGGAAGCCGCCAAGCTGGTCGCCGTGCTGGAAAAAGCACAGAAGGTGCTGGACGAAGCCAAGCCCGTGCGTGGCCTGAACCTGACCGAAGACGAGTGGGCGACGCTCAAGCCGCTGTGCCTGATCACCGCCAAGCCGACCATGTACGTGGCCAACGTGCGCGAAGACGGTTTCGAAAACAACCCGCACCTGGACGCCGTGCGCAACTACGCTGCGCAGACGAATTCGCCGGTGGTGGCCGTGTGCGCCGCCATCGAAGCCGAAATCGCCGATCTCGATGACGCCGACAAGGCTGAATTCCTGGCCGACATCGGCATGGAAGAGCCGGGCCTGAACCGCGTGATCCGCGCGGCCTTCAAGCTGCTCGGCCTGCAAACCTACTTCACCGCCGGCGTGAAGGAAGTGCGCGCCTGGACGATCCACATCGGCGACACGGCCCCGCGCGCCGCGGCCGCCATCCACACCGACTTCGAACGCGGCTTCATCCGCGCCCAAACCATTTCGTACGAGGATTTCATCCAATACAAGGGCGAACAAGGTGCCAAGGAAGCCGGCAAGATGCGCGCCGAAGGCAAGGAATACATCGTCAAGGACGGCGATGTGCTGCACTTCCTGTTCAACGTCTGACCCCGCACTGGGTCCCGAAAAGCCCCGCGTCGCCTGCGGGGCTTTTTTCATGGCCGCGCGCCTGAAAATGTGGCCCCGCGGTTGTAAGGTTGAGGCGGCCCAGCATCACTTTTTTACACGCGGGCGAAATCGGCCAGGCGACTTTGATGGTCGCCAACGGGCGTGACTGCGCCATTTTCGCGTCTCTGGCACGCCGGTTGCGTAGCCCACGGCGGATACGCTGAACCCCGGCAGGCCCGACGCCCGGGGCAGCCCGCCGCTCCCGCTTGGCACGTTCAGCCGAGGCACTTGGGACGGCGCACTCGCCCAACGCCATGAGTTCGCAATCGCCCCCGCCCTTGTCTGCAGTTGACGACATCGACGCCTCGCCCGGCATCGGCAGCAACGCTGCCATCCAGTCGCGCGGTGTGTTGCTGTGCTTGTCCGAACCCGATCTGTGCATCCATCAGGTCAGCGAAAACCTGGAGACTGCGCTGGGGATACCGCTGGCCTCCGCGCTGGAAGGGCCCGTCGAACGTGTGACCGGCAGCGCAGGCCGTGAGGTGCTGGAGCGCGCCCTGGCTACGCACAGCATCGACGGCCATCCGCTCTATATCGGCACGCTGCAGACGCCGCACGGGCACGCGCTCGACGCGGTGGTGCACCGGCACAAGGGCACGCTGATCCTGGAGCTGGAGCCCGCCGTGCATGCGGCTGACGGCGCGTTTGCGTCGATGTACCCGCTGGTGCGCACGTTCGTCGCCAGCCTGCAGGCCGTCAACACGGTCGATGCGCTGACGGACGTGGCCGCGCGCGAGGTTCGCCGCCTCACGGATTTTGGCCGCGTCACGATCTACCGGATCGACAGCGATGGCTCCCTCCAGGCACTCGCCGAAGCGCGTGACGCCGCCTACGACACCTTGGCCGGCACACACCTGCGTGGCGCCGGCATGACGCCGGAATTGCGCAGTCTGTATAGCCACAACCCGTTGCGTCTGGTGGCGGACGTCGACGACACGCCCGTCGGTCTGGTGCCGCCGCTGCATCCGTCCAGCGGACGGGCGACCGATCTGGCCTACGCAGCCCTGCGCGCCGCGTCCGAAGCACAGCGCGAAACCATGCGCGGCATGGGCGCACGGGCCTCGCTCACGCTGGCGCTGACCGTGCGCGGCGATCTCTGGGGATTGATCGTCTGTCACCATGCCACGCCGTGTTCGCTGTCGTTCGAAGTGCGCGCGGCGTGCGAACACCTGGCGCAGATTCTGTCGCTGCAGATCGAAGCCAAGGAAGACCGCGCAGAGATCGCGCACCGCCTGGAACTGCGACGCATCCTGGTACGCCTGCTGGCGGCGATGGCCGACCGGGACCATTTCCACGAAGGCCTGCTCGAGCACCCCGCCGATCTGCTGGGCTTTGCGTCAGCCAGCGGCGCGGCCATCGTGCGTCAGGGCGAGTGTGTGCGCATCGGCGCGGCGCCGGACGAGGCCAGCATCCTGCGGCTGACCGAATGGCTTGCCAAGGAACGCCCCGGCGAGGTCTTCCACACCGACCGGCTGGCCAGCACTTATCCGGACGGCGCCGCGCTGCTGCCGCAGGCCAGCGGCGTGCTGGCTGTGCAGGTTTCGCAGCTGCATCGCCACTACGTGCTGTGGTTCCGCCCCGAAACGCCGCAGACCGTGCGCTGGGCGGGCGACGCGCCGGACGCAGCCGTCGACCACGACAGCCGCAACATGCTGGGCCGCACACGCCACTGGCAGCAGCACATCGCGCACACTTCGCGCCCGTGGCGCACCAGCGAGGTGGAAACCGCCGCGGAGTTCCGCTACGCCGTGTTGAACATCGTGCTGCGCCGCGCCGAAGAAGCCGCGGAGTTGACCAGCGAGCTGCGCCGCGCCAACCACGAACTCGAAGCGTTTTCGTATTCCGTATCGCACGACTTGCGCGCGCCGCTGCGCCATATCGCCGGCTACGCCGAACTGCTCGACGAGATGGAGGGCCAACACGTCTCCGAGCGCGGGCGGCACTTTCTGCAGACGATCTCGGAGTCGTCGCGCTTTGCGGGCAAGCTGGTCGACGATCTGCTCACCTTCTCGCAGATGGGCCGCGGCGCGCTGCACCTGACCGATGTCGACCTCGCACAGCTCGTACGCGGCGTGGTGCGCGACCTGACGGTGGACCAGGGCCGCCGCCATATCGAATGGAATATCGCCGCGTTGCCGGTGGTGCGCGCCGACCCGGCGTTCCTGCAACTGGCGATGCGCAACCTGCTTTCCAACGCCGTCAAATACACGCGTGACCGTGATCCGGCGCGCATCCATATCGACGCCGAACAGACCGACACCGAAACCATCGTGCGCATTGCCGACAACGGCGTCGGCTTCTCCATGGAGTACGTGGCCAAGCTGTTCGGTGTATTCCAGCGGCTGCATCGCATGGACGAGTTCGAGGGCACCGGCATCGGCCTGGCCAATGTGCGGCGCATCATCGATCGCCATGGCGGCCGCACCTGGGCCGAGGGCGAGCTTGATCGCGGCGCGACGTTCTACTTTGCGCTGCCGCGCTCGCCCGACCCGCTGGCGGCATCCGGAGCCGGCCTCCGCTCGCCCGCGACCCGCGATGCCTGATCGTTCTTTCTACGTTCATTGTCACCATGCTCAAACCCATCCTGCTCGTCGAAGACAATCCGAACGACCTCGAGCTGACGCTGCTGGCGCTGGAGCGCAGCCAGCTCGCCAACGATGTGGTCGTCACCCGGGACGGCGCCGAAGCATTGGATTACCTGCACGCGCGCAATCTCTACGCGCAGCGCGTGCCCGGTAATCCGGCCGTGGTGTTGCTCGACCTGAAGCTGCCGAAGGTCGACGGGCTGGAAGTGCTGGCGGAGATCCGCGCAACGCCCGCGCTCAAGAGCCTGCCGGTGGTCATGCTGACCTCGTCGCGCGAAGAAACGGACCTGCTGCGCAGCTACGAACTCGGCGTCAACGCCTACGTGGTCAAGCCGGTGGAGTTCCGGGCGTTTGTCGACGCGATTGCCGACCTGGGCGTATTCTGGGCAGTGCTCAACGAACCGCCGCCCGGCTCCACGCGGGCACGCCGCACGTTGCTGCCGGCGAGCTAACCGCCCATCCGGAGCATCCGCCCCCATGCCCAATCTGCAATTGCTGCTGGTCGAAGACAATCCGCTCGACGCGGAACTCACCCGCGCACGGCTCGAAACCGCCAACCTGCCAGCCGACACGACGCTGGTCGACAACGAGACGGACTTCATCGCCCAACTCAGCGCGCGCACCTTCGACGCCATCCTGGCCGATTACATGCTCCCGCAGTTCACGGGGGCGGAGGCGCTCGACATCGCGCGCCGCATGGCGCCGCAAACGCCGTTCATCTTCGTATCGGGTGCGCTGGGCGAGGAGCACGCGGTCGACATGCTCAAGCGCGGCGCCACCGATTACGTCATCAAGCAGCGCTTGCAGCGCCTGCCCGTGGTGCTGCTGCGGGCGCTGGCCGAAGCGGCCGAACGCCGTCAGCGCATCGCCGCCGAAGCCGCGCTGCGCGAAGCGGAAACGCACTTCCGCCTGCTGATCAACGCGCTCAAGGAGCACGCGGTGCTCTCGCTCGACCCGCAGGGCATCGTGCGCACGTGGAACGCGGCGTCGCGCAGCATTCTTGGTTATGCGCGTGAAGACATCCTCGGCAAATCGGCGGAGATTCTGTATCCGCAGGCCGCGCGCGAGGCGGGCGAATTCCAGCGCAAGCTCGAACGCGTGCGCCGCGAAGGCAGCCTCACCGACGACCGCTGGATGCTGCGCAAGGACGGCACGCCGTTCTACGCATCGAGCGTGGTCACGGCCATCCACAACGAGACGGGGCAACTGGTCGGCTTCTCGAAGATCATCCGCGACTCCACCGAAGAGCGCATCGCGGCCGACGCCCTGCGCCGCGCGAAGGAAGAAGCCGAGACCGCCAATCACGCCAAGGACCACTTCCTTGCCGTGCTGTCGCACGAGTTGCGCACGCCGCTCACGCCCATCCTGACCGCCGTGCATCTGCTGGAAATGCGTCAGGATCTGCCGGCGTATGTGGTCGCGCAGCTCGAAGTCGTGCGCCGCAATGCCGAGCTGGAAGCGCGCCTGATCGACGACCTGCTCGACATCACCGGCATTGCGCGCGGCAAGCTGGCGGTGAGCTTTGCGCTGGTCGACCTGTATCCGCTGCTGGAAAGCACGCTGGAGATGTCGCGCAACGACATGCAGGCCAAGCGGCTGTCGCTCAAGACGCGCTTCGAGGCGGGCCGCAGCCGACTGTATGCCGACGGGGCGCGCATCCAGCAAGTGATCTGGAACCTCGTGCGCAACGCGGTCAAGTTCACGCCCGAAGGCGGCGCCATCGAGGTGCGGGTCTGGAACCCGTCGCCCTCTGCCGTTGCTGTGTCCGTGAAGGACAACGGCATCGGCATCGAACCCGAAGCGCTGCCGCGCATCTTCTCGGCGTTCGAACAGGCCGATGCATCGATCACGCAGCGTTTCGGCGGGCTCGGCCTGGGCCTGGCGATTGCCTATGCGCTGGTGCAGAAGCACGAAGGTTCATTGATTGCCGAGAGCGCCGGCCGCCACGAGGGCGCCACGTTCACGCTCACCCTGCCGCTGGCAACCGAGATGGCGCAACCCGAGACACCCCCTTCCCCGCCCATGCCGCGCAAGCAGCCGACGCGCGGCCTCCATGTGCTGCTGGTAGAGGACAACACCGATACGGCCGAAGCCATGTCGCAGATGCTGGAGATCCTTGGCCACAGCGTCACCGTTGCCAATGGCGCGCGCACGGCCATGCAAGCCGCGGAGTCTGGCGCGTTCGATCTGCTGATCAGCGATATTGGTCTGCCGGACGGCAGCGGCCTGGACGTGGTGCGCGTATTCGCCGAGAGGCAAGCCGCCCCGTCGATCGCAATCACCGGCTACGGCATGGAAGACGATATCGCCCGTTGCCGTGACGCGGGCTTTACGGATCACCTGACCAAACCAGTGGATTTCAAGCGGCTGGAGACGCTCCTGGCGGGCTATCTGGCCGCGCGCGATGCGCGAACCGCCGGCGTGGACGCAAGCTGAGCCGCGCCAGAATGCCGCAGTGGCAGTTGCCCTAGCGGCGCACCAGGCCCCATGCCGCAGGCAGCAGCATGGCGCCCACCACGGCGGCCGTCCACGCCATGATCTGGCCATCCGCATACAGGTGCGCGAATTGGCCGCTGTAGTAGCCGAGCGACGCGCCAATCCCACCCGTCACCAGCGCAGGGAGCCAACCCAAGCGTTTGCCTGTGGGATGCAGCCAACGCGCCGCCACGCCCACCGCCAGCCCGATCCACAGCGGCCCGATCCACCCCATGCCTGTTCTCCGTCTTGCCCTTGAGCGATTCAACTGGACGCGTACCTTAGCGCAGGACGGGGCAGAAGGCCATGGAGAAGGCCGCATGGACGCACTGCCTGTTACGTGACGAATAATCGACATTCGTCCACACATATCACCAGATTTGACCTGCCTCCTGCTCATCGGGGGGCCGGGCGTTATAATCCAGAGTGCTCAAAATTCGTGCCGTTCCTTAACCGGCCGCCCCACATGCAGTTGCTGACGCTCGGAATCAACCACCACACTGCGCCGCTTTCCCTGCGCGAGAAGGTGGCGTTTCCGCTCGAGCAGCTCAAGCCCGCACTGGGCACGCTGCGCCAGCATCTGCCGCACCTCCGCAGCACGGCCGAAGCCGCCATTCTGTCCACCTGCAATCGCACCGAAATCTACTGCGCGACCGACGGCAACCTGCCCGAGCAGACCGCGCACGAGCATGCGATTCGCTGGCTGGCGCAGCACCACAACATCGACGCCGGCGAACTCGCGCCCCATGTGTATTCGCTCGGCCAGTCGCTGGCGGTACGTCACGCGTTTCGCGTGGCCAGCGGGCTCGACTCGATGGTGCTCGGCGAGACGCAGATCCTCGGCCAGATGAAAGACGCTGTGCGCACCGCCACCGAGGCGGGCGCCCTGGGCACGTACCTGAATCAGCTGTTCCAGCGCACCTTTGCCGTGGCCAAGGAAGTGCGCGGCACGACGGAGATCGGCGCGCATTCCGTGTCGATGGCCGCCGCCGCCGTGCGCCTGGCGCAACGCATCTTCGAATCGATTGCGGATCAGCGCGTCCTGTTCATCGGCGCCGGCGAGATGATCGAGCTGTGCGCCACGCACTTCGCCGCGCAGACGCCGCGCGAGGTGGTGATCGCCAACCGCACGCTGGAACGCGGTGAGAAGCTGGCCGAATCGCTGTCGAACCAGGGCCTGAATGCCCGCGCCGTGCGTCTGGCTGAACTGCCGACCAAGCTTGCCGAGTTCGACATCGTCGTCTCGTGCACCGCCAGCACGCTGCCCATCATCGGCCTGGGCGCCGTGGAGCGTGCCATCAAGCAGCGCCGCCACCGCCCGATGTTCATGGTCGACCTGGCCGTGCCGCGCGACATCGAACCTGAAGTCGCACGCCTGTCCGACGTGTTCCTCTACACCGTGGACGACCTGGGCGCCATCGTGCGCGAAGGCAACGCGCTGCGGCAGGCTGCCGTGGCCCAGGCCGAGGCCATTATCGAAACGCGCGTGCTGAACTTCATGCACTGGCTCGATGCGCGCAGCGTGGTGCCCATCATCCGCGATCTGCACGCGCAGGCTGAAACGCTGCGCCAGGGTGAACTGGAACGCGCTCAGCGCATGCTCGCGCGTGGCGACGATCCGGCGCAGGTGCTCGAAGCGCTGTCGCAGGCGCTGACCAAGAAATTCCTCCACGGCCCCACGCATGCGCTCAACCACGCGCAGGGCGAAGGCCGCGAACAACTCATCGACCTGCTGCCGGCGCTGTTCCGCCAGTCCAGCCACTCCGAGCGCTAGCGGCCAGCGCATCGCACGCGCGCCGCATGTTTTCACGACGGGCGCGCAACGTCTGGCGCGGTATCATGCGCCGCCTTCGCTTCCAGCGTTTCCCTCCGCGACTGCCCGAATGAAGCCCAGCATGCTGTCCAAGCTCGACCAACTGGCCGAGCGCATCGTCGAAATCAACGCGCTGCTTGCGCGTGAAGACGCCACCGCGAACCTCGACCAATACCGCAAGCTCACGCGCGAACACGCCGAGCTGGAGCCCGTGGTCGCGCAATTTGCCGCGTGGAAGCAGGCCGAGGAAGACATCGCCACCGCGCAGGAGCTGGCGGCCGATCCGGACATGAAGGCGTTTGCGGAGGAGGAACTCCGCGCGGCGCGCGAGCGGATGGAATCGCTCGAAGGGGAGCTGCAACGCCTGCTGCTGCCCAAAGACCCGAACGACCATCGCAACATCTTCGTGGAAATCCGTGCCGGCACAGGCGGCGACGAATCCGCGCTCTTTGCCGGCGACCTCCTGCGCATGTACACGCGTTACGCCGAACGGCAGCGCTGGCAGGTGGAGATCGTGAGCGAATCGCCGTCGGACCTGGGCGGCTACAAGGAAGTGATTGCGCGGCTGGTAGGCGAAGGTGCGTACTCGCGCCTGAAGTTCGAATCGGGCGGCCACCGCGTGCAGCGCGTGCCGGCCACGGAGGCGCAGGGACGCATCCACACGTCGGCCTGCACCGTGGCGATCATGCCGGAGGCCGACGCGCTGGCCGACATCCAGATCAATCCGGCCGATCTGCGCATCGATACGTTCCGCGCGTCGGGCGCGGGCGGCCAGCACATCAACAAGACGGATTCGGCCGTGCGCATCACGCACCTGCCGACCGGCCTGGTGGTGGAGTGCCAGGACGACCGCAGCCAGCACCGCAACAAGGACCGCGCCATGCAAGTCCTGGCCGCGCGCCTGAAGGATCGCCAGGAGCGCGAGGCGCAAGCCAAGGAGGCCAGCGCGCGCAAGAGCCTGATCGGCTCGGGCGACCGCTCCGATCGCATCCGCACGTACAACTTCCCGCAAGGCCGCGTGACCGATCACCGCATCAACCTGACGCTGTACAAGATCGACGCGATCATGGACGGCGACATCGATGAACTCGTCGGGGCCTTGGCGGCGGAGCACCAAGCCGAGCAGCTTGCGGCCCTGGGTGAAGACGCCTGAGCGCCCAATCGTTAAAAAGCGCCCTCTCCGTAACATTCACTTGCGTTTGATACAGCTTTGCGCGATGGCAGGCCGGCCTCGCGTTCCTATAATCGATCTCGATCACGCCGAGTGCATCGCCGGTCGCATCCGGCGCACTCACCAACAAGCGCGGCAACATCACGATTAGGAGAATCGCAATGCGTACCCAACTGCTGGCCATTACCGTCGCTACCACCCTCGCACTCGGCCTGGCCGCCTGCGGCAAGAAAGACGACGCCACCGACCAGGCCGCCAAGAGCGCGATGGAACAATCGAAGGACGCCGCCAAACAGGCGCTCGACAACGCCGGCACCGCCGTGACCAAGGCCGCGGACGCCGCCAAGGTGGAACTGTCGCAAGCGGCTTCTGACGCGCAGGTCTCCGCTTCGGGCGCGCTGGCGCAGGCCAAGGAGGCCGCCAAGACCGCGGCCGACAAGACGGCCGACGCGGCGAAGGTTGCGGCAGACAAGACGGCTGACGCCACCAAGGAAGCCGCCAACAAGGTCAAGGACGCGACCAAGCAGTAAGCACGGCTCCACGTCACCGACCCGCTCGCGGGCCCGCGCCACATCGGCCGGGCCCGTGTTATTTTGTGCGCCCGATCTTCGCTGCTGGTCTGTTGCCGTGTCGTCTTCCCCCGTCATTCCGCCCGAAACCCTTGCTCGCGTGGCCGATGCGCTGACAGCGCTGGCCCGTGCCGGCCTGCCCGCACTGGAAGCACGCATGCTGGTCTCGCACGTGACGGGCCTGTCGCGCGTGCAACTCATCACGCAAGACACCTGCGCCATCGACGTGGCCGCGCGTGCGCGCATCAGCGAACTTGCGGCGCGGCGCCTGGCCGGCGAGCCGATGGCGTATCTGCTGGGTGAACGTGAATTCTTTGGGCGCGCCTTCAAGGTGACGCCCGCCGTGCTGATCCCCCGCCCCGACACCGAATTGCTGGTCGAACAAGCGCTGGACCGCCTGGAAGAACGCGATGCGCCGGCGGTGCTGGACATGGGCACGGGCAGCGGCATCATCGCCATCACGATTGCGCTGGCGCGGTGCGACGCGCGCGTATGGGCCACCGATGCCTCCGCCGATGCACTGGCCGTGGCGATCGACAACGCCAAGGCGCTCGGCGCCAGCAACGTCCGGACTGCGCTGGGTGACTGGTATGGCGCGCTGGCCGATGCCGATGCGCCTCCCGCCTTCGACCTGATCGCCAGCAATCCGCCGTATATCGCTGCCACTGACGCGCATCTCGATCAGGGCGACCTGCGTTTCGAACCCGCCAGCGCCCTCACCGACCACGATGACGGCCTGCGCCACCTGCGCAGCATCGTCGCCGGAGCGCCTGCGCGGCTGAACGCCGAGGGCTGGCTGCTGCTCGAGCACGGCTACGACCAGGGCGAGCCGGTGCGTGCGCTACTGAACGGCGCCGGCTTCGCCAACGTCTTTACCGCACAGGATCTGGCCGGCCACGACCGCTGCAGCGGCGGGCAATGGCTGGGGCAAAACGCCGGGGCGCGTTCCTCGCTAAAATAGACGGGTTTTCCAATGTGGATGGCAGCTCCGCAACCCAGCTGCCGCCCCTCACCCAATCGAGTCTCCCCATGAGCACCACGCACGAAAAGATCGACCAGATCGTCAAAGGCCACCCCGTCGTCCTCTTCATGAAGGGCACCGCGCAATTCCCGATGTGCGGCTTTTCGGGCCGCGCCATCCAGATCCTGAAGGCCTGCGGCGTGGACCGTCCGCACACCGTCAACGTGCTGGAAGACGACGAAATCCGCCAGGGCATCAAGGACTACGCCAACTGGCCGACCATTCCGCAGCTGTATATCAAGGGCGAGTTCATCGGCGGCTCGGACATCATGATGGAGATGTACCAGAGCGGCGAACTGCAACCGCTGCTGGCTGCCTGAGCTGCGTTCTCGTTTCAGCGTGACCCAGACCCCGAACGCCACCGCCCAAACGCCACCCGTGCGCCGCATCATCGTGGCGATCACGGGCGCTTCGGGCGCGATTTACGGGGTGCGGCTGCTGCAGGTTCTGCAGGGCCTGCGTGAATCAGCGGGCGTGGAATCGCACCTGCTGATGTCGCCCGCAGGGCTGATGAACGTGCAGCACGAGCTGCACATGGCGCGCGAAGAAGTGGAAGCGCTGGCGCACGTCGTGCATAACGTGCGCGATATCGGCGCCACCATCGCAAGCGGTTCCTTTGCTGCCGAAGCGATGGTGGTGGCACCTTGCTCGATGAAGACGCTGGCGGCCGTCGCGCACGGCCTGTCGGACAACCTCATTGCCCGCGCGGCCGATGTCACGCTCAAGGAGCGCCGCCGCCTCATCCTGATGGTGCGCGAAACGCCGTTGAATCTGGCGCATCTGCGCAACATGACGGCGGTCACGGAGATGGGCGGAATCGTGTTCCCGCCCGTGCCGGGCTTTTACCAGCGCCCCAAGACGATCGACGACCTGGTCGACCACACCATCGGGCGCGTATTGGACCTGCTGGGCCTGCCGCAGACGTTGGCGCCCGGCTGGCCGGGCTTGCGTTCAGCGGACTAAGCGCCGATCAGCCGACCGCCAATCAACGGTGGTGGTAATTGAAGTACACCGACGGTCCACCCCAATAGCCGCCGTAGTAGGCGGGATAAGCCGGTGCCGCATAGACCGGCGCAGGCGCCACAGCCACTGGTGCCGGATACACGGCACAACCCCCAAGCGTCGCGGCCAACAAGGCCAGAGCCACGATTTTCATGATTAGCGTCCTTCGGCCCCGCGAGTGAGGCCATGTGGACGTTATAAGCCGGTGCGGGCGACGCCGGCGTCATGCGGGTGTAAGCCGTGTAACCGAACACTACGAACGCGTGTCCGTAAGTTCACTGCTTAGGCGTTGGTTTGCCGGCGGGTGGCTGCGCTGCCGCGGCGGGAGCCGAAGCCGACACACCGGATGTCGCAGCCGGTTTGGATGCGTTCGGATCGACTTCGGCACGCATTTGGTCCATGACGGCCCCCGCGCGCGGCGCCCAGAGGAATTCCACGGTGCCGTTCTGCGGCTCTTCCGGAATCGCATACATCGTGATGACCGTCTGATGGGCCGCCCAGCGCGCGCGCAGCGAATCGACCGTCTTGCCGGACTTCAGCTTGAGCGGCGCCTTGCCTTCCTGCGCGGGCTTGCCGTATCGGTCGGACAGGGCCTGGAAGACGCGCTGCTCGGTCTCCACGCCGCGCGTGGGCACGAACATGCCGGCGATGTTGCCGTCCTGGTCGATCAGCACCACGGCCTGCGGGCCATCCATCAGCTCCGGGCGCCATGCCTGCGGTATCCCGAGCGATCGGGTGCGGCCATGCGATTCCAGAGCGTCGGAGCAGTATTCGGCGACGTCCTTGCCGCCATTGGCGCGTACGTCTTCGCATGACGGCAGCTTGCGCAGCGGCTTGCCGAGCGGAAAGGCATCGAGCAGCACCGCCACGCCGCCAGGGTCGCGCACCGCCTTGGCGGGTGCTGCGGCCTTGGGGGCCGCCTTGGCTGCGGGTGCGGCAAACGCCACGGGCGCGAGCAACGCGGTCGAGATGGCAAGCGCAGCAGTTGCAGTGGCGCGTCGCGTCCAGCAGGTCATGCGAACTCCAGTGAGCATTGAGAAAAGAGCCGGAAGTGTGCCACGCGGGGATCCCGGCGCACGGGAAAGCGGGTCTGACTGCCGGCAGGCGGCCTGCGTTCCCCTCAACCGAATGGCTGAGGCGCTCGAAACCGCCTGGTTACACGCCATTTGACACGGATACCTGCCGGATGCGGGCCGGAAACATTATCAAAATGTTGCCGGTTTTGATCTCGTAAAGGTCCGGCGGGTAAAATCTCGGCGGCACAGACGAATGACCGGCAGGACCGAAGCGTCACGTTCCTCGGCCCGCCGCATAGACGCGATCTCATTTTGAACATTCCCTCCGCTGTTTCCTCCCGCACGCCGGGGGCCGCTCGTGCGGCACGCACCCGTTCGCTAGCCGGCTGTGCGCGACTGGCCGTCGGCCTGTTGGCGTTGGCTTCGGCGCATGCCGCGCTGGCCTTTGGCTTCAACGATGTGGCCGCGCGCGCCAAGCAACTGGCCGCAAAGCCGTATCAGGCGCCCGCCGACACGCTGCCGCGCGAATTGCGCGAGCTGCGCTACGACCAGTACCGCGAAATCCGCTTCAAGTCCGACCAGGCGTACTGGCGCCGCGACAAGCTGCCGTTCGAACTCGGCTTCTTCCACGAGGGTTCGTACTACGACCAGCCCGTGAAGATCAACGAGGTGTCGCCCGCCGGTGTGCGCGAAATCCGTTTCGACCCCCGCCTGTTCGACTACGGCCCGGTCAAGCTCGACCCGAAGCAGTTGCAGAAGCTCGGCTTTGCCGGTTTCCGCGTGCACTATCCGATGAACACGCCCAAGTACAAGGACGAGGTCATCGTGTTCCTGGGCGCGTCCTACTTCCGCGGCATCGGCAAGGGGCAGGTCTACGGCCTCTCCGCGCGCGGGCTGGCCATCGACACCGCGCTCAATTCGGGCGAGGAATTCCCCCGCTTCACCGATTTCTGGATCGAACGCCCCGCCGCCAACGCCAAGGACTTGACGATCTACGCGCTGCTCAATTCGCGCCGCGCGACGGGCGCCTACCGCTTCGTCATCAAGCCGGGCAGCGACACGGCAGTCGAAGTCAAGGCGCAGCTGTACATGCGCGAGAACGTGAGCAAGCTGGCCATCGCGCCGCTCACCAGCATGTTCTTCTTTGGCGAGAACCAACCGGCGCCTGCGCTGGATTTCCGCCCCGAGGTGCACGACTCCGACGGCCTGTCGGTGCTTTCCGGCACGGGCGAATGGATCTGGCGTCCGCTGACGAACCCCAAGCGCCTGCTGGTCAGCTCGTTCGGGACGACCAACCCCGGCGGCTTCGGCCTGATGCAGCGTGACCGCGCGTTCTCCAGCTACCAGGAAATCGGCGACCGCTACGAGCTGCGCCCGAGCGCGTGGGTCGAGCCCGTCGGCAAATGGGGCGCCGGCCGCGTGGAGCTTGTGCAAATTCCGACGCCCGACGAGACCAACGACAACGTGGTCGCCTACTGGGTGCCCGAGAACCCGCCCAAGCCGCAGCAGCCGTTCAATCTGGAATACCGCCTGCTGTGGCAGAAGGACGCCGACAAGAAGCCGGCGCTGGCATGGGTCGCGCAGACGCGCCGCTCGCACGGCTGGACGACCAAGCGCCCCGACGAGCGCAAGCCCGACGATACGATCGCCTTCGTGGTCGACTTTGAAGGCCCGGCGCTGGCCAAGCTCGCGCCGAACGCTCCGGTTGAGCCGGTTTTTTCGGCAGATGCCAACGGTAAGATCGAGTCGATCTTCGGCCAACCCAACACCGCGACCGGCGGCTGGCGCGTGACCGTGCGCCTCAAGCGGGTCGACGACGATAAACCCGTTGAACTGCGCGGCTACCTGCGCAGCGGCGGCACCGGACTCTCCGAGACGTGGAGCTACCTGTTACCTCCGGGCTGAACGTGACGACAGCCCAGACTGGCGGTGCTGCCGGCACTGCCCCCTCCACCAGCCCTGCCACAGCGCAGTCTGTGGCCGACCATTACCTTGAGGCGCTGCCGCTGGCTGCCGACGCGCGTGCCGCGCTGCTGCGCAACGCCGGCATCGCAACCGATGACGACGATGCAGCGGCGCTTGCCAAGCTGCATCGCGCGCTGGCCCGGCTCGATCCGGCCCAGACGACCTCGCTCGACGCCGACGCACCGGCCTACGCCTCCGTAGGCTCGCGCCTGGATGCCGCCTATGGCGCCACGCGCGCCGATGCCGCATCGACCGAGCCCTCCGCCCAACCTGCTCCACCCGTTGAGCACGACAGCCAGGGCCGCATCCACCTGGATACCGGCCCGACCCCCGCGCGCCGCTCGATGGTGCCGTGGCCGTGGGTACTCGGCCCGATCTGGCGCGCACGCAACGCCGTCGACCGCTGGATGCACGGCGGCAAGAAGCCGGTGCCGTATGAAGCGCCCGACTCGCCGGACCCGAAAGGCATCTGGCGCTTCGTCGGCGCACGCCGCCGGCTGACGCTGCTGGCGCTGATGATCGCGCAGACCGTCGCCGCCACCTGGGCAATGAGCACGGTGCTGCCGTACCACGGCGCAGACTGGCTCGAAGCCATCATCATCGTGCTGTTTGCGGTGCTGTTCTGCTGGGTGTCGGCGGGCTTCTGGACGGCCATTACGGGCTTCCTGCTGCTGGCCTTCCACGGCGACCGCTTCGTCATCTCACGCCGCGCCACGCCCGACGCCACGATTCCGGACGATGCGCGCACGGCCATCGTCATGCCGATCTGCAACGAAGATGTGCAGCGCGTCTTCGCGGGGCTGCGCGCGACCTACGAATCGTTGCAGCGCACGGGGCATCTGGAGCACTTCGACTTCTTCGTGCTGTCGGACTCCGGCGATCCGGACATCCGCACGGCCGAAGCCGACGCCTGGCTGCACATCTGCCGCGCGCTCGACGGTTTCGGCCGCATCTTCTACCGCTGGCGCCGCCACCGCGTGAAGCGCAAGAGCGGCAACATCGACGATTTCTGCCGACGCTGGGGTGGCCGGTACCGCTACATGATCGTGCTCGACGCCGACAGCGTGATGAGCGGCGATTGCCTGACGCGCCTCGTGCAGTTGATGGAAGGTGCGCCCAGCGCGGGCATCATCCAGACCGCCCCGCGCGCGGCCGGCCGCGACACGCTGTATGCGCGTATCCAGCAGTTCGCCACGCGTGTGTACGGGCCGCTGTTCACCGCCGGCCTGCACTACTGGCAGCTCGGCGAATCGCACTACTGGGGCCACAACGCCATCATCCGGCTGGACCCGTTCATCAAGCACTGCGCGCTGGCGCCGATTCCCGGCAAGGGCTCGCTTTCCGGCGAGATCATGTCGCACGATTTTGTCGAAGCCGCGCTGATGCGCCGCGCCGGCTGGGCCGTGTGGATCGCCTACGACCTCGACGGCAGCTACGAAGAGATGCCGCCCAACTTGCTCGACGAGCTGGGCCGCGACCGCCGCTGGTGCCACGGCAACCTGATGAACTTCCGCCTGTTCGGCGCGCCGGGCTTCCACCGTGTGCACCGCGCGGTCTTCATCACCGGGGTGATGGCATATCTCTCGGCGCCGCTGTGGTTCCTGTTCCTGCTCTTGTCGACGGCCCTGCTGGCCAAGCACACACTGATCGCCCCGGAATACTTCACGCAGCCCCGCCAGCTCTTCCCGATCTGGCCGGAGTGGCATCCGGAAAAGGCCGCCGCGCTGTTTTCCGCCACGGCCACCGTGCTGTTCCTGCCGAAGATCCTCAGCGTGCTTGTGCTGTGGGCTCAGGGGCCGAAGCGCTTTGGCGGGGCGGTCCACCTGGCGTTGTCGATGGCCATTGAAGCGGCATTCTCGGTGCTGGCCGCGCCGGTACGCATGCTGTTCCACACGCGCTTTGTGACGGCGGCGTTCCTCGGCTGGAAGGTGCACTGGAAATCGCCCCCGCGCGAAGACGCACAGACGCACTGGGGCGACGCCGTCCGACGCCACGGCCTGCACACCGTCATCGGCATCGTCTGGGCTGCGATCGTGTATTGGCTGAACCCGAGCTTCCTGTGGTGGCTGTCGCCGGTTGTGGGGGCGCTGATCGTGTCGATCCCGCTGTCGGTGTTCTCCAGCCGCGTGAGCCTGGGCCGCCGCATGCGGCGGCTGCGCCTGTTCATGATCCCCGAGGAAGTACGCCCGCCGCGCGAACTGCGCGCTACGCGCAAGCATCTGCGCAATGCCCCGCCGATGCCGGACTTCCGCCAAGCCGTCGTCGATCCCGTCACCAACGCGCTGATGTGCGCCATTGGTACGACGCGCTTTCCCCAAGATAAGCGCCTCGTGGCAGTGCGCGAAGCCCATGTGCGTCATGTGCTGGAAGTCGGCCCGGACAAGCTCACGGGCAAGCAGAAGCTGGTGTTGCTGTCGGATCCGTTCTCGCTGTCGGCGCTGCACCTGGCGGTGTGGTCGTCCCCGGAACAGCGTGCGGCGTGGGCGGCTGCAGAAAGCTGAACAACGCCGCCTGACGGAAATACCGCGCCCCACCAGCGTCTTGCCGGTGGGGCGTTTTACTTCCCGTTACATCCGTAGGATTTGCGTATCACCTGAAGCGCCCAGCGGTTCATAGAATGGCATCACGAACTTGATACACGAAGTCGACGGCACCGCAGCCCCGGCCTCGCAACCGTAAGGAGAAGCATCATGAAACGCACACTGCTCGCATTCGTTTTGGGTGGCGCCGCGCTGTGCGCCTCGACGGCGGCGCTGGCGCATGTGGACGTCGGCGTGGCGATCGGCGTACCTGCCGCGCCAGTGTATGTGGCCCCGGCACCGGTTTATGCACCGCCGCCGGTGGTGTATCGCCCGGCCCCGGTCTATGCACCTGCCCCGGTTGTTTATGGTGGCTATTACCGCGACCGTGACGACTGGCGTGAGCGTGAATGGCGCCGTCATGAGTGGCGTGAGCGCGAATGGCGCCACGATCACGGCTGGCACCGCGGCTGGGACCGCTAACGCCTGGCGCGATTAGATGCTGATTGGCACACGGGCCGCTCACTGAGCGGCCCGTTGCTTTTGCGCGCTCGAATGCCTGCGCAATCTGCAAAGCGACCTATGCTGACGTTGCGGCCCTTGCAATCCCGCTGCCGGCCGCACAGCACATGGGAGGACGCCATGTCGATCTCCAGCACACTCGACGGCTGCCTGCGCAGCAAAGGTTGCCTCTACGAGGTGATTCGTCATCCGCATACCCATACCAGCACCGAAACGGCCCGGGCAGCGCACGTCCCCGGCGACCGTCTCGCCAAGACGCTGTTGCTCGAAGACAAGCTCGGCTATGTCGCGGCCGTGTTGCCATCGACATATCACCTGCATCTGGCGGAGTTGCAAAAGGAATCGGGCCGCCTGGATCTCACGCTGGCCGATGAGTCGGAGTTGCGCGAAGTCTTCCGGGACTGCGATGCCGGCGCCGTGCCGCCCGTGGGCATGGCGTACGGCATGCCGACCTACATCGACAGCAGCCTGATGGCCCACGGCGACGTCTACTTCGAAGCCGGCGACCACGAAAACGTGGTGCATATGGACATGGATCAGTTCATGGCCTTGATGCGCGACGCCAAACCCGCCCACTTCGCGTATCGCATGCAGGGCATCCTCTTCTGAGGACGCATCGGGGCCGAGGACGTTGTCGTCACGGTCCGCAACGACGGGCCGTATCACCTCAAGGGAAGCTTCCGGATCGCCACCCAGAGCGGGCGCGAGTTGGCCGTAAAAGAAGGCCAGGGCATGGCTGTGCCGCTGCGGGCACGCGTTGAACAAGCCGTTCTATGACGGCTCGCACAAGCGCGTCGAGTTTGACACCAACCTCGACGCGCCTGTGCCCGATGCGCCTGCTTAACGCGTAACGGGCTTGTAGCGGATGCGCTTGGGCTTGGCGCCTTCTTCGCCCAGACGCTTCTTCTTGTCGGCTTCGTATTCCTGGTAGTTGCCCGGGAAGAATTCGACGTGCGAATCGCCTTCGAACGCGATGATGTGCGTGGCGATGCGGTCGAGGAACCAGCGATCGTGCGAGATCACCATCACGCAGCCGGCAAACTCGAGCAGCGCATCTTCCAGCGCACGCAGCGTTTCGACGTCGAGGTCGTTCGACGGCTCATCGAGCAGCAGCACGTTGCCGCCCGAGATGAGCGTCTTGGCCAGATGCAGGCGCCCGCGCTCACCGCCCGACAGCGTGCCGACGTGCTTCTGCTGATCGCCACCCTTGAAGTTGAAGCGGCCGATGTAGGCCCGCGACGGCGTTTCATAGCGGCCCACCGTGAGGATGTCCGAGCCGTTCGAGATCTCTTCGAAGACGGTCTTGTCTGCGGAAAGCGCATCGCGGCTTTGGTCAACGTATGCCAGCTTGACCGTCGGGCCGATCTTGATGGTGCCCGAATCCGGCTGCTCCTTGCCCGTGATCATGCGGAACAGCGTCGACTTGCCGGCGCCGTTCGGGCCAATGATGCCGACGATCGCGCCCGGCGGAATCGTGAAGCTCAGGTTGTCGATCAGCAAGCGGTCGCCATAGCTCTTGCTGACGTTCTGAAACTCGATCACTTCATTGCCCAGACGCTCGCCGGCCGGGATGAAGATTTCCTGCGTTTCGTTGCGCTTTTGATATTCCTGGCTGTTCAGCTCGTCAAAGCGGGCCAGACGCGCCTTGGACTTGGCCTGGCGGCCCTTCGGGTTCTGGCGCACCCATTCCAGTTCTTTCTTCAGCGCCTTCTGGCGCGCCGATTCGCTCGACTCTTCCTGCTTCAGGCGCGTCTCTTTCTGATCGAGCCAGGAGCTGTAATTGCCCTTCCAGGGGATGCCATGGCCGCGGTCGAGTTCGAGAATCCACTCCGCGGCGTTGTCGAGGAAGTAACGGTCGTGGGTCACGGCCACCACGGTGCCCGGGAAGCGCGTAAGGAACTGTTCGAGCCAGTCCACCGATTCCGCATCGAGGTGGTTGGTCGGCTCGTCCAGCAGCAGCATGTCGGGGCGAGAGAGCAGCAGCTTGCACAGCGCAACGCGGCGCTTTTCACCGCCCGAGAGGTGCTCGATCTTGGCGTCCCACGGCGGCAGGCGCAGTGCGTCGGCGGCAATTTCCAGCTGCAGTTCGACGTTGTCACCGGAGCCGGCGGCGATGATGGCTTCCAGGCGCGCCTGTTCTTCGGCGAGCTTGTCGAAGTCGGCACCTTCCTCGGCGTATGCCGCATAGATGGCTTCGAGCTGCTTTTGCGCATCCATCACTTCGCCCAGGCCGCTCTCGACCTCTTCACGCACGGTCTTGGCGGGATCGAGCTGCGGCTCCTGCGGCAGGTAACCGATGTTCAGGTTGGGCATCGGCGTGGCTTCGCCTTCAATGTCCTTGTCGAGGCCGGCCATGATCTTCAGCACGGTCGACTTGCCCGAGCCGTTCAGGCCGAGCACACCGATCTTGGCGCCCGGGAAAAACGACAGCGAGATGTCCTTGAGGATCTGGCGCTTGGGCGGAACGATCTTGCCCACGCGGTTCATGGTGAAAACGTACTGTGACATGGCGTAGAAGCGGGGGGAAACGCATGAAATTGGGAACCCGCGGAGTGTAGCAAAGGGACAGCCCGCACCGGGCGCGAATCGCGGATAGGCGGCGCGGCGTTTGCGGCACAATCGGCGCGATCCGGCTCAAGATAACGGCATGCCTCGCTCATCGCCCCTCGCCCCGTTGCTGACCCGCCGCGCGCTGAACCGCGCGCTACTCGACCGCCAGTTGCTTCTGCGTCGCCGTCGCATGACACCGTTGGCGGCGATCGAGCGGCTGGTGGCGATGCAATCGCAAATTCCCCAGGCGCCGCACTACGGTTTGTGGTCACGGCTCGAGGGGTTTCGCACCGAGGCGCTCGACAAGCTGTTGACCAGCCGCCAAGCCGTGCGCGGCACGATGATCCGCTGCACGCTGCATCTGGCCAGCGCACGCGACTGCCAGGCGCTGCGCCCGCTGCTGGAGCCGCAGATGCAGCGCATGGCCTTCAGCAACGCGGGCAAGAGCATCGCCGATATCGACCCCGCAGCATTGCGCGCGGCGGGCCGGGCCGCGTTGGCGGATGGCCCGCTGACCGCCGTGCAGTTAGGTGAACGCCTGCAACCGCTGTGGCCCAGGCATGATGCGACCGCGCTCGCGCGTGCCATCCCGTTGCTGGAACCGCTCGTGCAGGTACCGCCACGCGGCCTGTGGCGTGGCTCTGGGCAAGCGACGCTGACCACCGCCGCCGGCTGGCTGGGCGAGGCCGTCGAACCCGCCGCCACGGCCGAGGCCTTGGTGCTGCGCTACCTCGCCGGCTACGGCCCGGCCTCGGTGGCCGATATGCAGGCGTGGTCGGGGCTCACCCGGTTGTCGGCGGCGTTCGAGACATTACGCCCCCAACTGAAGACCTTCGTCGACGAGCACGGCGTCGAGCTGTTCGACCTGCCGCGCGCCCCGCGGCCCGATGCCGACACGCCAGCGCCGGTACGTTTTCTCCCGGAACTCGACTGCGCGCTGCTGGCACATGCAGACCGTGCCCGCATTCTCGACGATAGCCATCGCAAGGCGATCTACACGAAGAACGGCATCCTGCCGCCGACGCTGCTGATTGACGGCTTTGTCGCCGGCACCTGGAAGCTGGAGATGGCGCGCGAGCAAGCCACGCTCACGCTGTCACCTTTTGCCAAGCCGGCCAAACCGGACATGAGGGCATTGGAGGAGGAAGGCGCGCAATTGCTGGCCTTTGCCGCCGCGCATTGCGCTGCGCACACCATCCGCTTCGCGCAATAAAAAAGGCGCCCGCATGGGGCGCCCTTCCGATGCTGCGGAGGCTGGGCCTCGTTACATCGTCATCATGTTGGCGTTCATGTTATGCATGACCCACAGCGAGCCGACAACGACAATCGCCAGGATCAGCAGCGTGAACAGGAAAGCCATCACGTTCCAGCGCTGGGCGGACGAGCCGTCCAGGTGCAGGAAATAGATCAGGTGCACGACGATCTGGACAACCGCCAGGGCCATCACCGTCACCAGCACCGTCTGGTGCGAGTAGCCGCCGTCCATCACCATCTTGAACGGGATGGCCGTGAGGATCACCGCCAGCACGAAGCCGATCAGGTAGCCCTTGACGGTGGCATGACCGGCGCCGCCAGCCGAATGACCGTGCACATCGTCGTGGGCGATGGCGGTCGTTGCGTTGGTCTGTTCCATTTACATCGCTCCCAGCAGATACACGACGGTAAATACGCCGATCCACACCACGTCCAAGAAGTGCCAGAACAGGCTCAGGCACGACAGGCGGGTCGATTGCGTCGGGGTCAGGCCTTTGCGGCTGATCTGCCACATCAGGACGATGATCCACAGCATGCCGCTCGCCACGTGCAGGCCATGCGTGCCGACCAGCAGGAAGAACGACGACAGGAATGCGCTGCGGCTCGGGCCCGCACCTTCTGCGATCAGGTGATGGAATTCGTTGATTTCCATGCCGACGAACGCGGCGCCCAGCAGCAGGGTGATGCCGAGCCACAGCATCACTTGATCTTTGCGGCCGTTCTGCAGGCTGATCATCACCATGCCGTAGGTGATGGACGACACCAGCAGAATGCCGGTTTCGATCGCCACGTACGACAGATCAAAAAGCTCCTTGCCCGTCGGGCCGCCGGCCGTCGCACCGCGCAGGACGCAGAACGTGGCAAACAGCGACGCGAAGATGATCAAGTCGCTCATCAGGTACACCCAGAAGCCGAAGACCTTGGTGTCTGCGGCATCGTGGTGGTGCGCATGGTCATGCGCGTGGTCGTGGTCGTGGCCGTGCGCGTGACCGTGCGCGGCGTGACCGTCTAGAACATTGGAAGCCATGGTTTAAGCCTGCGAACCGATACGTTGGAAGTAGGCCGACTCGGTCTCGTGAACCTCGTGAGCGGGCACGTAGTAATCGATGTCGTCGTTGTTGCTGCGGAGGATGAAGCTGCCGATCATGCCGACCAGGCCGAGCACGGCCATCCACCAGATGTGCCAGATCAGCGCGAAGCCCATCACGATCGAGAACATGCCGATGAAGAAGCCGGCGCCGGTGTTCTTCGGCATGTGGATCTTCTCGTAGCTCGGTGCAACCTGCGTCAGCACCTCGCCGCGCGCCTTCATGTCGGCAAAGGCGTCGATGTCACGGATGACCGGCACGCGGGCGAAGTTGTAGTGCGCCGGCGGCGAAGACGTCGCCCACTCCAGCGTACGGCCGCCCCACGGATCACCAGTCAGATCGGCCAGCGCATGACGGTTCCGGATGCTCACGAAGATCTGGATGAGCTGCGAAGCGATACCGCAGGCGATGATCGCGGCGCCGATCACGGCGACGATCAGCCACGGCTGCCATG
Organism: Ralstonia flatus; assembly: GCF_958439105.1. Classification (NCBI taxonomy): domain Bacteria; kingdom Pseudomonadati; phylum Pseudomonadota; class Betaproteobacteria; order Burkholderiales; family Burkholderiaceae; genus Ralstonia; species Ralstonia flatus. The sequence continues at coordinate 234,506 of NZ_CAUDLI010000008.1, read as the reverse complement.
CCGGGTTGTCGGTATGGTTCAGACGACGCGTCATGCCCATGAAGCCGAGCACGTACAGTGGCATGAAGGCGGTGTAGAAGCCCACGAACCAGCACCAGAAGGCGCGCTTGCCCCACTTCTCGTCCAGCTTGAAGCCGAAGGCCTTCGGGAACCAGTAGGTGATACCAGCCAGGTAACCGAACACCACGCCACCGATGATGGTGTTGTGGAAGTGAGCGATCAGGAACAGGCTGTTGTGCAGCAGGAAGTCGGCGCCCGGCACAGCCAGCAGCACGCCGGTCATCCCGCCGATCACGAAGGTGATCATGAAGCCGATCGTCCACAGCATCATCGAGTTCAGCTCGACGCGGCCGCGGTACATCGTGAACAGCCAGTTGAAGATCTTCACGCCCGTCGGGATCGAGATGATCATCGTCGCGATACCGAAGAACGCGTTGACGTTCGCACCCGAGCCCATGGTGAAGAAGTGGTGCAGCCACACCAGGAACGACAGCACGGTAATACCGGCGGTCGCCCACACCATCGACGTGTAGCCGAACAGCTTCTTGCGCGAGAACGTCGAGACGATTTCCGAGAACATGCCGAACGCCGGCAGGATCAGGATGTACACCTCGGGGTGGCCCCAGATCCAGATCAGGTTCACGTACAGCATGGCGTTACCACCGCCATCGTTCGTGAAGAAGTGCATGTCCAGGTAGCGATCAGCACCCAGCAGCGCCAGCGCCACGGTCAGCACCGGGAACGCAGCCACGATCAGGATGTTGGCGCACAGGGCAGTCCAGGTGAAGATCGGCATGCGCATCAGCGTCATGCCCGGCGCGCGCATCTTGAAGATGGTCGCGACGAAGTTCACGCCGGTCAGCAATGTCCCGAGGCCCGATATCTGCAAAGCCCAGATGTAGTAATCGACCCCCACGCCCGGGCTGTAGGCCAGCTCCGACAGCGGCGGGTACGCCAGCCAGCCGGTGCGAGCGAATTCGCCCACGCCCAGCGACACGTTGATCAGCACCACACCTGCAGCCGCCAGCCAGAACGACAGCGTGTTCAGGAACGGGAATGCCACGTCGCGCGCACCAATCTGCAGCGGCACGATCAGGTTGATCAGGCCCGTCATCAGCGGCATGGCCATGAAGAAAATCATGATCACGCCGTGCGCGGTAAAGATCTGGTCGTAGTGCTCAGGCGGCAGATAGCCGGCACCGCCGCCCGAGGCAACCGCCAGTTGCGAGCGCATCATGATGGCGTCGGCAAAGCCGCGCAGCAGCATCACGATGGCCAGAATGCAGTACATCACGCCGATCTTCTTGTGATCGACCGAGGTGATCCACTCATTCCAGAGGTAGGTCCACTTCTTGAGATAGGTGATCAGGCCGAACAGGCCCGCGCCACCCAGCAGAATGGCCGACACCGTCACGACCACGATGGGCTCGTGCAGCGGAATGGCCTCCAGACTCAACTTGCCAAACATCGTCAACTCCTAGGAATTCTTGGCCGCGCTCTTGGGCGCAGGCAGGGCGGACTGCACCGGCAGCGGACGCGTTGCCGCCTCAGCCGTGGCCGTCGTGCAGTTGGCGCCTTCGAGCGCCTCATCGAGCGTCAGGACCTTGTCCGAGTCACCCATGTATTTGTGCAGGATGCTGTGATACAGCGACGGGTCGACCGATGCATACGCCGCCGGCGGCACCTTCTCGCTCGGCTTGGACAGCTCGGCGTAGCCTTCCTTGGTCAGGTTCTGCGACGAGGCGCGGACCTGCTTGACCCAGGCGTCGAACTCTTCGTTCGTCATGGCCGTGGCCTTGAACTTCATGCCCGTGAAGCCCGAGCCGCTGTAGTTCGACGACATGCCGTCAAACACGCCGGTCTCGTTGGCGATCAGGTGCAGCTTGGTCTGCATGCCGGCCATGGCGTACACCTGGCTGCCGAGCTGCGGGATGAAGAACGCGTTCATCACCGTGTCGGACGTGATCTTGAAGTTGATCGGAGTGTTGGCCGGGAATGCGAGCTGGTTGACCGTCGCGATCTTCAGTTCCGGATAGATGAACAGCCACTTCCAATCGAGCGAGACGGCCTCGACCGTGATGGGCTTCACATCCGATTCGATCGGCTTGTACGGATCGAGCGCGTGCGTGGACTTGTAGGTGATCACGCCCAGCACGATGATGATCAGGCACGGGATCAGCCACACCACGGCTTCGATGGCGTTGGAGTGCGACCAGTCCGGCTCGTAGCGGGCCTTGGTGTTGGACGCGCGGTACTTCCACGCAAACACCAGCGTCAGCACGATCACGGGAATGACCACCAGCAGCATCAGGCCGGTCGCCACCAGGATCAGCGTCTTTTCTTCAGCCGCAATCATCCCCTTCGGGTCCAGGACCGTCAGGTTGCAGCCCGCCAGCAGGAGCGGGAGGCTTGCGGCGAGGAGCCGCTTCATATGTGGAACGAGTGTGTTCTTCATGTCTTGCACAATTGCGCCGGCGATGCTTCCGGACATCACGGGAGCCCAGCAGCCCAGACAGCGGCCACAAGGGGATAAACGCGGGAAATGAGGGAAGACCGAACTACCGGCGCCCCGAGTACAGCTGAGGTGCGGCAGCGGATCTTCGATCACATCAGGCGCCGGTCAGGGAGAAGCTGAACCCAACGCCCTCAGTTGGCGAGGCGGACTTCGCTCATGCCGGGCATGGGCGAGGTCGAACTCCGCCGCGTCGCACAAAGCGGCGGACGACAGATCGGGGGCGTGAAAGGTCGGAGCAGGCACTACGTCATGCGCCCGTTGGGGGAGCGCGGTTGGAAGTGGAATGCGGGCGCGATCTTACCGCCAGACGGCGCTTCGGATCGCGCTATCTGCTCAGGCAAATAGAAAGCGACGTCGATTGACAAGTGACGCCCGAGCCGTAGGGCTAGGGTTTACGTGCCTTTGCGGGTAAGCAAATCGAAAGTGCCTGTTGTTGCACTGCGACAATCAGCCACAGTGGCGCGCAGCCGACGTTGCCCCCAAATGTGCGCGCTAGCGTGGGATGGAGACGAGTCACCGAGGTGGCCCGCTTCCACTTTCCCTTACAGCGTCATTGGGCCAGCAGCCCGACAATCCTCACCAGCACAAGCCCGGCCGCCACCACGAGATAACCGCGCAGCACAAACATCCAGGTGCGTTTGAGCGGTGTCCAGCGGGCGGGCGTCAGATGATCGAGCGGCGGCATCGTCCAGTGATCGCGATCCAGCACGCTCACACGCTGCGGATGGTGCGGCCGATGCGTGCGCCGGTCGATGCGCCATAGCACCAGCGACATCACCACCGCGATCAGCGACCCGCCGAGCAGGATGGCGCCGATCTCGAATTCGCCGATGCCCGGGAAGAGCACGGCGGCCGTGAGGATGACGGACAACATCACAAGCACAGCCACTACACCGCCCGTGAAAATGTTCATCGCGCGGCCGTTCGTCCACGGGCCGAGCACCGCCTTGTCATTGCACAACAGCAGCAGGAACACTGTCGCACTTGGCAGCAGCACGCCGGCCAACGATTGCACCGCATTGGTCAACAGACCGAGCGGCACGCCGGGCGTCAGCACCAGCCCCGCGGCCAACAACGTCAGGCCGAAGTAGACCGCGTAGAAGCCTTTGGCCTCCGTCGGCTTGCGATGCAGCGAATGCCGCACAGCGAATACATCGCCAATCGCATACGCAGTCGACAGCGACACCGCACAGGCGCCGATGATGCTGGCATCCAGCAGCGCAATCGCAAACAGCACACCGGCCCAGCGGCCCGAGTGGCGCTCAAGGCCCTGCGCCGTGCCAAGCGCGTCGGTGTAGTTGCCGAACTCCGGCGTGCCGTGAAACGCCTGGGCGCTGAAGGCGATCATCGCCACCGCGCCCGCAATCACGAGGACGATGCCGAGCCAAAGGTCCGCACGCTCGTAGCGGATGAAGCGCGCCGTGATGCGCTTGTCGATCACGTAGCTTTGCTGGAAGAACAACTGCCACGGCGCCACCGTCGTCCCCACGATGGCAATGATCAGCAGCATCACCTCGGCCAGCGGCGCGCCTGCGGGCAGCGCCGGCACGAAGAAGTCGCGCGCCACCTGCCCCATCGGCGGATGCACCATCAAAAACACGGGGATCAGCGTGAGACTGCCGGCCACGAGCACCAGCGCAAAGCGCTCGAAGCGGCGGAAGTCGCCGGTGGATGCCGCCAGCATGACCAGCGCTGCGGCGGCGCACACGCCCCAGTGCCGCGGGATCCCGAGGTATTCCAGCGCGAGGCTGATGCCGATGAACTCCGTCACGAGCGTCAGCGCGTTCACCAGGAACAGGTCGATGACGGAGAAGCTGCCCCAGAACCTGCCGAAGCGCGCGAAGATCAATCGCGCATGGCCAACGCGCGTGACGGCGCCCAGGCGCAGCACCATCTCCTGGTTGACGTACAGCACGGGGATGAGCAACAGCAGCGTCCACAGCAGCGTGGTGCCGTAATTCTGCCCGGCTTGCGTGTAGGTGCCGAAGGCGCCTGCGTCGTTGTCGCCGACCATCACGATCAGCCCGGGCCCGAGGATGGCGAGCAGCGTCCGCAGACGCGCACGCCAGTTGTGACGGGCGCCCGTATCGTGATGCGCGATGGTGCCGAGCGCGCCGCGAATGTCGCCCACATGGGCGTCGTCGAGCGCGGCATGACGAGGTGGTGCGTCGATGCCCGAAGCGAATTGGGTCATGTCGACCTCCGTTGGGTGGGGTGTTGTCGGATTACCAGTACGTGCGCGACAGGCGCACAGCCGCTGCGGCGTAGCCATGGTTGGAAAGCGGCTGACCGCCGTCACCGGCCCGGCGGTTGGAGGTCACGGGCACGGCGTCGGCGCGCTCCGGTGCAGCAGCGCGCGGCTGCACGAATACCGAGCTGAACGGCAGTGCGATCGCCGAAAAACGGCGGGCGGGAACATTGAATTTGCGCATGAAACACTCCTCGCCGCGTGCGCATCCGCGTGGCACGCAGCAATGGCCGCACGCGTTGCACACACGCGGCGGCAGAATCGAAACGATCAAGGAGCGATGCAGACACCGCTGCCTTGCCAGGGAGGCAAGTCAGCAGCAGGGAACAACCGTGCGGCGGACTCGCCTAGTGGGATGAAGACGTCGGGTAAGGTCGACTCGGACTGTCCATATGGGTCCTCCTACGGTTAGAACTCGGCGTGGACGCGTACGCCGAAGAACTTGGCGGGCCCGCGGTCCCGGTTGTAGCCAGGGTTCTGGATCAACTGAAAATCAGGGCTGAGCATGATGCCCTTGACTGGTTGAAAGCTGTAAAACACTTCGAGTATGCGTTCATGGCCGTAATTCAAAGCGCCATCGCCCAGGAATGCGCCGTTGCCGCCTGCGGCCAGATAGGCGCGATGATCCGGGCCCAGCATGTTGAGCGAAAAGGCCGCTCCCAGCACATCGTCCGGACGCCCCCATGACGTACCCTTTAGCAGGCCACCAAACGACACGTTGCGCCCCGCCTCGGTAAAAGCATAGGTCTCCGTCTTATCGTCCGACCAATTCAATCGGGTGAAGAGGCCTACGTTTTCGCCCACCTTTTGCTCGAACGACAAACCCACGCCGACCTTGGCGTGCTCACGCCGGACCAGACTCAAATCGGGCTGGCCTGCGGCGGCTTGGCCAAGCGCAATGGCATCGCCAAAGCGGCCCATACGGGCAAAGTTTCGCCATCCGAGCAGGCGCACTTTGCCCTCCTGACCGAATAGCGTGTAGCTCTTTTCCAGTTCGAGCATGTCGCCGTAATGCTTGAGAAAACGCGTGTCGAGCGGCAAGCCGTTGGACTCCACCGGCTGGAGGAAGCGGCCCGCGCGCACGGCCCAGCCGAGCTCGCTATCGATGTACTCCAGCGCAAGCCCCCAGCTGTAGCCGCGAGCATCCGCCGCATAGTCGAACGACGGATGCGTCATGAACGACCAGTTCAGGAACTGCGTGCGCGGATCGTGCGCATACTCCACCGCATCGAACACGTCGAGCACGGGCAAGTTGCCTACGGTCAGTACCACGCGGCGCTTGTCGACCACGTCGGCGAACTGGTTGAAGTCGGCATCGACCTTTTCCGTGTCGCCACCCAGGCCCCACGTCTGGCGCAGGAACACCCGAGCGCGGTATAGCGTCGGATCGGTGCCCGTGACCTTGGCCAGTTCCCCGTTGGTGGGGCCGCCCAGCCCGTGCAAATCGGAGAATGCCTTGCCCATCACGACTTCGGGGTTGAAGTGGACCTCCGCACCCTTCCAGAGCCGCATGCCCAGATCAAGCGTGGTACTGAAGGAGTAACTGGTCGCCCGGTCTGCCGTCAGACTGTTGTCACCGCTGTACGGCGACTTGAACGCAGGTTTAGCCTGCCAGACCCACGTCGATTGACCATGAAAGCCAAAGCGATCGCCGAGCTCGCCCCCAGCGATAAGCGGGGTCGATTCGGCCGGCGCCGATGTTGGCGCTTCTGCAGCGTCGGCAGCCTGAGCAGACATCCATAGCAACGCCATGGCAGCAAGGATGTGCGGACGGCGGCATGCGCCGGCACGCAGCAGCGAGACGAGTGTGCGAACTGCCATCCGCACGGATTTGATGATGAAAACAAACAGCATGAGGCCCCCCTCGTTCGCTTCTGTGACGAACGTAGGCACGACCGGACACGGACCTCCCCTAGCGACACGCACGAACATGCGCGGCTACGTGGCCGTACCGGACAACAACAATCAAATTCAGGAAGGGGCTTACGCAGAGAACCTGCGCAAGAGCCACCACCCGCCGTGTAACACGACTAGGCAGCGGGAAGGCGCGAAAACGGTGCGCCGAGACTGTCTAGCCGTTCAATGTGCGATCGAAGATCGACTAGAACAACTGTCCATGGAGATTGACTCCGTAGCTATGACGGGGCGCAGAGTAACAAAGTGTTGTTGATGGCGGCAAGTGTTTTCTGCGGCCGTCGTGAAGCCCTTTGCGCGGCGGCAACATCCCGGGATGAGGCGCCCGCAAGCCTGTGTCGATACACTGCTGCGACGATCGAACGTCTGATCGATGGCGCTCACCACTGCGATATCACACGGAGGTTTTATGACGCGCTTGGCAACGCTACTCACCACGATTGCTGCCACCCTCGGCATGGCAGCCTGCTCGGCGGCCGGCCCAGAGCAACGCAGAAACGCAGGGGAATCCAAGATGACGGAGCACACCGCTCAAGCCGCCACCTGTCAGGCGGCCGCCATTTCCGACAACGCCCTGATCGGCAAATCCGAACAGGAAGCCACGGCTCTGCTGAATGGCTGCCTCTGGCGCATCAGCGAGCGCGATGGCAGGGCTTGCCCGGCACCATGGACTACCGCGAAGAACGTCGCAACCTCGGCATCCAGGGCGGCAAGGTGATTTGGGTTCGGCGCGGGTGAAGCCCGCGAAATTGAACAGGCGCGACAAAAGAAAACGGCCTCCACATGGGAGGCCGTTTTGTGATGCTGGTGCGGCTGCAGGAATGGAATTCGTCTTGCACATCGTTGATGCACAAGGACTTTCAGAACTCACAAGCTCTTCCATGCCCCCAAATGTGCCCCCAATCTTCGGGAACACTTTGGTTCGATTGCGCGCCCGACTTCAGCACTTTCGCCCAACCAAGTACCACTGGCCTCAACGCTTGACTATCGGACGCAATCGTAACGTACTAGGCAACGCTGGATGAACGAACTCGCACACCGCGTATCTCGAACGAACGTGACCGGGCCCTATCGGGCTGGCAACCAGCGATTCCAGCGACGTGCTTCGTGATTTTGGAACGTCACATCGCCCTGCTCAATTCAACCCTTATCCTACTTTGGTGCTGGCAATGCGAGCGCGGCCTGCGTGGCAGTCTGCATGACTTTTGCCGACAAATCTGCGCCCGACATGTCTTCATACCTCGCAGGAATCCGCTCCTTGAGCCGGAAGAGCCGTTGGTGTGCGGAGCGCGTTAGCTGCCCATAGGTGGCTGCGACGACACGCCCGCGCAATACCCCCTCCTCCTTGAGTTCCTTTTCCTTGGAGGTTTTCGGAGCGATCTCATGACCGACCACGAAGGCCTTGAACATTGGGGCTCCATCCAGAGCGCCGCTGGAAAGGAAATCTTGCACGTACCCGTCGGCTTGGTTCATTTCATCGCGGCCAATCGCCGACTTGCCCTTTTTTAGCTCGATGATCAAGACGTTCTGGATTCTCGTGAGCGTCTGCTCGGCAGGATCGAAGCCCTCAGTGCCCACAATTGAGCAAGTTGCATCAGCCAAGACCATGATGTCTGGCCGCTGCTTGTGGTTGACGAAGGCCTCGGGGGACACCCGCTTCTTGAAAACCTTTTCCGCCGCTGTCCGAAGACTCACATTCGAGGCGTATTCGCTGCTGTCAAACTCAGGGCCGAAGAGCCACCTGGCCTGCGTCACCAGCGGGTGGAGGGTGTGAAGCTCGTCGGCCGCCTCATCGCCGCAGAGCTTCTCGATAGCCGCCAGCACTGCAAGCCGGTGGTCAATCTCGTCAAGGACAGAAAGGGCATCGCGCACAGTCCATTGGCCAAGCAAGCGATCGAGGCCTTCGATGTCCGATTCATCTAGCTTGGTGAGCTTTTCGAGCAGAGCTGCCCCGCCCCTTGCCTTCTCCAGGTTGATCAACGCCTGCACCGCGGCGGACAGGACATCTTGCGAAACCGTGGGCGTCGTTTTCACCAGCTCGCGAGCGAAAGTTGCCACCTCCGCCCTGCCAAGCTGTGAGAGCTCTTTGAATTGCTCCCTGTTGCGTACCAGCGCCTCTTCCGAGCTCTCTTCCACCATCGTCGACGAAAGGGAAGCGAAGACGCGCTGTGCGTATTGACGCGCCGCCTCAAACAAGGCGTCCGCCTTTGGCCCCGGCTTGAACCGGGACCAATCCGGCTCGACCTCGGCCATCCAACCATCGTCGGTCTTGACCACGATCGAGTAGCGCTTGGCAAAGCGTGCGCGGCCGTCGATCACGGCCTCGGTCCCCACGATCCAACCTGGGGTTCCCACCAACCGGCCGTTCACCCAAAAGGCGATGCCTTGGTAGAGAGTCGACTTGGCAGCACGAGTTGAATCCACAACGTAAGCCTCAGCGGGGTGGCAACCTTCGATTGCCAAATCCGCTCTCTCTATTAGCCCAGTCTGATCGGCCAGCGATAACGATTGGCCGTTGACTCGTACCACAAACTGCGGGTCGTGCAGAAACCTAGCCGACAGAATTTCACGAATCCGATCGGCGTCGGGCAAGTGGCGCTCAACCACTACGGAGAGCTTCGTGCCGTGGCCTTGGCGTAAAAACGACGCTTCCTTCTCAATACGGAACGGCGTCTCGTGGCTTTGCGTCCCAATATCGAAGCTCACACCTTTACCGTCGCGCCAAGTCTCCACGGAATACTGGTTCGCAAAGCACAGCAGCCCATGGCGGCCGACGCCGTTACGGCCATAGGCTCTGCGTCGCCAATCCTTGCGCTCGGCAGGGAACTCCACGTTCGGCCCTTGATGTTTGATGCGGTCGTAGCCCAGCCTCATCCAGCGCCCTTTGAATTGGGCCCCACTCATGCCATGCCCGTCGTCTATGACGGTTAAGGCCAGTTCACGCGTCAGTGGAATCGTCAGGTCGACCAGCGACGCGCCTGCATCCCAGGCATTGGCCACAAGCTCGGTAAGCGCGATCTCCGGATCGTGCGCGATGCGCCCAAGCGTGCGCACCAAATAGTCCTCTTCAAAGAACGATACCGTCGCAGTGTCTGTTTTTCTTCTTGACTTTACCATCACTAGTCCCCAGTGCGGGCGTGCAAGTCCCATTTCTTCCAGGTCGATCCAAGCAGCGCGAGATGCATGTTTTTCTCTTCGAAATGGTTGCTTCTTTTATGGGGATTCAGCTCAGTGGCTGGTCAAGCCAGCTAGAGCAGCACTCGGAAGTGCCGCTTGTCCGCATCGGACGACTTGAGGATGCGGTACTCCATGCCACTGGCCACCGCAATCTGCTGAGCGAAGTCCTTCTTCGCCTGCACGACGGCGTCCTCGATCTGGTTGTCGGCCTTTACCTCGACGATGACGTACTTCAAGCTGCCGTCCGGCTCCTCGCGCTGGAAGATGAAGTCTGGATAGTAGCTGCGCACCATGTGCGAATCCGGGTCGATGTACTGGATGAAAAAGTCGGATTGACCGTGGGTCAGCATCCCGGTGAAGTAGATTTTCTTCACGCGTTGCTCACGCAGCAGATCCCAGAACAGCCAGTTCTCCGAGCCCGAATCGAAGCAGTAGGTGTCGAGGTGGAAGCTCTTGGCGCGCTCCTCATCCTTGATCCTCGCGTCGTTCATCCGGACGATCTTGTCCTTCGCCGCTGACACCTCGTAGTAGCCGTTGGGCGGCATCTTGATCAGATCGACCTCGTGTTCCTCAGTTTTCTGCGACTCGTCCAGGTCGTAGAGTTGGCGGAACAGGCGCGGAATGATCTCGTCGTACAGCAGCTCATTAAACTCATTGGTAATAGCCACCAGCTCGTCAGTGCCTTCCCGGGTCGCGTCTAGCAGTTCTTCTATCTCCAGTGGGCTGCGATTGAGATAGCGCGACACTTCGGCCACCAGCGTCATGCGCGAGAAGGTGCGCTTCTCTCGGCGGGAGGTCAGGTCGAAGGTGCGGCTGCCCGAGGCGCGTGCGGCATCGGCGGCGGTCAGGCCATCTTGCTGCGTCTCAATCAGGCGATACCTCTCGACCAGCGTGCTCCAGCGTTCCTTGTCCGCGCGGTCTAGGCCTAGCATCTGGCCTGGCACGAGCGCCTTCTCGCGCATCTCGTAGAGCTTGCGCACGCGGACCAACTTGATCTTCACCGGCGGCTCGACCACGCGGATTTGCACCGGCTCCTTGTCCTTGCCGGTTTTCTGCAGATCGTCGGCGCTGATGTGGAAGTTCTGTTGCAACTCGTCGTTCAATGTGCTCAGGTTGCCGTCCGAAAGGAAGACGTGCCCCGTATGCTGGGCTTGACCGATGGCGCGCAAGCAGCGCATCGTAGCCTGCAGCACAAACACCTTGGACTTGGGCTCGCGGAACAATCCCACGCCGAACAGCGAGCGGCAGTTCCAGCCCTCGCGACCCTTGTTCACTAGCAGAATGAACTGCTTTTCCGAGCCTTCTGTGTCAAGGCGGTTGAACTCGCGAATGTCGTCGTTGGTCGTGAGCCTGTCATCGCCAACGTTAACCAGGATGCGCGAGGTCGGGATGCCGTGCTTGAGGAGCGCGCGCTCGACGGCGGGTCTCAGTTCGCCGGTCAGCTCATCAATGGTGGAAGCGAAGAAGGCCAGCTTGGGCAGCAAGCCTTCAGGGCGCAGCTCGCCCGATGCCCTCAGAAAGTTCTCGATGGCGATATCGATGAACTCGTCGGTACGAGTGTTGGCATAGCCGTGCAACGTTACCTTCTTAAGGAAGCCCTTGTCGATGGCTTCCTTCAAGCCGTAAGCGTAGACCACCTCCGGCAACACCTCGCGCCCCACATAGGGCGTGCCGGTGTAGTTGTAGCAGGCCACCACGCGCGTGCCCGCCGCGTTCAGGCTCGCGGCCAGGATGTCGATGGTTGTACGTAGGCTAGTATCGGTTTCCTTGGCCCCAACACCCATATCCTTGGCCAGCGCCTTGCCAAAAGCGTGGTGAGCCTCGTCCACGTAGATGCCTAACTGCTCCAGACGGCGCAGCTTCTCAAACCGCTGGTTGGTGCTCAGCTCACCTTCTTCTTCTGGCTGGTCGAAGTTATAAAGATCCGCGGCGTCCGCATAGACACCGGTAGCCGCGAGCGTTTCGCCAGTCGTACCAAACAGCTTGTCAACGGAGGTTTTCTCCCTACGCTGGCGCTTGAGGATGATCTTCTGCGTATTTGAGACAATGATGTTGAAGCGCGAGCGATCCAGCGTGTCCAGCGACGTGCCGGCTTCTTCAAGGTAGTGAAAACGCAGGTGCGTGGTTAGGAAGTTGACATACTCCGGCGGTACCACGCGAGTCAGATCGAACGCTTCAATCTCCTTCAGCGATTGCAGCACTGTCTTGTCCGGCGCGAACACTAAAGCGTTGTGGCAGTAGCGCGCATCCTTTTCGAATTTGTTGCCCAGCAGGAACTCATAGAAGATGCAGGTCGCCATCAGGATGGTTTTGCCGGTGCCCATCGTTAGAGCGAAGATGTAGTTCGGGTAGGCGCGAGAGTTTTTGCGCATCGCCGCGAACACGGCCTTGTATTGATCCTGCGTAATCTTGTCGAACAGGCCCACTTGGCCCGCATTCCCGGAAACAACGCCGCCCTCAGTGCGCCCGGCAAACCGACCTTGCTTTTCGAACCACTGCTGGAATATCTCCTCGACCTTGGCGTTGCCAAGAAACTCTTTCAGGAAGACGTAGGTTTCCAGCGCCTCGAACTGCGGTTGCCGCAGGAAGGCCTTAGGGTTCTTCTCCGGATTGTTGAAGTCGAGGAATTTGCGGGTCAGTTCCTTGTAGTGATTGCGGATCGTGCCTCGGTTGGACTGGTAGAACTGCCAGAGAAACTGGAAGAAGGCAAAATCGAGCGACGCGCTCACTGGCTTGGCGGCACGCTTAGCCATTGCTAATACTCCCTTCCCACGATTCCGAAAGCAGGTCGGTAATTTTCACGCGGATGGTGGCCGCGTCTTCCGGCACTTTGTACACGCCCTTTACCAGAGCGTCTTTTCCAGGAATGTCCACCACTGCCGGCTGCACCACCGCGCCGTCGTAGTTCCAGTCAATCAGTACCGACTCGACCAGCTCCTTCCAATCCTCGACCGATTCCTTCTGGAGCGAAAGCTTTTGCAGCAGATTCATCGGGTAGAACTTCTCGATGACCAACTCGCCTTTTCTGATAGCAAGTCTGGCCTGCGAATCGCGCTTGAACTCTAGATCGGTCTTGTCACGCAGTATGTCCACTACCTCCACGTCGATCTTGAAGGGCTTGGCGGCAAGTTCAAGTTGCGCGGCCAAATCTGGCTCGTGGCCCATGCAGATGAGGGTGATCTTCTCGACGGGTCGGTTCGGATGTTCGTTGTGCCGGTGCTGCCATGCCTTTTGGTCGAAGTTGTGGATCAGCTCGTTCAGATCGGCACGTGTGGCGATACGGTTGACGGGCATGATCTTGAGCATGCGCCCGTCCTTCTCGCCGTCGAACACGGTACTAAACTCCAGCTTCTGCACCTCCAGTGCCTCGATCAGTAGCTCTTTGGCTTGAACTGGATTGCGGAAGATGTCGTAATTATTGACGTTGTGAATCTCAAATCCAATGAATAGCCTCTCCTCTTCAATGAGGGACTGCTGACGAAGCTCATCAGCCGAACTGATGAGTCGCTTCGTCGACGACTGAACTGCTCCCAGATTGATGTCGGCGGCGACAAACCTTCGGCCAAGCTTCTGAGCAACTACCGCAGTAGTTCCTGATCCAACAAAAGTATCTAGAACGATTCCGCCCGCAGGGCAGCCAGCAGTGATTATTCTCTCCAGTAACTGCTCCGGTTTTCGGGTTGGGTAATCTGATCCGCCTTTCATTCGGCCACAGTCAGTCCAGATGGACTGCAACAGGCGACCGTTACTCTCTTCAAGGAAGAAAACCTTGCAACGAGTAGAACCTCTGCTTGGATCACGCAGATACAACTCCCCCCGCTCCAAAGCCTGATCCATTTCCTCTGGAGACGCATAGGCCCAAACGCGATTCGGCGATGGTCTCACGCCGCGCCACTCGAATTGGCGCTTGGAGTCCTTTCCCTTGTAGGTTGTGTTTTCCACCTTGAAACGCTTACCAAGGCTCGCCGTTTCCTCGGAATAATCAACGACCGTCCCATCAGCAAGACGCACCAGGCTATATTCACTGAGTGCGGAATCAGAAAGATTGCCTGCAGCGGCTTGCCAATCGTAAAACACTTTTTCCTTATTCTTGGCAACCCAGAATATGGTGTCGTGAATGATGCCGAGCCTACTCTTGGCATCATTGTGAGGATCAGTTCTCTGCCAAACGACTTCATTTAGAAAATTCGCGGAGCCGAAGATTTCCTCCAACAGGCAGCGGATGTGATGACTACGATGCCAGTCACATTGAACCCAAATGCTTCCTTCCTCTGTAAGCAACTCTCGAAGCAGAACCAGCCGCTCGTACATGAACTGGAGATATTCATCGTTAGTCCATAGGTCGCCGTACTGCTTTTCCTCAAAAGCCGCCATATCACCCGTGACCGTTCTCCCCTTCAGGTGAATCTTCTTTCGATAGTCAGCTTTGGAGTCAAAGGGCGGGTCGATATAGACCATATCGATCTTGCCTCTGAACTGCTTCAGCAGGTGACTCATTACCTGAAGGTTGTCCCCCCAAAAAATCTTGTTGCGCCATCCGTCCACCTCCTCGCCGTGGACTTCTTTCAATTGCGCAGGGTAGTACTGTGTCGACGTGAACGGGCGCTTGCCACGCCAGTTCAGCATCGGGTAGCCCTTGATCGGCTGGAACTCGTATTTCTCGACGTTGGTGGTACCGCCGTCGGGCGTGGCCAGTTGCAGGCTTTCCTGCGCCGGGGTGCTCTTGCTCATTAGTCGTCTTTCCTGAACGTCCAGTTCTTGTTGTCGCAGTAGGCGCGCATATCGCAGTTCTGGCACAGCTTGGCCGGGCGTGCTGCGATCTGATAGTCCTGCCGCTCGATGCGCGCGACGATATCGTCAAAGCGCGCGATGGTTTTGCCAATAGCGCGGTTGTCCTTGTTGAAGGAGACGTAGGGGTTGCCGCCATCCTCGCCGGTGTAGTACAGATGCATCCGACTGACCTTCTGGCCGGTGCGCTCCTCAACCAAGTGGGCGTACACCTCCAACTGGTGCTGATACTGGCGCAGTCGGTCCCGATCCTTCTCCATGTCGGGTTTCTTCTCCGACTTGAAATCGATGATCTCGACCGTGTCGTGTTCGCCCCGAATGAGGTCAACGCTACCCTTGAGGATGTATTGATCCTTGACGAGCGAAATCTCGACCTCGGCTTCCTTGACGCGATCCCAGTTGCCGTTCTCGCGCTCGTAGTAACGCAGCACGTGCTGCAGCGCCGCCTGCTGCGAAGTGGGCGCGAGGTATACGCGCTCCTTCTTCGACAGCATGGCATAGTTGGCCGAGAACCAACCTTCAATGGCTTCGCGGCCAAGGGTGCCCTCCTCGCCGCGCAGCACTGTCTTGTGGATGTCCTCGATGGTTTGATGCACCAGCGTACCGAATAGCATCGGGCTTTCGCGAATGGGGGCGAACTCTAATTCCTTGAAGAAGCGGTATTGCTCGGCGCAGTTCTCGAACACACTGATGTGCGATGTGAAGGAGTATTCGCGCTTAAGGTTGATCTGCTTGACCGCCTCGAAGGTCAGCGCCGGTAGGTCAACGCTGCGCCAACTCGGAAGCTCGTAGAACAAGCGCTCGAAGTATTTGGACGGCGACTTGCCCAATCCCCGTCCCTGCCGCTCCTGCGCGGCCAGCACCAACAGGTTCTGGGCACGGGAGAAAGCCGTGTAGAACAGCCGCCAGAAGTCGAAGTTTTTAATGTGGTCGAGTGGCTCGAAGCGCTCCTTGGAAAGGTAGCCGCCGTCTTCCAGCCGCACGTCGAGCGCACTGTACTGCTTGCGCGGCACAGCCTCCAGCGAACCGCAGACGACCACCGGAAACTCCAGCCCCTTCGATTGGTGGATGGTAAGAAACGACACACAGCCCTTGGGCGCGTACTCGGCTTCGTCCTCGTACTCGCCGATGCCGCCGTCTACCAGGAAGCGCAGAAACTGGTTGAACAGATCGCGGATATTTTTTTCCAGCCACTCCGGGTTCAACACGCTGACGTAGTGCAGGTACTCGAACTTGGTGAGCAGCTTGGAGAAACTCCCAAGATTGCGCGCGGCACGGCCCTTGTCCACGCCTTGCACAACTTCGTCAGTGACGAAGCGCGAGAACAACGGGAACTGGAGCAATTGGTAGAACAGGCCGGAGAAGGCGTAGTCAGTGTTCTGCGTAAGCACGGCGTGGCGCTTGGCCAGCGGGCGCGCCCAATCCAGCAAAGACTTGTTCTCCGGCTTGCGCAGTTCTGCGGCGAAGGCCGCAAAGCATTGGTGGTCGTAATAGTCCCAGATGTCCAGCGTGACGCCTTCCGCCCACGCACGCACCTTAGGAAATTGCGGGAACAGAAAGATCAGCGCGCCGATCATCAAGCGGATTTCCTCGCGCTCGAAGAACATGTTCGAGCGTGGCGAGAACACGGGCACGCCCTCGGTTTCGAGGAAGCGAGCCAGGGCAACCACCTTATCGTTCTTGACAGAGCGAAACAGGAAGGCGACCTGATTCCAGTCCGACAACTGGCCCGATGCCTTCAGGCCATTGAGGAAGGCCAGTACCTCAGCATGCCAGTTGGTGGTTTCGTCCTTGTTGTCGGTGGCCGCCAACCGCACCGTCGCAGGCACGTCCGGAAAGTCGTCCTGGCGCGGCTCGATCTGTTTAGCGAAGCGGAATACGCGCGTGCCATCGTCCCATGTCTGCTCGCGCATCCATTCGTTGTAGAAGCGGATGATGTCCGGGTGCGAGCGGTAGTTGACAGTGAGCTTGACCTGCTTGCACTGCCCGTCAGGAAATAGCGATGGGAATTCAAGAATGTTCCGGATAGTCGCGCCCCGGAACCGATACAAGCCCTGGTCGTCGTCGCCCACGACGCACAGGTTGCGCCTCTTGCCCGCCAGCAGCAGGAGGATGCGCTCCTGGATGGTGTTGGTGTCCTGGTATTCGTCGACCATCAAGTAGGTCAGCTTCTCGCGCAGTTGCGCCAGCACCTCCGGACGTTTTTCGAGCAGTTGCAGCGCCTCATACTGAATGCCGGAGAAGTCGAGTGAGTTGTTCTCATGCAGCAACTCCTGGTACTTGGTAAAACACGCGGCCAATGCGCGGATTTCCGCTTCAGGAGCGGCCGACAGTGCGGTGGCATCGAGCGCTTCTTCGCTGACCTTGCTGAGCCATTTGAGCAGATGTTCGGACTGTGACCAGCGGCCCGACTCGTCATCCCCCATGACGAGCTGAGCGTCGGGGAGGCCGCGAAAATCCTTGATGTGCTGATACAGAAAGTACTGCTGGTCAAACTGGTCGAACAACGTGAAGCTGCGATTGAGCCTCGTGAATTCGCGGAAGTCCTCCAACAGGCGCAGGCAGATGGAGTGGAAGGTGCCGAGGTACATCTCGTTCAGGTTGAACTGGATGCCCAGCTCGGACAGCCGATTCGAGATGCGGGTGGTGAGCTCGCGCGCCGCCTTATCGGTGAACGTGACGACAAACAGCGACTCCGGTGCGACGCCTTTTTGCGTGATGAGATAGACGATGCGCTCGACCAGCGTGAACGTCTTGCCCGAGCCAGGACCCGCGATGATGAGCACAGGGCCATCGGTAGCGAGGATGGCTTCAAGCTGCTGCGGATTGGCCTTGCTTTGAAGCGCAGGGTCGGTGCCACTCATTCTGCGCCTCCGTCCTCGCCACCGACCGCAGCTTTGCCGATGCTGCTGGCGATCCACTGATTAAGCTCATCGCGACGGAATCGCCAAGTGCCGCCGAGCTTGAAAGCCGGGATCTTGCCGCTCGCAGCAAGACGGTAGACCGTGCGTTTCCCGGCTTTTAGATAGGTCGCGACCTCATCAATGGTGAGGATTTCGTCCGGCTGGTCGCTCATCTAGTTACTCTCGGCTGACTACTCAATTCGATGACTGGCGTATCTTGGCACAAGAATGGCAGGATTGAGCAAGGTTGAGCAAACATGGCATCGAGAAGATGCCTGACAAAGAGGGGGCGGCGGTGACATCGAACTACGAAGCAATCTGCGAAGAAAATCGTCGGCGCTATGGGACCGAAGGCGCTCAGAAATCCGGGGAGTTGGCTGCTGGTCTGTACGACGATCGCACGCACTTCATTTTCGAGCTGCTACAAAATGCCGAAGATGCCCTGGAGCGGCGCGGCGATCGGCATGGGCCACGTAAGGTCACGTTCACGCTGGAGCCAAGCAAATTGGCCCTATCCCACTTCGGCAAACCGTTCGACGAAGCCGACGTTCGGAGTGTGTGTGACATCGCCGAGACCACAAAGGACGAGTCCTCCATTGGCCGCTTCGGCCTCGGCTTCAAGTCGGTCTACACGGTCACAGATCTTCCTGAGATTCACTCTGGCGATGAAGATTTTGCCATTGAAGATTATGTGTTCCCCAAGCGGGCGAACCGCACGGCGCGCGAGGCAGGCGAAACGCAGATTATCTTGCCTTTAAAGACAGAAGACGCAACTGTCCTGCAGGACATCACTGCTGGATTCCGGCACCTGGGTTCTAGCGCGCTCCTATTCCTTCGGCACATCGACGAAATCAATTGGAGCGTAGAAGGCGGGGCATCCGGGTTCTATCTGCGCAATAGTCCAGAATTGCTCGGCCCAAACGTCCAGTGCGTTACCGTGATTGGTCAAGAAAGCGGCCAGCCCGAAGTTGATCAGAGCTGGCTAGTATTCCACCGCGACGTGGTCTCTACCGAACAGCAGAAGGTAGGGCAGGTAGAAATCGCCTTCTCGTTAGTGGCGGTAGAAGAAGACACCCCTGATCACTGGGCCGTCCGGCCACTGCCCAACTCACCGCTGGTCGTTTTCTTCCCGACCGTGGTGGAAAGTCACCTTGGCTTTCTGGTGCAAGGGCCGTATCGCACCACGCCAAGTCGAGACAACATTCCACCCGGCAATCCCTGGAACCAGCATTTGATCAAGGAAACGGCCAGTTTGTTGGTGGAGGCAATGCGTTGGATGCGGGACAAGGCAATTCTTGACGTCTCCGCACTGCGCTGCCTACCACTCGACCATGAGAAATTCCCGCAAGGCTCGCGATTCGCGCCGATTTTTGAAGCTGTCCGGCAGGCATTTCAAGATGAGGCACTGCTTCCCGCTTCCGATGGCAACTACGTGACCGCCAGTCAGGCCAAGCTTGCCCGTGGGCAAGAGCTGCAGAAGCTTTTCACGTCGGAGCATGTCGCTGCGCTGTTCGGCTCTGAAATCACCGCTTGGCTATCGAGTGACATCACCCCGGACAGGGCACCCGAGATTCGACAGTACCTGATGGACGAACTCGATATCGATGAAATCAGGCCAGAAAAACTGGTGGCGAGCTTGACCAAGCCGTTCCTTGAGGCGCAGCCCGACGAGTGGGTGTTGCGGCTGTACGAGTTCCTGAGCGGCCAGAAGGCCTTGCTTCGCCACCTCGACGCTGTTCCACTCATCCGCCTGGATGATGGCACCCACGTCGTTGCCCGCGAAAGTGGCAAGATCAAGGCCTTCCTGCCCGGCGCCATTGCAACAAACTTCCCGACGATGCGCCGCACGGTGTGCACAACTTCCGAAGTGCGTGCATTTCTCGCCTCTCTGGGCATCACTGAACCCGACCCAGTGGATGACGTGGTTTGGAATATCCTGCCGAAGTATCGTAAGAATGAAGCAGATATGGACGGCGATGTCTACGCCTCCGACATCGAACGTATCCGGTCGGCGTTCAGCAGCGACTCGACAGCACAAAAGGAAAAGCTCCGTGCTGCCCTGCGCGACACCGCCTTTGTGAAGGCGATCGATACCGGTGACGGCAAGAGTTCTGTCGCAAAACCGGGCGATATTTACATAGCGACCGACCGCCTGAAGCAGCTTTTCGCGGGCGTAGGTAAAGTCCGTATGGTTGATGATGGGTACAGCTGCCTTCGCGGCGAAAACATGCGCGAGTTGCTGGAGGCGTGCGGTGCGCTGCGGTATCCGCGCCCGGTCGAAGCCCCGAACGAACTGACGCGGGATGAGAGGCAGGAACTGCGCCGACAAACCGGCCACGAGGAAACGTCCGGAGTCAACGATCGGGTTACCGACTGGCTCCTTCAAGGGTTTGACGATCTCATAGCGCTTCTGCCAAAGCTCAATCCGGACCAACGCACCGAACGCGCCCGCCTTATCTGGGAGAGCCTGGGCGACCTGGAAGAACGTCGCGGGCGCGGGATCTTTGATGGTTTCTACACTTGGTCGCACTATGGGGAACGCAAGACACCGCCTTTCCCGGCGGCCTTCCTGCGTCAGCTCAACAAATCAGCTTGGGTACCCGACGCCGACGGTGAACTGGTGCCCCCGAGTCTCGTGGTATTCGAGACTCTTGGTTGGAAGCCCAATCCATTCCTGCTGACGAAGATCGACTTCAAGCCGCCGATCATCGACCAGTTGGCCAAAGAGGCGGGCATCGATCCTGCCGCGCTCGACCTATTGCGCAAGTACGGCATCACAAGCGTGGCCGACCTGGCGTCCCGGCTTGGTATTACCAACCCGCCTGAGGAGGTCGAACCACCTTCAGATCCCGGCGCGAAAATTGACGAGGCATCTGGCATCGACGACGTTTATGGTGATGCTAAGGATCTGTACGGCGACGACATGCCAGACATCCCACCCGGCACGCATGATCCCGACGGCAGTGACGGTGTGGGCGGCGGCGCTGGTCCGGGTGCTCCAGGCCGTACTGGCACCGGAACATCACGTGGCAATAGACAGGGCAATGGACAAGCGCTCAACGGTTCAGGTAGCCACAGTGCTTCGGGCAGCAGCGGTGGACACGGAGGTGGTCATGGGAAGAGAACACCTGGCAAAACCGGGACACGTCCCTTCATCTCCTACGTCGGCGCGTATCCGAATGATGACGAGCCCGATCCCGATGGCCTCGATCAAGCGGCACGGATGCACATCGAATATCAGGCCATTAAACTGATCATCGAACTTGAGCCAAAACTGCAACGCACGCCGCAGGGCAACCGAGGATTCGACCTTTACGAGGTCAACAACAGCGGCAAGCCGGCTCGTTGGGTCGAGGTCAAGGCAATGACGGGCAGCCTAGAAGACCGGCCGGTGGGACTATCGCGCCCCCAGTTTGAATGCGCCCTCGAGCACGGTACCGCCTACTGGTTGTATGTTGTCGAACATGCGACTGACCCGGACAAGGCTCGCGTGCTCAGGATTCAAGATCCCGCTACTCAGGCCCGGACCTTCACGTTCGATCGAGGCTGGAGCCAGATCGCCCAGACGGATCCACCTCACTGATCGGCATCGCGATCAAATTGGCATGGTTCGCCCTCAGCGAACCATGCCTCCTACTCAACTTAGTCGATCAAGAACTTGTCGCGGTTCTTACCGATCCATGTCGGAGCACGGCCCCGCCCCGACCAAGTTGCACCAGTCTTCGGATCACGATACGTCGGGGCTACAGTCTTCTTCTTGCTAGCCACACCGCGTTTGACCGAGAGTCAAATGTCATCTGCGGTCAAGCTTTGCCGTAATGCACAGCGACACCATTCTCGTATTCGCGAGAGCTTCGGGCAGATTGTCGGCGGTGCAATGTCACCCCTCACGCGCGGGCAAAAATTGTTGGCGCTCGCAAGCCATCCGTCTAGCAGTTGTCATTTATCTCGCTGAGCGCCCTGGTGGCAATCAAGATGGCCGCATTTAATCTACTTCCATTGCCAACGCTCAACGGAGGTACGCTTGTTGCGCTTGTTGCAAGCAGCGGATTCGCGAGAATTTGGCGCCCGAGATACACACAGACGTTAGTATTTGTCTACCTTGCGCTGCTGCTGTCGTGGCTATCCGTGTGTGCTATTTACCTCGTATGAGTGAGCGGCTTACGCTTGCATTCCGTGCCGCCAGTGGTAGAAGCACCAGCCAGGCGTCCTGCTCGGGAGGAGTCCGCCATGTCAATTGCATCGGAACGAAAAGCACGTAAGGCTCAGGAAGCGGAGCAACGCGCCGCCGAGGTTGCCGCGCACAAGCAGAAAAAGGCTGGGATGAAGGCATTGCGGAATGCCGCACGAGCGGCCGCCAACTTAGCGCGGGCCAAGCAGCGGTCCGCTAAAGAGAGCGCCGCTACGACTAGGGCACAGATTACCCTCGCCGGGATGACGTCCCGCGAAGCGGCACACCTAGCGCAGATTCGGTCCGCAGCGCTAGCAGTGCAAGATGAGCTGGATCGGAGGGCTCGTGAGTCTGGCAGAGAGCAGTAATAACGGCCGGTCGCAAATCGCCCGAGATGGCTCGCACCACCGGCAACAAATTGGGCGGTGGCCGAAGAAACAGCTCATCCGAGCCGAAGCGCCAGGCAGTAGCACAGCGGACGCCGTTAAGCGCGGTGTCCGCTGTGCTGCCTCAGGATTCCAGGATTATTGGGTCACATATAACTCTCTTGAAGCGGTCCCGGTGGGGCTGCCCGCGTCTCCAAACGCTACAAGGAGTTTTGATGACCATTCCGTGTCCTCGCTGTCAGTCCACTCGAACTGACACCCTCAACCTCGCAACCAAGGTCGGCGGCACGGTTGGCGCCCTCGCAGGTGCTGCCGGCGGCGTCGCCATGACCGTCTCAGGTGCCGAAGCCGGCGCCGCAGTTGGAATGCTCGCCGGCCCCGTCGGCGCTGCACTCGGCGGCATCGCCGGCGCCATTCTCGGCGGCCTCATCGGTGGCACAACGGGCTGCGCTGCAGGTGCCGCCCTCGGTGACGCCGTCGATACCCAAGTACTCAACAACCATCACTGCCTCGACTGCGGTCACACCTTCAGCGATCGCTAACCTAGCCGACGACACACTTTCTGTCTTCTCTTTTCATCTGCCATAGAGCCCGGCTTTGGCCGGGCTCTATGCATTTGTCTTCCCAAGGAGCATTCCATGCATCTCGTGCAAACCATGGCCTATGTTGGTCAAACCCCGTGGCACGGCCTCGGTAATCAATTGACTCCACGTCAGCCCGTCGAGGTTTGGGCCAAGCAGGCCGGCATGAACTGGCAGATCGAAGAAACCGAAGTGCGTTTCGTCTCGGGCAGCGCCGGCTCCAACCTTGGCTCCATTCACGCCTTTCCGGAACGGAAGGTGCTCTACCGCTCTGATACGAAAGCCCCTCTGTCCGTAGTTTCTGCCCGATATAACGTGGTGCAACCAGCTGAGATCCTGGAGTTCTATCGGGACCTGACGGAAGTCGGTGGCTTCGAGCTGGAAACCGCCGGTGTGCTCAAGGAAGGCCGCAAGTTCTGGGCACTCGCCAAAACCGGCCAGACTGGCCTCCTGAAGGGCCGAGACAAGGTGGACGGCTACCTGCTGCTGGCAACGGCCTGTGACGGCACGCTCGCCACCACGGCTCAGTTTACGAGTGTGCGCGTTGTGTGCCACAACACACTGCAGATCGCACTGGGCGACGGTACCGGCGTGGTCAAGGTCCCTCACCGTTCGCAATTCGATGCCGCCGCCGTCAAGCGTCAACTGGGCATTGCAGTCTCGTCCTGGGACAGCTTCATGGCACGCACTAAGGCGCTCGCCGAGCGCAAGGTCCCTAATTCGGCGGCAGAAACCTTCTTCCGGCGGGTGCTGACCTATCCGACGGCGAATCTGGCCGATCGCGTCGTCCTCAATGAACGAGCCATCAAAGCGGTGGGCCAGCTGTATGCCGGAAGCGGCAAAGGCGCGGATCTAACATCTGCGGCCGGTACGGCTTGGGGCTTGGTCAACAGCATCACGGAGTTCGTCGACCACCGTCGCCGTGCGCGCAGTGACGATCATCGCCTGGATGCAGCCTGGTTTGGCCAGGGTGCCGCCCTCAAGCAGAAAGCCTGGGACGAGGCGCTCAAACTCGTCGTCTGATCACCACTTCTCTTCTCACATAGCTCAAGGCGACCTTCGAAACTAGCTTAGCACCAGCATAGACGCCGCCCGGCGACAGCGCAGCAATTTCGATGTCGATAGAGGCCCCCGGGCAATGAATGCATCCCCTGAACTGGGGATGCGCTCCAACAAGCGCTGCCATACAAAGTGGATTCGCCCCCCGTATCTCCGGACACCGCCTCACACTTGAGTTGATGATTCCGTCCTGCGCCTGAACTCGCGTGGCGAGCGATATTTCAGAGCGCTATCGGGATTGCAACCACAGTTGGGGTAGATTTTCGCCATAGCAGCCGATCGGCCAGACCGCAGGAGCAAATGCAGTGCAGAAGAACTCGCAGAAGGCAGCCGCGCTCGGCGACAAATCCCTCCCGCTCCCAACATTGACCGGCCCAAAACGTACCGCTAGCATCAAACTGCTTTGTCTGTAACCACCCTGAACAACCGGAGTAGCTCGCCTCCGAACATGCGCCACTCGCCCCCACCGCCGACAACGAATACTGAGATTCGCGTCCTTCTCGTTGAGGATGACCGTACCACCAGTATCCATCTGCATGCCGCGCTAGGCAGTGTGCCGGGCATCCGTGTCGTGGCAAGCTGCGGTGATCGCGCAAGTGCATTGTCCTGGCTGCACGCGAATACGGTAGACGTTGTCCTCTGCGACCTCGGTCTACCTGATGGATCGGGCATTGACGTCATCCGCTTTGCACGCCAGCAGCATCCACAATGCGATTGCATGGTGATCACCATGTTCGGAGATGAATCGAACGTCCTGGCCAGCATCACTGCAGGCGCATCTGGCTATTTGCTCAAAGATGCGTCCGATGATGAACTGCGCGCCTCGGTACTGGAATTGCGATCCGGAGGCTCGCCAATGAGCCCCGTGATAGCGCGACAGGTTATCAACCGGCTGCGCGAGTCGGATTCGCGCGGCCAGACCGCCCCGCCGTCGGCGCATAGCATCGTGCTGTCAACGCGCGAAAGCGAAATCCTCGATCTGATCTCGCGCGGTTATACCTACGCGGAAATTGCCGGTTATCTCTCGATTACGGTGAATACGGTGGCATCGCATATCCGCAACATCTACGGCAAGCTGGCAGTGAATTCTCGCACCGAGGCTGTCTTCGAGGCGCACAAGCTCGGCCTGCTGAAATCTCTGTGAGGAAGCTCGCCATAGCGCGCAGTGCCGCGATCCGCAACGCAACCCTGTGGATCGGCTTCATCCTTCTGGTCGTTGCTTGGCCTCTCGTCAGCAGCGCGGCGGGCGATGGCACCGACCACGACGTTCAAGTGCTTCGCAATGCCGAGGCGGCAATCCGCTTTACCCTCTGCACGACAGACAGCGAGCTCGATGCCAACAATGGCGTCGATGCCGCGCTCACACCGATCCAACTTCCGCACTACTGGGATCGTGCCTTTCCGGGCAAAGACGGCCGTACCACTTACCGGCTGACATTCCACCATGTCCCCAGTGGACATGACAGCCCGGCGTTCTACTTGGCCCGCGCCGCCAACAGTTTTGAGATGCGGCTGAACGGCAAGCTGCTGGCTTCATCAGGCGACCTATGCGCACCAGCTCCGTATGGTGGTCAGCGCCCCCTCTATGTGCCGGTGCCCGAGGCCATGCTGCAGGCCGATAACACGCTCGATATCACGATTGCAGCACTTGCAAACGCGCGTGGCGGCCTGTCACCGGTGGAGTTCGGGCCGGGCAGCACGATGCGCGCGCGCTACGAGGGCGCACTGTGGTTCCGCGTGATCGGGCCGCTGGTCATTGCCGCCGTCAGTCTGGTGCTGGCCGGTATCTCGCTGCTGATTTGGTGGCGCCAGCGCGACCCGCTGTTCGGGCTGTACGCGCTGGCCGAGATCGCGTGGGCTGTGAGCCTGGCGGAGTTTTTTCTAACCGACGCCCCACTTCCGCGCGGGGTATGGCAAGTCATCATCCTGTCAGGTCGCGCGGTTTTCATGGTGGCCACAGCTAGGTTCGCACTGATCATCATTGACGTCCGCGCGCGCTGGCCAGTCCGGCTGGTCAATATGTACCTGTGGCTCAAGCTCCCGTTGATCGTACTGATGGCCAGCGTGCTGCGCGTGCCTTTGCTCAAGATGGCCGATTGGGCCATCAACGTTGTGATGGCGTGCATCGTGGGCAGTGCGCTTGTGTGGTCTACGCTACGCCGCCCTAACCGCGAGCGCATCGCCCTGGCCACTGCGGTGGGGCTCTCTACCGCGCTCACGTCTGCGGATATCGTGCGTATCACGATAATCGGTGACTTCTATTGGGAAACTGCACTGACCAAGTACGTGTCGCTGCTGTTCAGCTTGGCCATGGCTTGGTTGCTGGCGGAACGCTACACCCGCACGAGCCGGATGCTGGCAGAGCTGAACCGCGACCTCGATCAAAAGGTGGCTCAAAAAGAGATTGAGCTGCACAAGCTCTATGCCCATTCCCGCGGAATCGAGCGCGAGCAGGCCGCCCTCAGGGAACGCGGACGCATCATGCGCGATATGCACGACGGGCTCGGCAGCACGCTGGTTGGCGCGCTCAGCCTACTGCGCTCCGGTCAGGCTTCGCCCCTGGCTCTGCAACAGCATCTGCAGCAGGCCCTGGATACCCTGAAATTCTCGGTCGATGCCTTGCAAGATACCGGGGGCGATCTGGCTGCGGTGCTGGGCAACCTACGCTACCGTCTGCGCGATAGACTGCTGGCCGCCGGGTTGACCGTGGACTGGCAAGTCGAGCGCTTACCGCCGGTGGCTGGCCTCACACCGCAGATCGTGCGCGAGTTGCAGTACATCCTCCTCGAAGCGTTTTCGAACGCCATGCAGCATGCCGGCGGTGGTGTGCTGCAGGTGGTTGGGCGCAGCCTTGGCGAGCCGAGCGCGGAAGCAAGTACGTTGCTGATCGAAGTCCGAGACAGCGGGCCTGGCTTCGACATCGCCACCGTGGCACACGGCCACGGTTTGGCCAACATGCGCGCCAGAGCGGCGGCCATTGGTGGCGAACTGTCGATCGAGTCATCCACGGAAGGTACTGTGGTGCGTTTGCTGCTGCCCCCTCCTAAGTAGTTTGCGACGGCCAGGACGCTCCAAGTAAAACGTCTGGCGCCGCTGCGGGTTATGGCATCCCCAAAACTGGGGATGACCGCCCCCCCGAGAACCCCTATCTTCAGCTCAAGCAAAGGTGAGTTCCGCCGCGACAAATGGCGCGTCCTTACCAAGGCAGACTCAGGCACACGGGCACGTGCTCCAAATCGCCCGCGTAAATTCAGGGGGGAATATGGTGAACTCGAAAAAATCGAACGCTGTCTGTGCTGCCATGTTGGCGGCAACGGCCTTTCTTGGCGCATGCACTTCGCTGCCGCCCATGCAAGATCCGCAAACCTACACAACCATGAATTGCGAAGCGTTGAGTCGAGAACGCGCCGCCGTGGAAGCAAACAAGAACTACCACGAAGATAACAGCAGCTTCGGCTTTATCGACCTCCTCGGTGCGGTGGCCGAGGGGCTGGCGATGGGAGCGGGCAATGCTTCTCTCGCGAGTCAGCAGCATGCAGCAAACGCCCAACTCCAACAGTCTCACGACAGCAGCAAGGAAACCGCAGACGCCTACGCCCGCCGCACTGAACTGCTCGACAAAGTCAGCGCGGTGCGCAAGTGCAGCTAAGCCCTATTTGCCGACGGTCGATAACATGCACACCTCTTTACGTATGCTGCCTTGGGCACTCAGGACGTTATCATTCCTAACTCTTGGCGCAGTCACTCTGGCACAAGCCCAGGAGTGCGATTGCACGCAAATCGTTGGCACCTGCAACGCCAATATTCAAATGACGCCGACCGGCAGCCAGAAAGGGCTGTATGGCGCCGACTTGCTCATACGAGCCGATGCGCCGGCATGTGCGAAGGTCGAATACTTGGTCGACAGCACTCCGGCTTTCACCATCCTTCCGAATGGCAAGGAAGAGGGTGATCGTGTCATGGGCACCAGTGAAAAGCCAATCCGCAAGAAGCAGATCGTGCTGCAGACATGCCGCATCTGCAAGACTGCGGATCAGGCAGCCGCCGATCGGGCAAAGGACGAGCAGCAGAAAGCGGAAGCTGAAGCGCGTGCGCAGCAAGCTGAGGTTGAGCGCCTAGTGTCGGAAGGCTTGCAAGGAGGAAGTCTGCAGCCGAAGCCATACGGCTCCAGGGATACGGTAATGGACTCGGTCGTGCAACTGCAGAGCCAGTTGGCCCGCCAAAGTGGCAGCCAACCGAGCAAATCACAGGGGACTCGCACGACTGGTGATCCCTGTACAGCACGCGGCTTCCGTACCTGCAACTTTGGGGCACCCAATCCCGGATCGGGGAGAAGCGAATTGGCGCCGCCGATTCGGACTGACCGATAGGCTGGGAATTATCCCTGGGGTGTTAATAAGTGATACCGCTCTCGTCGCTACGGCAACGCGGCACGAAGTCGGTCGAGTGCCGACGGCCCCCACCCCACCATTTGTAACCGTGTCAGGTTTCCACACCTTGCACAGAAGGTGCTCAATCCGTTGATTTATAAGGGGAATAGCGCACTACAGATTCTCACAATTTAAAACGGATTCCCGTCGACCGATCGACCAAACTTTGTCCATCGAAAGGCCAACACCTCAACGGCCTAGGGAGAAGATGATGGACAACATGCAGCCGAACATCCAAGGTCAACAGTACACAGGCACGTCGCTGGGCCAGGTGCCGCAGTCGCGCCGCATGCATCCGCTGATGGCCGCTGCTGCCGTCGCGGTGATCATCGCGAGCGTGACGGGCGTGGCTGCCATGACTGGCGTTCTGCCCACCTCGAAGGCTATGCAGGGCAGCACCAACCCGAACGTCGCCGCGCAACCGGCCTCCGCACCGCTGGCGCTGGCTGCACCCGGCCAGACGGCAGCGCCGAATCAAGCGGCCCCGACCTATCCGGCACAGCCGAGCGCGGTACACCACGCGGTGCATCATCCGGCCCCGTCGTATGCGGAACGTAACCCGTCGTCGAACAACGACTATGCGCAGCCGCGCCCGGCTACCAACCCGTATGCTGGTCAGGTCACCGCCATCACGCCGATCGCCACGCAGCAAGGCAACGAAACCGGTCTGGGCATGATCGGCGGCGCAGTGGTGGGTGGCCTTCTGGGCAACCAGATCGGCAAGGGCAATGGCCGCACGCTGGCAACCGTCGCCGGCGCGGTGGGTGGCGGGTATGCAGGCCATGAAGCCGAGAATTACTACCACCGCGACACGTCCTACAACGTCAGCGTACGCATGGACAACGGCGCGACCCGCACCTTCACATACAAGGCTGCACCGGGCTTCCAAGTGGGCGACCGCGTGCACGTGGAGAACGGCAACCTCGCGGCAGGCTGATCGTTGCACGCTGCCGCAGGCAGCATAAAACCGGCCCTCGGGCCGAACGCGGTTCAGTTAAACGCAGCGTTAGAAACAAGCAATGAGGCCGCTCCGGCAAATCGGAGCGGCCTTTTTTTTGCCCTTAGCTTGACGGCATTGCAGGCATAAGCCGGGCTTCGCGCCCGGCCTTCTCTTCTTTCAACTTCCCCAATCCCGACGACCCTGCATCCGGCTCCGCTGGAGGCCGGCGCTCGTCCATTTTTCAGGAACACACCATGACAGAACCGTCCTTACCTGCATTGCCTCCACCACGCCTACCACTCGGACAACTGGTGGCGACGCCTGCCGCTGTTGCCGCACTGGCTGCGGCTGAAGTGTCAGTTTTCAAACTGCTGAACCGCCACGCCCGAGGCGACTGGGGCGACCTCTCATCCGAAGATCTCGCACTGAACGACTTAGCGGCCATCACCGGCCAGCGTGTGTTGTCCAGCTACCTGCTGGGGAATGGACAGAAGGTGTGGATCATCACCGAATGGGACCGCTCGGTGACGACCGTCCTGCTGCCGGAGGACTACTGATGGAGGCCTTGGTCCAGAAACTGCACCCGGCCTTGAGTTCCGGGCAGCGGTTGACGGTGGCGGATTCCGGCAACCCACTCTTCAGCCGACAAGGCGATTGGGACGGTGGCAGTCCGTTGCACTGTGTCGCCATGGCGCTTGCGCTGCTCGGCAAGCTGTCCGATCCGGTCCAGATTCGGCAGCATGTGAACGGTCCCGAAAGCCAATTTCTGGGATCGGGCCTGGCCGCATTACCTGCACGGCCTAACGCTATCGGAGTTGGCGTCCTTCATCTGGGAGCTGAACTGCGGCGCTCGGCCGATCACCACCCAGGGCAACTCATCGGCAATCCTGCGGTTCTGTACTCGGGAATTGTCCAAAGGCTGGCCGGTGATTCTGGGCTGGCGCAGCCGGCACGGCGCCCACGCGGCGCTGGCGGTCGGCATCGAAGGACGGCGGCACACCCGACGCTTTGCACCTCACGCGCTTTTGTTGCTCGATCCCGCCGAGTCGGAGCCGGCGCTAGCCAGCGCCAATGCCCGCCTGGAGCTTGGCAAACGCAAGCCGTTTCTGGTCACCTCAGCAGCAGTGCAGCCGGTGACCCTGGAAGGCGCGGTGTCGATTAGGCTGAAGCCACCGTAGTTACCGCAAGCGGCTGCGCTTGATCTCGGGAGGTGTCGCCGCGTTGGCGCGCCGCTGGCCGGTTGGCTTGAGCGACACGCTATCCAAGGGCGCGAACAGTTCGGAGAGCGTCACACCCAGGCAGTAGCAAATGCTGGCCAGGGTCTCGACCGATGGGTTGGCAACACCACGCTCGATCGAAGAAATGTAGGTCCGGTCAACGTGCGCCTCAAAGGCCAGTGTTTCCTGTGACTTGTCAGCAGCATGCCGGCACTGCTTGATGCGTTTGCCCAGGGCCACCGAAATCGCGGCCGGGCGGACTACTGCGGATGTGTCGGGGCGCTTGGCTGTCATGGCGAACAGGATGCCCACCTGACGACTGATTCTCGACGCTATAAACACGTCAGTTATTGCTGTCTATACTCTACAATCTTGCGACCAGTTGCCGATAACCCCAAGGCAAAGGGGTTTCGTCACGCCGCGAGTTGTCGAGTAAACACGACAAAGCGAGCCTGCGTTTGCTCGGCGGCCTCGCATCCAACAACATCAACAAAGGAAGCTGAAATTGAAGAACATCACCGTAGGGGGCAGTAAGTTCATCCTGAGCGCCATGATGGCCGCCGTCCTGACGGCCTGTGGTGGTGGAGACGGCGGCAGCACTGCCGGGACCGGCACGACAACGGCGCCAGCGGCTAGTCCGCAGAGCCTGACAGGCACTGTGGCTGTCGGCACGGCTCTGGCAAACGCCAAGGTTGTCGTTGTCGATGCCCAGGGCAACACCGCTTCAACCACGAGTGACGCTAACGGCAGCTACGCCGTGCCGCTTTCGGGCCTCACCGCTCCGCT
Organism: Ralstonia flatus; assembly: GCF_958439105.1. NCBI lineage: Bacteria > Pseudomonadati > Pseudomonadota > Betaproteobacteria > Burkholderiales > Burkholderiaceae > Ralstonia > Ralstonia flatus. The sequence continues at coordinate 203,391 of NZ_CAUDLI010000008.1, read as the reverse complement.
GCTGATTACCGCCAATGACCCGGCCGGTATCTCGCTGCCGCTGTATTCCGTCGTCGCCAGCACGGCCACTGGCACTTCGGCACCAGTCATTGCCAACGTGACGCCACTGACCACGGCCGTTGCTGCGCAGCTAACCTCCGATGGCAATCCCGGGGGCTTGGCAGCGTCGTCTGCACTGGCGGGTGTGTCTTCTTCTGCCGTTGCTGCCTCGGTGGCGAAGCTCAATACCGCGCTGTCGGCCATCCTGGCTGCCAAGGGGTTGGATGCTGGGTCGTTTGATCCGATTGGGGGCGCCTTCACGCCAAACCAGACGGGGGCGGATGCGGTGATCGATGCAGTGGCCATTACGCAATCGACCACCGGAAGCGGCCTGCAGCTTTCCAGCATTGCAGATCCGAACACGGCGATTCAGCTCAGTCAAAACGCCTCGTCTACAGCACCTCTCGCGGTGCCGCCGCAGCCGGCGAACTATCTGGCGACACTGGTTTCGCAACTGGGACAGTGCTTGGCCGGTACGGTTTCGGCTTGCTCCACAGCCGTTGATGCCGGCTATCTAAGCCAAGGCTTCACCACCTTCCAGGCGCGCCATCCTGGCATCTCGGCAGCGGGTTCGAAGCTGACGGGCGTGAAGACGGTGACGTTCCTCAAGCCCAACACGCTGCCGAACATCACCGGCAATGCCGCTCTGGTGTACTTCCTCTTCACCGACGCGACGGGTGCGGCCAACTTCGCAACCGACATCGTGCAGCAATTGCCCGATGGCTCCTGGGACATCATCGGTAACCAGGAGCAGTTCAACCTCTACATCGCTTCGTTCCTGGGCCGCCAGCAGTTCCTCAACGCGGCCGATGCGGGCAACGGGCGTTTGGAGTCGGGGTTGGATATTCGGATTCCTGCGACCTTCACGGTGGGAGGCACGACGACCACCGTCACATCGGCCTCCGTGCAAGGCCCCGGCCTGCCGGCTGGCGGGGTCTACATGACGGCGATCGATCAGGCGATGCACCTCAGTCCGCGCCTGACCTTCCCGGCAACAGCATTGACCGCACCATTCGTCGCCAACGGTCCCGTGCCCAGGCCAGACATCGGCATGTCGACGCAGTACAAGTGGTCGTGGGCATCGCTGTCGGGCGGAAGCAGCTCCTACGTACCCAACGGGCTCGCTGAATATGCCTCGCAACCGGTGGATGTCTCCAGCATTGGGCAGTACGGTATCTACACGGTCACGCTGTACGACGCGACCGGGACCGCTATCGGCACGCCGCAGAAGGTGCTCAATGTCGGTCCCAACGTGGCAGCCGCAGCAGGTATTCACGCGCCGTGGCAAACGCTGAGCAGCACAACCGTTGCCAACTACCTGACGGCAGGCACCACCGCGCCGGGGTGCGTCACGGCCAATACGCCTGCAACCGTCACGTGGACCAACCCGGCCAATGCCCCAGCGTATCCGAATCTGTGGGCAGCGTTCGCCTCGTCGTTCCCACGCTCCATCGTCAACGGCGTGCCCTCCGCACTGGAATCGGCCGTGGCGATCAACTCGGCCACGCCGACGGGCAACAGCGACGGCTCGTATTCCTCAACCATTGCCAATGCTGTCGGCGGGCTGACGGCGACGGCTAGCTGCGGCGCGGTCAAAGCCCAGCAGGTGCAACTGGGCTGGCAAGCCGGAGGCCTCTACTACAGCAACACGTACCAATACAACAACTGAACCATGACGCAAAACGGCAACCCGCCCCGAGAGGCGGGCAACCGTGACGGGGAGCATTTGAGCCGTGCCTGTTTTGCAGGCGCGGCTTTTTTTACAGCCGCTGCTCACCCGCACCGAATCCATCACCCTCATTTCACAAGGACACTTCACATGAACACCACTCTGTATTCCGCTCGTCGCGCGCTGGCCCTCTGCACGCTCGCCACTGGTGCATTGCTCCTGAGCGCCTGCGGCAATCGAACGCTTGACTACCGCAACGCAGAAATCGTCAACGGCAAGGTCTACGCGAAGGGAGCGAACTCACCGTTCTCCGGCAAGGTCACCAATGTCCCGCTGATGACCGCCACTTCGAATCAAACGGGTTTCAACAAGATCTTCAGGCTCCTCGGCCTGTACTTTCCGGTGACGCCAATCGGAAGCATGGGATTGACCTCGCTCTGTGAGGTTCCGGTGAACGATGGTTTGCCCGATGGCAAGGTCACGTGTAAGCAGAGGGAATCGGACATCGTTCGTGCGAAATTCTCGTTCAGCAACGGTACGCTGGATGGATCGTTCAAGCTCAACGCACCAACCGGCGACGACGTTTTTGCCGAGGTCGATTTCAAGGATGGACAGCCCAACAGTAAGCTGCGGCTCTACACGCTGGACACCCACAAGCTCGTGCACGTGATCCCCTGGGAGAACGGTGCCATGCAGGGCACGGAGGAAGGGTTCGATCCAGCTACGGGCAAGCTCATCGCGCAGCTCGACTGGAAGGACGGCAAGATGGATGGTGTCTATCGCAAGTACGACGGCAGCGGAAACGTGGTGGAAGAAGCGCGCTACGCGGCGAACAAGCGAATCGACACGCCGCCAGCGGCTACCAATTCAGCAGGTCTTGATGCCGCCGCAGCAAAGCCGACCACCACCGACAACCGCAACGATTGGCCGACTGAAAGCAATGCCTGCACCGAGCGCTGGTCGACAGCTTTTACGACGACGCACGAAAAAGACACGCTCGTCACGCTCGATCAAGCTTGGGAGTGGGTGGACAACTGCCGCGCCGGCAAAGAACCGACATGACCGGGTGGCGCGGCCAGTCACGCTTGCCGCGCATGGCTTCCTCCCAGCGAGGGGCCATGCCGGCATTTTTTTTGCTCAGTGGCAAGCGAGCGTCATACCGTGTCGTTGCACGTGAACAAGCACGCTAGACTGGGCACGGTTGCCGCCTTCACAAGCCATCGAGAGGAATCGCCTGTTGAACCAGCGAGTACATCATGGACATCCATTCTCAGGGACTCTGGGTTGCAGCATCCCTCATCGGCTGCACTCTCTTCTCCGTCGTTCTGTGCATCCGGGTTTTGCCGAGCCCCGCTGATAGTCTTGCGGCGACCGAACAGACTAGCCTCAGGCGGCGCAACAAATTGGTGCTGGGTTGGGTCGTGCTCGCCTGTACCAACCTCGTCGTCGGTCACCTGATCGCCTATCACATGCTGGGTTTACGGCCCATATGCTGACCAACGGCGGCGGCGCGCAGCACGTCGAATGGTCTGCATGGTGTGGGCGTCAGGTGCATGCAGTCTTGATGTATCGAACAACCCGACCCGAGCCGAACGCCAGTGCGATACGCATGCAATTCTGTCCGGCTGCGTCGGGCTGCATTGGCTCTCCACCGTGGCGCACCATGAGGTCGAATGCCTCTGGCAAATCGCTTTCGGCAGCCAGCATCAGGGGCGTTCGCCCCGGCACCGGGTAGCTGTGTCCCGCGTTCGGATTGGCTCCTGAAGTCAGCAATAGTTCAATGATGCGCTGGAGCCGGTCTACGCGATGGCGACGCACGTGCTGCTCGACTATGAATTTCGCAACCTGCACGGCCACGGCAGGATTGCCCGCCGCAAATCGATTCTGCGATCCGAAGAGACCCGCCGAGCCCACTCCATATCGCCGAAGCGTATCTTGCAGCATTAGATCAGGGGCGTTCCGAAACCCCGCAACGAGCCGGGCCATCATCCGGTCGGGATGAACTTTGCCAGACAATTGGCCCATCGCGTAATAGAGCGGCGATTGTTGATCCGTCTGTGCCCGCATATTGGGGTCAGCCCCTTGAGCCAGGAGCGCCGCAACCACATCCGGTTCACCAAGCTCAATCGCACACATGAGCGGTGTCAGCTTCTTGCGCGCCGTCGCAGAATTCAGGGTGTCAGGATGATGTGGAACCTTCAGCAGCAGGTCCACTGTCATCCTTTCTCCAGTACGAAGCGCATGCTGCAGCGCGCATAACAACGGCGACCCACCGGAACTGTCCAACGCGTCTACGGACGCTCCAGCATTCAGCAGACGCCTCACCTGTTCAGGTTGTCCGAACGCGACGAAGAGGCTGATCTGTGGCCACCGCTTGACTCGGCCGCCCTCAAAGTGAACAGCTCGAACGCGATCAACACGCTTCAGGTCAGGTTCGATCGCGGAAACCGCCTCGTCAGAAATCAACAGCAGCCCCGCAAGAGGCTGCATTGCGAAATCTTGCCGGCACTCTGGAAACCGGCCATCGGGCGGAAACAGCAAAGGCAACTGCTGGCGGAACTGCTCGACTTCCCAATCCTCGACAACGTGCCCCTCTGGCTGCCGGAACAACCCAAGTGCGACGGCCACGTGCTTGAGTCGCTTCAAGGCGGGCGTCTTTCCCAGGAAGGCGGCAATGCAGGCAGCCTCCTGCACAACGTCCCTGAGCTGGTGTCCCGCGCGGTAGCAAGCCTGCTCGAACGCGTTTTCAAAGTGTGGAAACGCCTCTTCATACTGGCCCGAGAGCACATGCCATCTGGCTTTCATCCACGCGTAGTGATAGGCGGTCCGCCCCTCGGGGTCGTGAACACTTGCCAGCGCCTGAAGTTGCTCGATCTCGCTCCACAGTCGTGACTGGTCCCCGGCTACCTTGGGCGCCGCTCGCTTTAGCTCGCTCCAGAGCCTTTGACCGCGCTCCGCCAACTCGGGCCACATGGCCCCAACCTTGCGAACCAATTCGGCCAGCCGTTCGGATGGATCGCACGCTGTTGAGGGGCTAATCAGTTGTCGCGAGAGCAACGGCCGGAGTGACTGCATCCAGCTACGCTCGAATCGTGCAAGTGCTGCGGCCACCAGCAACCAGAGACCCGCAGACGCGGCGAGATCGTCATCGGATCGCTTGCGAAGCTGCGTCACCAGTAGTTGGATGCTTTGCGATGACGGAACATCGATACCAGTGCGCCACTTGCTGAGCTTGTCCCGCGCAGTTCGATCCGCCCCGGTACTCGTCGGATAGAGGAACGGGTCGACGGGACTGCCGAGGCGATCGCTAAGCCAATCCAGCAGCACAGCGACAGGCATGCGCTTCTCGTTAAGCAACAGACGGAGATCCGGCCCGCTTCGCCGCTGGTGAAGCGACATCAGCAGCATCCCCGCATTGGGCACAAAGAAGTGTTCGATCAGGACCGGCAGCGCGTGAGATCGGTCGAGAGCATCGAGAGGTACCACCAGAACCAGACGACAGTAGCGCTCTTTCACATCAAGAAGCCACGGTTTGACGAGTGTCTGCGCATCCTCCCCAATCACCCGCGCCATGCCGTCGACCAGCAGTTTCTGAATCACCTCATCAATTTTCGCCCAGTCAAAGTCGCCTTCCCGCGCCAGGCGGTCCACATGGCGGTCGCTGTGCTTGACATCCAGAGCACCGGCTAACGCACGGATACATTCGCCAATTGTTGGATACGGAGGCACCATCTGACTCATGCTTGAGTCCACGTCAAAACGCGGCGGACGTCCCGCGCGAAATTTCGACTGGCACGCCAATCGCTGGGCGTGCATGGCACAGCGAGTGTTCGTCCGTTCGGGGCGATCAGCCTGCCATGCTTGCGGCCGGCGACGTAGCGCCAGCCCTGCGCTAGCAGTCGCCGCACCGTGACTGCGATGTCTTTGTCTTTGCTGTACATGGTGAAATGCGGACTCGGTGGCACAAAGGGCACCGAGCCCTCCTCCCTTATTTGAAACGCTTCGCGCTGGCCTGATGAGCTGTGGCTGCGCGCTGCGCGCGGGCGGCAAAGGAGCTCGCCGTTACCTGCCCACCACCCGCCTTTGCGGTACTGGACTGGATACGGGCTGCAGCTTGGCAGGTCATGGGGGACGGGGATTTGGACGACTTGAATGACATGTTTATTCCTTCCGAGGTTGTGGTCCACAGTGGACGCTCGAAAGGCTATCGGTCTGCCACTCGGCCGTCTTCCGCGCCGTTGGTCAAAAATTTCCAGAATCTGCGGAAGCGCACGACCTCGAGGCGTCAGAGGCGATTCTTGAGGACAAGCTTTGCCCGTATTACGCGCATCGGCAAGTCACCCAGTGAATGTCGCCACAAGGCCTTGCTCCTCCCTCCGATGATCGTATTGATGTAACCGGCTCGGGCTCAGCGCTTTGTAGGCTGGGAACGTTCGCGACAGATGGCTTCGCATTCCCGACACAACGCTACGCAGTGGGCCGCGTCGCTGACCAAAGCGCATGCCAAAGACAGGGCCACGCAGCGCTGCATACATTGGCGGAAAACCAACGCTGCAACCTGCCTCTCATCAGGCGCCTGCAACGCGGCGGCCAAGTAGCACGCATGGCTACATTCCAGCGCGGCAAGGGCAATTTCCTCGGAGAGGCCAGGCACCCGAGCCAAGCATTCACACGCGTCGGCACACGCCAAGAAGGGAGTGAGAAGATCCGTACTAGAGGTGGCCGGCTGGTGAGGCATATGGTTCTGCGCGGGCGCCATGATGACGGGCGAAATTCTGGGCAATTCTCGAAACGGTACGCAACAGCTACGCCGGAGCCTCCACGCATGCCCCGCGTCACCGTCGGGCGGCAGCGCAGACACGCACCAATCGGCTTGATGATAGCCAACACGGAAGCCGTCATCAGGTGGACCGATGGCGAGCACCGCGTACGCTACATGGCACTCGCCGGAGCCACGGAACTCCCCGTTGAGGTTAAGCTATCAGAAGCGGAACAGCTTGAACGGCACAGCGGCTCCTTATTTAAACTCGATTCCGCTTCACTTTTAACGCACTACCATTTCATACGCTTAATGATTGGATAAAAAGGCAATTCCCCCTCCTAATGGGCGGTTCAGTCTTCTTTAAATCTGTCGAAAATGGCGATACGCGCGCAGCACATTGGTCCCAACTCTTGCGTCTGCCGCGTTTTCCGACGCCTCCTACGATAGTAGGGGCGTCAGCGCCCGTGTGTGCAGGGGCGCTTTTTTTTCGTATCAGCAACGTGTTGAGCGCGTGCAGGCGTGACTTGTTGGTACTTATTTCGTCCGCCCCGTATCGCCCGACTGACTAACCGAGTGAATGCAGCGGCGAGGTCTGCGGCCCTCCGGCGTTCAAAACAACCCCACCGGCTCCACCGCCCGATCCCAGCTGTAAATGATCACCTCCCGCGGCGCCCGCCGCCGCCCGCACACCCGCCGACCTCGCCAGCCTCTATCCCGCCGACGTCGAGCGCGCGCTGCAACTGCTCAACACACATCTACCAGGCAGACCGCTACACCGGCATGCTCATTGTCCTGCAGCACGACGACGCCAAAGAGCCCGTCGTCATCTCCGCCGGCAGCTATCGGCACAAGCGCGCCCGCGCGCTGACGGACTTTGCGCGCGCGTCGGTGCAGATTTCGGATTTGATTGAGGCAGGGGTGTAGAGCGGGTGGAATGGGGCTCGCATCGCTGGCAGGGTTGGCAGCGGCGAGCCCCGAGACTTGTCGTTATTGGCTGGGAAATTGCAACCCGCGCCCGCCGTTCTCAGTTGAAGATTGTTCGGCCACATACGTCTCCAGTTCGGCGTTGCGGGAAAGCCCATCCGGACCGCGGCGGAGTTTCACGCCCCGCGCTTCTTGATGCCGTCGGTGAGAATCTTCGTCACCGTTCCGAACATGGCGTCAATTTGTGCCCCGTCTGCCCGGAGGCTGTCGGTGCGCCACATCAGGCTCAATACGCCATTCATCATGGCCCATAGGGTGGTGGAAGTCAGTTCCGGATCGAACCCGCTGTCGATGACCGCCTCGTCAATACCCCGGCGGATCAAGGCGCCCAACTTGGCGTTTTGCTCACGAATCAAATTTGCAACACGCGTCAGCGCCTCGGGTTCGTTCGGCGGCTCGACCAGGATACGGAACTGGTGCGGGCGCTCCCTGGCGAAGTTGGTGTAAGCCGTCGCCACCGCGTACAAGCGGTCTTCCACCCCGCCCGGCGAGGCGTATGCGGCGTCCATGTATTGCCGATTCTCTTCCAGAGCGCGCTCAGCCACGGTGATCAGAAGCGCTGAAAGACCGCCCACCCGGTTGTACAAGGTTTGCACCGCCACGTCTGCACGTGTTGCGACCGCCTCCAGCGTTACTGCGTCGCGCCCTCCTTCCGCCAGCAGTGCCTCCGCAGCCTCCAGGATCGACAGCCGGGTCGCCTGGGCCTTGCGCTGCGTTCGAGTCTCCTTTTCCTGGTCAGCTTTCTTCTTTTTTGGATTGACTTCCATTTTTGGAACCTATTACACTATTTGAGCCGGTTACAAGTTTGTTGATGGCTACAAATATTCTCATACATCGACATATCGGAGGAGCAATGTGGCGAAGAACGAACGTGGAGTTCTCTTCTGGGGGGCGAGGAGAGCGCTGCCTGGGCTGGCTTTATGAACCGGCAGGAGACGGGCCCTTCCCGGTCATTGTCATGGCCCACGGGCTGGGTGGCATCAAGGAGATGCGCTTGGATGCGTTTGCCGAGCGTTTTTGCGATGCCGGCTATGCATGCTTGGTCTTCGACTACCGGAATTTCGGGGCGAGCGAGGGGGCACCCAGGCAGTTATTGGACATCGGCCAACAGTTGGAAGACTGGTCCAGCGCAATTGCCTTTGCCCGGCTGCAGCCGAGCCTGATGCGGAGCAAGGTCGTCCTGTGGGGTACCTCCTTCGGCGGCGGCCACGTCATTGCGTCCGCCGCGCGCGACCAGGCCGTGGCGGCTGCCATTGCCCAATGCCCTTTCACCGACGGTATCGCCTCCGCCCTGGCGATGGATCTGCGCAGCAGCTTCAAAGTAACGGCGATGGCCATGGCCGACATGCTGCGCGGTCTGGTTGGCATGCCCCCCTTGATGGTGGCCACTTCCGGGCCGCCACATTCCGCCGCCCTTATGACCGCGCCCGACGCCCACGGCGGCTATCTGGCCCTGGTGCCAAGCGGAGTGTCCTTCCGCAACCACGTCGCAGCCCGCTTCGCACTGAACATCCTGCGCTACCGTCCCGGCCGGCGGGCGGCGAAGGTGTCCTGCCCGATTCTGTTCTGCATCTGCGAGACCGACTCTGTCGCGCCCCCTGGGCCAACCCAGCGCTATGCCACGAAAGCGCCGCACGGCGAAATCCGCCTTTACCGAGAAGGCCATTTCGACATCTACGTCGGAGAAGCCTTCGAACGGGTGGTGGCTGATCAGCTCGATTTTCTCAAGCGCCATGTCCCGGTGAAAGGACGAGCCATGTCGAAAAAGGAGACTGCATGATGACTTACGACTTGAACGACAAGGTGGTGTTGATCACCGGCGCGGCGGGCGGCATTGGCGCCGCGACCGCACGTGAGCTGTATGCCCGCGGTGCGAGTTTGGTGCTGACCGATATGCAGCAAACCGCAGTGGACACACTTGCAGCGGAGTTCACCCCATCCCGTGTGCTACCTGTGGCGCTTGACGTCACCGACGCCGCAGCAACGAAGGCGGTCGTCCAGCAGACGATCCAACGCTTCGGGCGCCTAGATGTGGTTTTTGCCAACGCTGGCATTTCGTGGCGTAGCGGCGCCTCAACAATCACCAATTGCGACGAGGCCGAGTTCGAGAAAATCGTGGAAGTGGATTTGCTTGGCGTCTGGCGCACGGTTCGCGCGGCGCTGCCGGAGATTATTCGCAACAAGGGCCAAGTCCTGGTCACCTCTTCCGCATACGCATTTCTCAATGGCATGGCGAATGCACCTTATGCCGCATCGAAGGCAGGGGTCGAAATGCTCACGCGCTGCCTCAGAGCCGAGTTCGCATATACGGGCGCTACCGCCAGCGTCGTCTACCCCGGTTGGACGGCTACGGCCATCGCGAAGGTTGCTTTCGGCGGAAATGCAACCGTGACAAAAATGAATGAGGTTGGATTTCCAGGGTGGCTGCGCCGGGCCATTCCTCCCGAGCAGGTCGCACGTGCTGTCGCGAAAGGGATGCAATATCGCAGGCCCCGCATCTACGCGCCATGGCGGTGGGTACCGTTTTCACTATTCCGCGGCCTCTTCGGTGTACTGACCGATGCCATGCTGAGTCGACACAGAGAAATGCACGCCCTGATCCAGCAACTCGAAGCGGAATCAAAGCACGGATGAACCATGCCGAAATATGATTTGACCAATCGAGTGGTGGCCATTACCGGCTCCACCGGCGGCTTGGGGTCAGCGCTTGCCGCAGCGCTGCGCGCCAAAGGCGCCCGCCTCGCATTGTTCGACCTCGACTTGGCACAGGTCGAGGCGCAAGCAAAGACCTTGGGCGACCTTTCCCTAGCCCGCGGCTGGATCGCCAACGTGCGCAGCATGGAGAGCCTGGAGGCGGCCATGGCGGATGCCGCGGCGCATTTTGGTCACATCGACGTGGTGATCGCGAACGCCGGCATCGACACCATGGCGCCCATGGCCACGCTCAATCCGGAGGCATTCGAACGCGTCATCGACATCAACCTCAACGGCGTCTGGCGCTCCTTCCGCGCCGGCCTGCCCTATGTGCAAAAGCGGCAGGGCTACCTCATGGGTATTTCGTCGATGGCTGCCTTCGTCCATTCGCCGCTCCAGGCGTCCTACACCTCCAGCAAGGCAGGAGTTTGGGCACTGTGCGACAGCGTCCGGCTGGAGTTGCAGCACCTGGGAGTCGGTGTCGGCAGCGTGCATCCGACCTTTTTCCCAACACCGATGATGGACGACGTCGTGGCCGATCCCGCAGGCCATGCGTTGTGGGGTGGAAATGACAAAGGCATTTGGAAAATGGTTTCGCGCGAATCGGTCGTGCGTAACATTGTGGCTGGCATCGAGCAGCGCGCGGACATGGTGGTCGTGCCCAAGCGAAATACCCTCATCGCGAAAGCGCCAGGACTCTTCCGACGCTTTATCGAGCGCGCCGGCTTCCGAGGCAAAAACATCCAGAAAGCCATCGAGCTGGCATCGTCCACCGGATGGAACTTGCCTGCAGAACGTCAAGACGGTCCTTCCGGCAATCTTGACGCATCGATCAGCCCCGCTACGCGCAGAAGCGTTGGATAAATAGGCGATGAAGTGTTCACCGCGCAACCGTGCATCGACGCCGCGCCCTCCGCCGCCCGCTCACCCGCCGATCTCGCCAGCCTCTACCCCGCGCCGACGTCGAGCGCGCGCTGCAGCTGCTCAACAAACACATCTACCAGGCCGACCGCTACACCGGCATGCTCATCGTCTTGCAGGCCGACGCCAAAGAGCCCGTCGTCATCCGCCGGCAGCTATCAGCACAAGCGCGCCCGCGCGCTGACGGACTTTGCGCGCGCGTCGGTGCAGATTTCGGATTTGATTGATGCGGGGGTGTAGAGCGGGTGGGATGGGGCTTGCATCGCCTTCCCGCCCCCACCGGGAAGACGATGCGGATCATGCCATCGGCAATACAACAGTGCCGACCAGCCAGGTTTGCCGGGCGGCGTCTGCGAAACCAAGCTGAATTTCCGCTCCGATACGCTGGGCAATCGCATAGACAATGGCAAGCCCCAGCCCTGAGCCAACTTGCTCGCTACCCAGCGTGCGGTAGAAGGGATCAAACACTCTTTCTCGTTCGGCAAGCGGGATTCCTGGCCCACTGTCCTGAACACGCAGTTCCACGTTGTCTTCGGCTACACCGACTGAAAGATCGACACGCCCGCCCTCAGGCGTATATCGGATGGCGTTATCGACCAGATTTTTGACAATGGCGATCATGTCCAACTCGCTCGCCCAGACCTGCGCATCTTGCGTGTCTTAGATCGCTTTTAGTGTGCCGTTTTGGCCGCTCTCTGCCGGAACAACAGGATTGCGGTCAACATGAACGCCAGTAGCGCTGCCGATGCCGAGTAGCGACTCAATGCCAACCCTCCGGAGCTATGCGGCTTATCCAGGAAGTCCCCGACCACCGCACCGAGCGGGCGCGTCAAGATGAACGCGGCCCAGAAGAGCAACGTACGCGACACAGCAGTCCAATAATAGGCAGCCACGACGACGGCAAGCAGAGCGAGGAAAACGACAGCCGCTCCGGTGTAGCCCAAGCCTGCTGTATCAGCAGTCCAATCACCCAACGCCGTACCCAAGGTCTGGGAGAACATGATTGTCAGCCAGTAAAACGCCTCGGCCTTGGGTGAGCTGACAGAGCTCACCGATACAGAGCCGAGCGTGCGGTGCCAAGCGAAAAGTGAGCCGAGTAACAGAGCAAGCAGCAGGCAAGACCCGCCTGCGTATCCTATGCCCAGCGAGCGATCCGCAAAGTCGGCCAACGTAGTGCCGACAGTGGTGGTCGCGATAATGGTGGTCCAGTATAAAAAGGGATGAAACCGCTTGGCCTTAACCTGGGCAAATACGGCAGCCAGAAACACCACCGCAAAGATGCCTGTGCCGACCAAGTAGCCGAGGTTCATGGACATTGAGACGGCATCGCCACCGGTTTCACCGAGTGTAGTGGCGGCAATCTTGATGAGCCAAAACCCTAGCGTCACTTCGGGCACTTTGGTGAGAGCATGTTCGGTCGATGTTTTCATGAGGGTGCGTTCCGAGGTTAGGCGTTGCCTTCGAGCGCATCGAATGTTTTCAGCAGGTCCGCCATTGCCGCTTTGCAATCGGCTTGATTTGGCGTATCGGCGCGCAGCGCGGCCAATGCCCTATCGATGGCCTTGTCGAGCACATGCCAATCGTCTGCTGCACGAGGCTTCAGTCCGGCCTCAGCGGCATCCCAAGATACCTCTAAATCCTTGATGCGTGCCTTGGCTGCGACCAAATCCCCCTTGTCAACGAGGGTGGCTACGTCGCTGGCGATGCTGCGGAACGCCGACAAATCTCCGAGTTTGGTGGCCGCTTTACGATGCGATTGCGCTCCGCCCTGCGATGGCGTTGTTTGTACTGCGGGGTTGTTCTGATCCGCTTGTTTGGAACAACCTGCCGCGACGGCTACGAGTATGGCGACCGACACGGCCGCCACGGGGCGCGCGAGGGAGTGCTTCATCAGCATTTGTTTCCTCCTTGTGGAGTAGAAAGTGGTCTATTCAGCAACTTCGGCAGAGCGGCGGCCGCTTATGCCGAGCTGCGCGACTGCCACCAACATAACGATTACTGACAGGAACAACGCACTGGTCCACATGGCACCCACGCCAAAGCCGCCATAGGTCTTTGCCTGAGTGAGCAGGTCGCCCAGCGCGGCTCCGAGGGGTCGGGTCAGAATGTAGGCGATCCAAAACGTCAACACTGTATTGCCACCCATCCGCCATGCCGCATATGTGATGCCAATCAGCGTACCGAATGCCACTGCACCCCAGACAAAGCCAAGCCCCAATGCCTCGGTCGCAAGGTCACCAGCAGCGGTACCCAGTGCGAATGTGCAGAGGATGGCGCCCCAGTAGAACAGCTCCCGCCGCCGCGTCACGACGTCGCGGATGGAGAGGGTGCCCTCGACGCGATACCAGAGATAGAAGATCACAGCGAGCGCGCTGGCAAACACTGTGGTACTGATGTACAGGCTGACGCCCAGACTATCGGTGAGCATGTCAGTGATTTGGGTCCCGACGATGCTGACCAACACTACTGTCAACCAGTAAATCCAAGGCGTGTAGCGGCTAGTGCGTAACTGGACGAACAAAGCCACCGCCAGCACGGCTAACATCACCACGCGGGTCGACCCTTGGCCCAGGCCTGCATTCACTGCCAGGAAATCCGCACCAGTCTCCCCGACGGTGGTGGACATGATTTTGATGATCCAGAACGCCAGGGTGACTTCCGGGACTTTGTTGAGCAATCCACTGGTCGTGACAACAAGTGATTTAGTCATGGTGCGCTCAGGCCAATTCGCAAGGGGTATGGCGCCAGTCTGGACAAACTGACTTAGCTCGTACATAGGACCGAATGCGCTACTCGAAAGCTCAGCGAAGCGCGGCTTCCAACGCTCGCTCCCTAGCTTGCAAATACCTCAATTTCTCCCCATCCCGCTCCGCCCCGGCGAAGAGATCGACAAGATCCGCCGCATCCTCTCCAGATAGCTCACATCGGCCGGCGGCTCCATCGCCCACGCGGGCGCCGGACTGACCTTCACCTGCGCCGGCACCGGCGTCGGGCTGGCAACGGGCGCGCACTGACATCCGTACATCACCTGCAGCAAGAGCGCGCTGCAGACGCGTGTTTTCAGCGGTGGCACGTTGCATCTCCGAGAAATGGGTACGGTCGAGCGCGTCGAGCTGGTCGGTAAGCTGCTGGTGCCGGTCGATGGCAGCCCGCAGCGCGGTCACGACGGTATCGACGGCGGCCTGGCGCTCGATGGCGTGTCGGAAGAGTACGACCCAACGTACGACATCACGATCCACAAAACGTGGGCAAAGGGCGTTCTGAGCCTGACGGCTGAAGACAAACGCAGCATCAGACTGCGGAAGGACATCGTCAGCTGCATATACGACTTGGCTGAGCGCAGAAACGCCAGTACGCAAGCCTCAAGAAGAGCGAGGAACGTGACCTCGCTGAGCAATGTAAGCACCGTCTTCAAGCCGGCACCGACTCGAAGGCGGACTCGTCCATCTTGTCCGCGATGGCAGGTGGAAGCGAGACGGCCAACGCTTATCTTGCGTCGGTCAATCAGAACCCATCAGGCGGTCAGCCCAGCACCAAAAGTGACAACCGCAACGATTGGCCCACTGAAAGCAATGCCTGCACCGAGCGCTGGTTAGTCGCCTTCAAGAAGGCAAACGGTGAAGACACCCTCGTGAGCTCCCAGCAAGCGTGGGACTGAGTGGACCAATGTCGCGCTGGCAAGGAGCCGCACTGATCGCGCAGTGCAGCGGACAGTGCGTCGGGCATGGCTATTCTCTCAGGAGTGGCCATGCCCGCTTTTTTTTTGTTCAGGGATAAGGCGAAGGCTCTATAGAAGGCCAACCAGCTCGCGTAGTCAATTGCAGGCCGTAGGTGAGAAATTTGGTGCCGCATCATTTATCTCCCCTATCGTTGACTTGAGGTCACCAAAGCCGTCTGCGACCCTTGGGGAAATAACGATGCCATGGAGCTGCGCGCGCAGATCATCCCACCGCTCGCGAAGTACTTGCCAGTTTTTCTCGTCGTAGGTTCCTTGAAAAATAACCGGACGGATTTCGATTCTGGGAAGACCGTCGTTGCTTGAGTCTCCGTTGAGTGCCTCTTCAACCTTGCGTTCCCATAGGCTGCCGATCCGATCCACCCGGCCAATCTGCTGCTCCACCACACCCGGGTTCCACTCCGGGTGAAGGAGCACAACTGTCCTGCAGGCTTTGTGAAGATTGAGACCTTCACGGCCCACCGCCGATTGCGCGACCAACACTTTCGGGTAACCATGCCTGCGATTGAAAGCCAATTGCAGCAAGCGCCGAGTATGCGGCTTCGCATCTCCGTCCATAAGGCGCGCAAACCCGCCTTCCGGCCGGTTGTATTCCTCTCGGAGACGGTCTACCAGATCCTGCCAAAGAGCCGCTGCGCTCAACTCATCTAGGTCCCCATCCTCGTCGGCATCACCTTTGTCTCGATCACTCGCGGCATGGATCAGGTCAACGAATGCGGCGGCTAAATCCGTTGGCGATGGAGATTCCATTGCAGACTCGATGAGCTCTTGTATTGCTCGAGCAATCACCGCCACGGAATGATCATCGCTGCCTTTCCCGTGTTCCGGAACGGATGAGACTTCGTTCTTGAAGATATCAAATAGCACTCGCACGCGGTCAGTGGCTTGCACTTTGCCGAGGCCCTCTTCGATACCGGAAATCAGATTCTCACGGATACCGCGACGTTGCTGCTCGAGCCGTTTATATTGGTCGGCAAGTTGCTGATCGAGCGCACCCCTATCCAGTTCTCCAGGTCGCATCAAATGCCGATGCGCAGCCTCGACGGCGGCCCACTCATTCTCGTGCACTTTGGATTTCGGCCAAGGCCGCTGTCCGTCAATGCTCCGAAGCATCTCTCGAGCGCTTAACAGGCGAACCAGCGCTTGTAGTGGGCGGGTGAACCGCCCAAAAACCAAGACCTTTTCTCCTTCTTGGCACACCTCTTCGATGGCGCGCACAGCTGCCAGAATGGCTGGATGATCGAACAGCGCCGAAACACTTCCCACAAATGGCTTAATCGCGATGCCTTGCCACCACTGGACACGTTGCAGGCGTTTGTCGAGCATCGCTAAATCTTGGTCGTCGCGCTCCAAGGGCGATGATGAAGCGCTGTGATCCATGCTTTGCTCAATGTCGCTCGCGTTGTCACGCTCTTGTGGCGTATCGATTAGTGTTGCTAGACCATGGCCATTTCCCAGCGTCAAGCGCAGACGCTTGAGCTTGGCGGCAGAATCATCCGCTTGGCTTGTCACAAATGCGAGCGCTTCCGCAGCACACACCACTCGCTTCCAATCCGGTGTCAGTGTAGAAGTGTTCACGCAGATCTCGCGTTCTCGCCTGTATGCGTGAATCATCTCGCCTGATCTTTCATGGAATGCCCGTATCCATGGATCTTCCCGTTTATCGCGACGCAACAGATAGCGACTTAAGAACTCCTTGAATTTCTTCGCAGCCTCTTTATAGGTCTCCCGGACCGACTCGTCACTCGGGCAGCATCGAACTTTGGCCACTGCATCTGAATAAGCCGAGATTGCATCAGATGTGGACGGCACATCCACCTCAATTCGACTCAGCGTCTGCCTCCACTGTTCGGCATCGAGCTCGACGGGCGTCGCGGTCATTGCGACGCGTCTGCCCTGGTCCGCCTGAAAAATCAATCGTTCCAGTAAGCGATTCAGGCCACTTTCCTGCCCTCTACTTTTGTGCGCTTCGTCAATGATGACGAGGTCAAAACGACCTAGCCCCAAACCCACGACTTTCTCCAACGCGCGACGAAAGACCGTTTCTCGCCCATAGTTGGACGGGTCCAGCAGGGGCGACTCTCTTCCCCACGCGTCCAGACTCGGATCGTCGACAAGCTCACTTGGCAAATGTGCTGAGTTTTCAGCGATCCAGCTCGCGGCAGCCGTGACGCGAGGGTCAAGGAGTTTGGCGTTATTACGATAGCCTCTCGGCATCCGCTTGCTATCACTCGTTTTTGCTCGCCAATGTGCAAGCGTTTCTGGCAACAGTGCCCAGCGCCAGTGGGTCTTCGTCGTACCTTTTAGCGACCAATTACAAAAAGCGTGTGAGATCAACAAAGCTTCGTGCTCGCCCCATACCTTTTGCGCGCGACTGTGACCGCTTCCCATGTCCCATGCGTTCAGATAGGCATTAAGACTGCGCAGAACCGGTGGAACTTCGACGTCCGCTTTTCGTAGCTCGTCCGCCCATTGAAACCCAAGGCCAGAAGGCACCAGTATCGCGACGCGGCCACCAACTGCGATGACGCTCTTTGCGACAGCGGCCGCGATACGTGTTTTGCCCATGCCGACCTCGTCGGCGATGATTACGCCGTTCTGCGCAATCCGCGCGGCGATTGCGAGAAGGCTGGCACGCTGCCCATCGTTGAGTTCCAAGTGATCGCCGCGAGCAATGGCGCAAAGCTCTTGGGAAACCGCATTCCATCCTTTGAACTGCTGACGCATCGCTTTCATCTGATCTCAGATAACTGTTCGACCACCCAGGCGTGTTCGACACGCGATAGCACGTCTTCGTACAACCTTCCTCCGCTCGATTGGCTTGTTTCAGCAAAGAAAGGACGAAAGGGCACGGCCCGAAGCGGGCTTAGCGGGTTAATTCTCAATTCGTGGAAAGCTTTGATAACAGGGCTCTCCGAGGCTTGATTTAGTGCCTGCTCCAGACGGTTACACCAAAGTACCCAGTCCTCCTCGTTGATCTCGGTTTGCTTGGCCGCGATGCTCTCGACCAGTTCCATCATCTGCCGAATTGGATAATTAATTGAGTGTGCAGCGCGACCAGCACTTCCTGGCAATCCAAGTGGCGAATTGCCGCGCTCCTCACCGAGGTCCTCATCGTCATCAGGAGGCATCGGAAAGTTGGCTAATTGCCACCAAGCGTCGACAACATCCAGTTTTGGCAGCTCGGTCGCGGCAACGCGGCCGTATTGGTCGATAACCGGGATATTCGCCTCGTGTTCTTCCTCAGCTGACTTCCAGCGTAGGCGCACCTGTCTGGGCTGAGCAGCGGACCACTTGAATCCTGTTTGGCACTTAGGGCACTCGTTGCCAGCGGCATCGAGCACTGCAACATCGGAAAAATCGCGAAGGTCACCATCTGCCTTCAATTCGTTCCCCTCTTTTCTTTCATGCCACCTCAGCCATGCGATGGGTGACGCCAAGTAAGGCTCGTCGCGTAGCTCAAAGTCGCCCCCCGAGGATAGAAGGCCCTGGTCATCGTCGCCGAATTCGCTATCCCACTGAATGGGTAACAGGTTCGTCACGACTTGCCATGATTGAATGCCTTGCCCGCTCGCCCAGTACAGGGGGTGCGGAGCGAACACGACACCAGCCTCGAGATTGCCTGTGCTTGCGTTCATCTTGCTGGCAAAGCCGGGGTTGGTGAGGTTGCCTGAGCCTAGATATACCCAAGCACTATTGCAGACGCTGGAGTTGTCACGATAGTTGGCGCTGAAAAGAAACTTAGCGTGCAGCGTGCGCTTTGCATCGGCACCAAACACAGCAGTGGGTTGAACTGCTTTCCGGATTTTGAAACCTTGCCTATTCAGTGCCTTGACTGAAGTTGCGACGCCTTGGCAGGCGGCGTCATTGACATAGAGATCTAACTCAGGAGAACGAGTCAGCAGCGCTTCCTCGCTAAGCGTGTCAACGACCTTCTGGGGCACTTTTGGCACAGCCCCTAAAGTTGCGGCAGCTTCATAGAAACCGGAACCCATAGCCAGGTAGTTGCGCGCAACAACACTGCTGCACGCGGCTATCTTTGCGGGTAGCTGCGCCAGCAAGGAAGCTTTGCGGCTGTCGAAGACTCTTGGCTGGCCGCTTGCCTTTTTCGAACACAACGCGATCCAAGCATCAACCTGTTCTCGGCGGCCTGTCGAGGATGCGGCCTCCAACAAGCGACCGTCAAACAAGTTGTGGATCCACGTTATTAGGCCATACGCGGCCTTGAGATCGGCGCAGCAACGTTGAGTCTGGTCGTCGAGTTCATTCAGCGCATCACTGGTCACGTCGATGCGCCACGCGAGATCTAGGCTCTCTTCGAGTGTTTGACGCGTCCAGTTGCCGGTGGAAACAATGAGCCTCAAACACCATCGCTCTCTATCATGCTGGTGTCGAAACCCCAGCAGGGCGACCTTTGCGTGGAGTAAGCGAAAGGGTTTTTTGGAGAAATCTTTGATAGGTAGATGTGCCACGCCTGGCGCATCCAGCAGCGAAATCTGTGGATTACCCGGATCAAGTGCTACAGCAAGGCTGACTTGCCCCTGATGGGCACGTTGCGCGGACGTTAGTCCGGTAAACCGCTCGGCTGCATCGTTCAGAAACAGGGCGTCCGCCGAATAGCCGCACAGCCAACCGAAGTGACCAACAAAATGCTCCGGCGCGTCGAAATGCCGTGCCAACGACGGCACACTCAACTTGTCACTGGTACGACTCATGGATGGTCTCCCACTGCGGACGGATTCAGCCACGGATCGAGCTGTCCATGTAAATCCAGATTCAAGAGATAGAGGTTCCGAACGCGGTAGGAAATTCCTTCCGGCAATAACAGTCCTCCCCCCTCAGGGGATTCGGCCTCGTCTCCATTCACTTCTGCTGGCGCGGAACCTCTAAATGCACGGCCGGGCTTCACTTCATCACCGACCAGCCGCAGGACATGGCCGTCGCGTGTCACCAAGTGCTGCAAGATCTGTGAGTCGTCGCCGCTAGCGCATTCGCGGCAAAATGAGTTGGCCTCAAGGTCCTTGTGCTGCATTTCTAGGAATGCCTGCGCGGCAGCTCTCAACGAGTCGAGCGCGGACGACAAAGATTCGGGAGTCGCTGTTCGCACCGCGTATGATTGCCCGTGCGCTTGGTTGCCCATGTGCGCCTCTAGAACATCGAGAACCTGTATCGCCGCTGCTCGTGCGTTAAAAAACCGAGCTCCTGCCAAGAGGTCCTGCCAGTGGGCATCGGTAATTTCCTTCGGCTTGGTACCCCATGTCAGTGGGTCGCGCTTGGATACCCGGATATTTTCGACCCACGCCAGTGCATTGCGCCGTCGCTCCTTGTCTTCCGGGCGCTCGTGGCCGCCCTGCAGGAGCCTCTCTCGCAGCAAGCGGAGAGCGTCCTTTTCGAGCGAAACAAGAGGAGACAGACAATCACGACATACGTCCGAACGAACCCGATCATCCTGATCCTGTACCCACAATGACAGGTGTTCCATAACCGATCGGTTGTAGGGACGGTAGTTTTTGCAGCCTTCTTCTACAAATTTCATCCCCGCTTCAGAGGGGCGGAATGCATTGAAACGTGTACTGTCCGTCTTCACCAATCCAAGCGCCGGCAACGCCTGAACCATCGCCATCCGCATGGGCTGCGTGACATAGAAGTTGCGCTGGCGGACACGCGAAAACCGCAAATCATCACCTTTGCCCTGCAACTTGGAATTGCCCCTCAGACGCGCATCGCGATTCCATTTATTGCTATCAAAGGCCAGCCGGCATGCCAGCGCTTCGATAGCGTTCGCCACCTCGACGTTCTGGACTTTCGCCCCAAGCTTTCGAGCTTGCTCCGCAACCGACACGCCGAGCGTTGCTAGCAGCAATTGCTTGGCATACCAGACGCCGCCAATTCCAGGCACGGCCAAGTCGTTGAACAAACGCACTGAGGCGCCGAGGCCGAGAGTGCGCGTGCGACGCGAACTCTCCACCGAATCTGGGCCAAGCAGCCCCCATATGTCTTCCATCAAAGGGAGGCTCTTCGTCACGTCATCTCCATCGGCAACAAGACTGGCTCTCGCCGCACCTTGGACACCGCATCGCCAAACGGCGCTGTACTTACGTCCGGCTCACCTTGGAGCATCGAAGTTTCCCTCCTGAACGGTGGCGCGCACCGTGTTCAACGTAGCGCGAGACAAAATCTAGCCCGCTTGTCAACCTCTATAGGCGTAGGCGAAAGTTCCCAGGGCAATGCATAAGCCAACGAGGCCGATTGAGTGCTGCTGTACACGATCACGCCACGTGGGCTTTGCCGCCAACGCTGCCTCGAGTCTACCGACCCTCTGCTCCAGAGCATTCCCTTGAACAATCAGGTGATCGAGCTTAAGACAAAGCGTGTCGATGGACGACTTGAACGCCTGTCGGTCCCCTTCGATTGCGCTACGCAGCCGCTCCTGCCCCGCCCCGACAGAAGCCAAGTCCTCAACGCGCTTGGACACCAACGCATCGAGCCCCGTTTGAATGCGTTGCATTCGATGATCCGCCTTGGCGGCTTCTGAGCGCAGTTCGGCCTCGAGCGCCTTCACTTCGCCTTGCAGCATTTCCACCTCCCGCGAGAGGTGAGCTTCCGAGTTCTTCAAGCTCGACGCTTGATTGTCCAGAGCCTTTAAGCGCTCCCCGAACTCATTCTCAACCTCGGCGATTCGCCCTAGTTCCTGGCCCATCTCTTCCAGCCGGAGCTCGTGGCTGTCGACGGCCTCAGATTGTCGTAGGTGATCTTCGACTTGATCCCGCAGAGCAGAGAGGATCTCCAACGCGGCCCCCCGCTGATTGGAGTCTAGGGTCTTCGTATCGGCCTCGATCTTGCTGATCTTATCGACCAGAGTCGAATGAAAATCCCGAAGTACGACGTTTTTCTGAGTTTGGAGACGCAGCATCACCTGCACCACCGCTTGCGTCGTTTCAAGACTGCCCCCAAGACTCTTGACCAGTCCGGCTAAATCCTTGTCGTTCGATCCTGAGACAACCCCTGTAAAGGATGCGAAGAATCCTTTCTGACTGAGGCTGTTCGCCTTCTTTTGGATATCTTGATTGGACTCAATGGCGGTGACCATCCTTTGAATCGCCGCCGACAACTCTTCGCGCGCATTG
Organism: Ralstonia flatus; assembly: GCF_958439105.1. Classification (NCBI taxonomy): domain Bacteria; kingdom Pseudomonadati; phylum Pseudomonadota; class Betaproteobacteria; order Burkholderiales; family Burkholderiaceae; genus Ralstonia; species Ralstonia flatus. The sequence goes on along the minus strand of NZ_CAUDLI010000008.1, from coordinate 181,459 downwards.
TCGGGCGCGTTACGCGCGTCGTCACGAACAGCCACACGATGTTCAACGCTTGTTTTGACAAGTTCCAATTCCCGCACCTTACCCGTGTCGTTGTTTTCTAGTGGCCAGCATCGCCTGGATGTCTAGTGGCTCAATCGCCTCATGCTGATCTAACGCGCGAATGTGCTTACGCGTTTCGTCCTCAAATCGGAACGACTCCTCTGCGTAATCCTTTAATTCTTCCAGCAGCCTCAGCTCTCGCTCTTGGATGGCGATCAGCTTCTCGCACGCTGCCCTCATTTCCTGCGCCGCCTCTTGCGCACCAGACTTCATGGCCAACAGCATCTTGACCATGGCGGGGACAAATTTCTGCAGATAGAAACTCGACATCCCATAGCCGATGGCGCAAATTGCCGCAGACAGATAAGGAGCAACCGGCCCAACAACAGTGGCCAGATTAGCCTCGAGCACCGGATCCAGCGCATCCCAGAGAATGAGCGTACCGCTGAGAACAATAGTCTCCGTCACTTTCTCGACCAGCGCTTCCGTGTTCATCGTCTGCGCACCTTGAAAGAGCTGCCACGCGGACAGTCCAAGGTCGTAGATATTCCTTGCCAAGCTATAAAACTGCGCAATCGTCTTCGACACAGCATTCACAACGAACTCGAATATGCCGGCCAGGATTTTCAACGGCGCATCGATAATCGCCTGGACGACAGACCAGACGCGATCAAACAGCCGCTTCAGGCGAAACTTGATCGACCGGGAAACACCCCTGACAATTTCTACCAACTCATCCTTCAAAGCCTTGGTCAAAGTGGATGCCAGTTGCTCAAAAACGTTCCAGCCGACATTGGCAGCCGCCTCCTTTGCCGCGCCGGCAGCCAGAGTCCTGACGCCACCAGAGGCGTCTTTCATCTTCTTGGCTTCGATGTTGGAGCGCTTGCCCTGCTCCGTCTCCAACTCCTGCCGCGCGTTCTTCTTCGGCTTGTCGGTCTTGATTAGATGCGCCTCCAAAGCGGCTGCAGTTGCCTCTGACTCCATCTGAACAAACTTGACGGTACACCCCTCCTGGAACTCCTCTGCGAGCTTGTATGGTTTATCTGATCCCTGCCCTTGCTTGTGCTCGTTCAGGTGCCCGGCATACCACCGCTGTTTGAGTTTTACGCTGTCGCCAACATAGACGGCCTCCCCGTTCTTGTTGAACACGACGTACACGCCGGGACTGTTCGGCACGGCATCCAAGCCCTGGGGTTGGCCATTTTGGACCGTGAACGCACCGTCAAATTTCATGGTGCTGATGGACGAGATCCCGTGAGACAGGCTCTTCTGTAGCATCTCCTTCCAGGCCGCACCACGATTGGCAACCGCCATCACGCTGCTGGCTGACGTCGCATCTAGGGTGTCTTTGGCCACGGCCCCAATATCGGTGCTTTTTGCGTTGGGGCGCGAGTTGTTCTTGTTGCGATAGCCGGCAACAAGCTTGCGCGTGACGTTGTCAATGGCGCGGTCCACGATGGCATTGGCCAATGGGGGCAGCCCTTGAAGCGCTTCTTGGCTATGGGGGGTCATACTCTCATCACCTTGTGATATTGCTTGTTTGTTCTCTAGGCAAGACCGGCATCACGCCGTACCTTGTCGAGATACTTTCCCATTGCAGTGGTCCCAACCACTGCTGTCACAAACACAATCGCAAAAGCGGCCAAATGCTCAAGCGGGGATGCATTGCCGTTCGTCCACATGGCGTTCTCCTGTCGTGGTTTAGCAAACTTCGGTTGAGGTCGTTCACCCAACGCCAAGATAGCCGGCGCTCCGGACAAATCATGTCCGGTTTCCTACCCCACGCCCTGGCCATACAACACGGCCAATGCCCGGGCCTCACGAGCCAGTTCGCCGCGCAGGCTCGCAGGCGCAAGCACCTCGACGTTCGGCCCGAATGCCCTCAGCCACCATCGCAACCGCTGACTCAACAGCACCGTACCTTGCACCTCAAGGTAATCCCCATCCCGTCGGCTCCGTTGATCGTCCGACATCGGCGCTTCCAACAGGTGGTCACCGGCGCTGTTCGCAAAGCGCAGTTTTAGGTGAATCTCGCCTTCGACCATGAAGTCAAACTGGCGCTGCTGACGCACATAAGTAGAAAGCGTGAAGTCGTGAGGGTAGGAAAAAGGCTCGGGCAACATGACCGCGCCCACCACGCGATCAAGACGGTACATGGCCGGATTAGGATGGCGCGATGTCAACGCTACTAGATAGACCAAGCCGCCAACCTCAACTAGGCCAAGCGGATGGACAATTTTTGGCTCGGTGTTGTCTGTCTTGGAGCGTGGTTGGTAAACAATCTTCAGTTGCTGCTCGTAGAACAACGCCTGTGAGACGGCCTCGAAAACCGCCGCATCAACCGCCGGGCACTTGAGTGCGAAACCACCGCTCTCCACCTCGACCTTGTGGATCCATTTACGATAACGTCGCTCTGTGTCGTTGTTGGCGGCTTCCAAGCGCTTGTCGGCCACATCAAACAGTGGCGATAGTGTCTTCGCGACCAGTGCGGGAATTTGCCGCGAGGAGAAACGACGCAGCGTTTGCAGCGCCAGTGCTTCGTCATGGGTCAGGTAACCAGAGGCGCGCGCAGCCAACCCACTGGCACCTGCTACCTTGCGCCAGGCATGCGCGTTCCCGCGATTGGTTTGTTCAACTAGCTTGGCAAGAACCAACCGCTCCAACCGGCGCTGCACCGTCTTTACAACCGGCACCTCGGTCACACACCTCGCCAACTTCTGATGTACCTCTGACGTGGTTATCGGAACCTCATCCTTGCCCGCGTCAGGCAGGATTTGCATGATTTCGCGATCCAGCATGTCGAAAATAATCGGTCGGAAGTAGTTGAAATGGCGATCGAGGCATGCAAGCAACTGTTTAACGGCATACCGAGCTTCCTCTTGAGGTTAATAGCCTTTCAGGGCCCATAACTGCCCGAGTTGGCGCCAATTAAAAAATTTCGCCCCCCCCCGAAGGCTGCTCCGTTCGCAAGGGCGCCACAACTGACTCGCACCAAGATTGGCGAACTAACACTCGCCATTCCAAAAATGAGAAACACGCGATCACAAACCATGGTTTGAGCTACCTTGGCGGATGAGCCCGGCTCAGACATGTGAGGTAACACAGTTGTCACCAAGCATGCGTGCGTCCTCGAAGGGACAAGGCTCGTGAGGTTCAGGCAAACCTCTGGAAGTGGATTACGCCCTTCCGAGCAATGCGACTGTGCGCCCGTTGTCACGAGCGCCTTTGCATCATTTTCCGCTTTTTTCCGCTCCCAGCGAATAAGGGAGTATCGGTGCGGCCTAGTCGCGCATCGGAAGCGGCCTTCACCAAGCTGATTGAACCGAGCGAGGCTCGACCAAGGACACCCTTCTAAAGGAGGGTGCCCCAAACCAATCGGTTACCGTATCAATTGCCGGCCGACTTACAAAACACAGTCGACGCACCTGCAATGCAAAGAGTGTGGACTCCATGGCCGGCAAGTTGGCGTGCGGTGTGTACTACTAGAACACGAAGAGGCGAGGCGCTGCCATGAGCTATCAGGATTCGGAAAACTACCGTAACGACAACGGCACGTTCAACTACAGCAATACGTATTCCAATCTGAACGGTTCGGGATACGACCAGGAGCGAGCCGGCGTCGATGGGTTCGATACACCGGAATCGGCGGCCGCAAAGCTCGACGCTTATCGTTTCAAGCAGATGATGGAACCTGTCTGGTTCGCCAACAGCGCGACAGGTACCGGCGAAACCTCGACCAACATCGGTCCGGCTTACGGAGGGTCCTCCTACGTAAGCTCGGGAGACATCGATCTCGGCGGGCTATTCAAAGGTCTCCTGGCACTACTTGGACTTGTGGCGGGGGTGGTAACCATTGGCTTTGTTCCAGGGCTGCTGACAGCGGCGTTACTCGGGTGGCTGCTCTACAAAAACCGATGGCGCTATGCGACGGCCATCGTGGTCGCCGCGCTCGGGGTCATCGCTCTCTTCTGGGTTCAGACCGGCCAGCTTGCCGGCAAGACGCTGTTCCATGCCGGCGTGGCTGCCGACCTGCTGATCCTGCCGTGGGCCGCCTTTGCGTGCTTGAACCACCGTGTCATTGCCAAACGGGCAAAGAATCTGGCCGCCAACTGGTCGGCGCGCAACGTGTTCGCCTTGTTTGGCATTGCAGTCGCCGTCATGACCGTGGTGTCCATGCTCCTAGTCATCACCCCGCTCAGTGGGCTGTCAGTGCCAGTCCGATATCTGCTGACGTCCGTGGTACCGCCACGGACGCTGACTCTGCTTTCGATGATGAACGCCGACATGCTGCTGATACTCGTCGTTGCAGCCATGCCAGCCTCAACGGTAATGACCTATGCATCAGCATGGTTCCGGCACCGTGAAGCCGCCGGCAAGTCCGGCGCGCCGTGGTGGCTGGTGGCGCTGTCGGTGCCCGCGTGGGCGTGGATGTTGCTCTTTGCCGGCCTGCTTGGCCGCAGCATGGTCCACAACGCTCTCGATGCTCAGGCTCTCCAACCTACCAATCCAGTCGTACAACAAGTCCCCTCTTCACCGACACACACGCACTCGGCCCGCATTCATCGCGAGCACAAATAGCCATGAACACCGAACAACAAGCCGACCTCGAAGCGCATCGGCTCAACACGCTCGCCGTCTCGGGACAGTTGAACGCAGAGACTCAGCCCATACCTCCGAGCGGTTTTTTTCACTTCTTGCTGTGGGAGCACAACAACCAGAAACGAAAAGACGCAGCGCAAGCCAGCCAAGCCTCGGGAGGCTTCGGCGGGGACGCGGGCCTGCTGCTGTTTCTGTGGCTGTTGGGTGCACCGCTGCTGCTGTTCCTGTTGATCCGCAGCCGCAAGTGGGGCTATGCCTTGCTCGCCGGCACCACGGTCTTATATGGCATGCACACGTACGCCCACGCCCATACGGATTCGGTGCTATCGGGTTACTTGGCTTTCCAGCTCGCCTTCAGCTTGGCTTACGTTCCCGCCGCGCTGTGCATCTCGGGCTCGCGATGGGTCGCACTCAAGTTCTGGCCGAACGCGCCGACACGATTAACGTTGAATTCGGTGGTGGTCTGTGGCGTGCTTTCCATCTACATCTGGATCTTCTGGGTGCGCGTTCTGGAGCATTACTTTGGCTTGAGTGACCATACACAGACCTATCTGGCTTACGGGCTTCCCGTTCTCGCAGCGATCCCGTTCTCGGTGCTGCTCTATTCCTGGATGCAAGACCGGCTCAACAAGAACAAAAAAGCCGCGCCCGTGCTTCTGACAGTCGCGGCATGGCTGCTCGGCGTCGGCCCGTTTGCATTCTGGGGGTTGGTCTACTGGTCAACGCATACCGGACGCTGACGAGCAATCCTTGCTGCGTTCCCCGAGGCTGGCCAGCACTGGTCTAACGCAACGTATTCGAAATACCAATGAAAACAGAAGCCTATGTAGAACGCGGGAGATGGGTCACGGACCATATAGGACCGATCAACGCGATCATGACGATCATGACCGCCGTTCTCATCCCGGTGCTGGACTTCGTGCGGCCCCATTTCCCCTACATTGGCTACGTGGCTGCCCTGGCGGTGTTGGTGTTCCTGGTGCTGCTGGCGATGAAGATATTTGGCGTACCGAAGAACGGGCAGTTGCATTCCAGCCTAGTACTTTGCTCGGGTGTTTGCGCGGCCGCATTCAGCGTGGGCGCCATTGCCAGCGCCCGCCATGCGGATCAGGGGGGCATGAGTGCGGCCAGTTTCCCGTGGGCGGCCCAGATGCAGAAGACGTTGTTCACGATGAACACCACGCTGGCCGAGATCAAGAACGGCAAGAGCGACGACCCGCGTGTGGAGCTTAAGAACATCGGCGTGGAGTGGAGCCCCTACAAGCTCATTGCTGCGTCCAAGATGGGGGACCTCCGAGCGGTGGAGCTTTTCCTGAAAGGAAAGATGCCCGTCACGCTCGACGGTTCAGACGCGCTGGCAAGCCTGCCATATGCCATCGTGAGCCAAAATTTCCCGAACGCAAAGGAGCAACTGAAACTGCTCCAGGAAAACCGTGTGGACTTGAACGACCCACACCTCTCTTCGATTTATCACACTGACCCCGCCACGCAGCCCCCCAACCTCTACGCCTTGGCCAAGGACAAAGGCCGCGAGGATCTGGCCGCCTATCTTGCCGAGCTTGGGGTGAAAACGGACAGCTATCCCGCCTGGAAGAAGGCACGAGAGGCGCAGGAGAAAGTGCAGAACGAACGCGCAGAGAAAAACGAAGCCTGCTTTCGCAAAGTGCAAAAGACTTACCCGCTCGTCTCACTTGAGCCGTTTGTCGACTATTGCCACTATTGACACGGCCCCACCCCACAATTTGAACTCAGCCGGATTGGTGCGAGCGTCGAGCGAGGCATGGTGCTCGCGCGCGCGCCTCAGTCGTACGCGGCGGCAATCTTAGCCATCCGCCCATCGCGAATCTCCTCTGGTCACCCCCTAAGGTTTCTTGTCATTCAGAGCCGACGGGCTTGATCTCAAGTCTTCCGGAAAAAAATCTTCCGGTTTTGGCTCACTCCAGCGAATAGGGGACAACGGCCCTGCAATGACGTGGCAGTACGTCACCCAGCAAGCGCCGCTCAACCTGGAGAAACCCATGAGCCCCCACGTCCCTTCTCGCTACGAGCCGCGCTCCGACCAAACCGGTTAAGCCCAATCGGTCTCTCAACGCGCCCGTCAAGCCGTCCTATCAAGTAGAGACACCCCCCTCCAAAGGAGGGTGCCCGCAACCGCTTGGTTGCCGTATCAAATCACCTATCTCCGTGCGCGCCACGGAACCCAACTACGATGAAGAAGAATACAAACAACCTGCGTTTCACGTGTCTGGCCTTTTGTACGGCCCTTGCCGCGTGCGGCGGGGGCAACGACGGTTCCAGCAATGCCGCCGGTTCCTCCAACACCAACCCAGGAACGCCGCAAACCGCACAAGGCGTGTTTGTGGATGCGCCGGTTGCCGGCCTGCATTACGTGTCGGGCAGCCTGAGCGGTACGACGGATGCCGCCGGCCACTTTAGCTACGTGCCCGGCCAACCCGTGTCCTTCTCGCTGGGCGGCGTCACCATCGGTTCGACCATCGGCCAAGCCGTGGTGACCCCGCTCGCGCTCGTGCCCAACGCAGCTGCTGTGACCAACGACACCGTGACCAACATCGGCGCGTTCCTGCAATCGCTGGATTCGGGTGGCAACCCTGGCAGCAGCATCCAAATCTCGGCGGCATCCGTTGCCGCATTGGCCAATACGCAACTGAACTTTGCGCAGGCGCCCGCCGCGTTTGCAGCCGACCCGGCGGTGGTCGCCGCGATCCAGGCGGCCTCTCCACAGAAGACCCTGGTGTCGCCCGCCGTGGCGCAGGCGCACATGCAAAGCCAGGGCATGTGTCTGTTTGCCGGGCAGTGGCAATTCAACAGCGCTGACCGCAGCCACGACACGTATGTGGCCACCATCAGCGAGGCGGATGGCAGCATTACAGGCACCGTCACGCGCAACGATGGCACCCAGGCATTCCTGACCGGCGCGGTGATCTACGTTCCGGGGACGGGGCAATGGACGATCGGGGCGAATTCCGGGCAACAAGTCCAGATCGCGTCGATGCCGCCGGGCAGCTTCACGTACAACAACGACTTCCTCGCCGGCGCATTCACCGATACGAACACCGCGTCAGGCACCTACAAGGACGCGCCCACTATGTCGGTTGGTGGCAACTGGACGGCCACGCGCCTGAGCCCTGCTCCGGCCTGCGCCGCCACCGCCCCTACCCCGGTCGTTCCACAAGGCACGGTAGGGTACGCGGACTACCACTACAACACGCAGAGCATGACGCCCGGCGTCGCCACCATCGTCGACAACGGTGTGGGCGCGGCCGGAACGCTGAACCTCGGCTCGCAGGCCATCACGGTGACGCCACAGCCGGATGGCGGTTTTCTGTGGGGCAGCCCGGTCCAGTACGGCATGAACTTCTCCAGCCTGGCCAGCGATCCGAACCTGCCAGCGGCTTCGATGGTCTGCATGGCGGCCAATGTGGGAGACGGTACCGACGGGCTCAAGTCGACCGACGTGCTGGTCGCGCAGACCGCGTCGAAGGTGACGTCAGCCACCGACCTGGCGGGCATCACGTTCACGCAATACTGGGAGGATTGCCGCCGTGACGGCTTGCCTGCGGCGTCGCCTGCGACCGTGCATTCGAGCATTGCGGTCGACGCCTCCGGCAACGCCACCATCACCATTGCAGGCCAGGCGCCCGTCACGCTGACTGCGGACAAACTCTCGACGCTGCTGTCCGGTGCACCCGCCGCCGCCATCGGCTTACCGGGCAATGTGTGGTTCCAGGCGTACCGCTTTGTGTCGGAGGGCCGCACGCGATTTGGAATCGTCGAGCACGGCATTAATTCGAGCAACACAAACCGCGGCTATGTTGGAGCCTGGGTCCAATAAGCCAGCACATATCAAGGCGGTACTACGCCGCCTTGGTATGGCTTCCAAGATCGCCCATGTCGGGTGCGTATTCAATAGCGGAAGGCCAAAATCTCGGGCCTGAGAAGGACGTTCATGTACGAAGACAAGGGGCAGATGTATCAGTGGCAGGCACCCGTGGCTGCACCGCACGTTGACACGGCAGATTTGCGCTTCAACCCGAACGCTGAAGAAATCCACAGCGATGCGCCGGGGCTGACGCTGCTCGCACCGCAACATGACGGCGAGGCGACGCACTGGTTCCGGCAGGGCCCCGATGGCTGCCGCGAGGAGGTCGATGACCTTCGTGCGCGCTTCTCCACGCCGGTCTTCCGCAATCAGCGCACGATTCGCGTTTTTCTGTCGTCGACGTTTCGCGACATGCAGGTCGAGCGCAACTATCTGGTGACGGTCGTGTTTCCGCGCTTGAAGCGTCTGGCGCAGTCTCACGGGGTGCTGCTCCAGGAAATCGATCTGCGTTGGGGCATTACGGCGGAGGAAGCGCATCGCGGCGAAACCGTGGCGATCTGCCTGGACGAGATCGACCGATGCCGCGCCTGCCCACCCTTCTTCATCGGCCTGCTCGGAGAACGCTACGGCTGGATTCCCGATACAGCGGCACTCGATGCGCTTGATCAGGCCATGGGAAGCCGCACCAACGGCGAATCCAGTCTGGAGATGCGTGGCCGCGCCCGTCGGGAGGCGTACAGCGTCACCGAAATGGAGATCCGCTACGGCGTGCTCGACACGCCGGAAATGACCGGCCATGCCTTCTTCTACAATCGCTCGCCCGAACTGACGCGCATGTTCGCTCAGCACACGGCCGAGCCCAACGCCACGCAGGTTTATTACGAAGCCGACGCTACTGGCACTGCACGCCAGGAGGCACTCAAGCAAGCGCTGCGCGAACGGGGCCTGGTACGGATGGATGGTTACCGCTCGGTGCAGGAACTGGGAGAGGACATCGAGCGCGCAATCACCGCTGCGATCATGCGTGTCGCGCGAAGCGTTGCAGCAGTTCAGCAGCAAACGGCAGCGCCACTGCCGCTGGGCTGGCAAGCCAACCAGACGCTGAACGACGTCATGGATGCCGAGCGCGTCATCTTTGAGCAACGTGACCCGCAGGCCGATGCCGTGACGCGCGCGTGGGCCGACAAGGACCAGCCGGGCAACATCCGGCTGATATTGGTCGGCCCGCCCGGCATCGGCAAGGCCCACGAAGCCATGGGCCTCGCGACGCTCACACGGTTCTGGGAACTTGGCGCGCCAGTGATCGCCCTGCACTGCCGCACGGGTGTCGTCACCAACGTGGACGGCGCATTCGGCTTCATTCGCAGTGCTATGGCAGCGTTCAGCGCCATTCCACCATCGCAACCGCTCGGGCGTACCGGCCTGCGCGAATTGCTCCAGGGGATCGAACGCCCCGTCATCCTGCAGATCACCGATATTGACCTGCTAGGCGGTGCCACCGACTTGGTGGATCTGCTGGGACTGGTGCAAAACCCCCGCCTTGCGATCATCCTGACCACAACGGACGCCGCCCTTGGCGAGCGCGCGACGGGGGCGTTCAATGTCCGCTCCGTCGGGGATCTGAGGCCCGAAGAGCGCGAGACCTTTGCGCGTGAATACCTGGCCCGGTATCGCAAATCGCTCGACACGCAGGCCATGCACAAGCTCGTCAGCATGCCGCTCGCGGGGTCGCCGTTCTTTCTGACGTTGGTGCTCGACGAGCTTCGCCACAGCGCTCTGTTCGAGACGTTGGATGCCACGCTGGACGTCTATGCCGGCATGTCGACCATCGAGCAGGCATTCCTGCATTCGCTGCAAGCGTGGCTGGGGTATGTTGGCGCCGGGCACCGGGACAGCGACCGGTGGCGCGGCATGCTGGAGGTCTTGTGCCTGGCACGCCAGGGCGTGCCGGACGATTTTTTTACGTCGAGCGCGGGCTTGGGGCTGAGCACGCTGCAATGGATGACGTGGCAGGGTCTGGCTGAACCTGCTCTGGTCGACGTTGGCGGCAGTTGGCGGCTGCGCAACGCGCACCTGCGCAACATCCTTTTCAAGCATTGCTTTGGTGACGCCCCCGATGCGCCAGCGCAGGCGGACACACGCCGTCGTTTGGCCGCCTACATCGGTGCGGTGCCCGAGCCCTGGGATGTCACTGGGCTGATCGAACGCACGCAGCAAATGATCTGGCTCGCCACACATGCGGGTGGCCCGGACGACGTGCAAGGCCTGTATGAAACGTTGAGCGTCCGGAACAACATCGGTGCGCTGTTCGTCTCCGACAGCGGACTCCTGTTCGAGGGTTGGCGCGTGCTGGTCAACAAGGGCTTCTCGCTGACGCCACTGATTGACATGACCGTCGAGAGTACGGACTCGACGTGGCCGTATTTGCTTGGACGTTTGCTGACGCAATTCGAATGCTGGGCCGACCTGGAGCGCCTCGCGCGAGGCGTGATTGCCGGACAGCATATTCCCGAAGCCGGGCATTTTGACTACCAACTTGGGGTGGCACTGGTCAACCAAGGGCGTGTTGCCGAAGCACTCGATGTGATCGCTCCACGCATCCGCGCGTGGGCTGAAGCGCCGCAGGCCGCCTTGCCACCGTCAAGCCTTGGCATCTTGATGGGCTTGATCGTCGATGGCGAGATCGACGGCTCCCCGTGGAGCGCAACGCTCGACGCGGTGCTGCAGGCGTTGATCGAGATGGCTCCGTCAACCGACCCGGAACTGCAATTGGTGCTCATCAGTTGCGCCATGCCGCTGCTGTTGGGAACGCCTCACTTCACGCTCACGGAAGCACTGGCGCGCCGCGCAATGCTGATGAGCTACGACTTGCCTGGAGCCGAGGGTGGCCGCGTGCGGCTGTTGATGGGCTTCCCGCTCATCAACGCCCTGCGTTCCCAGTCCAAGTTCGATGAGGCAGTCACTGCAGGCTTTGCGGTACTCGCAACGCAGACGCCTCCCTTCCCACAAGAGGCCTTGCTGCGTGCACGCTGCGCCCGAGCGACGGGACAGTCGCTGCTCGGTGTCGCACGTTGGGATGAGGCGGCTGAACTACTCGAATATGCACTGACCCACGAACCGCAGGACAACACCGATTTCATCCCGTTGCTCCTCAACACGACGTTTCTGGCCATCTGCATGATCGAATTGAAGCAGTGGCCACGCGTGCGGCCGTTGTTAGAAGCTTTCGTTACCTACGGCTCCAGCCTGCCTGAAATGCGCGATGAACTGCAGGGCTGGCTTTTGCAGCATCTGCGCAACGCTGGCCAACTCGAACAAGCGCGCTGGCTGGAATCCGGCAGCCGGGCCTAGCCTTTGGAGGCACGGCGCTTAGCGCGCGCTGCGCAGGAAAACAGCGGTTTCCTGCGCCATGTACTGCGTTCCCTTTTGCCTTTTCTTCCCATCTCATGACAGCACTGCCGACCCTGCCCGATCGCATCTTTGCATGGATCTTCCTGACCTTCCGTAACAGGATGGGTGGCCAACCGCATGCCGGCCCGAGCGTCACGCCTTTGTACGTGCCTGCGCTGCTCGCGCCGGATACCGACTACGAAGCCGAATCGACGCGCTACAGCAATCGCTATCGTGCCGCGTTTCTGATCAACTTCTCGCTGGGTTTCGTTGCCGTGGTGCTGGCCCTAATTCCATTGAGCGGCCTGATCCCCGAGCACGAGTTGCACACCTACGCGTGGGTGCTGACGCTGTCCGAACTGGTATGCATCTCGACCATTCTGCTGATCCACTGGTATGGCCGCGATTCCGAGCTCGATGCGTCCTTCCCCAGCCGCTTTCTCAAGCGAATTGGCCTGCGCAGGATCAACCAGGGTTGGCGCGGTCAGTGGGCAACCATGCGGCTGGCGGCTGAACAGGTTCGTTACGCAGATTTGATGCTGGGTTTTCCTGGAAGTAAGCTGTCGGCAAACAATCTTCTGGGTGAAGCGGGGCAGGAAAGCCTCAAAATCGCGATGCACCTGGCCGAACTTTCCGCCAAGTGTCCGGATGCGCCGGAAGATGCGGTCTACAACACGCGCTACCGCCGCTATTTCGCAGAGCTGATTGCCAGCCAGCGCGCGTATCACCAAGGCAACGCGCATCGCTATCACCGCATCCACCACCGACTGCACCGCATTGCAGATGCGTGCTTCTACCTGACGCTGCTCGCCTGCTTGAGTCATTTCGTGTGGCATCACCCGATCCTGTCGGTACTAGCCGCCGGCTTGCCGGCGCTCGCGGCGGCTTGCCACGGCATCCTTGCCTCCGGTGAATTCGCCAAACTCGCAGAGCAGTCAGAAGAGATGAGCAAATCGCTCAAGACACTCGAACAACAGGTCGACCCGCATGCGGAAGACGCCGGTGACGGACTGCGCCAACAGGTCACCACGTTCTATGACCTCGTCATTCGCGAGGCCCTCGGCTGGCACGTCACCCTGCGTGACAAGGACGTCCAGGTGGCCTAGGATGCAGCGGCGGGCCCGCTCCCGCTTCTGCACGTCCCAACTCGCATGAATATGTCCTTTCCCATCAACGTCGATTTGCGCAACGACCCTGCTGCGGCGTTGTTTCGCAGCCGTCCGGTTGTACTGGCCGTGCGCTTTGCCACAAGCGACGGCATCATCCAGACGCTGGAGGGACCCGTGCGATACCAGGCCGGTGATGCTCTGATGACTGGCCCCAAAGGAGAACACTGGCCGATTGCGCGTGCGCGTTTCGATGCCACTTATGTCCCGGCAAACGAAGGGCACGCCCCGGATACCGATGGCCTGTTTGCCAAGCGTGTGCGTGAAATTCTGGCGCGGCGCCAGGACACGGCATTCCAGGTCAACATCGCAAGCGGGCAAACACTCTCGGGCCGGCCAGGCGACTGGTTGGTTCAATACGGCCCCGGTGACCAGGCCGTCGTGGCAGCAGATGTGTTCCATACCCTGTACGAACCCGCTGCCAACTGCTGAGTCTTCCCACGAAAAAATTTTCTTCCGGTTTTTGCCTTCCTCACCGAATAAGAAGTCACCAACCTGCCACGCAGTGCACATGTGTATCGCTGTCAGGCCTGGCCAACATCAGCGTGACTTAGAGGAAGCCATGAATCATCACGTCAACTACTTGCTCAACTACCTGCGCACCGAAGGCTATCCAGCTGAACTCGATGAAGACGGCGACATCCGCTTCAAGCGTGAGGGTATGAATTACGCATTGTGCTTTGACAACGACGACCCTGACTTCGCCAAACTGATCCTGCCCAACGTCTGGAGCATCGACTCCGAACTGGAGATGCAACAGGCACTGGCCGCGCTCGACGAGGTCAATCGCCGCATGAAGCTGGTCAAAGCCCATACACAGGCAGGCTCGGTGTGGTTCACCGTCGAGCTCTTGTTCGATGACCAGACCGCGTGGGAGCGCCGCTTGTCTCGCGCAGTGCGGACAATCATGCGTTCTGTCACGATGTTTGCCGATACCATGCAGCACGCACGTACTACTGGAGTGGCCAGTATCACCCTGAACTGAACGACACTCATGCATCTCCACATAGAGCCGGTTGCGCCTGCCCGACACGAACCCTCCTCGGGCTGGGCTTGGAAGAACACCACGCGGGAACCTTGTGAATGATTCGCGACGATTTCGAAAACCAAGAGCTTGCACACTTGCTGCGCAAGTTCAGCGACTCCGGTGCCAATGGCCGTGCCGTAGAGCGTGCGCAGCGGGAGTTCTATAACCGCATCTACAAGACCATCGACCTGTGCGCCTTGCAAACGGCGAAGTTCAATCAGGAGATCGCCGTCGTGGCGGTGCAGGAGACGTGGCTGCAGATCCTGAAGACCGCGCATACGTACGACCCGAAGCGCGCCTCGGTCAAGACCTGGGTGCAAGGCATCACACGGTACTGCACGCTCACCGAACTGCGTAAGCACTACAAGGAAGTGCGCGTTCGTGATGCCCTGCGCAACGGCGGCACCGCCGTCGATACCAGCGACGCCTCTGCCGATGAAGACCGCCCTAGCGAGGTGCTCAGCAGCCTGGTGTGCCCGGTGCTACCGCATGATGAAGTGTCCGATGCCGTATACCAGAAGCAAGTCGTTGCAGCCGCTTTGGCATGTCTTGAAACGCTGCCGCCCGGCAGCGACCCGAACTACCGGCTGGCGATGGAACTGGCGATCGATGAAGACCTGACCTACGACGGCATGATGACGGTCCTGCAGGCCCACATGCCCGAGGACAATCTGCTCAATACCGAACGGGTGCGCGGTTGGGTACGCGAGGCGGCCAAACGCATGCGCACGTGCCTGGGCCGCAAGCTCGGCATGGGCAAGGAGACCACCAAATGAAGAGCGAAGACGTAGCGCGCTTTGAAGCGCAGTCGTTCCTGTTCGCTTGCGGCAAGCTCGACGCCGCAGAGCAGGCCTGGATGGCCAACATGATTGCCGCGCATCCGGAATTGGCCGAAACCGCCCATGCGGATCGCGTGCTCGTCGAGCACACCCGTGCCGCCGTGCACGCCCGCGCCGCCGCACACACCGAACCGCTTGTACCGTTTGATGCGCTACCCAAGCTGCCGTCTGCCAAGAACCAGCAGCGCACACTCGCACAGCCCTGGTGGCAACGCATGATGGATTGGTGGCAACGGCCGGCAGCCGGTGCCTGGGCGTTCGCGTCGATCGTGGCGCTGGCATTGCTGGCCGGCGTGCAAACCATGCGCCTGGAGCAATTGAGGACCGATGCCAACGCGCCGGTCTTCCGCGGCACGGAAGGCGGCTCGGCGACCTCCTCCCCGCTCATCCAGGCCGTGTTTGCCGATGGCGTGACGTTGGGTGAGCTGCGCAAGACGCTGGCGGCGCTCAAGCTCGAGATCGTTCGAGGCCCCGATGCGCAAGGCATGATGTGGATTACCGCGCGCGAGGGTGACGCCCAGCAGGCGCTCGACAGACTCAAGGCAACAGGCATCGTGCTCGACGCGCACATCACCAGACCCCGACCATGAACGGGCCGCACACACGCTCAAGCAGCGGTATGCGGCTCGCCGTCACGGCCATTGCGACCTGGCTGCTGTGTTCCGGCGCCGCGCCGGCGACTGCCGGCACACCGGCGCCGGTCGCATCCGCATCTACGCAGGCCGAGGTCATCGACTATCGCAGCGCGCCCAAGTTTGCGGTGGTGATCGGCAACACGCGCTACCCCGGCCGGTACGCATTGCACAACGCCGAGAACGACGCCCGCCTGATCGCCGCACGCCTCAAGCAGGCCGGCTACGCCACCGAACTGCTCGTCAATGCCGATCGCGACACGCTTTACCAGGCGCTCGGCCGATTGGCAGAGCACATGAAGGCCGGCGGCGCCGCTGCGTTCTACTACGCCGGCCATGGCATGCAGATCCGGGGGCGCAACTATCTGATTCCGGTCGGCGCGCCCCTGGATCGACCAGATGCGTTGTCGCAAACGGCCATGCCGGTCGATTACCTGATCACCCGGCTGAAAGATAGCGGCGCGCATCTGTCGCTGCTCATGCTCGACGCCTGCCGCAACGACCCCGATGAAGGCGGCTTCAGCGGTACCTATCGCGGTGGGGGTGCGCCAGCCGGCTTCGTAGCGCAGAAGCCCGCCAACGGCATGCTGGTGGCCTACGCGACGCAACCCGGCGAGCGCGCACTGGACGGACGCGGCGCCAATGGCCCATTCGCGCAGGCGCTGTCGAACTGGCTCACACGCCCGGGCATGTCCATCGAAGACGTCATGAAGCACGTCATGACCGACGTACGCGCCAGCACGCGCGACGAGCAGCGGCCGTGGATCGCCACCTCGCTGGTCGGCGACTTTGCACTCGTGCCAGCCCCCAACACACAAGCCCGTCTTATGCTCGCGCGCCCAGGACGCAACGTGGATGGCACGCCCGCGCGCGGCGCCGTGCCTGCATCCGGCGAAGCGGCACCCGTCAGCACCGCCGATGGCAAACCCCTGCTGCAGTGGTTCCAGACCGCTGGCCAGGACGAGCAGATGATGTTGACCCAGCAGATCGAGCGCGAAGCCAAAGGTGTCAATCGCGACGACCTGCCTCGCCTGGAACGCCAGGCGCGGGGCGGCAATGTGGTAGCGGCCTCGGTACTGGGCACCGCCTACCGCAATGGCTTTGGCGCGGGTACACAGATCAGCCGCAGCAACACCATCGCAATGCGCTGGTTCCGACTGGCGGCCGCACAAGACATGCCCTATGCACTCAATGAGCTGGGCGAAATGTTCTACCTCGGGCACGGCACCACACGCGATGTGGCAAAAGCGCGCCGCTACTACGAGGCCGCTGCTGCGCAGGGGTACATGCCCGCTCGGCTCAACCTCTTCCAGGTGCAGGCGGAAACCGGGCAAGTCACGCCGCAATCGCTGATGAACATGTTCAGCGCCGCCACCCGCAAGGCCCAGTAACGGCCCACCCCGCCTTTTCTCTGCGTCGCACACCTCGGCTTGGCACACGCCACTGCCGAGCGTGTTCCCGTGTGCGCCTGCTCGGCCGCCTGCCTCAAAAAAAATGTCTTCCGGTTTCGCATCGTCGCTGCGAATAGAGGGTATCCACAGCGCGACTGCACGACGCGCAACGCCTGTGGAAACACCACTTCACGGCAACCTCCAACAGGAAGAACACACCATGCAGCAACGCGGAAAAATCTTGCGCGATACGCGCACCGGCCCTGGCCTGGTCATCGTCGACGGCCACCAATATTCGTTCACGCTTGAAGGCATCTGGCGCTCAAGTGAAGCGCCTGCCGTGAACATGACGGTCGATGCGCAGTTTGACGAAACCGGCGCGCTCACCGCGCTCTTGGCGGTGCCCGACGCCCAACTCGCACGCGAGAAAGCCGACGAAGCCATGGCTGCGGTCAAGGCCCACGGCGGCCAACTGGCAGCGCGGGTGGGCATGGGCACGCTGGTAGGGACGGGCCTGCTGGCAGTGGCTTGGTTCGCGCTGAACACGGTCTCGGTGCAACTGACGCCGGGCATGAAGATGGGTATGAGCCTGTGGAAACTGCTGGGCGTGCTCAATGCTTCCGGCGATGCCATGGCGGCGCTCAGCGGTAACGGCGGCAGCGCCGGCATGTACGGCGTGCTGACCATCGTGGCGCTGGCGGGTCCCGCTGCGTCGTACTTCGTGCGCGATGCGCGCGCGCAACTGGCCAATTGCCTGCCGCTGCTGTTCCTGCTTGGCATTGCCTTGGCCTTCTACTCGGGCATCAGCAGCAGCCTGTCGCAAGCGCAGGGCGCGGCCATGGCGTTTGGCGGCAATGGTGCGGCCGACGTCGTCGGGGCCATGACGCGCGAAGTCATGCGTGCGATCTCGATTGGCGCGGGCGGCTATCTCGGCTGTGCGGTGAGCCTGTATTTCGCGGCCACCGGCGTGCTGAAGTTCTTCGCCAAGCGCGGCTGATCCCAGCCTCACGTTTCACGCATCCCTGCAGCTCACTCCTGGAGATCACCATGCTGACGATTTGCTCCACCCGCCACATTGCCCGCACCTGCGCGCTGTTGTTTGCGCTCTCCGGCGCCCTGCCCCTGGCCGCGTGCGGCGACAAGGCAACCGATGCCACCAAAGCCCAGGCTACTGTCCAGACCGCCCCCAATCTGGCACAGGCTACTTCGCCGCAGGCCGTGCGTGAGGCACAAGCAACCGCTGCGCGCGAAGCGCTGCCGAAGGCCGACAAGGCCACACCTGACAGCAGCTATATCACGCTCGATAGCGGCAACCAACTCATGTACACGTACCTGGCACTCACGGGCATGCCGCCCGACTATGCGCAAGTCGCCAACAGCGTCTCCAAGGACTACGCCCGCGCGGCCGACGAGTTCCGTAAGCACGACCTGCTCACCGCGCTCACGCCCAAGATCGATGCGGATATCGCCGCCGCCAAGTCGCACCGCTATTTCAAGATGACGATCCCCAACCCCATCGGGAAGTACAGCTTTGAACAGAAAGGCTTCCCGCTGGACAACTCGCTGTGGGAGGCCGGCGCCTACCGCTACTTCTTCGACAACGGTGAGTACAAGCTCGGCTTCAGCAACGGCGATGCATTCCGTTACCTGGGCGTCGACAGCGAAGCTACCGCGCGTTCGATCGAGGCCCAGCGTGCCCGCTATGACGCGGTCAAGCTCACGGTGTACGGCTACTACCAGAACGCCGACACGGCGCAGAAGATCGTCACCGCGCAGATCGTCAAGGTCGCCCTGGTTGACAAGCAGGGCAACGTTCTGGCGGCGCAGTAGCGCGGTCCCCGGAAGGACCGCCCCCTCCGCCGCACTCGGCGGCCAAGGGTGCGGTTCGCCCTGCTCGCTAAGCGAGCGCCGTGCTTCTTTTCATAATTACCGCAGGTTCGCCACGATCGTGAACGCCATCAGCAAAACACCGCTGCGGTTCTTTCAAGACGCCATCCCTGATCTCTTCAAGGCCGACAGCAATGCCGACATCGGCGAGGTCTTCATCGCGCTGGTGTATCCGCAGATCCTGATCTGGGATGGCCGCAGCCAATACACCGTCGATTGCCGGCAGGACGGCTTTCTTGCAGAGCAAGATAGCTATCCGCTGCTCGCGTTGCTTGAACAGTTCCCCAGCCTCTGCGAGGCTATCCTTGCTGAAAGCCCAGGCGTGCGGGCAGCTTATGCCCGCTATCTGCGGAATTGACACCGGTTGGCCAGCGCAGCGCGCCCAATAAAAAAACGCTCATGGCACCCGCGAGACCATGAGCGTTTCGGTTACCGCCGAGTGAGGCGGCTCAGGCGATCAGCCCTTGACGTGACAGACAGCCACCGATTGCGCTGCATCGCGCTCCACCACGAGCAGGCTGGACGACAGCGGCAAAACGATCACCCCTGCGCTGGCGGCCTGCCCATTTACCACGGAGGTCGCCGCACCGTTGACCGCCACCAACCCGGTGTTGGTGCTGATGTTGTTGTAGTACAGCGTTTCCGCCGTTGGTTGCCCAGTGGTGTCTGCAGTCTGCACGGTCGTGCCGTTGAACGTCGCAGTGCCGATCAGCGTGCCGCGATCCATGCATTCCCACGTGCCGTTGGCTTCGGTTCCGGCCAGTGGCTGCTGCTTGGCCGCATACACCGCACCAGTGCGCAGCACAGGCGGCGTGGCCTGGTTGTAGCCAAAACGGTCGATCAGCAGAACCGGACCGCGATCGCCGGCCTGGAAGCTCAGCAGGCCGAAATCCGAACCCGCGAGTTGAACGTGCGTCAGTCCGTCCGTGGTGTTCTTCACCAGCTTGAGCGAAAACTGGCCGGGGGAGTTGCTGCCCGCTACGGCATCGCACGAACCCGATGCGTTGATCAGGCCACCGTCGCACAGCGTCATGTCGGTACCGTTGGCGGCAATGCGGAACGTGCCGCCAACAAACGACGGCGACGCACCGTTGGCCGCGTTACGGGTCGCACCAATGTAGAAGTAGTCGCCCGCGAGCTTGGTGGTATCGGCCGGCACGGTATAGCCCGAGCCCGCCACGCCGGACGTTCGGGAACCGAGCGTGACTGTGCCGGAAATAGTCTGGGTGCGCGTGTCGAGCTTGAGCGTGAAGCTGCCGCTTGCCCCGGCGAACGTAATGATGTTGCCGCTGGTCGATTGCGTGAACGTGCCCGAGGTGCCCGTCAGGTTGTACTGAGTGGACAGCACTTTGATCGTGAACGTGCCGTTCTGATTCAGCACCAGACGCCACGTGTCACCAATGTCTGCGGTGAGATCGAATGCCTGTGCGGTCGCGGTGGCACCCGGCACGGTGGTGGCGCCCACTTGGGCGACCAGCGCGGCGGAAGACTGGCTGACCGCGTCCTGCGGCGCCGGCCCGGACGGCGTGCCGCTGCCAGGCGTGGATGTGCTGCTGCCATCGCCCCCACCGCCACATGCTGTCAAGGCAAGCGCCGCCGCGATGGCCAGTGCGCCGGGAAGGGTCAGGAAACGCGTCTTTTTATGTGCCAGGGCAGTTTTCATGTGGATCGGTGACGGACAAAGAGAGTGTGGGTGGAAACGGAGCCAAAGCAGGGCACTTCCCAAGAAAAAATGGGTCGTAAATACCGTGGCTGTAAAGCAATCATAACGTGACGATTGCAGCATGCCAAGGGTGTCATTCAAAACAGACAAGGACGGTCAGCTCGGGCTGCTCGGCGCAGCCGTGCGCGCACGGCGCAAGGCAGCCCTGCTCTCGCAGGAAGCCCTTGCCGACCGCGCCGAAATCGATCGCTCGCATATGGGCAAGATCGAACGCGGTGAGCGCAATGTGACGCTGCTCAACGTACTGAGAATTGCGCAGGCACTCGATTGCAAACCGTCGGAGTTACTGGCAGAGGCGGGGTTGTAGCGCGCCATCGAAATGCGGCCAAATGGCTTCGACAGCAAGGGGGCCGTCCAGACGTAGACGCCCTCTGAATGCGTCCCACCGAAAAATCGGGAGCACAAGGAACATCACTTCGATCCAGGAGAACTGCTCCGGCATCGCTGTATTCGCTGGATTCCGGCAGGCAACAAGCACGGCGCCCACGCAGGGCGCTCTCCTTGGGTAGCGTCATCCCCCAGAGCAGCAGAAATATTCCAGACGTTTCCACCGAACTGGGGCATCGTCTATGTTAGGTGAGCCCTACTTGCCCCAGCGGCCATCCACATCACGCAGC
The DNA here is from genome assembly GCF_958439105.1 of Ralstonia flatus. Classification (NCBI taxonomy): domain Bacteria; kingdom Pseudomonadati; phylum Pseudomonadota; class Betaproteobacteria; order Burkholderiales; family Burkholderiaceae; genus Ralstonia; species Ralstonia flatus. The sequence goes on along the minus strand of NZ_CAUDLI010000008.1, from coordinate 160,308 downwards.
AGGTGGCCGGCAAGGATGTAGTCCCCCAAGGCGGTAGCCCTGGCTTCTAGCTTCGCCAACTCATCCTCGGGCAAGGCGTCCAGATCGAACAGGCAGTACAAATTGCGCTGACGAAACGTCAGCTTTGGACTTGATAGGCCCACCATCGGCGGTGACAGCGACTTCATGCCGGTTGCCCAGAAGATTAAAGCCGCAGGCCGCACTCTCATCGGTATCGGCAATCGCAGGAACACCAACAAGCACTGGGCAAAAAGCTGCCACGAATTCCGGTACAACGACAGCCTAGTAGAGCCGGCCTCCGCTGAGGAAGCGAAACCGACAGCAGCAGCGGATGCTTCCGCTCCACCGAGAGATCTCGCTGCGGACATGCTCCGGCGCGCGATCCGCTTGTTAGCCGAGTCTAAGGGAGATGCCTGGGTCTACAAGGCGAGTGTCTTGCCGATGATCAAGCGATTGGACCCAACCTTCAATCCCAAGGACCATGGCTACGCGAGCTTCAGTGAGATGCTAAAAGCGTTGGATGCTGTCGTCGAAGTCAAGAAGGGAGAGAAAGATCACCTTCTGCGATTGCGCGGAACCACTCCACCAACTGTCGAACATGAGGTCCGCTAGCGGAAGCAGACTATGGCTGAGGACGGAAGCGATCATCCGCCGCGAGAAGCAGCTTGCGTGAACCACCGCCGACAGCAATTGATAGTCCCACCAATGCAGCCGCTAGGCTCATCGCGTTTTTCGCAGATGCCGGCGCATCATGTCCAGTGCTAAGAATCCAAGCATAAAAGGCAACCGCGACGAAACCGAGCAACCACCCCGCGACGTTGACGAATTCGACTTGGTACCGCACAAGAACCTTAATTCGTTGCGCGTTGGCGACCTGATCAGGGGTGGTGCGCCAATAGCCAATCGCCGCCCACAGAATCGCGCATTGTAGAGTGGTCGATGTAACGATGAGCGCTAACGAGGCCCATACCAAGGGCCACACAGGCTGCCGGAACAGCATCATGGCGGCGGGAGCGGCGACGGAAACGATAGTAATCCATTCCAAAACTTTGAAGACACTGCGGCCTCTCACGGGTTTCACCAGTTCTGTAAGCGTCAATGCAACCTCCAGTTCGGAAATAGACTTTAGGCTCGCACTGCCCGCCAGTACGAGACCAGTAGGATGGAGATCGGTACGATGGGCTTCCAACTTGAGGGGTGATGTCCTCAACAGATGCGGCCCGTCGTCAGGGTGCGGGCCTTGGGGGTCGGCTTCACTCGCAACATCTGCTCGTCCTTGGCGAAATAATTCAGAACGTAGTGCTTCAATTTCGCTAGTTGCTGAGCATCACCGCTTACCAGCGAATCTAAGGCCCACAAGCCCCGCTGCTCCAACGCGTGTCGATCTGACCTCGCACTGCAGTCATACACCAAGCCCTGTCCGCCTGTGACGCGCCGCCAGTGCCCATCGATCAGATTGACCCAGTGGGGCACGCCGTAGCCAGGACTAGCGTAGAACAAGAACAGCGCGTGGAAGTGGTACGCATGGCGATCACCGCCCATTTCCAACTTGCAGACATAGCCCGCCAAGCTGTTGAACAACTCCGCATTGCGACTTCCGAAGAAGGCTTCTCGGTCTCGTAGCGCAGCTCGCACGTCGAAACGAGAGCGATGCTCAGCCATGCCACCCCATGCATTGGCCGCAACAGGCACCTGCACCCAATCACCAAACGCGCCCAGTCGCCACCCTGTACGGGGCATGGCGTCCTGATACGTCACCGCTGCTTCTTGGTAGTACAGATCCACCCGCACCGGCAGCAACCGTCCTCCCTTGGGGATATCGAACTCGAACCAGCGGTCGATCGCTTCGTACTGGTATTGCACCCCGCGTTTGCGCAACTCCCACAACTTCGCACGTACTCCGCGTTCGATTGCTTGCCTTCGAAGGTAAGCGACGAAATCATTGAACATCTCCGCCTCAAGCAAGTCATTCGCGTACAGCGCGTTCGGGTTCCTGCCCAGGCCCCACTGACCGAACAGGTGCTCCCGGTAACAATCGAAGAACAGTTGGAAATCGGCCGTGTAAGCGTAGTCAGGCCAGTACAGGTCCATCAACGTCCTGCACTGATCGAAATAGCTTGTGAGGTTTTTCAACCCTCGGGGAGCGACGTTACGGACAGCAATCTTTCGACCCCGATCACTGCGAATCTCGAACGGAAGCTGGTCTCCGTCCAGCACGCTTGTCATAAAGTCCACAAGCTGCTGATAGAGCAAGCTGTATTCCCCTAGCTCCCAGCACCGTTGCACATTGCTGGCTGCGCCATATGCACCCACGCAAGTCGCGGGAGGGGCTCTCCCTACGCCTTCATTACCTCTACCAAATTCACCACTCATGTTCATCTCCTGTTTCGTTCCGTCAAGAGATGAATGAGTGTTGTAATTTTTAATCTAGTAAACGCTACCGACCATTACCTACCTTCACCGCTCCACTCATGCGTTGCATGAGCGTGTGTGTAGGAGAAAGCTATGTCGTTTGAGTAGAGGGTCCCAAGTTGGTTGTAGAAGTAGGTTTTGTTGTTGTGTTTGTAGTGGGTGTTGATGCTTTATTTTTGTTTGGTGTCGATGATTATGCTGATAATTATTGATTAATAATTACTCCGTTCTATCCTAATATAGAAGAGAGGAAATGGCGCACCGCCGGAACCACGATAATCTCCGGTCGCGACGCGACAGAATTGCCAATAGATTCGAGGATTTCCTGGTTATCCTGCACTGCAGAGTTATCCCGACAAAGACGAAAGAGCAAAGCCTCTTTTCTCTACCTTCACAAGGCGAAGCGGGCAAAAATATGGCACCACTCATAAACAGATGGACGCCGCCCACAGATCAGATTGCCCTCAAAATCTAGTCAGTATTGGGACAGGCGTCACGTCTCGCTCTGAGCGAAGACCGCATACCTCTGCCACGCGATCAAAAACGTATGTGCGTCCAAGCCCAAACCTAGCGCAATCGCGCAGGATGATGGCACGGCACCTCGCAAAGCTACGCTGCTACAAATGCTACGGTAGTGGATGTAGCAATCACAATCTGCTCATTTTTGGGCGAGCTTGCGGGCGGAAAGCGGCACGCATCGGAACGGGTTGACAGTGGATTGATGACGACGCGTACCAAAGATCGTCGGCTACGCGCTCATCGGACGACAAAAAAAAGCCCCAAGATCGCGATCATGGAGCCTACTCGTGATGGAACTAATGCCGGTTCAACTACACGGCCCTTTCCCCCCAACCAAACCTAGCCATTTCCCCATTCACCAAGATGGCTATTCCATCTAGTCGGGATTGTTAGGTTCGGGTTCGCCGCGAATTGAACATTCGAAGGGAACGGCTGGTATGGATACTGCTGACTCGTGCGCAATGCTGGGTATATGATCACGCGCCCACCTTTCTTACCGCACACCACGGCGATATGACCTTGTTGCTGAAGAATATCAATTGCCGCCTGCAATGCCTGATGATCACCTCGAAGGCTTGAGTAGTTTCTCAGGTCTCGCTCCGTATATTCGCCAATCCGCAGGTTCCGGTAGAACAACCGGCCCGTATCTACATCTTGAAGCCATGCCAAGAGCTTTTCTGCCCACGCCGTACACTTTTGTCCCTCAGACGGAGCGTACGGCGTGAAGATGCGTACATATTCAAACGTGTACCACTCGCAGAGGGTAATCGCATTCCTCATTGCTTCGGCGGAAATATCTCCAGGCTGGTCCTCGATGTAGTGAAACAATGCGGCAATTCGACTCGCTTGCTGAGCAAGCTTCCGGAAGAACAGTTTGATTTCTATCGAGTAGTCTGAGTTAAGCTCGGCAGAAATAGCGTCTTTATAGGCTTTCCAGTAGCGTTTTGCATGCTCCGACAGATGCAGCACGACGCGGTCACGAGGAGCTGGGATAGCTTGGCTCAAAATGCGTGTAACCCGCTCGTTGAAAAGCTTAAGCTTCGGCTCCGGCACCTCCTCAATGCACGTCTCCTGTTGCGCCATGTCATTGCATTGGGGAGCCATGACCAACATTCGCGCGAACAAGCCCGTACTGAATGCGTCCCTGCCGCGACTCGTCATATAGTCCGCGAACTTGGGTGTTTGACACATGACCTCGATGGTCAATTGCGGTGCCGGAGGGCGACGCTTTCCGCTAGCAAGGCCCACAGGGCGATCCTCGCCGCTCCAGTAACCGCTGAGGATCGCAGGCTGGCTGAAAGTCATCCCGTTAATAACCGGGTCGGCTTCCGGCGAGAGAATACCGACAGCGCCGTTGGCCACCAGCGCATCCCGCAGTCCCTGTGGCGACAGTTCTCCATATCGAAGTTCCCGAACCAAAGGCTCCACGGGTCGATCCCGCTCATGCTGCAGACGCATCTCGCGAATGTTCTGAGCTTCCGCTGAACCCGGCTCGGCATCCCGGTAGTCCTTAGCAAGCCGCAGATCGTCATCACGCCAAATTTTCAGTTCAGCATGGTAGATCGGCATCCCGGCCGCACGATCTTCTTCCTGTCTAAGCTCAAACGCCTTCACCGCGCGAAGAAAGCGCTCCTCCGCCGGTGATTTCCCAGCACTGGAATCGCTCACTGCCATCAAAAAAAGGGCGCACGGCGCGGGGGCATAGTTCGGACACTTGACGCTGATGAAGTTCTGACTGACCAGTGACACTGCCCCGAGCGCTGCTTGAGCTGGCAGTTCCACCGGTAGATTGAGCGTCTGGCTGGCTTCTCGAATGGCGTCCCCCATGATGGAGGGGAAAGCATGCGTCGGAAAACTACCCTGCATTTTCGGCGGCTGATGGATCGCACGCCCGTCTGAATACTCCAGAATTGGCACGTCTATCCCCTTCATGCGTCTGCCATCGCAGGCAATGCACCAGCCTGCGCATGGACATTGGGCTCTTGCTGCGCATGCGCGATAAGCGGCGGAACGTGCGAGGATGCAGCGTCAGGCTGCGCCCCCACAGCGTTTTCGGTGTTGTTTCCTTTGTTGGCCACGCGGCCAAAGCGAGCTAGGTACTGGCGGTTCAAATTGCCGGCCTTCGGCTGCCCGCAACGAAGAAAGGTGCGGATTGACTCCTGCGTCGCCTTGATCTGCCCCGTCACGACGGCCTCATGAATCTTGGCCAGCAGATGTTCGTCCTCGGACAAGACCACGCGACCGGAGCTTTCTGCTCCCGGAACTGCTTGATCGAGAGCGACCGCTAGCGGGCCATCGACATGGGCCATACGGTCGTCAGGTACATGGGTCCGCGCAGACGCGACCGTGCTAGGTTCCGACGCCACTGCGTCATGCTTTGGCAAGTCCCCCTTGCGACCGGAGCCGCCCGTTTCGTGACCGCAGGCCTGTCGTGTGGTAATCGCTACTAGCAGCCAGCCCACGATGGCCGCGCCTTCGAGCACGACCGCGCACGCGACCGCCAGCATCAGTTCGAGTCGGCGTTCTGTCGTGCCAAACCAAGACGCGACCGTCGACGCGACTGGATCGGCACGCAGCGTCGCGCGCAGTGTTTCGGTCTGGTCAGCCTGCGCGGTCAGGCGATCCTCTTCCGCTTCGCGGCGGCGCACCTCACCGGCCTCGGTATTCAGCGCCGCGAGTTGCGCGGCCAGGATTGTCTTGCGCGCCTTAAGCGCGGGGCAATCGGCCGTGCAGCGTCGCGCTTCAACACGCGCGAGGTCGGCACCAACCTTGGCGGTGTCTACTGCGATCTCGGTCAGAGTACGGCCAGGCGGAAGGTTCATGCTGGGCCGCACGACGGGTGCTGGAACCGTTGCTGCCCGCAGATTGCCGGCGTGCTGCTGCGAGACCATGAAAAATGCAACCTGCCCGTACAGCACGACCACAACGCTGACACACCACAAGACGAAAGTGGCCGCCCGCGAAAGCGCGTGGAACGCATTCCAGCGCATGGGCAACAGGTGGACGTACAGAACGGCCACACCCCCCAAAGCGACGCTCATCACCTGCTCCGTGAGCGTGCCGCCACGCTGCCAGCCTCCGCACGTCGCGATGCCAAGCGACACTGCGGTGGCGGACGCTGCGAACACCGCCGTCAGCGGCAAAAGGGACTTGCTGGCGAAATCGTGGTGAGCACGGCCGTGGACACTGGCTTCGCCTTGAAGACATGGAATCGGGGCAAAAGTAGTCATCCTGCCCCCAATTACGTAGCTGCGCGCGCTTCCGCACGCGACGCAATCCAACGCTCGACGTCCAATTCCAAGAATCCGATTGCGCGTTCCGTCAACGGGATCTTCTTGGGAAACATCGGATCGCTAGCGATGAGCACGTAGATGGTCGCACGCGACAAGCCCGTGCGCTCGACGAGCTCCTTCATCCGAAGGATGCGTGATGCCTTGTCGAGCTGGCGAGTCGTCAGGCTCGCATCCGCTGCCACACCTTGGCAGTTCGGAATGGATTGCCGCGAAACAGCGGCGTGTTCTTGTTTGGACATGATTTCTCCATCACTGTGTGGCGGACGACGCTGTCTGTTCTCGTCCGCCGTAGTCCGGCGGCTGCCGTGAGTGATGAAGAATCCGGTCGGAAATGCATTTCCGGGCAAGCGCTTTTTCGCGATCCTCGTCCGCCCTTGTCAGACAAAGCTTGCCGACGTCCATGTCGGAAATGAGTCGGAAATGGGTCGGAACTACTGAGCCCTCACAACCCGCCGACCGATGGCTTTTTGCGCCTCCTCTTCCGCCTCAACCTCCTTTCTAAGGGTGTACAACCGCCTCTCGCTGTACCCGTACTTCTGTGCAATCACTTTTGCGAAATCGTGCACGCCTCTTTTCTCCAAATCTCGGCACTCGTAGACGATTTTCTTTATTTGTTCGGCACCGTACTTTGGTTCGCCCACAGCCCTCTTTTTCTTGGTAGAGGCTTCCGGGGACACTCCAGGCTGTTGAGGTTCTTGAGCATCGCGTACATCGCCTGCTGAAACGCTCTGCTTGCCGCCAGTCGGTTCCGGAGGGGTTGCCTGTCCTTGGGATTCCAGCGGGGTTTCCTGCTCCCGGAGCTCCGCAACGCCCCTATCGTCGCCCATCACAATGTCGGAATGCGCCAAACCAGCCCACTCCAAGTACGCGACTGCGTGATTTCGAGGAATGAAGTAACCAGCGCCCAAGGCTGCAACCGGGACGTGGTCGCAGTCCACCGAAGCCAGTTGACCACCGGCAAACGCGTTTTGGAGCACCCGCTGATGCTTACGTTTGGCGTTCATCCTGCGCTGCTCGATCCCCCCCGCCGAGATCAGAACTGGCTGCCACGCGGGATGGTTAGGCAACCTGAGATAGGCGCTCATGAACGCAGCCGCATCATCTTCCGATATCGGGTATCGCAACGGAGGCAACTGTGGCAACAACGCTTCCAGCGTCCGGAGATCATCGTCGCTAAGGGGGCCCTGACCCGTCAGTTCGCCGAGCTGATAACAGGGGAATTCGGGATCTGTCAAAGAAAGCTCAAACTGCCTGGTCCCTGCTTGGGCAGTCCGATCCGACGGCGAAAGCTGATCAAGTGTCTGGCCATCCTCGGAGATCAACACACTCTGCCACCCGGGGTGGTACGGATTGCTCGCCGGCGGATTGCTCCCTGGAAGAATGGGGACGCTAGAGATGACTTTCTTCGCGACAATACAGTCAATGCCTTCGGGGTCCGGGTAGACCGCGTGCGCGATGGCTTCGCAAAAATCCAGGTAGTCGATCAGGGAACCGGGCGGCAGGTTGACGCGGACTTGCACTTATACCCCCAACAATGTCTGTTGCTAATTTCGGTGAGTATAAGGACAGAAGTACTCGCCGCCAGACGGTATGAGAAGTCCAAGCACGACGTAGCCTCGGCCGATCGCTTCACACAATTGGCGCCGACGACGATGCCGGCATTCCCGGACTAGGCGAGGGTAATTGCGTCCAGCTTGGCCCGCATCCGGTCATGCCTCAAATGTCGGTAGTGCTTGTCGACTAGCTCAATTGATGCTCCTGCCATCCGGGCGGCCTCGAAGCTATCGATATCGCTCACAATCATTTCGCTGATCGCTACATCAACGCCGTCGGTCAGCGTTGTCGCGAAGCCGCTGATCGGCTACCACCTGCCGATGTGCCACAAGGCAAAACATAATCGAATTCGTCGATGTGTTGCCCAATGACGGCCGGCGTGGCGAGCGTGAGAGGCGGCCCATCGACCAGTTATCCAGCTCTCGCCGCGATCGAAACGACGTCAGCTCCGGCCTTCAACTTGTCCAGATAATCAGCCCACTTCTGCATCATCGCCCTCCGTTCCTTGAGGAACTTCGTGCGGTTATATGCCTTACCGAGCGTGTCGGGCACGGCATGAGCAAGCTGATGCTCGATCACTTCGGGCTTCTGCTCCAACTCCTCGTGAAGAATCGTGCGCGCCATCGCCCTAAAACCGTGACCGGTAATTTCCGTCCGCGTGTCGTAGCCCAAGCGACGCAGAGCCGCGTTGACTGCGGCATCGCTCATTGGGCGCTGGACCGAACGGGCTCCAGGAAAGACGTAACGACCGTTGCCGGTCAGTGCGTGAAGCTCCCGCAGAATCTGAACAGATTGCGTCGCGAGCGGAACCAGATGCTCGGTCTTCGTTTTCGTGACAAGGTATCGCCACTCTCCCCTATCAAGATCGAACTGAGCCCATTCGGCCTTGCGCAGTTCGCCGGGCCGAGTGAATAACATGGGCGCAAGCTTGAGCGCACAGAGGACAGGAAACGTACCGGAAAACCCGTCGAATGCCCGAAGCATGGCTCCAACCTTCGCGGGCTCGGTAATCGAAGCGAAGTGCGTCGTCTGCGCCGGTGGGATGGCATTGACCAAATCACGAGCCGGGTCAAACTTACAATAGCCCTCCTTGATTCCATAGCGGAATGCACGACTGATCTCACCACGGACCTTGTGAGCCGTGAAACGAGCACCACGGCTGTCGATCCGCTTTAGGACCGTTAGAACTTCAGGGGCATCGATTTCCGCTACCGGTCGCTTGCCGATCCAAGGGAAAACATCCTTCTCGAAGCGAGCCTTGGTCTTCGCCATCGACCCAGCCGTAACGTACGGCTTGAGTTCATCCATCCAGCCAAGCGCAACTGCCTCGAAGGAATTGGTCGCTGCCAGACGTACCGCCCGCTTATCGGCTTTCTTGGCTTCGCCTGGATCAATGTCGGCCGCGAGCTTCTTCCGGGCGTCGTTGCGCTTCTCGCGCGCTGCCGCCAACGAAACATCCGGATAGACGCCCAGCGCGAGCCGCTTTTCCTTGCCGGCGAAGCGGTACTTGAGGCGCCAGTACTTCCCGCCCGAGGGTGCGATCTCCAGATACATGCCGCCCCCGTCAGCAAGGCGGTACGGCTTTTCACGGGGCGTCGCTTTTCGGATGGCGATGTCGGTCAATGGCATGGGGCACCTTACAACCCGAGGGGGCATTTTTCTCGGGGGCACTTACCAAATGGCCATATTCCCCCAGAGGTGCCCCCACATGCCCCCGGATTCAGACGGGCAGCGCTGGACAACGCTGGAATAAAAAAACCCGTGAAGCCTTATGCTATCACGGGTTTCAAGACTTCCAAGGATGCCCTTGGATAGGTGTTTGGTGCCGGCTGCAGGACTCGAACCCGCCACCTGATGATTACAAATTTCCTTATAAATCAATAAGTTACTGATAATTAAGGGAAAGTGAGGCTAACGAGAGCAAACTAGCTTTCCTTTAGGAATCAGTAACTTAGGGTAAGCGTGGGAAGCTGAGGCTAGCTGGTATGTGTACCGGGATCGTACCGGGTAATCAGGTGAACCCTGGCACTCATACTGGATGATTCGCTCGCGTGGCTCTCGCCTCTCTCTAAGCACATGTCGTGGCACAGACACACGCACAGTGAATCTTGAGTCACTTCTCTGAGACTCCACCTCACGCTACATCACGGGCCTTCACTCTTTTTTGATCATGGTGCTAAAATGGCAATCAAATATGCGGCAAGCATATTCGAATCAAAGTGAGGTTCCCTACGCCGGTGCGAGGAGCCGCCCACCATCGCCAGATGGTCCAGCAATCGCTGATAAGAGGACCCGGACCCGATGTACCAGAAGCCCGCTCACGCGGGCTTCTGCTTTTCTACCGCCCCTTCCCCTTTTTAGCTTTATTGCGCGGTCCCTTGGGCGCCTTCTTGATAAGACCGGCCAACTCGGCACACACCGTCGCAAAAGGCCTCTCGCTTTCGCGCTGCGCCTTCAGGGGATTGTCTTTGACGTAAGCGCTCTGCACATACATCACCAGACGCGGCGTGGCGTCGGCTGTGCGGTAGAGGTCGAAGAACACTTGGTAGTGTGGCCCACCTAGGCCCGCCCCCATCGGGCGCCACACCATGTAGTTGGTGTTCTTGGCCACGTAACACTTGGTCTTTCCTTCGGGCAGGCCGCGAATTAGGTCAGGCAGGCTTTTCGACTGCTCATAGCGCTCCGCATGGAAAAGCCGGCAGTTGTCCCCTGCATCAACCCAATAGCGCGAATCGCCGACCACGTCCCCTGGGCCCTTGCCTTCGTCCTTCTCAGTCACGACATGGCAATCGAATATCACACGAATACCGATACTGAACGCCTCCAGCTCTCCCTTCGCCGGCCTCTCCAACCGCATATCAAATTGCACCAGGTGTGCAAACGAATAGTCAGCGCCATCGATCGTTCTGTCTTCCCACCGTTCCCAGCGGGCAGGATTTCTCCACTCCATCCCATCACTCTTCTTGTTGTGCGTCTGCTGGCTTGGCCTTTGTCGCCCTCACCTTCGCCAGTCCGCCCTTGCTAGTCGCTGCTCGGCTGATAACCTTGGCCTCGTCAAGCTCGGGCGCAATCTTCTTGAGCCGCTCGACCAGACCAGACAGATCGTACTCGTTGCTCAGTTTTCCGCCGTTTGTAGCTCGCCGTTCCACGCGCTTAACCAGACCGGCCTCCTCCAGATCCGCAATGTGGCGCTGAATCTGCCGTGGGCTAATGCCGAGTCGCTCGTGCAAAGTCTGCTTGCTCGGATAGGGCTTACGGTCTGCCTGCCACCAGTAGTCTGCAAGCTGCAACAGCACTGCGAGTTGCGTCGGATTCAAGCCGAGGCGTTGTTGGGCCCGCAGAAGGATCGACGGGATGATGCAGAATCCATGCTTCATCACCGCCTTGCCCCACTTCTTGTCAGAGGCCTGGTCCGGCTTGGCGGGCCGCCGCATCGGCAGTACGGTGGCAGTCTTCCCTGTCGTGGCGGTCGCCATGTGGTCCTCTCTTCTTCTTTGTCGCTGAGTCGCAATGTACGCGCATCTACTGACAAAGAGAATGATAGCCCATAAGACATCAATGACTGGTGCACCAGACACCGATGACCGATGATGTCCAGTCGTGCATGACCGCTAAATAAGGATGCCATTGTAAGCAGCAACCGGGTAAGGCAGACAAACGAGTAACCTCCGGCATCGGTCACGGATGACTAGTGGGTACATTACTCGCGGGCAACCGGAACTATAGCTGCACGGCAGGATGGTCCGTCCCAGTTGGCCTTGGTGGCATGAACCGCAAAAACGCGCAGTTGATCAACATCCGGGCCAACTCGCCCATACGCGCTTCTGCCGCCCGCCATAGCGGGGCCGATTGAGATATGAACTAGACCTCGGCCTTATACGCGGGGTGATTGTTCCAATCACACACACCGCAACTGGAGTAGTAGTCCCCGTCTGGAGAAATGGCGGAATCGAAGTGCGTTCGAATGTCGCGGGACTTACACACTGGACAACTGCCAATGCGGTCGGAGCGCCCGCCTTCCAGAATCTGGATGTAATGCCCGACGATCGTCTGACACGAGTGGAGTGCAATGGATGACGACGTTTTTGTGGCACTTCGCGTGTGGGTAAGCCAGTTCGCGAGTTGCCACGTCTCTTTCGCAGTGTTCTTCAGGTGCTGCCGCAGCTCTTTGTTGCTACCGCCGGCGCACAACTCGTTCATGAGCAGGTCGGACCATCCAATGAAATTGGCATCTTGTGGTCTATCAATGCCTTCTGCGATCGAGACACGGCGGCGCATGGCAGACACGAGTGAGATGAGACCCTCACGAAGAAGCATTCCGACGGCCTGGAAGTCTTCAACTTCAACAGCGGCATCGTGCCGCTCCTCGGCCTGATCCATTCGACGCAAAACTTCGTCGAAGGGGGTTGGCTCCGCCGCGTCTATCCGCCCGGACCTGCTACGCAGGCGCGCCATCAACCCGATGTGAAACGAAAGCGTGTAGTCGAGACTGGGGAAATACTTTTGAGAGTAGAGGTTCGTAAGATTCGTGATCACCCACCAACGGTCCTTGTTGGTAGTGACATCCCATATGTCATAGACGTCGCCCAACACAACCTCGCGCTTGACGTGCTCAACATGTTGAACCTCCTCATCCGGCGCTTGCCCTTCGACATAGCTAGCAATGTCATGCTCGGAATGCGGGTCACGATCAACGCTGTATCTCCCGAGTTGGCTGGCAGGGACGGGATGGTCGTGAACAACACACTCGTCAGGTTGCTTCTCGGGACCTGTGCTGGTCATCTCTGAGGTCTCACTACAAGATTGTTTTGGACGCTGGCGCGTAACTCCAGCGACCACACTGCTGGTGCGAGCCGCACGTTATCGCCCGGTCCGCCGCCACTCTGGCAGCTCGGGGAAGGTACAGCGCGTAGTCACCCTCGCGTTGGCGCGCAATTGGCGCCTCATAGTCATAGTGACAATGAGGCGCTTGGCCGAACGGCGCACCACTACCTTCGGCTTGGCCGTTGTCGCCGGCTTGTTGGTGTAGGTGGGTGTGCTCATATCTTGATGCTGAGATAGCCTACAAAGTCACGTCCATTGTAGCGACCAGCACCACGTTGGCCGCGACAGCGTTCGCGACTTGAGGGTAACGCGGCACTACGGGGCGTCGCGCTCACGTTGCTGTTGCTCGCCCGGCCTTTCGGCCAGGAAGTCCGGCCCGAACGCAGCGAACTTCTTCAATACCCCGGCGAGCGGCCGGCGCGCTGGGCGGATGCGCAGCTCGTCCCCCACCCGCTCAATTTCCAACTCCACGTCCGTTTGCTCGTAGGCCAAGTCAGCCGGAATTCGCACAGCCTGTGAATTGCCATTCTTGAAAGCCTTAGTGATGCGCATTTTGCGCCCCAAGCCGATCGTTAGAGAAAAGCGAACGCATTCGCGCGCGCATCGTACAGTGCGTGATGCCGGCCGCCATGCTCACGGAAGTACCTTTCCAGCCGCTCAGCATCGAGCTTGCCGCGTACGTGCTCGCACTTCCAGCCAACAGGCATTTCTCCATCGAGCAGATCCAGCACTAGGTCATAGTCGCCCTGGTAGTCGAAACACAATACCCGCTTGGCCTTTGCCGGCATGGCGAGCAGCCATGCCCTTAGCTCGTCGCGCAGTTGCGCGGCCGGCATCGAGCGGCCGGGAAACTGGCCGAGCTGCGGCAGCACAGCCGCGCGCACGAATTCGCTACACACGGACAGATCCACGTCCGAGCACTCGCCGTAGAACTCGCTGCCGTCCTCGCCCACGATCGCTACGCTGATGAGCCGGCAATCGATGAAGTCTGTGAACTCGGTATCGACAAAGTACCTGGTTTTCCAGGGGCTGCGTGGGCCTCGGTTGCACAGCCCTGTTGGTCCGGGACGGCCGTGCCACTGGTCGCGGACCCAAGCATCCCAATCGTGGGCAAACGGGGTGATGCACGTCTCGCCTTGGACCGCGATGAATGCGCTCCCTTCCATCGCCGCTGCAAACTGCGCGCGCCATGGCTCTGGCACGTCATCGATGCGAACGTACAAACGGCCCTTGGACTCCCGTATCGGCACCGCCGCAATCAGCTCATCGCGGGTCATGCGGAGTCCTGCCGATACCACTGCTCGATGTCCTTGGCATCGCGCAGGTTGACCGGCCCGAGGGTGCGAATTGGCATCAGGCCGGCCACGCCGAGCCGGTAGAGGTGATACATCCGCGTCCACGGGTTGTAGAGCGTCAAACAGTGCAACTTGCGCTCAGGGCGCCGGGGAGGCCCAAACAGCTCATTGATGAGCCGATCCGTGTCGTTTTCTGGCGTGCTCATTCCTTCTCCTAGGCGGCCTCTGTTCGTTACCGGTCCAGGCCTTGACCACGGTCAGGTGTTTGGACCTGCAAACGGTCGGCACCACTGCCCTCACGGTATTCAATCTCAGTGGACTGGCCAACTTCGTAGCGACCATCGAGGTGTGCGAGATCATGGATCACCACCGCATCCCTAGATACAGACTGGACCACGAGGCCGGACGGCGTGATGACACGCACTTGGCCAACATACAGCACCCCGTCGGAGATCTTACGGATCTCACGACCTTGGGCCTGCAGCGCAGCCTCCAGCTCAGTCCGCTCTGCGTGTAGCGCTGTGCTGGGATCGATGGCAAGCGCGGGCGCGGCCTCGGACTCTTGCACAGTTGCCAAGTCATCGAAGGGTGGCGTCGTTGAAGAGGATAGCGCAGGTTCTGGCGAGACCTCCTGCGGCGATTCTTTCTTCGGTGCATGATCCGTGGACGGCATTCGAACGGAGCGCGGTTTGGCATTGCTGACGTGGAACTGGGCGCGCATGGCCTCAAGGCGCGGATCCTCAAACCTGATAGGCATACCGCGTTCAGCGGCAAGCGCCACCACGCGGAGCTGAAAGTCCTCTGGACCAGTCAGAGTGAGTATTCGGCCGTACATCTGCTGAGCCAGCGTCAGGCCTGCGATGATGGCCTCATCGCTGTTCGAGTCCAGCACCTGCAGACGTTCGCCCTGATCGCGCAGCACAGCCCGGCCATGCCTGCTGTATGTCACATCACCATTGCGCCCGACATGGACACGCAGGGTCTTGAGCACGGTCGACACAGCCAGGGCGTGGCGCTTGCGCTCGTCGACCTGGTGTCCAACACCTGAGATCGTGAGCCCATCGACCGCACGTGCGCTGTCGTCCATCCGGCGCAAGGCGCGCAGTGCGACACCATCGCCGGCCTGAGCTTGCTCCTGCAGGTACGCCCGCCAAACCTCCTTTTGCGGAGGTCGGAGCCGGCGCCGCTCTTCCCTACGGGCCTCGTTGTACTCAGCCTTCAGCGTCGCGGCGCGGAGCGTTTCTGCGGCCCGCACCGCCTTGCGGCGCTCGCGGCCGAGCCCATCAAGCACCTGATTCTTCTCGCGGCGCAGCCTAGCAACTAGTTCGGCCCTGCCAACTTTTGTTTGCACATCGAACTGTGCCAGGCGCTCAGTGATTGTCGCTTGATCTTTCCGCGTGGCCTGGAATTCCCGCCAAAGCCGACGTGCCTCGCTGCCATCTTGCTTGCTTCGAGCACGGACGACACGCTTTCCAATCTGCAGCTCGTACACCTCACGCAGGATGGGGGCGGCCTCTCGCCATGGCATACCGAGATGCTTGGTCAGAAAATCGTTGGCTGACAGTGATTTTGTGCCACAGCGGATTCGGGTCGATCCATCGAATGCCTTTTCGACGCCATGGATCTCGGGCCGCAGTCCGTGACTGTGGCTGAGTCTCGCCAAGAGCTGCTGGCCGTCGATGTTGTGGCGGATCTCGGCAAATTTCTGCCGCGCCTGGGCCTGCTCATAACGCTCGCGCAAATTGTCCTGCAGCTTGGTCAAGACGCTGGATGGCTGGCTCAGTGGGCCTCGGGCCCGCCCCCTTGCTTTTGCTCCGGCTCCATCTGCTTGTCGCATGCCACGACCAACTGGCCGGTCGGCAACATTGACTCGTACATCCACGTCATGGTCACGGCGCAATAGCATTTCGCTCCGCTTCTGAACTCCATCCAGGTCGCGTACTGGCAGTCTCGGCAAGCCAGTTCTGGCGGCGGCATTTTGTCGCTCGCGATCATCTGCAGGACTTTGGATTCCACGGTGTTCCCTCTCAATCGCATCAAGTAAATGCTCACGCTGTGTAGCGTCAGCGGGGAGATAGACGTTCTTGTAGAAATCGCTGTTGGTGTGCAAATAGCGAATCTCACGGGCCTTCAGGCGGTGCCATTCGCTCAAGGTCTCCGCTAGGTAATCCGGCGCGGTGTATGGAGCCAGTTGTTCGATGTAGGCGCGGCGCGCACGGTCCGAGATGATGGACACCTTCTCCGCCGTCGGACGCTCGATGAACTCGCGCTGGAAGAACACACCATCGAGTCGAACCCGCCGCGAGGAGCACATGGGAGTAACGGCATATGACTCATTGAACTTGCCCGCACGAACCTTAGAGACAACACCAAACCGATTCAAGATCTGCCCAAAGCGGTCCCAAGTAACCACGTCCTGGTCGATCACCGCCTGTTGGATTTGAGCTTCAAGGGCTGCTTTGCGCTGATTGAACGTGCCCAGCTCGTTCGGCCTCTGGCCGGTGTATCGAGCCAACATGTCGATAGCCGTCTCAGGCGTTACCCGGGGACTGAGCTTCGGACTGGCAAAACCGTATCGGGAATTGAACGACTCCTGGAAAGCGTCAAGATACTTTGCGTTGTCCGAAGCCTCCTGCCCAAGATATCCAGTGAGCTGGACATGCTTGCCAGTCAACAGGTCGTGCCGCCCAACGCCAATGTGAATGTGGGTCTTACGCTGGATGACCTCGCCAGTCTCGGCATGGACATACGTCATGACCTTGGGACGGTGAGCCTCGGCATAGAAGGGGATTCGGTCCCGTTCAGCTTCTGGCCACGCGGCGAATATGTGTTCGCGAAACTCCTCTGCCGCCTTGCGCAGCATCTCATCGGACACATAGTCCTCGCTGAACGAAAGCGTAAATGTGTCGTACCGATTTCCCTTTGCGGCCTGATCCTCGCAAGCCAGAGCCCAAGCCGCCAAATTGCCGACCAAGGGAATGCGCTGGTCCAGTTCGTCGCGGTGGAGTTCACGCCCCTTCTTTTGGCCGTGTTCCAAGTACTCCTTGAACCCAGACTTGCCGCTTGAGACGTCGATGATCATCGCCGAGTCCCTTCGGCCTGCGACACCAGGAAGTCATTCAGCCTTTCGAGCTGAGCCAATATTTGAGAATACGTCTGCTCGGACAAGACTCCCGCGAGGTTTTCGGAGTTAGCCCGGTGCGCGAGCTGGTTGATGTTGTTCGATGCCTTTTGCAGCAAAAAGACAGCACGCTTGGTATCGGCAGACGCAACGGCTCTGGCGATCACTTGGGTAGTGTTGGCCAAGATGTGCTCGCGAAAGAATTCCGACTGCGACATGCCGGACACCCCGAACTTTGCCCGGTAGGCGGTGTAATCGGCCACGGTCAGCCGGAACGCCACCGTCTTAGTCAGCCTCTCGCTCTCGTCTTTTGGCGGCCTAGCCATCTATCCAGTCCTTAACCAGTGGGCTCCGCCCACGTCCAGCCCACAGGCTGGCCAAGCGCTCGACACCGTGAGGTGGAGTGCGATTGGGGGTGGAGGGGGGAACCCCATCTGCACGCGCCGTGGTTGCAAGAATTCAGCTCTGCTGAATTCTTGCAAACATGGCTGTCGTGCCTCTACGTCATTCGATCCTACTGAACGCGGTCGCGGAAACACAGTGCACGAATGGAAAAAGACGGAAAAACAACGTCCATTAAAGCCGAATTAACACCTAATTGACACTTTACCTAGAGAAAAGTGAATTTTTTTATCAAAACACGCACATGTGCGCTAGGAAAGTTAAGGAAAGTGTGGAAAATTGAAAAGAGTTAAACGCCACCTAGAAACGAACGACTGAGATGGCCAGTCAGGACAACCAGGATTGGATGGATATGGATGAAGACGAGTACATGGCCCAGCACCCGCCTCGGCGTAAAAAGCTTGAGTCGGTGCTGGCCCCGTACTGGGACGCGATAGCGAAGTTTCGGGCTCGCGACTACACGCTTGATGAAATCGTCACCTACCTCAAACACTGCGGCGTCGAAACCTCGGTTTCCGGGCTGCACAAGTACATTCAGCGACGCACTGAACGGGAGCTTCAAAGAAAGCAAGCACCTCAGCAAGCACAGAATGCAGTAGTGAACGAAGGCAGATCAACCAACAACCCCCTAAGACGTCTTGAAGGCGCTAAAAGCGCTGACTCATTTAACCCAATCCCAAAACCTGTGGAAATAGCAAAGGACTGATATGAATAACGTGCACATGATCCTGCAAGGAAAAGGGGGCGTCGGCAAATCGCTCGTGTCTGTGATGACGGCACAGTACCTGAAAAGTATCGGCTCGAAAGTCGTTTGCGCCGACACCGACCCCGTGAATGCAACATTCACCCAGTACAAAAGTCTCGATGTCACTCACATTGATATTGCCAAAGACGGCACGGTTATCCAGAGCCGGTTTGACCCACTGATGGAAGCAATCATCGGCGACGATTCAGACTTTGTGATTGATAACGGAGCCGCAACGTTTCTGCCGCTGACGAAGTATCTTGTCGACAACGACATCTACCAAATACTTGAAGCAGCCGGAAAAAAGGTTTTCATTCATTCGGTGTTGACCGGAGGTCAAGCAAAATCGGATACCTACAATGGGTTCTGTGAGCTAATCAGCAAGACCAATGGCAACGCCAAGATCGTTGTTTGGGAAAACGAGTTTTGGGGTCCTGTTGAATATGATGGTCACTCCATCGCGGCCACCAAGCTATTCAAGGATGCAGACCGGGCCGGCAGGATTGCTGGTCGAGTCAAGATTGCGGATCGGAGCAGCAACGATGCTTTTGTCGAAGCCGTTTCCGCAATGACGTCAGCGCATTTGACGATTGATGATGTGAAGGCTTCGTCTGAATTTGGCTTCTTGGTGAAGAACCGACTGAGCAAAGTGGTCGGCGATATTTTTTCTGAACTCAATAAGGTCGACTGGCAATGAAGCCTGACATTGCCAGATCCCTGCTCGGCCACAGGGGGCACAAGCTGGCGGCGAATGAGCCGCTCCTGATCCTACTCAAGGTCATGGGGGAGGAAGTTATTAAGACCCTACCCCAGGACCGGGACAAGGTGAAAAGAATCCTCATCGAGCATGGATGCAGGATCGGCAATGACGACCCGCTTTTCCTCCTGCTCGACCTGGTCCAGATTCAGTACCTGTCGACGGTGGACAGAATTCATCTCCGGCAGCGCAAAGAGACCCGCACGGTTTGGCCGTTGGCCGCTGCTTTGAGTGCCGGGGCCGGATTCGTAGGTCTGCTCCTGGGAATCTGGTTGTCCCACGGGCACATCGATCCGAGCTACGTGGGGATCGCGGCAGCATCGATGGCACTTGCTGGCCTTGGTGGTGGGTGCGGACTGCTGCTCTGGAGGCGAGGTCTATGTGATGGCGCCTGACGACTTCATCCAATCGCTGCAAGAGATCCGCGCCGAGGTACAGGTGCTCTACGCCATGCACTGCATGGCCCGCGTCGAGCTGGATCTGTATGTCCAGTCCATATTCGGACTCATCGACAGCCAGGTTGACGTGGCCATGCGGGGCAATATTTCCAACCTAATTCAAACAGCAAAGGAGATGAATCGAGAAGTACTGGAGTTGAATAGACAGCGAGGGCGGTATTTCGGCGTGGTTCTGGATCTCAATACCACGGGAATCCTAATTGCGAGTCGCACGAACGCTGCCATCGTCATCCCGCTATCCGATATAGACGACTTAAGCCAAGGGCTAAAAGCAGGTGATCAGATAGGTGCCGACTACGTAGATGGAAGATGCGAAATAAGAGTTCGCGCTTGAAAAAGAACGAAGCGCCCAAGCTGCGGGAACAGTCGGGCGCCTCTGACCGAGACAATCCAAGAGCACGGGATCGACATATGGCTGCGGAAATTCTACCCGCTGCAACGCATTTGGCAACCCAATACAAGCTGCCCGAGCAGGACCGCACGGCGATTCAGGCTCAAGCCCCTGCCCCTCACCAACAACCGTCGGCAAAGACGACTGCCGAGATTAAGCGTCAACGACGCGAGTTCACAGCGATGTATGGCTGCCCGTTTGGCACTGTGCCCGCCGAAGACCAATAAGAAGGATCTGAACCATGGAAGCTCAAAAAGCCCGCAAGCCACTCACGGATCGGCAAATGGCCAAGGCCATCTCGATTGTTGTAGTCGGTGGTGCCATCCCGCTCTACCTAGCCATCAAGGGCAATCCTTGGCCTTGCGCCGCGCTCATTGTCGCGAGCTGGGTTTACCTGCCGTTTCGCCGCCGCCAACTGAACAAGTGAGGGAACGATGAAACTCAAGACCCGCATCGCAGGCTTCATCACTGCCGCCACCTTTGCCGCGCCGGCCGTGTCCGGCTCCGTCGCGGGGACTGGCGGTTCGACCGAAGTCACGCAACTTATCAACATGGTGCAGCTCGTCCAAAGCTACGAGCAGCAGGTGCAGGCTTACGTGCGCCAGGGTGTTCAGGTCGAAGCCGAGCTGAAGAACCTGATCTCCAATCCGACCTCGCTGATGGGTGACGACGTCGGCAAAATGATCAACACTATTGGGTCGATCTGGAATGGCGGGCAGTCCATTGGCTACAACCTCACGCAGATCGACCGGAACTTTGCGCGGACGTTCAAGAGTCCCCAGGCCGACAATTTCGCCAAGATGTTCACCTCCTGGCATCAGACCAATACGGACACGCTCCAGTCTGCGCTCCGCGCGATTGGCACGCAGCGCGACCAATACGCATCGAGCCAAGCGGCCCTGACCGACCTGTACAACCGCAGTCAGTCCACCAACGGCAATCTCGACGCCCTGCAGACACTCTCACAGATCAACATCCGCCAGATACAGGAGTTGCAGTCACTCAGAGAACTGATGGCAAGCCAAGCCACGGCTGCGACGACGTACATGGCGGCACGCTCGGCGAAAGATCAGCTTCAGGACAATGTCAACAATGAGGCGCAAAACATCTTGTCCCAGCCGATTCCGAAGTGGCAGGGCGGTACGTCGCAGCAATTCAACAAGTTCAATCTCTACAAGACCAACTGATTGAAGGGATTAAGAATGAAGAAGATCGTAATCATGTTTGTCGCGCTCATCCTTGCTGCTTGCGGCGGCAAATCCATTGACGGGGTCTATGTCAGCAATCTCACCGGGGAAAAGTACACATTTCGCAGTGATGGCACGATGGTGATTGCGACCGCCAGCAACACATCGCGAAGCCAGAAGTACGCCATCGAAGGCGATGACATCCTGATCGAGGGAACACATATCGGCAATCTCAAGATACTGCCCAACGGCAATATCTCCTACGCCGCAGGGCTGTTGGAGAAGCAGCGATGAAAATCAATCGTTTCATCTGTGCCGGCGCGCTTCTCCTGATTTCAGGGGCGGCCGTGGCTCAAGCGTCGCCTGATGGCGTCGCAGACATGGTCAAGCAATCCCTCGCATCGTCGGCCGCCAACCTGATTGCGCCCAAGGTCATGGGATGGCTTGGGGTCTTGCTCACACTCCAGTTTACTCTGACCAATTACCGACTACTGACTCGTGGCGCTGATTTGCAAGACGTTATGGCAAAAGCGGTTGGCGCCTTCGTTTCGGGGGGGCTCTGTGTTGCTGCGATAACGTATGGCCCTAACTTCATCGACAGCGTTGGTACTGGTTTGTTGGGCCATTTTTTGTCATCAGTACCAAGTGCCAATTCTGTTCTCGTCGGCACGATTACACTTTCCACGAGCATCCTTGCCGCCGCTGGCATTGTTAGCGCGGTCAACAATGCGCTTGCCAGCGTGCTAACTACGATCTTCTGGATCGTGCTGGGTGGTGGTATTTATCTGGCCTGCAAGATCTTCATGTTCTACTTGGAGCTTGGGATGATTGTCCTGGTCTCCCCGGTTAGTTTCGCGCTGCTCGGGCTGGACACGTTCAGGGATCAAGGCCTTGCACCACTCAAGTCGCTCGTATCGCTGGTGTATCGAGCGGTGCTGCTTGGCGTCATCTTCGGTGCGTTCTCGTATGTCTGGGACTCTACGGTGGAATCGCTGAAGGGAATCATTTGGGCCGACCCGACAAGCATAGTCAGTAACATCAGGACATTAGCAAGCAGCCTTGTCGCATATCCAATCCTTCTGTTCCTCACCTTCAAGTCCGACTCGATCGCCGCGAGTTTGGCTAGTGGATCGTCGTCGCTCGGTACTGCAGACGTTGGGCAGGCAATTGCGGCCGGCGCGGCTGCGGGTGCTGCGGCCGGCGCGGCCGGATCGGCTACCACCGGTGCAGCGGGCTCAGCTCCTAAGTCCATGGCCTCTTTCATGGGTAAGTTGATGGGGGGTAGCTCGATCTCGAGTGCTTCCGCTATGGGCAGTGGTGGCGGTGACCCGCCTTCGTTTAACGCGCCCAAGCCGGCCTTGTCAGCTGGCGCCCCTGCCGGGGGTAGTGCGGGAGGTGGTGCGTCGGCACCGCAGCCACCCAGCAGGCCGCAAAGCGGAGCGGCTTCGAGTCCATCCGAGATCAACGTTGCCTCTGGGCGATACGGGGCTAAATTGGAAGGTGAAGGAGGAGGCCAGAGCAATGCTCCAAACGCGCCGGGCGCGGAAAAAGGTGCCGCAATTGAAGGGGCAGGCGGCTCCACCGCTGCGACTAGTGGCCCAGCTTCGACCGGCTCGCAGAGCAATATGGACGGCCCCGCAACCATTGGTGGCGCTCAATCTGCTGGCAGTACCGGCTCTACGTCAAGAAAGTTGGAAGAGACGCTAGACAAGATGGCGAGCCACTTGGACAAGCTGGCGACGCCGAAGAAGCCGTCGCTCGGCGAGCGCCTGGGCGAAGCCAACCGCCATCTGCAGCAAGAGCAGGCTGAGACGCGCATCGCGATGAGTGCGCATGCCCACGACTGATCTTGAAAATGACTCCCAAAACAGCTCACATATCAGTCGCGTCCGGTCCAAGTTGTCAGTGAGCAGTCTGTCTGATCAATGCCCTCAAATTGCCGTGGTTCCCTTGCTGGAGCTAACTCTCGGCATCAAGGCGTAACATTCTGAGCAAGGTCTCGAACGCTCCGGCCCTTGGCCTTGCTCGGACTCCCCTAGAAGCTCACGTATGAATCTTTAATATGGATGAGGCACCATCCCCATCCCGACACGCTATTGTGCGAAGCCAAAAAAGCAGCCGAGAAACGCGGCCTCTACGTAGGCTGCGCGGACGGTGCGCTTAGCGCGCCCTGCGGCGGCAGACGCGCGTGTATATGCCCGCCTGATGTAATTTTCGCCAAATGGATTTGATGATGAGAATTACTGAGGATGTGCCTGAGGCTCAAGAACCGGGCGGACAACAAATCCAAGCCTTCATAGTGCGTTCAACGCTGGTTGAACGATACGAGGCAGAGCATGGGCCGGGCTCACTGGAAGCGTTCCTAGCCCAGCACGCACCGTTGTCATTCCCAACCTCTTCTTAGCTAACCTCGGCCTCACCCGGAAAACCTTCGCAAAGAAGGACGAAGGAATCTTTTGCAGCAAAAGTGCTGCAGGCCCAGCGGCTCTGTTGACCAAGGGCATGCCTCCGCGTCATGGGTGTGGTGCGTCGTCCTTTGTATCATGACAAGACTTGGTGCCCTGGAGCCGGCCTGGGCGCTATCGTTGCCGCACCCATTGACCCCGCCTTTGAGCGGGGTTCTTGCTTTCTTGGGGGGTGACACTTACGCCTAGAATGGCGTGACCCAGACCACGGAGAACGCAATGACAACGCATGCGAACGGCGCAATTGTTGAGAGGGACTTGCCCGACGGGGCGATCCGCTTCGATGTCTATGAAGATGGGAAAGTCGCTGGCACGGCGTTGAGCCTTGAAGACGCGCTGGGAATTTTGGCCAAGCTCAAATTAAAACGCCTGCGGGCTAGCGCAGTTGAGGGCGAGCGCCCCCAACCGCCTGCCGGAACGGTTGAACCTGTTGAGGAAGAGGATGACGACTGGCCGCCCAGACCTGATATGTATCGATGAGGAGAGCCCGCCACTGTGCGTGCTCTGGTGCGCCGGCAATTCGGCCGTTCGCAGAAAGATTGCGGAAACTCTTGCAGCAAAGCGCTACGGCGCGCAATGGCGCTAGTTGTCCACAGACGGTGGCGTTTTAGAGTTTTGAATATGTTTTAAATAGTTTTAGGCACGGAAATCGTGAAATTCCCCTTATAGAACAACGGCCTGCGGAAAGGTCCGGTGGGCAATGTACGGACTTCGGTGGGCAATGTACGAGTTTGGGTGGGTAACGTACGTATCGCAGTGGGTAAGGTACGGGCTTATCCACGGGTTGCGCCTTCAAACGTGAAGACCCAACTAGGAATACGACCGCCCCCTTTGCAGATTTCAAACTGGCTCCATCGGGGCATGGATGGAATCCGTACATTACCCACCGGTCGATTGACCTGTAGAAGTCTGGACTTGATTTGACAAGCGGTGTCGGTCGTCGGTCTCAGTTCGGCCAGCAGGCGACAACCGACAGTCACGTCGTGGACGGCAGCTCGCGGCCAGGAAGCAGCCAACCATACGCATTTGCCGAACGGCCGAAGTAGCATTACGTTCGGCCGCTGGCACCACTTAAATGATTCGCCGGCGGACGAAGGACTAAACAGCTCCACGTCTGCGCAGGGCGCTGCCCCCGAAGTGGGGGTGAGCCCGTGAGCCAATTCAGGCGAGCGTGCGGCGCAACACGATGGGCTTTCCGCCCATGGTCTGTTTTGTCATCCAGGCTGCCAGCGCGGAATCCAGATAGTCTGCATGACCCGGGAACCAGTCAAAGAGGGCCATCCCTAGATTTCGAACCACGTCGGCGCCGGCCTTTCCCTGTGCCACGGATTGCTTGACTTCACCAACTGACTTAAGCACAGCCGCATGCTCGTCGATGTGACAGTCGCGCGGGGGGAAGTTGGTGGAGCGCATCCATTCATCTTCCTGCTCGAAATGGCTGATCGCGTGCTGCTCGAATCGCTCGATTGAATCGGCGGCGCTCGCATCCGAGCAGGTCACCAGTTTAAGTGCAAGCGTGTAAAACTCCTCATGCACGTCGTCCATGGGCGTGAACCCGAGCAGACGTGCATCAGACCAGGCGAGACTGTTGTCGCTCGCCGGCGTTGGTGCACTGGCGTCCCGGGTGGGTGGGGTGCGGGAGGGAGTCTGGTCGCGCATGTTCAAGTCCTCGTGTTGGCTTCGTGCGTCCGAACTTGAGATGGTTCAGAGGTCCAGTACCAGTTCAGCCGATTTTGCGCGCGACACACAGACCATGATCTGCGTGGCTTTCTCGTCGTCCCGCAGTACCATGTCCCGATGATCCGCCTCGCCTGAGCACAGTGCAGTCCGGCAGGATCCGCAGGTGCCGCTTTCGCATGAGCTTGCTACGTGCACGTCTGCGGCGCGCAGCACGTCAAGGATCGAGCGATCCGCCGGGATGTCCAGCGACGTGCCGGTGCGCTTAAGCTGAACCATGAATGGCGTGTTCACCTGCGCGTTCGCGTTGTTGGCGCCGAAGCTCTCAAAGTGAACTGTGCCAGACGGCCAGTGCCCGGTCATGTCACGCACCGTGTCCATCAGCGCCTGCGGGCCGCAGCAGTAGATGTGTGCGGCCTTTGGCCGCTCGAACAGTGTCCAGAAGTCGAATGATTTGGTGGGGTCGCCGAGGTCGTGGTGAATCTTCACCGACGAGCGCCACTCGTCGCTGCTCAGTTCGTCCAGGAAAGCCGTACCGTCTGGGTCGCGGGCCAGGTAGTACAGCTTGAAATCCCGCAAGCCCTCCGCCTTCAGTTGGCGTGCCATTGAGAGCATCGGCGTGATACCAATGCCACCCGCGACAAGAATGAACGACTTTGCGCGTTCGTCGAGCGGGAATTCGTTTCGGGGCCGGGATACGTCGATCAGATCACCTGCGGCCGTGTCGTCGATCAGGCTCATGGAACCGCCACGACCGTTGCTGTCACGCTTGACCGCGATGACGTAGCGATGATCTTCCTGCGAATCGTTGCAGAGCGAATAGCTGCGGCGCATGCCATTGGGCACGACGACCGTCAAATTTGATCCGGCCTCGAACGGCGGAAGCGGCGCGCCTTGCGGATCGGTCAGTTCAAAGCGCCAGATGTCGCGCGCAATCTTTTCCTTCTGCGCGATCTTCAGACGCAGCAAGCCGGTGTCAGGGTGGGTCATGCTGTCTCCGTCTACTTCATTCGTTTTGACTTCAGTCGGTTGCTCGCATCATATAACTAGAGATCTAATTACGCAAGCGATGTAATCGGCGAAGGAAAACGCGGGTTCGGTATAAACCCTCACTTGTCAGGGGGGGCAAGGCCTCGTAGTCTTATAACTAGACGTCTAATCAAAATTCGACAACGAGAAGCAAACACCGTCCCACGCGGAGGTCTGAGTGATCGAGTCGACAAAACGCCCCCAGAGACAAGGAAATGAAAGACTCCACGTTGACCTACGCGGATGCGCCCCCGCATCTGAGCACTGACTCCGTAGCCGTTGAGGCGACCTATCGAAAGATCACACTCAGGCTGATGAGCTTCCTGTTCCTCTGCTGGGTTCTGAACTATCTGGATCGCGTCAATATCAGCTTTGCGCAATTGCAGTTGAAGCAGGACCTGGGACTCAGCGACGCCGCATATGGGCTCGGCGTGAGTCTGTTCTTCATCGGCTACATCCTGCTCGAAGTGCCGAGCACGTTGCTGCTCAGGCGCATCGGCGCACGCAAGACTGTCACGCGGATCATGCTGCTGTGGGGCTCTATCTCCACCGCCATGGCCTTCATGAACGCGCCTTGGCAGTTCTACCTCGCCCGCACGTTGCTAGGTGCGGCGGAGGCGGGCTTCTGGCCGGGGATCATTCTCTATCTCTCATTCTGGTATCCCGCGCAGCGTCGCGCCCGTATCACGTCGCGATTCCTGCTGGCGATTGCCGCTGCCGGCATCATCGGCGGCCCGCTTTCTGGCCTGATTCTGCAGAATTTCATGGGCGTCTGGGGCTTCCGAAACTGGCAGTGGCTGCTGTTCCTTGAAGGCCTGCCGGCAGTGCTTGCCGGGGTGTTTGCCTGGTTCTACCTGGTCGACAAACCGGAGGATGCAACGTGGCTGACTGCCGCGCAGAAGCGGCTCGTTGTGGCAGCCCTGGAGGAAGAACATCGCCAGAAACCTGACAGCGCTCCGAGCCGCCTGATGGTTGCGCTGCGCGATCCGCGCGTCTATGTGATTGCAGCAGGGTGGGCCACGGTGCCCATTTGCGGCACGATCCTGAACTATTGGACGCCAACCATCATCAAGCAGACCGGCATCTCCAACATGCTGGAGATTGGTCTCCTGTCGGCGTTGCCATACATCGTCGGCGCCGTTGCCATGCTGCTGATTGCGCGTAGTTCCGATATGCGGCTTGAGCGTCGCTGGCACTTCTTCCTGTCGACGACAGCGGGTGCCGCGGGCGCCACGATGTTGACGATGCTGACCCACAATCCGGCCGCTGCGATCGCGTGCCTAAGCCTCGTTTCGCTGAGCTATTTCGCCGCCGCGGCAATCATCTGGACCATTCCGCCGAGCTACCTCAAGGGTGAGGCAGCCGCGGGTGGGATCGGTGTCATCAGCAGTCTAGGCCAGGTCGGCGCGTTCTTCGCCCCGATCGTCCTTGGCTGGGTAAAGACCGTGACCGGAAGTTTCTCGGCCGGCATCTTGCTGGTTGCCGTGCTCGTCTTCGCTGGTGGTGTTGCGGTCCTTCTCGGCGTACCACGTCAGCAGCAGGCGCCGAAATCCGGTGCGTGAGAACGAACGCAGCGGATTGATTTCGATTGTTTAAAAGGAACATCAATGAGCAAGCTTCAACTTTCCATCGCCGTGGGCAACTATGACCGGATGCGTCCGCTGATCGACGGCGACGTCCAGATCGATGGCGTGGATCCCGTGTTCATGTTGCAGGACCCGGAAGAGATTTTCTTCCGTGCCTTCCGCCACGCAGACTACGACATTTGCGAGCTTTCGCTCAGCAGCTATTCGGTCAAAACGGCCGCAGGCACCTCGCCGTACATCGCCGTGCCCGTTTTCCCATCGCGCGCGTTCCGCCACAGCTCGATCTATGTGCGTGCGGATCGGGGCATCAACCGGCCGGAAGACCTGAAGGGAAAGCGCATCGGCGTGCCGGAATACCAACTCACGGCGAACGTGTGGGTCCGCATGTTCCTCGAAGAGGAGTACGGTGTGAAAGCGTCGGACATCCACTGGATACGCGGTGGTTACGAAGATCCGACACGCGTGGAGAAGATCTCACTGAAGCTGCCGGAAGGCGTCACGCTGGAAAACGCTCCGGAAGGCAAGACGATCTCGAATCTGCTGGCCGAAGGGGAGATCGATGGGGTGATCGGGCCGCGGGCACCGTCGTGCTTCGACCGCGGGCATCCGCAGGTCAAGTATCTCTTCGATGACCCGCAAAAGAGCGCGGCGCAATGGTACGAGCGCCGCAAATTGTTCCCGATCATGCACACACTCGGCATCCGCAAGACACTGGCCGAACAGCACCCGTGGCTGCCCGGCGCCATCGTGAAGGCGTTCGAGCATTCTAAGGAAGTCGCGCTTGCACGTTTGAGCGACACGTCGGCTACCAAGGTCACGCTGCCGTTCATCGAAGACCAGCTGCGCAACGCGCGCCGCTTGATGGGCCACGATTTCTGGTCGTACGGATTCGCCAACAACGAGCACGTGATCGACCGCTTCCTGGCGCAGCACTACGCCGAGGGGCTGTCGAGCCGACGCCTTCAGCCGACCGAGTTGTTCCATCCGGCCAGCCTGGAAAGCTTCAAGATCTGAATCCCGCAGCAGGTAGTGATGCCAGTCGCGCATCTGGCAGGAGGCAGATGCGCGGGGAACACCAAGGGGGCGGGACAGCGCCCACCAGAACTACGAAAATAGTGACCAGACAAATCAAAATGACGAGACAAATCATCGCGCGCGCCGGTGGCGCGCTGCTGGCGCTCGCCGGGACGGCAGCCCATGCGCAAAGTTCGGTAACCCTTTACGGCATCGTCGATACGGGCGTGGAATACGTCAACCGCGTGGCGCAGGGTGCCAGCAAAGGCTCGGTGGTGCGCGAGCAGTCCGGTAACCTCGCCGGATCGCGCTGGGGGCTCAAGGGCTCGGAGGACCTCGGCGGCGGCTACAAGGCAGTGATGACGCTCGAGGGTGGCTTCAACTCGGATACCGGCACGCTCGGGCAGGGTGGGCGGCTCTTCGGTCGCAAGGCTTTCGTTGGTATCGCCACGCCGGCCGGTACGCTGACGGCGGGGCGTCACCAGAATCTACTCTATGAGCTGATGTTCAAGTATGACCCGCTAACGTTCAATCCAAGCTATTCCGCACAGAGCATGGACAGCCAGTTCGTGAATCGCGCGGACAACTCCCTGCGCTACGGCGTGAATCTGGGCGGTGTGACGTTTGCAGCGTTGTATAGCACCGGCTACGATGCGGCCATTCAGAACGGCGGCGAGGTACCAGGCGCGACAAAGGTGGGGCGCGAAATGAGCGCAGCGATCCTGTACGACCAGGGTCCGTTCAGCGTCGGCGTGACCTATGATCAATTGCAGGGCACCTCAATCGCCACGCAAAGCCACACTCAGCAGCGCACGTTACTGGGCCTGTCGTACCAGATCGGCCCGCTCAAGGCGCTGGCGGGTCTGCGCTGGTTGAACACGCGCAATACGGATGCGCCGCCGAGTTCGCTGCTGTACTGGGCGGGCATGGCTTGGCAGGTCACCGCGCCGCTGTCGATTTCAGCCAGTGTCTACCACACGCACTTCCGCGATTCCAACGGCGGTCCGACGATGGGGGCATTGCTGGTCGACTACGCGTTGTCGAAGCGCACGGACGTGTATGCAGAGGGCGCGTACGTTGCCAACCGGTCAACGACCAATGTCGGCCTTCGCGGTACCGGCGTGGACGTGGTTGCCGGTATGGACCAGGCGGGCGTGACGATCGGCATTCGTCATCTCTTCTGAACTTTCAGGGCTTCGGTGTGCCGCCATCAGGCGGCACGCGCACTGTTGAACACGCTATGATGTGAACCATTTTGGTGATGGTCACGGCGAGGAAAGCATGGCTGCAACACGTTCTTCGGGCAGGGCAAAGGCTTCCAAAGAGAATCCCATCCTGCGGCACTGGCATGAGGCCGTCCCGGATGATCGTCTTGCCCACTTGGTTAAGGATGCGGCGCGCGCGATGGTGCGCGGGCTGCAGATGCGGCTGGCTCAGCATGAGGTCTCATTCGGTCACTGGGCGTTCCTGCGCATCCTGTGGGTTACCGACGGTCTCACGCAGAAGGAACTCAGCGACGAGGCCGGGACCACCACGCCGACCACTTTCAGCGCGGTGTCCGCAATGGAAAAGCTCGGCTACGTCGAGCGTCACTATGCCCCGGGCAATCGCAAGAACACGCATGTGTATCTCACGGCTCGCGGCCGCAGCCTGAAAAACAAGCTCGTTCCACTGGCTGAAGAAGTCAACGAGATCAGCGTCAGGGGCTTGAAGGCCACGGAGATTAACGTTGCGCGCAAGGTGCTCTTGACGATCATCGAAAACATGGCCCGCGACGAAGCCGAGACCGATGATCCGGCGCTGCGGATCCCCTCGACGCGGGAAATGGGCAGCCTGATCGCCGCGCGCGGCGAGGAGTAAGAAAGTCGCTGAACAGTGCGGCCTGCATCGGTCTTTGCCAGATTTTCCCTCCTTACATATTCAATCGATTGGGGGCGCACACCTGTGCTGCCGCTGCCAATCTCACGCGTTTTTCCGCTCAAAATCGGACCTTTCAAAATGGATGTGGCAACCCGCGCGGCAATGACGCGCAATGTCTGCGAAGCGCTCGCGGAAGATGTTGGCAATATCGACTGGACGTCCCAGCTCGTCGATCCGGCCGCCTCGGCCGAGGCTGTCCTCACGGTGCGTGAACCTGCGCTGCTGTGTGGCAGGCCATGGTTTGAAGAAACCCTGAGGCAGTGTGAGTCCGGCATCACGGTCAAATGGTTCTTGGGTGAAGGCGAATGGATGCGCGAAGGGCAGGCGGTGTGCCAGCTCACCGGGCCGGCACGCGGCATTCTGACCGCGGAACGTACGGCGCTCAATTTCATTCAACTGCTGTCGGGCGTCGCCACGGCGACGCACGCCCTGGTGGAGATCGTCAAGGGCACAAGGGCGCGGATTCTCGATACCCGAAAGACCTTGCCCGGACTGCGCCTAGCGCAAAAATACGCGGTGCGCGTCGGTGGCGGCGAGAACCATCGACGAGGCCTCTATGACGGGATCCTGATCAAGGAGAACCACATCGCAGCAGGTGGTGGCATTGCACCGACGGTGCGCGCCGCGCAGGTACTTGGTGCGGGTGTGCCGGTACAGGTGGAGGTCGAGACGCTGGATGAACTGGCGCAAGCACTCTCCGCAGACGCCGGCGCAATCCTGCTTGATAACTTCTCGCTGGAGCAAATGCGGGAGGCGGTGCGAATCAACAACGGGCGCGCCAGCCTAGAGGTGTCAGGCGGCGTGACGCAGGAAACGCTGCGTGCCATTGCGGAAACGGGCGTGGACCGCATCTCCGTTGGCGGGCTCACAAAGCATGTCAGGGCGGTGGATTTTTCGCTACGGGTCGAGGCGTTGGGCGCGTAGTGTGCGCTTGTGGGCAGTCCTCGTCGGACGCCCCGCCGTGCCGCAAAAAAAGAGCCCTCGCGATAGCGAGGGCTCATTGCTTTCTGGCGAGGGTTAAAGCGATACGTCCTTGCCCGATTCGCTCGATTCCAAGATGGCGATGCAAATCTCGAGCGTGCCCTTTGCCCACTCACCATCATGAAGAGGCGCCTGCCCCGCGATGACGGCCTCGAAGAGTTCGTCGATCACTTCTCCGCGCGGCACGGTGGGGAGCTCAAGCGGCAAAGTCTCCCGTTGCCGGTCACCGTACACGATGATGGAATCAGGCATGGGACGCAGGTCGGCGCGTTCGCACGCCACGATTACGGGGCCAAAATGCTGATGCCGGCGTGCCGGCTCGTCTGCTGCGGTCGAGGGCGGCTTGTATGCGGCACCGCCATACGTGCCGGCCGCCTTGAGCTGCGCTTCATCATTCGATGAGGCGATGGTCGCCAGCCGCCTCCGGGCGGCACCGTAGGCATCAGGATTTGCCTGGTCACCCATCTCGCCGATCCAGTTCATCCACTCGTCGCTGTTGAAGTGGCCATACCCGCTGTACGACAGCGAAGCATAGGCGCCATTCTCGAACCAGATCAGTGCCGAATACGCGCCTTCGGTGGGGCGCTTCGAATCCCACCGGCCGACGCTCGCGCGCAGGCGCGTCGCGCGCGAGCCCGCGAGCATCCGCACGATATCGACCTGATGCGCGGCCTGGCTGAATACGGCGCCGCCACCTTCGGCCGTCATCAGCTCTTCTGGACGGCGCGGCCGGTATAGATAGTCGGTGTAGTTGAATGCCTGGATCATCTTCACCGCACCGAAATCGCCCGAGCGGATCAGGTTGCGCGTGCGCAGGTATGGCGTATCGAAGCTATGGCAATGCCCGACGATCAGATGCACGTTTGCAGCCCGGCACGCTGCGATCATACGATCGCAGTCGGCCGCGTTGAGCGCCATCGGTTTCTCGACCAGCACGTGCTTGCCGTTGGCTGCGGCAATTTCGGTGTGCTGCGCGTGAAACTGATGGGGGCTGGCCACGTAGATAATCTCCACAGCGGGGTCGCCAGCCAGGTCAAGTACGTCTGCGTAGGTCCGAGCGCCGAAATCGGCGGCGAACTGCTGCAGTGCTTCCTGGCGCGGGTCGCACGCGGCGACGAGTTGCACCCTCGGGTCTTGAAGGAAGGTGGGCAGCATGAGCGAAAACGCTCGCCCCAGCCCCGCTACCCCGATGCGCAGACGGCGCTGTTCCATGGCCGGCTTCATCGCTTATTGCCTGACCTGATAGTCGGTCGCGAGCGGAGTGGGCTCATCTTCCGGCAGGGCATGCTTCGCGCTGACATAGCGGGCGGCGTAGGCGCGCCAGTCGGTTTCCTTCGGCACCACAGCCTGATACGAACAGACCGTTTGCGGGATCGCCTTTGCACCGGTACCGATGGCTTCGGCGTCCTGCTCGAATTCCGCGATAGCATCGAGCATGCGGCGACGGAATTCGACAATGGCGAGATCGCTTGCGCCCAGGCGCTCGTCCGAGCGATTGGCAATCGGCCCCATCGTGACCCACATGGCGATGTCCTGATTCGGGAAGCCCGTGATGCCGGTGAAATTGCCAGCCTTCATGGCTTGGCGGTCTTGCCAGAAACGGTTCTCGTGATTGCGCAGTGGACGGTAGCGTTCGTCCAGGTCCGGGCCAATCTGTTGACGGAGGAATTTGCGCCAGGTTTCGGTTTCCGGCGTCGTCTCCGGATCGCCCCACGCGATGAAGTAGAACGCAGTATTCGTGTCGTCCATCGGCACATTGATATTGGCGACGTTATACAGGTTGTTGGGGGGGATCAGCACCGTGCCGGGCGCAACGAACACCGTCGAACGCACGTAGTCGTGCGTGTTGGCGTTGAAGATCGGGCGACGCAGCGCAGCGTAGCGGAAACCATATTCGGTGCGTTCAACCTGCAGGCGCGGAGCTTTGTCGGTGGACGGGCGCAGCCAGTTCTTCGACGTTGCCTCGGCGCTGCCGACGCGTGCCGGCACGAAGTCGGACGAGTGCAGGCTTGAGCTGTGTGCGGAATCGATCGCGCCTTCAAGAACCTGTGCCCAGTTGCAGGGCAGCAGCGCCTTGGCGATGCTGACGCGGGTGTCAGCGATCGGTGCCCAGGCGGGTGCGACGAATTCGGGAATGGCGTCCTGCGGACCCATGTACGCCCAGACCATGCCACCCCATTCCTTCGAAGGGTAGGCCTTGTGCTTGACCTTCTCGGTCATGCCGCTGGCGGCCGGCTCGGACACCATTTCCAGCACATTGCCCAGCACGTCGAACTTCCAGCCGTGGTACAGACAGCGCAGGCCACCGTCTTCGTTACGGCCGTACACAAGCGATGCCCGGCGGTGCGGGCAGTATTCGTCCATCACGCCGACGCGCCCTTCGTTGTCGCGGAACACGACCAGGTCTTCACCAAAAACGCGAGCCTTGACCGGCGCGCCGTCCGGTTCGCTGACTTCTTCAATCAAGCAAACAGGGGTCCAGTGCTGGCGCATCAGCTTCCCCATCGGGGCATCGCCTTCTACTCGGCACAACAGTTCATTCTCTTCATGGGTCAGCATATCTGTCTCCAGGCGGTGGGTCGCCTTCCTCAACTCGTGTTGGCCAATTATATTAGATATCTAGTTACTCTAACAAAAAAATTTGATTGGGATCAACCCGAATAGGGGTCGCGTGGGCGAGTGCAGCGTTCGGCATGAGATGAGCCCAGTTGGGGCAGCGCGGCGACGTACGCGCTGGACACGGTGGGCAGCGTTTGATGGAGCGGTGGTGGAAGCTGCAGCTGCTGGCGGGTCGCGTGATGCGGAAAACAACGCTGCGAATGATGGGATCTAATTCGTCACATATGAGTTGTGAGCAAAACGAAGCTTGGCCGTCGTGAGCGCTGGCGAAGCTGTAGAAGTCCCGGCTTCGCGGTTGGTTGCAGCGATGAAGGCGTTTAAGCGTCCGTATTCCACAGCTTCCCGTCAGGATTTCCGCCTGCCAAGGCTACTTGCCCAGCGGCCGTTGCTACTCGGCATTGGGCTGTCTTGCAGGCCCGTCGCATTTGGAGGAACCACTGCATCTCGCTGAGCTTAGGGCCATTCTTGGGCCGCCTGTTCTAGCGCATATCCCTGGAGTGGTTTGGCGCGACCAGACTAATTTCGATGGCCGATCAACTGGGGATTACGGTCATTCGATCCACAGAAGTCATACGGCAGAGAAGGGTCGAGTGCCGACTTTCGCCACCTGCATGGTTGAACAGCCTTCGCTGGATCTGACGGCGTCTTCTCGATGACGTCCCGACTTATACAATTTGACCGTCGCGGCCAATCGAATCACGGTGCGTCATGACTAGCACTGGACCGATCTGGCCGAGCCCCTCTCTCAGGAGGTACTCAGGGAGGTCATTGGCCTCAATGACACGACGCAGGCCCCGTGAGAACTCCTTGAGCGTCCCACTGCTACCGCTTCGCTCAAACAGCAACTGAAACGACCAAGTAGCCTCTCCCTTGCCTGCTGCTCGCCGAGCCAGTCGATAGATAAACCGGCCAATACCCGGATCAATCAGGAAGTAGTCTGGGTGAACGGTTAATACATCCGGATTCCTCCCCTCCACGATTTCTCTGTACATCCAGTCGGCCAGCTCGATCTCAAGGTACTCTGGCTTGCCGTTTGCGTTCGCGATGACCTTGTACCTGCTGATCAGTGGTTCTCCCTCTGACACCGTGACCATTCGGCCATTGCGAGTCTTCTTTGTCCTCTGGACTGCCACATGGGTCGTGTTGAGCCGGATGCACGTTTCTACGAGGTCGTCTTTCTGCTTTCCGCCATCTGACCGCCGAACGAATTTGAGTACATCGGCAACGTGCGGCCGAAAGACACGACCCGGCTTGTCAGCCCTTCGGTCATGATGCCGATTCATTGCTTCGGTTAAGTGAGAAACGGCCATGATCACCAGGTCGTAGTCCCAGACTGAGGCCATACCGGCTGGACCGGCAGAGACAGTCACATGGCCATCTGGCAAGACGTAGTGAATTACCTCGCCTGCGCGCGTCTTGTTCTTTGACAGCCGATACACCGCAACATCCATGATGCTGCGGCTGTCCTTGGTTCCGATGTCATAGAGCGCAGGCACAAAGAAATCCGCCTGCTGGTCGCCAGTTGGTGGCCTCCGGACATTGGACACCTGATCCGAGCTACGCCGCTTACTCTTCTCGCGCAAGTGCTCGGCCAGCTCGTCGTTGAGGCCGTGAATCGGTTTTGGACCTGGCAGCGAGTTAGATCCGACACGAGCCTGTGCTTGCGCCGCCCTAGCTTGAGCCCGTTCTAGGGCTTGAATGAGCGCCGACATAAAGCCTGCCTCACTCTCCGCTTAAGAACCTTGCGATGTCGGGCGTACGGAAGTAAACGCGGCGGCCTATTTTCAACTTGGCCGCGTTGATAGCTCTCGCCCAGTCAGAGTCCGCGCGAAGAAGGCTGATGGTCAGCCCTTTGGTAGAGCGGTCCAACACCTTCGCAAGCTGGGCAACGGTTAGCATGGGGCCGTACAGCTTTGTCAGCATCTCTTCGATTTGCATACCGTCTGCTTCCTTCAATTAGGCTACGTTTGCTTGAAGGATGCGGCCGCGAGCCTTAGGATTCAGCCTATAAGGTTCCCAATTTGGTTGACATGACCGCTGTTGCACCGATCAAGATTTGGAGCGGATGCGATCCGCAACTTGAGCAGGCTTTGGCTGCCTTGTGTATTGCATGGGGGCCGTACTCAGCTCAGTCGCGCGGATATCCGATCTTCAAGTTGCTGCGCGAGCTGATCGATCCCGCCTGGTCTGCCCTCTGCCACCGACACCCTGCCCTAAGCCAAGACATCCTAGTGCTTGCGTGGATGCGGTTTCGGCTCAAGATGATGATTCGCACTAGGCAAAGGGAAGAATCCGGTCTAACGGGAACGAGCCCACTCAGTTCGATAGCGCATAAACTCGGATTTGATGCACTAGACCAGTTCGTCCACGAAGTAGCTCGCGCTGTGCTGACGAAATACAGCGGCCGCGAATTCGACCAACTACAGCCATCGCTAGACACTCTTCGAGAGATGGCGATTCGATGCCGTGGGAAGAAGCCAAGACAGAGAGCCTTGGGGAAATTTGGCAAGGTTGATTTGCTGGACGACATGAAAACATGTCGTGCCTGCGAACGGCAAACAGAGCTTGCCGCACACGTTGCCACCGTTGGCGACGCCTGTCCTGCAGGAGAGGCTCGTCGGCTTAGCTCAACGTATTGCAGCATCCATAGTCCGGAAAAAAGTGGCTCGACTATGGCCAGGGCTAATTACAAGCGCGCAAGAAGAAGCCAGCAGACGTTCGAAACCGAGCTGAATCGACTTGAGCGCCAATACTGGGGTCGCCCTGCAACTGCACGCGAGGGATCAACCGCCCCATCCGTGGACGAGTTCTTTCGGCAACTGTCGATCCGCAAAGGCCTTGCAGTTGACGATGGGGAGGCAGGAAACACGCACACCGACTTGGAGCTACTGCTTCGCAGGGAAGCTCGCAAACTAGTGGATCAGCGAATGTCAGACCGCAAGAAGGAAATGGTGGTCCTCCTGTCAGCAGGCATGAGCCAACCACAAGTGGCAGAGAAGCTAGGTCTAAAGAGCCGGCAGGCTGTTTCGAAGGCCCTTCAATCCATTCCCGCCGACTACCGATTTGACGCCCCGTTCGTATCGGAAGCAAGTGCGATCGCCTAATCAAACTCGTGTACAAGCCTGCGCTTTGACCATGCTCCCACAGTCACCACTTGGAGAAACACATGCTTGATCCCGTGAGCGCAATCGCATTCGAAATGCAAGCTGGAAAGGGCATGTTTGCGCTTCTACTCGGCTCAGGCGTATCGCGCGCGGCAAAGATCCCTACTGGCTGGGATATCACCTTGGATCTGGTGCGCCGTGTTGCGGCCCTGAGGGGCGAGGACCCGGGCCAAAATCCGGCAGACTGGTACGCCTCGACCTTTGCCAAGGAACCTGACTACTCGGAACTGCTTGATCTTCTCGCTACGACGCCGACCCTGCGACATCAAGTCATTCGGCCATACATCGAGCCTAGCAGCGAAGAGAGAGCCCGTGGCGAAAAGCTTCCGACGGCGGCGCATCGTGCAATCGCGAATCTGATCGCTAAGGGCTATGTGCGCGTAGTACTGACAACCAACTTCGACCAGCTACTTGAACAGGCCTTGTCTGAGCTAGGTATCAACGCAACCGTGATTGCCTCAGCAGATCACGTGTCTGGCGCGCTACCCTTGGTTCATGCTGGCCCGACCATCATCAAGCTACATGGCGATTATTTGGATACACGCATTCGTAATACCCTGGGCGAACTCTCAGCCTACGAGCCAGCTCTAGACCAAATGCTGGACCAAGTGCTTGATCAGTTCGGCCTGGTCGTATGCGGATGGTCCGGCGAGTGGGATGTTGCGCTGAAGGCAGCGATAGATCGTGCGCCCTCACGGCGCTTCCCCATGTATTGGGCAGCAAGAGGGACGCCGACCGTAGCTGCGCAGGCGCTTATCGATCGTCGCAGCGCGCGGATCGTCCAGATTGACGGTGCCGACAGTTTCTTTGACGCACTGGAGCAGCGTGTACAGGCCATCGAGGCGCTAAATCAACCTCACCCGCTTTCTGCGGACATCGCAGTAGCAATGCTCAAGGAGTATCTGCCTGAGCCACGCCACCAGATCCGCCTCCACGATCTCCTCACCGGTGAGTTCAATCGAGTGTGGGATCGGCTAGCCCGTTTAACATTCGGAGTCCAATCTTGGTCGCCCGAGGAATTTGCACGCCAAGCAGCGCAGTATCGCGCAGCCGTAGAGCCGTTATTGCCCCTGGCCTACACAGCCGGGATGTGGAGCAGCGATGAGCAGGCACGCCCCTGGATTGAATTCATTGCAGCTTTGGGCAATCGTAGACGTGGCATCTCCGGTTCGACGAGCCTGATTGATCTGCGCTCATTTCCGGCGACGTTGGCATTTTATGCGTTCTGCCTTGGCACCGTGGTCGGACATCGCCCTGCGCTGTTCGGGCAGCTCGCCAGCAAGACCGTCGATTTCGGGTACAACGGCGAATTGACGCTAGGCGACGCGTTGAATATCTCGACGGTGATTACTGATGGAGGATCCGGTCGCTTCAAGTCCCTGACAGGCTATGAAAATATGCACCTGCCTGGGTCGGAGTTGGTGGCCGACATCCTCCGGCCAGTATCGAAACACGAACTACGTGAGGCGGATGCATTCGATAACGCCCTCGCACGCGTCGAGATGGCGTTGGCATTCGGATACGCAGAGCGCAGGATTGCCTCCGACGAACGCTTGTCTTGGATTCCGCCCGGGCGCTTCCTGCTTAATCGCGGCTTATGCGGTTTGCTGCTGACCTCATGGCGAACAGACTACGAAGAGCGAGCGATGGAGAGCGATCTGTCCGTCATGGCGGGGCTGAAACAGCCCCCGAGGTTTGACGATGTGCAAAGCTGGGTGCAGCAGGCATCTGTGCAAATGATGTTCCGTTGACTTGCTTTGATGGCATTGATTTCCCGCACGCTCGATCTTGTGAGAAGGACGCGTTGACTGGTCATCGACGCCCGGTCGGTTTCTACGCCTGCAGCTTGTCCAACTTGGCTACTAGATCCTCGGCCCGTAGGTGGGTATAACGCTTCAACATCTGCATGGACTTGTGCCCGCTAATCGTGGCGACCTCTTGGTCGCTCAACCCCGCCTCGACGAGCCGACTAACTGCCTCATGTCGTAAATCGTGGAAATGCAGGTCGGCCAGGCCAAGGTCCTGCACGATACCCGCCCACAGCTTCTGAAACACATACGGTTTGCGCTTCCCATCTCGCCCGGGCTCCCCAAAGAACACCAAGTCTGTATCAATCGGCCGTATTGGGTTGTCGAGTGCTGAACGCAGGATGTCGGCTGCCCTACGTGTCAATGGCACGACACGCCCGGAGCCGTTCTTTGTGTCCTTGAGGGTAACGACCCGTCGATCCAGGTCTACTTGAGAGCGCCGCACGCCAGTGATCTCTGACGAGCGCATGCCTGTTTCGACAGCTAGCCCCACAATCCACCCCAGCATTGGATTGCTGTGGGCGGCTGCCGCCGCGAAAAGGCGCTCCTGCTCTTCTTGGCTCAGGCGCCGATCGCGGCCGGCGCCGGGACTAGGTTTGCGAATATTCGCGACCGGATTGAATGTCAGCCCGATTCCCCACTCCTGAATCGCAATTCGAAACAGATGCCCCAGCATCGCCAGCTCGATGCGCACCGTATTGTTCGACTTACCTGCCGCCAAGCGCTCATCGCGGTACTTGGCGACCAGGTCAGCACTGACGGCCGCCATCGAGTACTTCCCGAAGAACGCCTCCAGGTGCTGGGCTGTGAATCGTTCGCTACGTTGGGTAGTCGGCTTCTTCGTTACCGAGACCTCTTCCATGTAGCGCTTCAGCGCGCCGGCGACGGTCAGCTTCTCGGACGGCGCACGACATACGTACACACCTCGGACCATCTCGTCTTCCGTCCGGCGCGCCCAGTCCTCGGCGTCGCGTTTGGTGCGGAAGGTCTTGGCCGTAGTCGGCCAGCCGAGCTTGCGAATGACCGCCTTCCACGTGCCGGAAGGCGTCTTAACGATGGTCGCCATGTACCTGTTCTGAGAGCTGACTGTACCGAAAATGTACTTTTCAACGCCCAGAAAGCACAAGGGGTCACGTGAAATTCACGTAACCCCTTGATTTTATTGGTGCCGGCTGCAGGACTCGAACCCGCCACCTGATGATTACAAATCAACTGCTCTACCAGATGAGCTAAGCCGGCAAAGAAACGCGATTCTAACCTAACACGCGTTACTTGACGACCTTTAGCGCGGGCTTTCCACCGATGCGCGGCACGTTTGGCGGTGTCGGCTCATCTTCCGGGCCGGTTTCCGCTTCGGCGGGGGCCGGCGCAGGTGCCGACTCCGAATCCACCGCGGCCAGCTTGGGCGGCGGATTGTTCTCGCGTTCGGTCGCGGCCTGTGTGGCCGGCGTGCTGCGCTCCACCGGGAATGCCATACCTTGACCGTTCTCGCGCGCATACACGGCGAGCACGTTCTCGATCGGCACCTCGATCTTGCGCGACACGCCCGAGAAGCGTGCGTGGAACGTGATCCACTCGTTGCCCATGTCGAGCTGGCTGGTCGCGTCAAAGCTGACGTTCAGCACGATTTCGTCGTTCTTCACGAACTCGCGCGGCACGTTGGTGCTGTTGTCGACGAAGACAGCGATATACGGCGTGAAGCCGTTGTCCGTGCACCATTCGTAGATTGCACGGATCAGATAGGGCTTGGTGGAAGTTTCCGACATGATGAAATCAGTGACCGTTGGGCGCGGCCGCGCGCAGGCTCAGCCCGGGCACGGCCAGCGACCCGGCGGCGATCAGCGGCGCATGACCTTTTCGGACGGCGTCAGCGCTTCAATATACGCCGGACGGCTGAAGATACGCTCAGCGTATTTCATCAACGGGGCGGCATTCTTCGAGACTTCAATGCCGTAGTGGTCCAGGCGCCACAGCAGCGGCGCAATCGCCACGTCCAGCATCGAGAACTCTTCGCCCAGCATGTACTTGTTCTTGAGGAAGATCGGAGCCAGCTGCGTGAGCCGGTCGCGGATGGCCGCACGCGCCTTCTCGTGGTTCTTCTCGGCGGCCTTGCCCTTTTCGTTCTCGAGCACGGAAACGTGCGTGAACAGTT
Source organism: Ralstonia flatus (assembly GCF_958439105.1). NCBI lineage: Bacteria > Pseudomonadati > Pseudomonadota > Betaproteobacteria > Burkholderiales > Burkholderiaceae > Ralstonia > Ralstonia flatus. The sequence goes on along the minus strand of NZ_CAUDLI010000008.1, from coordinate 118,935 downwards.
CCTTTTCGAAGTTGAACAGGAACAGGCGGGCGCGGGCGCGCTGCACCGGATCAGCCGGCATCAGCTGCGGGTGCGGGAAGCGCTCGTCGATGTATTCGTTGATGATGTTCGACTCGTACAGAATCAGATCGCGCTCAACCAGGATGGGCACCTGGCCGTACGGGTTCATCACCGCGATATCTTCCGGCTTGTTGAAGAGATCGACGTCGCGAATCTCGAAATCCATGCCCTTTTCGAACAGGACGAGGCGGCAACGCTGCGAGAACGGGCAAGTGGTGCCCGAGTACAAGACCATCATGGTTGTAGTTCCTTGGCGCATGGGCCGGGGGCGGCCCGATGACGGTACAACCGTGACGACAAATGACATCGCCACGGCACAAAAAGCGAAAAGGCAAAGGGCTAGAGCCAGTTCTCCACCGGCCTAGCCCTTGCCCGGAAAACACGGATTTTACTTGATGTCCTTCCAATAGGCCGCATTCAGGCGCCAGGCCAGCACGAAGAACACGCCAATGAACAACAATACCCACACACCGAGACGCTTGCGCAGGTTGCCGGCGGGCTCCGCCATCCAGTCCAGATAACTGACCAGATCGGCCACTGCCTGGTCATATTCGACCTTGTTCATCTTGCCCGGAACCGACACCTCAAAGCCGACGAGCTTCTTCTCGGCCTCGCCGTGCTCGGACTTCACTTCGGCGTACTTCGGCACTTGCTGGCCTTGCAGCTCCCACAGCACATGCGGCATGCCAACCTTGTCGAAGACGAGGTTGTTCCAGCCGGTCGGACGCGTGTCGTCACGGTAGAACGTGCGCAGATAGGTGTAGAGCCAGTCGCTGCCGCGCGCCCGGGCAATCACGGAAAGGTCCGGAGGTACAGCGCCAAACCACTTCTTGGCGTCCTCGCGGTCCATGGCGATGTGCATCGTGTCGCCGACCTTGTCCGACGAGAACAGCAGGTTCTGCTTGATCTGCTCTTCGCTCAAACCGATGTCGCGCAGACGGTTGTAGCGCATGGCGCTGGCGCCATGGCAATTCAGGCAGTAATTGACGAACAGCTTGGCGCCGCGCTGCAGCGCAGACGTGTCGCTGGACTGGTTGGGCGCCGGATCGAGCGGCAAGCCGCCCTCATTGGCCATCACGGGCGCGGCAAACACGAGACCGGCCAAGGCGAAAATCGCAAGCAGCTTTTTCATTCTTGTGTCCTTCATGGGTCCTTGTGCGCGGGCTCTATCAGTGCGGCGTGAACGTGACGCGCTCGGGCACTGGCTTGAACGTCCCGATCTGGCTCCAGATCGGCATCGCGAGGAAGAACGCGAAGTAAAGAATGGTGCCGATCTGCGAAACGATCGAACCGATCGGGCTCGGCGGCTGGATACCCAGGTAGCCCAGCACCGCAAAGGCGATCACGAAGACGATCAGCAGCGTCTTGTGGAAGCCCGGGCGATAACGGATCGACTTGACCGGCGACTGGTCCAGCCACGGCAGGAAGAAGAAGATCACCACCGACCCGCCCATCACGACCACGCCCCAGAACTTCGCGTCGATGAACGCGAAGCCCAGCGCCAGAATCACGGCCACAGCCACCGCCACGCCCTTGACCTTCATGCTCTTGGAGCGCACGAAGAGCAGACCCAGCATGATTGCGATGAAGCCCCACAGCCACGGCAGGAAGTCCGACGTGGTCGCGCGCAGCATCGAGTAGAACGGCGTGAAGTACCAGACCGGCGCAATGTGCGGCGGGGTCTTCAGCGAGTCTGCCGGGATGAAGTTGTTGGCTTCCAGGAAGTAGCCGCCCATTTCCGGCGCGAAGAACACAATCGCGCTGAAGATGAACAGGAACACCGCCACGCCGACGATGTCGTGCACCGAGTAATACGGGTGGAACGGAATGCCGTCGAGCGGAATGCCGCGCTCGTCCTTCTTGGCCTTGATCTCGACGCCGTCCGGGTTGTTCGAACCCACTTCGTGCAGGGCGATGATGTGCGCCACCACCAAGCCCAGCAGCACCAGCGGCACAGCGATGACGTGGAACGAGAAGAAGCGGTTCAGCGTCGCGTCCGACACCACGTAGTCACCGCGGATCCACAGCGACAGGTCCGGGCCGATCAGCGGAATGGCGGAGAACAGATTCACGATGACCTGCGCGCCCCAGTACGACATCTGGCCCCACGGCAGCAGATAGCCCATGAAGGCTTCGGCCATCAGGCACAGGAAGATCAGGCAGCCGAAGATCCAGACCAGCTCGCGCGGCTTACGGTACGAGCCGTACAGCATGCCGCGGAACATGTGCAGATACACGACGATGAAGAACGCCGACGCGCCGGTCGAGTGCATATAGCGCACCAGCCAGCCCCACGGCACCTCGCGCATGATGAACTCCACGCTCGCATAGGCGACGGGGATGCCGGCGGCGTTGAGCGTGCCGTCCGGCTTGTAGTTCATCACCAGGAAAATACCCGTGACGATCTGGATCACCAGCACCAGCAGCGCCAGCGACCCGAAGAAATACCAGAAGTTGAAATTCTTCGGCGCGTAGTACTCGGACAGATGCGCCTTCCACAGATCCGATGCCGGGAAGCGTGCATCGATCCAGCCCAGCAGCCCGGTTGTCTCCACCTTCTTCTCGGCCATGATCAAGCCTCTCCTTTCTCGTCTTTACCGATCACCAGCTTCGTGTCGGACAGGAACATGTACGGCGGAACGTCGAGGTTCTGCGGCGCGGGCTTGTTCTTGAACACGCGCCCAGCCAGGTCGAACGTGGAGCCATGGCACGGGCAGACGAAGCCGGGGTCTCCGGCAAGCTGCACGTTGGCACCTGCGGGGAACGGACCGGACGGGGAGCAGCCAAGATGGGAGCAGATGCCGACCACGACCAGCAGGTCTTTATGCTCGGCACGGGAGCGGGTTTCGTTCTTGCAGTAGTCCGGCGTCTTCATGGTGAAGGGCACGTCGGACTTGGGGTCGGCGACTTCGTTATCGGTCTTCTTGAGCGACTCCAGCATGTCGGGCGTGCGTTTGAGCAGCCAGACCGGCTTGCCGCGCCATTCCACCACCTTCATCTGGCCCGGGGCCAGGTCGCTCACGTCCGCCTCTACGGGCGCGCCCGCTGCACGGGCTTTTTCAGATGGTGCGAATGTGCAAACGAAAGGGGCCGCAACTGCAACCCCTCCCACACCACCAGCCACGGACGTCGCAATCAATAGATTGCGGCGACCCTTGTCCACGTTTTGCTGGTCACTCATTCAAGACCCCAGGGTGAGAAATCAAGATAGATTCGCGTCAACCGAAAATTATACCCGAGCGTACCTAGCCAACGGTAGCGGTCGCGGGGGGCGTCCGTTGCGGATATAGTGGACGCACCGATTGCCCGCCAGCCCAGTCCAGGCAAGGCTTCGGCATGTCTCTTGCAACCTCGCTTTCAACAATTCAGGTCAACCGTTCGCTAGCTTGACCGTTTGTCTCGAATCAAACAATCCGGAGAAAACCGATGGCACTGATGCAAGACTTCAAGAAATTCGCGATGCGCGGCAACGTGATCGACCTCGCAGTGGGCGTGATCATCGGCGCGGCGTTCGGCAAAATCGTCGATTCGCTTGTCAATGATCTGATCATGCCGCTGATCAGCCGTATCGTTGGCAAGCTGGATTTCTCGAATCTGTTCATCCAACTGGCAGAGGCGCCCGCGGGCGTGCCTCATACCTTGGTTGATCTGAAGAAGGCCGGCGTGCCAGTCTTTGCCTACGGCAACTTCATCACCGTGGCGGTCAATTTTCTGATTCTGGCGTTTATCGTGTTCTTGATGGTGCGCGCCGTCACGCGCGTGATCGACGCCAACCCGCCGACGGCCCCCGCCGAAACGCCGGAAGACATCCAGCTGCTGCGCGAGATTCGCGACAGCCTCAAGAACAAGTCGTAATTGGAGCCGGCTTCACACCGGATTCGGGATATCGATGAAGGTGTGACGTACGCCAAAACGCTCGGCGAGATGGTTGCCGAGCGCCCGCACGCCGCCCCGCTCGGTGGCGTGGTGGCCGGCGCCGATATAGGCCACACCCGATTCACGCGCCAGATGCGTGGTCTGTTCCGACGCTTCACCACTCAGATACACGTCCACACCGGCGGCCACGGCGGCATCAAACCAGCCTTGAGCACCGCCCGTGCACCAGCCGACGGTACGCACCGGACGATTGTCGTCGCCGATCAAGAGCGGCGCCCGATTCAGCTTTGCCGACACCGTCTGCGCGAAAGCGCCTAGCGTGGTCGCCTCGGGAAGCGCGCCAATCCAGCCCAGGTCATCGTCGCCGAACCGGCCTTGTGGCGTGATGCCGAGCAACGCGCCCAACTGCGCGTTGTTGCCCAGATCAGGGTGCGCATCGAGCGGCAGGTGATATGCGAACAAGTTGAGATCGTTCGCCAGGAGTTGCTTCAGGCGCGCATGCTTTTGGCCCACGACACGGCCGTCCTCACCCTTCCAGAAGTAACCGTGGTGCACGAGGATGGCGTCGGCACGCGCTTCGATGGCGGCCTCGATCAAGGCCAGGCTGGCCGTGACCCCCGTCACGATGTGCGTAATGGTTTCGCGCCCTTGCACCTGCAGACCGTTGGGGCAATAGTCCCGAAAACGGGGCGCCTGCAACAGGTCGTTCAAGTACAATTCAAGTTCTTTTCGATCCATTTGGACTCAATTTCGCTCTATGTTGCGCCGCTTTTGGCTGTTTTTTGCGCAAGCCGTCACGGTCGTCCTGGCCGTCTGGTTTGTGATCGCCACGCTCAAGCCTGATTGGCTGCAGCGCGGCAAGGTCGCAGTGCAATCCGGCTCGCCCATCGTCGCGCTCAAGGAAGTCGCGCCGATCGGCCACGGCGGCACCTCCAGCAACTCCTACGCGGAAGCTGCCAAGGTCGCGATGCCGGCGGTGGTCAACATCTTCAGCAGCAAGAACGCGCCGAAGCGCGGCAGCAACCCTCAAGCCAGCGCTGACCCGTGGTTTCGCTTCTTCTTCGGCGACCGCGCCCCTGAGCAACGCCAGGAACCCACGGCCAGCCTCGGCTCAGGCGTAATCGTCAGCTCGGAAGGCTACATTCTAACGAACCACCACGTCGTGGACGGCGCCGACGAAATCGAGGTCGCCCTGACCGACGGCCGCAAGGCCAACGCCAAGGTGGTCGGCTCCGATCCGGAAACCGACTTGGCGGTCCTCAAGATCAACCTCCCGAATTTGCCCGCCATTACGCTGGGCCGGCTGGAGAATGTGCGCGTCGGCGACGTGGTGCTGGCCATTGGCAACCCGTTCGGCGTGGGCCAGACGGTGACGATGGGTATTGTCTCCGCGCTGGGCCGCAGCCATTTGGGCATCAACACCTTCGAAAACTTCATCCAGACCGACGCCGCGATCAACCCCGGCAACTCGGGCGGTGCGCTCGTCGACGCTGACGGCAACCTCCTCGGGATCAACACAGCGATTTACTCACGCTCGGGCGGTTCGCTGGGCATCGGCTTCGCGATTCCGGTCTCGCTGGCCAAGCAGGTGATGGAGTCGATTATCTCGACGGGTAGCGTGGTCCGCGGCTGGATCGGTGTCGAGCCGCAGGATGTAACGCCGGAAATCGCCGAGTCGTTTGGCTTATCACGCAAGGATGGCGCGCTCATTGCCGCCGTGGTTCAAGGCGGCCCAGCGGACAAGGCTGGCCTGCGCCCGGGGGACATTCTCACCAGCGTCAACGGCGAGCCGATCCTGGATACGACGGCGCTGCTCAACAGCATCGCGCAGCTGAAACCCGGCGCGGAAGCCAAGGTGACGGTATCGCGCAAGGGCAAGGCTGTGGAACTGACCATCGTGGTCGGCAAACGGCCCGCGCCTACGCGTCGCAACGTGCCGATGCCCTCGCAGGACGACGAAGAACAGCAGTAAGCGATTGGTTTCCGGAATACACAAACGGCGGCCGATGTGCCGCCGTTTTTTATGCCCGCACGCTGAGCGTCAAGCCGACTCGTTGGCGAGGAAAGGGCCACTTTGGCTTCATTCCCTCCTCCACGAACAATCAATCCAACGTACCAAAAGCTGGGCTACGTACGTCGAGCTACCCTCGCCCCGCACCTTCGCTGCCCGCCCTGAACGTATGCCCGTCGTAAGGCAGCAAGCGCCCCTTGCCCCTGCTTCGCCTGCACGCCTATCTCACCCGCTGAAGCTCGCATGCCAGCCAAGCCGACTCGCGGCACTGTTTCCGCCATGCATGCGCACTGCAAATCGTCCACACAAAGAAAAACGCCGATCCCTTTCGGGATCGGCGTTTAACCGTTTAATTCGATGCGCCCTTACGAGCGCGTCAAATTAGAACTTGTGACGCAGGCCAACCGTAGCGCCGAACTGGTTGTTGCTGTTGTTCGGGCCCGAGAACACTTGGCTGCCGTTCGTCAGCGTCGTGCCAGCGTAGCCGGAGTCGTTCAGGCCGATCACGCCCAGACCCGAGCCGCCGCTGTTCTTAGCATAGGCCAGGTTGAAGTACGCGTCGGTGCGCTTCGACAGAGCGTAGTCGGTGCCGACCACGAACAGCCACGGGTTGCCCGTGCCGCTGTTCTTGAACTGTTGGTAGTAAGCCGTACCCGTCAGCGACAGAGCCGGAGTAGCTTGGTAACCCAGGCCAGCCCAGTACAGGTTCGAACGCAGGTTGCCGTTGCCAGCAACAGTTGCGTAGTTAGCCTTGTACCAACGGTAGCCAGCGTACAGCTTAGCCGGGCCGAAAGCGTACGTGCCAGCGATCGTGGCGCGTTGTTCCTTGTTGTCGCTACCAACGGTCGTCGAGTTGGTTTGGTCGTACACTGCGCCGATACCCAGCGGGCCGCCAGCGTAGTTAGCACCCAGGCTCCACTCGCGGCCGGTCTTGTTGCTGCCAGCGACTTCGTTGCCGTTGTAGTTGAACGAGTACAGACCGGAGACGCTCAGGCCACCGAACGTACCGACGTACTTGACGGCGTTGTCAGCACGGCCAGAGAAGAACTGGTCTTGCGAAGCCAGCGAGTAACGCGTGGCGATTGCCATCGGGTCATAGATCAGCGAGAAGTCGTACAGCAGGTTTTGCTGACGACCCAGGGTCAGTTGACCCCACTGGCCTTGCAGACCAACGTAGGCGTTACGGCCGAACAGACGACCACCTTGACCCGACGTGCCGGTGTCCAGGTTGAAGCCGCTTTCCAGGTTGAAGATACCCTTCAGGCCACCGCCCAGGTCTTCAACGCCACGCAGGCCCCAACGCGAGCCCGACAGGCCGCCCGAATCCAGGCCAAAACGCGAGCCGCTCGAACCAGCGGTTGCGCCCGGCACCTTGTTTGCGTAGGTCAGACCAGCGTCGACCACGCCGTACAGGGTCACGGAGGATTGTGCATAGGCGCCACCGGCGGCCAGAGCTGCCACAGCAGCTGCAAACAGTTTCATCTTCATATCGACACTTTCCTTGTCAACTGATTGGGAAATCTTGACTGTCCTTATGGACGACGCAGATACCTCACGTCTGACCGCATTATGTGCCAGCGTTGACGGATTCCGGAAACCCTTTCTGGCTCTGGGCCACGATTTGCGGCCAAGTTGTTGCTCATGGGCAACACGCGCCCAGGCCCTGTAGAAGGGGGGCGCAACCCGCTTTTTACGCGGTGGCACACGGTCTGGCGGGCGATTGCGCCCCTTTCCCGCGCACCCAAATTCAGCAATCGACGGCCGCTGCGATTTGTCGCCTTCGCGCCACGTCAGGGCTTGAAGTGACTTTTAATTCTCTTTTATCGGCCAAGTGCGGCGCGCCATCTCTTCAGGAAATCGGCACGGCGGAGCTGATCTTGATGGGCGAGTAAACCCGGACCGACCGGAATGGGCCGATGCGTATTGCCTAGCTCGGCGAGCAGGCGCTTCGCAGTGAGCCCCGTCTCAACGTCCTGGCGCAGCGAAAACAGGAACGCGCGGTCCGCCATCACGCTCTGCCCGTCGCGCGAGAGCATGAAGTCGAGCCAGAGGCGCGCGGCGTTCGGGCGGGCAGCGCGCCGCGCGATAAAGGCGACCCGCGTCGCGACCAGCGTGTAGTCGGTGGGCATCTTGATGGCCAGCGCCGGATTGCGATCGGCGTAGCGCGCGGCATAGGAGCCGATCACGTCGTAGGCGAGCAGGCTTTCGCCCGAGGCGACGCGCTCCAGCATCGCGGCCGTGGTGATGTACAGGTTGACGTTGACCCCACCCAATGCCTTGGCAACATCCCAGAACACCGGCGTTGTCCGCGCATCTTCCGCGGCGAAAAGGAAGGCGGAACCGGAGTGCTCGATGTCGTACGAGGCGACGCGCCCGCGCAGCAAATCCCGATGGCCATTCAGAATGCGGGCGAAGTCGGCGTGAGTGGAAGGAATCAACTCCGCCGGCAACTGGCGCGCGTTGTAGACGAAGACGACCGGCTCGTAGCTCGTGCCGTACGCCTCGTTTTTCCAGATGGCCCACGACGGCAGGTAAGGCCGCTCGGGCGAGGCATACGGGAGTGCGTGCCCGTCATTCACGAGCTTGAACTGCTCGGGCATGGCCGAACTCCAGACCACGTCGGCGCCGGGTGACTTGGCGGCGAATTCCGCGAGGAAGCGGCGGTAGAGATCGTCGCTGTTCTGCTCGCGGTAATCGACGGTGATGCCGGGGTAGCGCGTTTCAAAGGCGCGGATCAGCGGGTACGCGGCCGAGAAATCCGTCGTCGAATACACCGTGACACGGCCTTCGCGGCGTGCGGCGTCGACCATCGCGCCGTAGTCGCGCGGATAGTACGACGGCAGCTCCGGCGTCGATCGCGCCAGCCACTGAGCATGCGCCCCTCGCGCAACCACGCCGCTTGCAGCCAGCAATGCGGCGGTCTGACAAAGCCAGCGGCGACGGGAATTTGAGATGGACGACATGCCGGTTGAAGCGCTACGGGAGCCGCATCCCGTAGACACGGAGATCGAGATGCAGGCGCCACGCATTATCATGAAAAAGTAGTCAGAACGATATTGAGAGACACCCGATGCGGATTTTGCTGGTGGAGGATGAGGACGAATTGGCGGCCTGGCTGGCACGTGCGCTGGCGCAGAGCGGCTTCGTGATCGAGCGAGCTGCCGATGGCGTCATCGCGGAAGCCTTCCTCGGCTCCGGAGAATTTGATGCGGTGGTGCTGGACCTGCGCTTGCCGCGCAAGGATGGCTTTGCCGTACTGGCCGACATGCGCGCGCGTGACGACCGCACGCCGGTGCTGATCCTCACGGCGCAGGGCGCGCTGGATGAACGCGTGCGCGGGCTCAATGCCGGCGCGGACGATTTCCTCACCAAGCCGTTCGCGCTGTCCGAGCTGGAAGCGCGGTTGATGGCGCTCATCCGCCGCAGCCGCGGCCGGGCGTTCCCGCGTCTGCGTTGCGGGCCGCTGGAGTTCGACACCGGGCGCAAGGCATTCCTGCTGTCGGGCGAGCCGCTGGCGCTCACCCCGCGCGAGCATGCCGCCCTGTCGGCACTGCTGCACAAGACCGGCCAGCCGATCAGCAAGGTGCATTTGTTCGACAAGGTCTTCAACCTGGACAGCGATTCGAGCCCCGACGCCGTGGAGGTGGTCGTGCACCGCCTGCGCAAGAAGCTGGCAGGCATGGGCGTACAGATCGTCACCGTGCGGGGACTGGGCTACATGCTCGAAGCCGGCGACGGTGAAACGCCAGCCGCGGGCGACAGCAGCGCATGATGCAGCGGCTCGCCCGGCTCCGGCTGCCGCGCAGCCTGAAACTCACGCTGCTCTGGTTGTTGCTGCCGGGGCTGGTGGGGGTACTGGCCATCGACATCGTTTCGGCGTACCAGGCGCTGCGCGGCGCAACGGATCGCGCGTATGACCGCGCGCTGCTCGGCTCGGTGCGCGCCATCGAAAACGGCGTGACGATCGAGCGCGGGCAAGTGCAGGTCAACGTGCCGTACGTGGCGTTGTCCATGTTCGAATCGACCGCGCAGAGCAACGTCTATTACCGCGTCGCTTTCGAACCCTTGCCGGGCAAGGCGCCCGAAGCCGCGCTGACCGGTTACGACGATCTGCCGCTGCCGGTTACGCGGCTGGAAAACGACACCCCACTCTTCTACGACGCGACGTACCACGACGAGCCCGTACGCGTGGCGGCCGTGGCGAAGCCGCTGTATCAGCCGGGGCTGCCGGCGCGCATCGTCATTCAGGTCGCGGAAACCATCGAGACGCGGCGCGCGCTGCAGCAGGCGGTGTGGCGCGGCACGCTGCTGCGCGATGCGGCGCTGGTGGCGGTCAGCGCGGCGCTGCTGTGGCTCGGCGTGACCGTCGCGCTCAAGCCGCTCAATCGTCTGGCACGCAGCATCGGCGTGCGCGCATCGGATGACCTCCGGCCGCTGGACGCCACCGATGTGCCTGCCGAAGTCCGCCCGCTGGTCGACGCGATCAACCACCACATTCATCGCTACGCCGAACTCGCGGAGGCGCAAAGCCAGTTTCTTGCCGATGCGTCGCACCAGCTGCGTACACCGCTGGCCGTGCTGCTCACGCAAGCCGAATACGCGCTGCGCGAGACCGACCCGGCGCGCGTGCGCGAAAGCCTGTCCGCCATCATCGCGCGTTTGCAGTCGACAAACCGGCTGACCACACAATTGCTCGCGCTCGCCCGCGCACGGCATGCGGGACAGGACGCGCCGGCAGAAACCTTCGACCTGGGTGAATTGGCACGCGGCGTGGTGGTCGATGCGCTGCCGTTGGCGCGTGAAAAACATCAGGATCTCGGCTGGGATGACGGCGGCCACCTCATGGCGCTGCCCGTCATCGGCTATCCAGCGTTCCTGCGCGAGGCGCTCTCGAATCTCGTGCACAACGCCATCCGCTACACGCCGGCCGGCGGCCGCGTCACCGTGCGCGCCACGGCCGACGGCGATACCGCACTGGTCTGCGTGGACGACACCGGGCCCGGCATGAGCGCCGAAGAGCGCGCGCATGCGTTCCAGCGTTTCCGCCGAGCACACGAGGGCGTAAGTCGCTCGGGTAAACCCAAAGACGCGCCCAAAGATGCCCGCTATGCCGCTGAGGGCTCAGGGCTCGGATTGGCCATCGCACGTGCCTATGCGGCGCGTAGCGGCGGGCAAATCGAATTGGCCGATGGGGAGCCGAACGCGCACGGCGGCGTCGGCTTGTCTGCGCGGATTCGCGTACCGCTGGCGGGCGCCGCTGCGTCTGCCGAACATGCTGCGACGCAGCAGCCGCAATGAAAGCGTGACGAAAGCGGGCGATTTCTATAATCCGCCGCACCGGGGGCCATCCGCCCGAGCTACACGCGCCACGCCATAAGTAGCCGGCCCCACACCATCACAAGCAAACAGGAGACAAACCCATGCTTCGTGGCCGCTTTACGCCCGCGCACGCCGCTCTCGCTTCAATTGCCGCTGCCGCACTGACCCTCAGCACCGCCGCCGTCGCGCAAGTCCCGGCCGGCTATCCCGCCAACTACGCCGACACCGTCGCCGCCGCCAAGAAGGAAGGCAAGGTGGTCGTGTACGCGACGACCGACACCAAGGCCGCCGACCCGCTGATCAAGGATTTCGAGTCGCTCTACCCTGGCGTGAAGGTCGAGTACAACGACATGAACAGCAGCGAGCTGTACAACCGCTTCATCAGTGAGCAGGCTGCAGGCGGCGCGTCGGCTGACATGATGTGGAACTCGTCGATGGATTCGCAGCTCAAGCTGGCCCAGAGCTACGCGATGAAGTACGACTCGCCGGAAGTGCAGAACCTGCCGAAGTGGGCTGTCTACAAGGGCCTGGCCTACGGCACCACGTACGAGCCGGCCGTGTTCCTGTACAACAAGCGCCTGATCAAGGACAGCGAAGTCCCGCAGACGCACGCCGACTTCGCCAAGCTGGTGGCCAGCCAGCCCGAACGCTTCAAGAACAAGGTCACGACGTACGACATCGAGAAGTCCGCCGTCGGCTTCATGATGGCCGCGCAGGACAACGTCGACTCGCCGCAGTACTTCGACTTCGTCAAGGCCGTGGGCCCGAACCTGGTGCTGCAGTCCTCCACCGGCACGATGATGGAGCGCGTGGCCTCGGGCGAAAACCTGGTGGCGTACAACATCCTCGGTTCGTACGCGATTGCGCGCGCCAAGAAGGACCCGTCGATCGGCATCGTCTATCCGAAGGACTACACGCTCGTGGTGTCGCGCGTGGCGATGATCGCCAAGAAAGCCAAGAACCCGAACGCGGCCAAGCTGTGGCTGGACTACATCCTGTCCAAGCGCGGCCAGGAAATTCTCGCCAACAAGTCGGATCTGCACTCGCTGCGCGACGACGTGACGGGCGAAGCCACCGCCGCCGGCCTGAAGAAGATTCTGGGCAACACGATCAAGCCGATTCCGGTGGACGAATCGATCCTGGCGTTCCTGGAACCGAAGAAGCGTCTGGATTTCATCAAGCAATGGCGCACCGCCGCCGGCCGTTGACCTGATCCGCTGATCATCGGCACTCCACTCATCTGACCGACCTGCCGGCGCCATCCGTACCTGGCGCCGGTTCCTCCTGGAGGCACCATGCGTTCTCTAGCGCAAGACCGTGCCGCCGCTCGCCAAGTCTCTCCCAAGCGCTCGCCCTGGACGCGTGTGGGACAGGCTTTGCCGCGCGGCGTGGTCATTCTGCTTACCGCGCTGGCGATTTTCACGCCGCTGGCGCTGATCTTCTACCAGAGCTTTCTGTCCGCGCCGTTCTTCATGCCCGACGCGCTGGCGGGGCTGGATGCGTATCGCTTCATCTTTACCGATTCGGATTTCTGGCACGCCTTCGAGAAATCCGCTGCGCTGGCGTTCGGCCTGGCGGTGATCTCGGTGCCGCTGGGCGGCATCCTGGCGTTCCTGATGGTGCGTTCGGACTTGCCGGGCCGCCGCATTCTCGAACCGCTGCTGATGATTCCCGTGTTCGTCTCGCCGATGGTGCTGGCGTTCGGCTACGTGGTGTCCGCCGGCCCCGTGGGCTTCTACACGGTGTGGTTCAAGAGCCAGTTTGGCGGCGCGCCGTGGAACGTGTATTCGTTCACGAGCATCATCATCATCGCCGGCCTGACGCATGTGCCTCACGTGTATCTGTACGTCTCGTCGGCGCTGCGCAGTCTCGGTTCGGACGTGGAAGAAGCCGCGCGTATCGCGGGGGCATCGCCGCTGTCGGTGGCGCTGAACGTGAGCTTGCCGATGGTGCGCCCCGCCCTGCTGTACGCTGCCGTGCTGGTGACGTTCCTGGGCTTCGAGGTGTTCGGCCTGGTGCTCGTTCTGGGCGATCCGGAAGGTCACCTTGTGCTGGCGACGTATCTGTACAAGCTGACCAACAAGCTCGGCACCCCGGCCTATCACCTGATGGCCGCCGTGGCGGTCTGCCTGGTGATGGTGACGTTCCCCCTGGTGCTGCTGCAACGCTACATGCTGAAGTCGGCCAACCGCTTCGTCACCGTAAAAGGCAAGGTCACGCGCAGCCGTCCGCTACCGCTGGGCAGCTGGCGCTGGCCGGCGTGGGCGGTGGTGGTGCTGTGGTTCTTCGTGACGGTGGTGGTGCCGCTTTCGGGTATCGCCCTGCGCGCCTTCGTGTCGAACTGGGGTGAAGGCGTGTCACTGGTGGAGGCCTTCTCGACCACGGCATTCCAGCAGATCTTCGCGCAGCCGCAGTTTCTGCGGGCGATGGTCAACACAGTGCTGATCGGCGTGATTGGCGGCGCGCTGGCGGTGGGCTGCTACACCTGCATCGGCCTGGCCATGCACCGCAAGCCGGATGGCTGGACACGCTTCCTTGATTACAGCGTGCTGGTGCCCCGTGCCATTCCGGGTCTGCTGGCCGGCCTGGCGTTCCTGTGGGTGTTCCTGTTCGTGCCGAACTGGATCGAGACCGGACTGACTGACAGCGGCCTACCGTTCGCCAACTGGATCATCGAAAACGTCGTGCCCAGCCTGCGCGACCTGCGCAGCACGATCTTCAGCGTGTGGATCGCCTACACCGTGGTGTGGCTGGCCTATGGCCTTCGCTTGATCTCGGCCGCGCTGCTGCAAGTGGGTCCGGAACTGGAAGAAGCCGCGCGCTCAGTCGGCGCCACCCGCGCCCGCACCACGCGCGACGTGACGGTACCGCTCACGCGCTACGGCCTGCTCGGCGCATGGCTGCTGATCTTCCTGATCTTCGAGCGCGAGTACTCGACCGGCGTGTACCTGCTGTCGCCGGGCACCGAGACGATCGGCTCGATGCTGGTTTCCCTGTGGGCGGGCGGCGCCATCGATATCGTCGCCGCGCTGTCCTTCGTCAATATCGTGCTGGTGGCCGTCGGCCTCGGCATCGCACTGCGTTTCGGAGTGAAGCTCCATGATTGAACTCACTGTCAACGACCTGCACCTGCAATACGGCAACAACCCGGTTCTCAAGGGTGTCTCGATGCAGCTGCAGAAGGGCGAGGTCGTCTCGCTGCTGGGCCCGTCCGGTTCGGGCAAGACCACGCTGCTGCGCGCTGTCGCTGGCCTCGAACAGGCCAGCCAGGGCACCGTCAAGATCGGCGATCGGGTCATGTTCGACGGTGCCAAGAAGCTCGACGTGCCGGCCGAAGGGCGCAACCTGGGCCTGGTGTTCCAGTCCTACGCGCTGTGGCCGCACAAGACTGTGGCCGAGAACGTCGCCTATCCGCTCAAGCTGCGCAAGACGCCCGCCGCGCAGATCAAGGAACGCGTGCAGGCCGTGCTGCAGCAACTGGGCCTCGGCCATCTCGGCGAGCGTTTCCCGAGCCAGCTGTCCGGCGGACAGCAGCAGCGTGTGGCCATCGCGCGCGCGCTGGTCTACAACCCGCCTGTGATCCTGCTCGACGAGCCGCTCTCGAACCTCGACGCCAAGCTGCGCGAAGAAGCACGCGCCTTCCTGCGCGAACTGATCGTGCGTCTTGGCCTGTCGGCGCTGATGGTCACGCACGACCAGAGCGAGGCGATGGCCATGTCCGATCGCATCCTGCTGCTGAACAACGGCGTGATCGAGCAGCAAGGTACGCCCGAAGAAATGTACGGTGCGCCGCAGACGCTGTTCACCGCCGAGTTCATGGGCAGCAACAACCGCATCAACGGCAAGATCGCCGAGGTGCGCGACGGCATGGCGCGGCTGGTGGACGAGACGGGAGGTTGGTCGCTGTGGGGCGTGGCGCGCGGCGATCTGAAGCCGGGCGCATCGGCGCACGGCGTGATCCGCCTGGAACAGGTGCGCGTGGGCGTCGACAACGCCGACAACACCATCCACCTGCCGCTCGCAACGCGCATGTATCTGGGCGACCGCTGGGAATGCCTGTTCCGCGCCACCGACGACAGCGGCGCAACGGGCACAGGCCTGCGCGCCTACTCCGCCAGCGCCCCGAGCGACGGCAAGTACGCGCTGACCTTCCCGCGCGAGCAGTTCTGGCTGTACGCCGCCTGAAAGACGCAGCAACAGCAGATTCATCGGCAACAAAAAAGGCAGCCTCGGCTGCCTTTTTCTTTGGCTGATGCGGGATCGGCCCGTCAGTCCTTCACCACCGGCAAATGCTCCGGATTGTTCTCCGGCGCCGTGGTGTTACGGATAAAGATGGCCGCCAAGATCAACCCCAGCTCATACAGCAGCCACAGCGGCACCGCCAGCAACAGCTGCGACATTACGTCGGGCGGCGTCACCACCGCGGCAATCACGAACGCGCCCACCACGACGTACGGCCGTGCCTGTCGCAGCTTCTCCAGGCTCACGATGCCAAAGCGCACCAGCACCATTACGACCACCGGCACCTCGAAGGTGATGCCGAAGGCGAGGAACGTGGTCATGGCGAAGCTCAGGTACTTGTCGATGTCGGTGGACATCTCCGCACCCAGCGGCGCGTTGTAGTGCGCCATCACCTTGAACACCGTCGGGAACACCAGGAAATACGCAAACGCCACACCGCACAGGAACAACACGTAGGTGCTCACCACCAGCGGCATGATCATCCGCTTCTCGTGCGTATAGAGCCCCGGCGCCACGAAGCGCCAGATCTGGTACAGCACCCACGGCAGCGCGATCAGGAAGGCAGCCAGCAGCGTCACCTTCATCGGCACGAAGAACGAACCGGTGACGTCCGTCACGATCATGTGGCCGTTCTTGGGCAACGCCTGGATCAGCGGCCGCGAGAACAGATTGAAAATATCCGGCGCCCAGTAGACCAGGCCCAGAAAGATCAGCAGCACGCCGGCACCCGCCTTGACGATGCGCTCACGCAGCTCGACCAGGTGCGAAATGAACGTTTCCTGCGCGCCGTCCTCGGGCGACTCTTGCGGATCGAGCGGAGCGGCACTCATGTCAGGTGAGAAAGGGGAAGTCAGGACGCGACACCGCAGACACGGCTCGCGCCCGGAAGATCATTCGAAGAAGGAGCGCGCACGCGACTGTGCGGCAACGATGGGTGGACGATGGCGCTTGACGCGTGCCGCACCCGATTGCGCCCACATGCGCACGCCCTGCTTCTGGCGGTACCACTTGGGCATCGAGAGCTGCTTGTTGCGCCAGCTGTTGCGGCCGTTGCGCGACTTGCCCGGCGCGGGGCGCCAGTCGGGCGCGGAGGTCGACGTCTGGGCCGGGTCACCCAGCGCCTCGTTCAGGCGCTCGTTGATCTCGGTCGTGTGCTTGCTGACCTCCTGGTGGATGGTCTGCTCGACATTGCGCGCGGCCTGCTCGAAGTCGGTGCGCATCTTGCGCAACTCCTCAAGCTCGATTTCGCGGCTGACTTCGGCCTTCACGTCGGCGATGTAGCGCTGTGCGCGGCCAAGCAGGGCGCCAGCGGTCCGCGCCACCTTGGGCAGACGCTCCGGCCCGATGACGACGAGCGCCACCATGCCAATCAGCGCCAGCTTGGAAATGCCGAGATCGATCATCGGTCAGCGCGCGTCGATGCTCAGCCTTGCTTGGACTTGTCGCGCGCTTCGACGTCGATCGTCGTCGAATCGTGCAACTCGCGCGGCGGCTGGCCGGCGGTCTGTTGTGGTTGTTGCGAACCGGCCGGCTTGTCTTCCTGACCTTCGCGCATGCCGTCCTTGAAGCCCTTCACGGCGCTGCCCAGATCCGAACCGATGTTGCGCAGCTTCTTCGTGCCGAACACCATCATGATGATCACCAGCACGATCAGCCAGTGCCAAATGCTAAAGGAACCCATGTCCTACTCCCACGTAAATACGGCTGGCGGCGCCGCAACGATGGCGGCGCCATTGGTTGAGTTTACGGATTTGCGTACATCGGCTTGCTGTCATTCAGATACAGCCAACCTTTCACAATACGATACAGCATCCAGATGCCCAGAGCCCACAGCACGGCAAAGCCGATGAAGGCGACGGGAATGAGCAGCACACCGACCACACCCCACAGTACGCACCACCAGAACGAACGGATCTGCCACCGAAAGTGCGACTCATACAGGGTGCCGCGCACATCGTCGCGCTTAACATACCCGACGATGATGGCAATCAATGCAGTGATACCGCCGGTCAGCCAAAAAATGGCGTAGAGGGCATACAGAATATGCGTCAGGCGACGCAAACCGGCCAGGCGCTCCGCGTCGTCCGTCACCACTACTGCTGCACCGTATTTGTCCACGCCACCTCCCTGCGACGATTCGCCACCGTGTTCAGTCACCCGCAGCGTCGCGTGCCTGCGACTTGCGCAGCGCCTTTTCTTCCAGGCCGGAAAGTCCTTCGCGGCGCGCCAGTTCGCTTACAACATCGTCCGGCGTGAGATCGAAATGCGACAGCAGCACCATCGTGTGGAACCACAGATCGGCCACTTCGTAGACGACCTTGCTGCGTGCCTCCTCGGTCATGCCGGCAGCGCGGGCGTCCTTGGCGGCCATGACGGTCTCGGTGGCTTCCTCGCCGATCTTCTTGAGGATCGCATCGTCGCCTTTGTTGAAGAGGCGGGCGATGTAGCTCTTCTCCGGGTCGCCGCCATTGGCGAGCTTGCGGGATTCGAGCACCTCGCCCAGGCGGCGCAGGGTGTCACTCATGATTGTGGCCGGGCTTGCCGGCGTAGATGTCGTCGGGATTCTTGAGCACGGGCTCGACGGTGTGCCAGTCGCCGTCTTCCACATTGCCTTCAAACTTCTGGAAGAAGCAGGCGTGGCGGCCAGTATGGCAGGCGATACCGCCGATTTGTGTGACACGCAGCAGGACCACGTCTTCATCGCAGTCGAGGCGGATTTCGTGCACCTTCTGAATGTGGCCAGACTCCTCGCCCTTATGCCACAGACGCTTGCGCGAGCGCGACCAGAACACGGCCTCGCCGGTTTCCACCGTCTTCTGCAACGCCTCGCGGTTCATGAAAGCGAACATCAGGACGTCATTGCTGCCCTGCTCCTGCACGATCACCGGCACCAGGCCGTTGTCGTCCCAGTGGACCTTGTTCAACCACTTCTTGCTCATAATCCGATCCGTACTGGAATGCCCTGCTCTGCCATGAATTGCTTGGCCTGGCCGACGGTGTATTCGCCGTAATGGAAGATGCTCGCCGCGAGCACTGCATCGGCGTGGCCTTGCTGGATGCCGTCAGCCAGGTGCTGCAGGTTGCCAACGCCGCCCGAGGCGATGACCGGAACCGGCACGGCGTCCGACACGGCGCAGGTCAACTCCAGATCGAAGCCGGCCTTGGTGCCGTCCCGGTCCATGCTGGTCAGCAGGATTTCGCCGGCGCCGCGCTGTGCCATTTCACGCGCCCACGCCACGGCATCCAGGCCCGTACCTTTCCGGCCGCCGTGCGTGAAGACTTCCCAGCGCGGGGCCTCGCCTTCGGCCGACACCTTTTTGGCGTCGATGGCCACGACGATGCATTGCGCGCCATGGCGGGCGCTGGCGTCCGAAACCAGTTGCGGATTCGCCACCGCCGACGAGTTCATGCTGATCTTGTCCGCACCGGCGTTGAGCAGCCGGCGCACGTCTTCCAGCGCGCGCACACCGCCGCCCACCGTCAGGGGAATGAACACCTGCGAAGCCACCGCTTCGATGATGCCCAGCATCAGGTCGCGCCCGTCGGACGTGGCCGTGATGTCGAGGAAGGTGATTTCGTCGGCGCCCTGCTCGTCGTAGCGGCGTGCGATTTCGACGGGGTCGCCGGCGTCGCGCAATTCGACGAAGTTGACGCCCTTGACCACCCGGCCGTTGGTCACGTCCAGGCAGGGGATGATTCGTTTGGCTAGCATGATGAGGCGGGCGCCGAAGCGCCCGTTGTGCACGGCTGGATCAACGATCAGGCCGCGCCGAGTTTGTCCGCAAGGGCTTGCGCTTCCTTGAAGTTCAGGTCGCCCGAATAAATGGCGCGGCCGCAGATCACGCCTTCCACGCCATGCTCTTCGACCGCGCACAGGTGGTCGATGTCCTTCAGGTTCGACAGGCCGCCGCTGGCAATGACCGGAATCTTCACCGACTGCGCCAACTTGACGGTCGCATCGATGTTGATGCCCTGCAGCATGCCGTCGCGGCCGATGTCGGTGTAGATGATGCCTTCGACGCCGTAGTCTTCGTACTTCTTGGCGAGGTCCACGACTTCATGGCCTGACAGCTTGCTCCAGCCGTCGGTCGCCACCTTGCCGTCCTTGGCATCGAGCCCGACGATGATATGGCCGCCGAATGCCGTGCAGGCGTCCCGCAGAAAACCCGGGTCCTTGACCGCCGCCGTACCGATGATCACGTACGAGAGGCCGTCGTCGAGCCAGCGCTCGATGGTGCCCAGGTCGCGGATGCCGCCGCCGAGTTGCACGGGGATCTCGTCACCCACCTCGGCGAGGATGGCCTTGACGGCCGCCTCGTTACGAGGCTTGCCGGCGAAAGCGCCGTTCAGATCGACCAGATGCAACCGGCGCGCGCCTTGTTCGACCCAGTGCCGCGCCATGGCGGCCGGGTCTTCCGAGAACACGGTGGCTTGATCCATATCGCCTTGTTTGAGGCGCACACACTGACCGTCCTTCAGGTCGATGGCCGGGATGAGCAACATAAGCGTGACGACAGAGTTGAGGGGGAAAAATTAAAAAGGGCGAAAAATGGATTCGATTGCGACGCCACGGCGGGCGTCACGGATTCCAGTGCACGAAGTTCCGGTAGATCTGCAGGCCGGCTTGCGCACTTTTTTCCGGGTGAAACTGTGTTGCAAAAATATTATCCCGGGCGATGGCGCAGGTAAACCGCACGCCGTATTCGGTCTCTCCGACCGATTCGTCGGCATTGGCGGGCCGCGCGTAATAGCTATGCACGAAATAGAAGTAGCTCTGGTCCGGCACCCCTTCCCAGAGGGCGTGGGCACGACTCTGGTGCACGCGGTTCCAGCCCATCTGAGGCACTTTGTACCGTGAGCCGTCCGGCTGCAACTGGCCATCCAGATCAAAGCGGACCACATCGCCTTTGATGAGGCCCAGACCTTCGGTGTATTGCTGGCCCGGGCGCGCCTCGGTGCTGCGCTCCAGCAACATCTGCTCGCCTACGCATACGCCGAGCATCGGCTTGCTGCGCGATGCTTCCAGCACCGCGTCGCGCAGGCCGGATTGGTCGAAGGCCGCCATGCAGTCGGGCATGGCGCCTTGCCCTGGCAGCACCACGCGATCAGCGGCGCGGATTTCATCCGCTTGCGCACTGATGCGCACATCGGCCTGGGGAGCAACGGCCATCAGGGCTTGCGCCACCGAGCGCAGATTGCCCATGCCGTAATCGACGATTGCGATCTTAGTCATGACTTAACTTAGGCCCGAAGTACGGGCAACAGGGTTTTCAGCCCATCAACGATGAATTCCACGGCCAGCGCCGCCAGGATCAGGCCCATCAGCCGCGTCCCGACGTTGATGCCGGTGCGACCGATCACACGGGCGATCGGCTCGGCCGCGCGCAACACGATCCAGACCACGGCTGCAATCGCCACACCGACGCCCGCCAGGAGAAACAGGTCCCACCAGTGCTTGGTCTTGCCCGCATAGACGATCACGGTGCTGATCGAGCCCGGGCCCGTGAGCAGCGGAATCGCCAGCGGCACAACCGCAATGCTGGCCTTGGCGCCGGCCTCGTCCTCTTCTTCGGGCGTCGCCTTGGTGCGGCTGGTCTGCGCGTTCAGCATGTTCAGCGCGATCATGATCATGATGATCCCGCCGCCCACCTGCAGCGAACCCACCGAAAACCCGAAAAAGCCGATGATCTGCTCGCCCAGCAACGCCGACAGGCCGATCACGATCGCCACCGAAATCGACGCAACCTTGATGGTGCGGCGCTTCTCCTCATCCGTCTGGCTCTCGGTCAGGCTGATGAAGAACGGGATCGCGCCGATCGGGTTGATCAGCGCGAGCAGCGAGAAAAAGCTCTTGGTCAGATCCATCGGATCGGCGGCCGGTTTTGGAGTCGGGTAGGCGCGGCCAGGCCGACGCAGTGATTTACAGGGCGCCCTTGGTCGACGGAATCGTGCCGGCTGCGCGCGGATCGATCTCGACCGCCATGCGCAGCGCGCGGCCAAAGGCCTTGAAGACAGTTTCGATCTGGTGGTGCGCGTTGACGCCGCGCAGGTTGTCGATATGCAGCGTCACGCCGGCATGGTTGACGAACCCGCGGAAGAATTCGATGGACAGGTCCACGTCAAAATTGCCGACGCGCGCGCGCGTGAACGGCACGTGGAACTCCAGGCCCGGACGGCCGGAGAAATCGATGACCACGCGCGACAGGGCTTCGTCCAGCGGCACGTAGCTGTGGCCGTAGCGCACGATGCCCTTTTTGTCGCCGATGGCCTTGGCGACGGCCTGGCCCAGCGTGATGCCGACGTCTTCCACGGTGTGGTGATCGTCGATATGGGTGTCGCCGGTGGCCGAGACGTCCAGGTCGACCATGCCGTGACGGGCGATCTGGTCGAGCATGTGGTCGAGGAAGGGGACGCCGGTGTTCAGCGTCTGCTTGCCCGTGCCGTCCAAATCAAGGGCGACGCGGATCTGCGTTTCAGAGGTGTTGCGAGTGACCTCGGCACGGCGGCTCATGGGGCTTCCTGCATCGATGCGACAAAGGCATCGATAAATTGCGCGTTTTCTTCGGGATTGCTGACCGTCACGCGCAGACAGTTGGCCAGCAACGGGTGCATTTTACTGACGTTTTTAATCAGAATCCGCCGATTGAGCAGGCGCTCGAACAAGGCGGCGGCATTCGGCACACGCAGCAGGATGAAATTCGCCGCGCTGGGGAACACCGTCACGCCCGGCTGCGCCGACAGCACATCGATCAGCTTGGTGCGCTCGGCGCGCAGGGTAGCTGCCTGGGCATCCAGCACGTCCACGTGTTCGAGCATGAACTGGGCGGTCGCCTCGGTCAGCACATTCACGTTATACGGCGGGCGCACCTTGTCCAGTTCGGCGATCCACTTCGGGTGGCCGGCCACGTAGCCGAGGCGGATGCCGGCCAGGCCCAGCTTGGACACGGTGCGCATCACCAGAAGGTGATCGAAATCGCGCAGGCGCGGCATCCAGCTGTGTTGCGCGAACGGCTGGTAGGCCTCGTCGACCACCACCAGGCTCTGGCAGACCGGGCCGCGTGCGGCGCGGATGATCGCGTCCATGTCGGCCGCGTCGAACAGGTTGCCCGTCGGGTTGTTCGGATACGCCAAGTAGATGACGGCGGGCTGGTGCTCGGCCATGGCCGCCAGCATCGCGTCACGGTCGAGCGTCAGGTCCGCCTTGAGCGGTACGCCGACAAAGTTCAGGCCCAGCAGCTGCGCCGACATCGCGTACATCACGAAGCCCGGCACCGGCGCCAGCACGGTTGCGCCCGGCTTGGCCGCGGCAATGGCGATCAGGCTGATGATCTCGTCCGAGCCGTTGCCCAGCAGCACCTCGGCGCCGGCCGGCACGTGCATCACCTGCTTGAGCTGCGCCTTCAGTGCGTCGGCGGTCGGCACCGGGTAGCGGTTGAGCGCGACTTCGGCCAGGCGCTTGCCCAACGCGTCGCGCAGCATCGCCGGCAGCAGATACGGGTTTTCCATCGCGTCCAGCTTGACCATGCCGGTCGCGTCGGGCACGTGGTACGCACCCATGGCGCGAACGTCGTCGCGCACGATGCGGGCGAGCAGGTCATCCAGAGAGGCTTGGGCCGGAGCGGTGGCGGTCATCGTCGTGCGGCGGAGGTTATTCGGACGTGGGGCGTTGCAGGCGATATTCGGCGCTGCGGGCATGCGCCTGCAGGCCTTCGCCGTAGGCCAGTTCGGCAGCAATCTCGCCCAGCATCTGCGCGCCGGCCTCGCTCACCTCGATCAGGCTCGAGCGCTTGATGAAGTCGTACACGCCCAGCGGCGACGAGAAGCGCGCCGTGCGCGACGTGGGCAGCACGTGGTTCGGGCCCGCGCAGTAGTCACCCAGCGATTCGCTGGTGTACTTGCCGAGGAAGATCGCGCCGGCGTGGCGGATGCGCTCGGCCCACTGGCGCGGATTCTCTGCCGAAATCTCCAGATGCTCCGGCGCGATGTCGTTGGCGATGTCGCACGCCTCTTCCATGTCGCGCACCTTGATGAGCGCACCGCGGCCCGACAGCGACTCGGCAATCACGCTCCGGCGTGGCATGTCTTCAAGCTGGCGGTTGATGCTGGCTTCCACTTGCGCGATGAACTCGGCGTTCGGGCACAGCAGAATCGACTGAGCCAGCTCGTCGTGCTCGGCCTGCGAGAACAGATCCATCGCCACCCAATCCGGATCGGTCGTGCCATCGCAGATGACGAGGATTTCCGACGGACCGGCAATCATGTCGATGCCCACGGTGCCGAACACGCGACGCTTGGCAGCGGCCACATAGGCGTTGCCCGGGCCGACGATCTTGTCGACGGCGGGGACGGTGTCCGTGCCATAAGCCAGCGCACCCACGGCCTGCGCGCCGCCGATGGTGAACACGCGGTCCACACCCGCGATGCAGGCGGCGGCCAGCACGAGGTCATTGCGCACGCCACCGGGCGTGGGCACCACCATGATGATTTCCTTGACGCCCGCCACGCGCGCCGGGATTGCGTTCATCAGCACCGACGACGGGTATGCCGCCTTGCCGCCCGGCACGTAAATGCCCACGCGGTCGAGCGGCGTGACCTTCTGGCCGAGCACCGTGCCGTCGGCCTCAGCGTATTCCCAGCTGTGCGTGCCGCACTCGATCTTCTGCTTCTCGTGATACGCACGTACGCGGGCGGCAGCGGCTTCCAGCGCCGCGCGGCGCTTGGGTTCCAGGCCGTCCAGCGCAGCCTGCAGCACGGTCGGCGACAGTTCCAGCGCGGCTACGCTGTCGGCCTCGATGCGGTCGAAGCGGTGCGTGGCTTCCAGCACGGCGGCATCGCCGCGCGCCTTCACGTCGGCCAGGATCTGCGCAGCGGCGCGGTCGATGGCTTCGTCTTCGCTCGCTTCGAACGCGAGCACCTGGCGCAGTTGCGCCGCGAATCCGGCGTCGGCCGAATCCAGCTTACGAATGGTCAGGCTCATGCGGGTTCCCCAGCACGCTCTTCCTGGGCGGAGGCGCGCTCGAAAGCGTCGAGGATGGGCGCCAGCCGGTCACGCTTGAGTTTCAGCGCGGCCTGGTTGACGACCAGTCGGGACGAGATCTGCACGATCTCCTCCACCTCGACGAGGTTGTTCGCGCGCAGCGTGCCGCCCGTGCTGACGAGGTCGACGATGGCGTCAGCCAGGCCCACCAGCGGGCCCAGCTCCATCGAGCCGTACAGCTTGATCAGGTCGACGTGCACGCCCTTCTTGGCGAAGTGCTCGCGCGCGGTATTCAGATACTTCGTCGCGACCGACAGGCGCGCGCCCTGGCGCACCGCGTTGGCGTAATCGAAGCCCTTGGGCACCGCCACCGACATGCGGCAGCGGGCGATGTTCAGGTCGATGGGCGCATACAGGCCCGCCATGCCGTGCTCCATCAGCACGTCGCGGCCGGCCACGCCGAAGTCCGCCGCGCCGTATTGCACGTAGGTCGGCACGTCGGAAGCGCGCACGATGATCACGCGCAGCGCGGGGTCGGAGGTCGGCAGGATCAGCTTGCGCGAGGTTTCCGGATCTTCGGTCACCTCGATGCCGGCGGCCTTCAGCAGCGGCAGCGTCTCTTCAAAGATGCGCCCTTTGGACAGCGCCAGCGTGAGCTGGTTGGAGGCGGACTGGAATGCGTTCATGACCGGCGGGTTCCTTACCTTACGCTTGAATGCGGCGGATCTTGGCGCCGACAGCAGACAGCTTGTCTTCGATGCGGTCGTAGCCGCGATCAAGGTGATAGATGCGATCGACCAGCGTCTCGCCCTGCGCGATCAACCCGGCGATGACAAGGCTGGCCGAGGCGCGCAGGTCGGTTGCCATGACGGTCGCGCCCGACAATTGCTCGACGCCCGTCACCACGGCCGTCTTGCCGTCGATCACGATATTGGCGCCCAGGCGGTTCAGTTCCTGCACGTGCATGAAGCGGTTTTCGAAGATGGTTTCCGTTACCGTGGCAGAGCCTTCGGCAATGGCGTTGAGCATCATGAACTGCGCCTGCATGTCCGTCGGGAACGCCGGGTACTCCGACGTGCGGAAGCTCACGGCCTTGGGGCGGCCCGTCATCTGCACACGGATCCAGTCGTCGCCCGTGGTGAGCGTCACGCCGGCTTCGCGCAGCTTGTCGAGCACGGCATCGAGGATGCCCGGCGGCACGCCGCGCAGCGTCACATCGCCGCCGGCTGCTGCCACGGCGCACAGGAACGTGCCGGCCTCAATGCGATCGGCAATCACAGTGTGGGCGGCGCCATGCAGTGCTTCCACGCCCTGGATGACCAGGCGGTCCGTGCCGATGCCGTCGATGCGCGCGCCCATCTTCACGAGCAGATTGGCGAGGTCGGTGACTTCCGGCTCGCGCGCAGCGTTTTCGAGCACGGTTTCGCCGTCGGCCAGTGCGGCCGCCATCAGCAGGTTTTCGGTGCCCGTGACCGTCACCATGTCGGTGACGATGCGCGCACCACGCAGGCGCTTGGCGCCATCAGCAAGCTTGGCTTCGATGTAGCCGTGTTCGATCACGATCTCGGCGCCCATCAACTGCAGGCCCTTGATGTGCTGGTCGACCGGGCGCGCGCCGATGCCGCAACCACCCGGCAGCGACACACGCGCATGGCCGAAACGCGCCAGCAGCGGGCCCAGCACCAGGATCGATGCACGCATCGTCTTCACCAGGTCGTACGAAGCTTCGGGCGTGTGGATCGTCGCAGCGTCGAGCGTGAGGTTGTGACCGTCAAGCACGCCCTCCACGCCCATCTGGCGCAGCAGCTTGAGCATGGTGCGCACGTCCTGCAGGTTCGGCACGTTGCTCAGCGCCAGCGGCTCGGCCGTCAGCAGCGCGGCGCACATGATGGGCAGCGCGGCGTTCTTGGCACCAGACACGCGGATTTCGCCCGACAGCGGGCCATTGCCTTCGATCAGCAGTTTGTCCATGAGCGAGACGTCTCGTCGATCACTGTGGGAGGGGCGCTCGGCGAGCGCAAGGTCGGAATCGGTTGAAACGGTAACCGGGGTGGGATCAAGCTCGGCCATCAGGACTGCCACTCCGCCGGGGTGAGCGTCTTCATGGACAGCGCGTGGATTTCGGCGCGCATCCGCTCACCCAGCGCGGCGTAGACGAGCTGGTGACGCTGGATCAACCGCTTGCCTTCAAATTGCGCGCTGACGATGGTGGCAAAAAAGTGCTGGCCGTCGCCCTCGACTTCGAGGTGTTCGCACGGCAGGCCGGTTTCGATGTACTGCTTGACTTGTTCGGGTGTGGGCAACATGGCCGTCCCTTCTCCTGCAAAACGTTAGGGTGAGCGTCGTTCGTTTTGTTATCGACGCATCAATGGCGCAGCTTGTAGCCCGTGCGCAGCATCTGCAGGGCCACTCCCCCCACCACGACCAGCGCGATCAGCATCACGCCGAGGCTCGTCGCCACCGGCACATCGGACACGCCGAAGAAGCCGTAGCGGAAGCCGTCGATCATGTAGAAGAACGGGTTGGCGTGGGACACCGCCTGCCAGAACGGCGGCAGTGAATGAATCGAATAGAACACGCCCGCCAGGAAGGTGGCCGGCACGATCAGAAAGTTCTGGAACGCAGCGAGTTGGTCGAACTTTTCAGCCCAGATACCGGCGATCAGCCCCAAGGTGCCCAGCACGCTCGCGCCCAGCACGGCAAACACGATGATCCACAGCGGTTGCGCGAAGTGCAGGTGCGCAAACAAGGTCGTCACGACGAGCACACCGGTCCCCACGGCCAACCCGCGAATGATGGAGGCACACACATACGCGCCGAACATCTCCCAGTGCGACAGCGGCGGCAGCATGATGAACACCAGGTTGCCTGTGATCTTCGACTGGATGAGCGACGACGAGCTGTTTGCGAACGCGTTCTGCAGCACGCTCATCATCACCAGGCCCGGCACCAGGAAGGCGGTGTAGCTCAACTGGTCGAACACCTTGACGCGATCTTCGAGCACGTGGCCGAAGATCAGCAGATACAGCAGCGCCGTCAGCACCGGCGCGGCGACGGTCTGGAAGCTCACCTTCCAAAAGCGCAGGACTTCCTTGTACAGCAGCGTGCGGAAACCGACCCAACGGCCCGGCAAGCTCTCGGGAATGGCATTCATGCAGCGGGCTCCAGCGCAGAATCGGGAATGGCAGGCGTTTGGGGACCGACGGGCAATCCGCCTTCGCGACGCATGATCTGCACGAACACGTCTTCCAGATCGGCCTTGGCGACCTCCATGTCGTCGATCTCGCAGCCGGCAAGGCGGCACGTGGAGAGAATCTGTTCGACGTCGCCGTAGCCCGATAGCCGCAGACGCACACCGCGCTCGCCGTGGTTGCCAGGCAGACGCAGGCTTTCGAGCGATGCCGGCAGCGCGCCCTTCGCAAAGCTCAGCACCAATTGCAGCCCGGCAAATTGCGACAGCAGATTCGCCGTGCGATCGAGCGCGACCACCTCGCCAAACTTGAGCATGGCAATGCGGTCGCACAGGGATTCGGCCTCTTCCAGATAGTGCGTGGTCAGCACGACGGTGTGGCCTTCGCGGTTCAGGCGCGAGATGAATTTCCACAGCGTCTGGCGCAACTCGACGTCGACCCCGGCGGTCGGCTCGTCCAGCACGATCACGGGTGGGCGATGCACCAGCGCCTGCGCCACGAGCACGCGGCGCTTCATGCCGCCCGACAGCGCGCGCATGTTGGCGTCGGCCTTGTTGGTCAGGTCCAGGTTGGCCATGACCTCGTCGATCCAGTCATCGTTCTTGGTCAAGCCGAAATAGCCCGACTGCAGGCGCAGCGTTTCGCGCACCGTGAAGAACGGGTCGAACACCAGTTCCTGCGGCACCACGCCGAGCTTGCGGCGCGCGGTGCGGTAGTCGGAAACGACGTCGTGGCCGAGCACGCGCACGCTGCCGGAATCGGCACGATTCAGGCCCGCGAGGATGGAGATCAGCGTGGTCTTGCCCGCGCCGTTGGGGCCCAGCAGGCCGAAAAACTCGCCCTGCTCGACAGACAGGCTCACGCCCTTGAGCGCTTGCAACGACTTGTAGCGCTTGCGGACGTCAGCGATTTCGATGGCTTTCATGGCCGACAAAGTGAACTACTCTGCGCATATCTTGACCATGAATCGACGTGGCGATCACGGCAGCGGACGCCGCACACGGCGACGGCAGAGCGACAAACCCAGAATTATAGGGGAACTGGACCAACTCACGGCGTCACCACTGAAGACGCCGAACCGCGAATGCCAGGGGCGCCCGCAACGCCCCCGGCCGGAGCGCGGCATCGCGATGTCGGGTTCAGGGCAACCGCCCTGCGCCCTGCACCGGACGCCGCCTCAATGTCGTGCGTGATGGTGGTCGGGAGTGGCCGGCGCAAGGGCCAGCAGAGATTCCACGCCGTACAGCGCGGCGAGGTTGGACAGCGCCTGCGGAGCGCCTGCGATATCGAGTGCGATACCGGCATCCTGGGCCGTGCGCTGCCACGACAGCAGCACCGCCAGCGCAGACGAATCGACCTGCGACAAGCCGGCGCAATCGACGTGCAATGCGGCAATGCCGGCTTCGCGCGCCTGACCGAGCTGCGCCTCGCCCTCGCGCAGAACGCGCGGCGCTTCGCGGTGAGTCAGCGGGCCGGACAAGGTCAACATGGCGGAAATGGAGGCACCAGAAAAAGAAACAGCGGCCAGAGCTGACCGCTGTGTCGATTCTACCGGAAGGCGGCTTACTTTGCCGGGCCCTTCTCAAGCTGCGCGTTGCGCTCGTTCAGGAAGCTCACCAAGCCGGCCACGCCGCCGCGCTTGCTGATGACATCGGCAAACTGGTTCTTGTACGTTTCCGACAACCACAAGCCGCTGATGTTGATGTCATACACCTTCCAGCCGCCGGCCGTCTTTTCCAGACGGTAGTCCAGGGCCACCGGCTCGCCGTTGTTGTTCACGGTCGAACGCACCACCACGTCGGTGTCGTCGGCGGCCGCACGGAACGGCTTGTACGAAACGGTCTGATTCTTCACGTTCGACAGCGCGCCGGCGTAAGTGCGGATCAGCAGGGTCTTGAAGCCTTCCTGAATCTGTTGCTGCTGCTCCGGCGACGCCTGGGTCCAGAAGCGGCCCATGGCGATCTGCGTGGTGCGCTTGAAATCGGCACGCGGCACGATCTTTTGATCGACCAGCTGGAACACCTTGGCCATGTTGCCGCTGCGGAGTTCCGGATCGCTCTTGATGGTGGTGAGCACATCGTCCACAGCCGTCTTGACGGTCGCTTGTGCGTCGGCTTCTTGAGCATGGACCGGGGCAGCTGCCACGGCTGCCGTCAGCGTGAGGCCGGCGAAGAGGGAGCGGAGAAGCTTGTTCAACATATCGCGTCCTTATAGTGTGATTTTCGGGTCGCTTGCAGCAGATGCACTG
The DNA here is from genome assembly GCF_958439105.1 of Ralstonia flatus. Lineage (NCBI taxonomy): Bacteria > Pseudomonadati > Pseudomonadota > Betaproteobacteria > Burkholderiales > Burkholderiaceae > Ralstonia > Ralstonia flatus. Next base: position 89,011 of record NZ_CAUDLI010000008.1, on the reverse strand, counting down.
CAATCTTGCTGGCGATTAGAACAGACCGTCCGCTGCCAAGTTCGCGCGGCACGGCCTGTTTTACGCCTTGTCACCATTGTGGCGACGGTGTTACGTGATCCGCTCAGCGGCGGAATACCGGCCAGTTCGGCGTGAAGCGCTGATACGGCGAAACCGTGGCGTCACCGGTATCCGGCGACGTCTTGTTGTCCTGATCCTCCGGCAGGTTGCCGTCATAGATCAGGTAGCGGCGGCGTTGCAGGTAGGCGTCGCGCAGGAAGGTGTACTTGTCGACCGCGGCCTGTTCGAACACATTGCTCGCGCCGAGCAGGTTGGCACGCACATCGACCACGCGCAGCGCGGCCAGCGAATAGGTGATCGTGCTGTCGTGCCAGTACGTGAGCGGATCCATCTGCCAGTCGACCAGGAAACCCACGGTGTCACGCGCGGTGCTGGGGCCGAGCAACGGCCACACAACGTACGGGCCGGATGGCACGCCCCACACGCCCAGCGTCTGGCCGAAGTCTTCCTTGTGCTTGGGCAGGCCGGCGTCCGACGCAATGTCGATCAGGCCACCCAGGCCCAGCACGGTATTGATCGCCACGCGCATGGTGTCTTCCAGCGCCGCCGTGCCCTTCAATTGCAGCAGGTTGTTGACGGCCGAATAGACATCGCCCGCGTTCGAGAAGAAGTTCGATACCGCAGTGCGCGCCGGCGACGGCACGACATCGACGTACGTCTGGGCAACGGGCTTCAGCACGCCCTTGTCGAGGTCTTCGTTGATGCGGAAGACTTCACGATTGAAAGGTTCCAGCGGGTCTGCCGGATTCGCATTCGGCCCCGTGGCACAGCCGGCCAGCAGCGTGGCGCCTGCGGCCACGGCCAGCGCAAAGCCGCGCAACGTGCGGATAGATGTTGTTGTTTTCATGGTTTATTTGCTCCCACTGCCCTCAGCCGGCTTGGCTGCGCCGGCGCCGCCATTTCCGCTGCCAGCACCGGCATCTGCCGCCTTGCTGTAGAGGAACTGGCTGATCAGGTTTTCCAGCACCACCGCCGACTGCGTCATGGTGATCTTGCTGCCGCTGGCCAGCATGGCCGAATCGCCGCCCGGCTCGATGCCCACGTACTGCTCGCCCAGCAGACCCGATGTCAGGATCTTGGCCGAGCTGTCCTTCGGAAATTGATAGCGCTGGTCCATCTCCAGCACGGCAATCGCCTGATAGCTCTTGTCGTCGAACAGGATCTGCGACACACGGCCGACCACCACGCCCGAACTCTTGACCGGGGCCCGCACCTTCAGACCGCCGATGTTGTCGAACGCCGCCTTCACCTGGTAGGTCTTGGCAAACGAGAACGAACTCATATTGCCCGCCTTGAGCGCCAGGAACAGCAGCGCAATGATGCCTACCAGAACGAACAGGCCGACCCAGAAATCGAGGACGCTTTTACGCATGATTTTTTCTCGTTGAACGCTAACGACAACCGGCGGCTCAGCTGAACATCAGCGCCGTGAGCACGAAATCCAGCGCCAGCACGGTGAGCGACGCGATCACCACCGTGCGGGTGGTCGCGCGCGAGACGCCTTCCGGCGTGGCCTTGGCCTCATACCCCTGATACAGGGCAATGAAGGTGACCGCCACACCAAACACGAAACTCTTGATGACGCCGTTCAGCACGTCGTCCATGACATCGACGCCGGCCTGCATCTGAGACCAGAAGGCGCCGGGGTCCACACCAATCAGCCCTACGCCGACGAAGTATCCGCCCAGAATACCAACGGCACTGAAAATCGCCGCCAGCAGCGGCATGGCGATGAAGCCCGCCCAGAAGCGCGGCGCCAGCACGCGCGCCAGCGGATCGACGGCCATCATTTCCATGGCGATCAGCTGTTCGCCGGCTTTCATCAGGCCAATCTCGGCGGTGAGCGAGGTGCCGGCACGGCCGGCAAACAGCAAGGCCGTCACCACCGGGCCCAGCTCGCGCACCAGCGACAGCGCCACCAGCAGGCCCAGCGCCTGTTCGGAGCCGTAGCGGTTGAGCGTGTTGTACCCCTGCAAGCCGAGCACGAAACCGACGAACAGACCCGACACCGCGATGATGATGAACGAATCGTTGCCGACGAAGCGCAGCTGCTCAACGACCAGACGCGGGCGGCGCAGCACATCGCCGGAAGCGGCGATCAGTGAAATCAACGTGCGTGCGGCGTAGCCGAAGCGGCTGATCAGCACCAGAACGAAGCGGCCGATGGTGGAAATCATCGCGCGCCTCCGTCCTTGCCCAGACCGAAGTCATCGGCCAGCGGCGCCCCGGGATAGTGGAACGGCACGGGGCCGTCTGCCTCGCCGTGCACGAACTGGCGCACGAACGGATCGGTCGATGCGGTCAGCTCGGCCGGCGTGCCCTCGGCGGCAATGCCACCGTTGGCAATGAAATAGACGTAATCGGCAATGTGGAACGTTTCCTGCACGTCGTGCGAGACGATGATGCTCGTCGCGCCCAGCGCGTCGTTCAGCTTGCGGATCAGCGAGGCAGTCAGGCCCAGTGAGATCGGGTCCAGCCCGGCGAACGGCTCGTCGTAGAGGATGAGCGACGGGTCCAGCGCAATCGCCCGGGCGAGCGCCACGCGCCGCGCCATGCCGCCGGAAATCTCCGAGGGCATCAGGTCGCGGGCACCGCGCAGGCCGACGGCGTTCAGCTTCATCAGCACCAGATCGCGGATGAGCGGCTCGGGCAGCTCGGTATGTTCGCGCAACGGAAATGCCACGTTGTCGAACACGGACAGATCGGTAAACAGCGCCCCAAACTGGAACAGCATGCCCATCTGGCGGCGGGCGTCATACAGCGCGCGCTTGTCCATGGCGCCGATGTCCTGGCCGTGCACGCGGACAGTGCCCGCGGCGGCGCTCACCTGGCCGCCGATCAGCCGGAGAATCGTCGTCTTGCCGCAGCCGGAGCCGCCCATGACGGCCACCACGCTGCCCTTCGGCACGCGCATGCACAGGCCGGACAGGATGCGCCGCGCACCTGGCTGGTAGGCGAAATCGACCTGATCGAGTTCGACAACGGCGTTGGAAGGCTGGGTGGACACGGTGGAGTTCGGTGCAGAGGGCTCGACGGGTTGGCGGCTATGCAGGGCCGCATCTTGTTGTCTTGGCTGCCGCACCAGCTTGGCGCGGCCCGCCATTATAGGGGGAAACCCGCGTGCCCCGCCGGTCACGCTGCGCTTACCGACACGGGGTGTGGCTTGGGCGCCGCGCTGCCCGCACGCGGCCCTTGCAGGTGGTGGAAGACAGTACGCACGCCGCGAAAAAGCGGCTTACTCGCCACTATCCAGCCGCAGATCGGCTTGGCGAATCACGCCTTGCCAATGCGTTGCATCGCGGCGCACGGCCTGCGCGAACGTGTCGGGCGCGTCCCATTCCGGCTCGAAGCCCCCGGCCCGCAACGTGTCGCGTACGTCGCTTGCCGAGATCGCGCGACGTAACTCCGCCGCGGCGCGCAACGACAGCAGGCGCGGCGTGCGCGCCGGCATGAAAGCACCGATCCATGCACTGCGGTCAAATCCGGCGAGGCCGCTTTCGCGCAACGTCGGCACAGCCGGTGCCAGGCGCGAACGTACATCGCCCGTGACGCCGAGCAACCGCAGCTGGCCGTTGGCCGCTGCCGCCGCCACGCTCGGATAGCAGGCGAAACAGGCGGCCATGCGGCCCGCCAGGACCTGCTGCACGAGGCCGGCTTCTCCGCGGACGGCCACGTGCGGCGCGTGAAAGGCGTAATCGCGGACAAACTGCTCGGCGACGAGGTGCGACCAGGTGCCGGCGACATCCGACCCGCAATTCACGGTGACCGTGTCGGCGCGGGCCTGCGCGAGCAGTTCCGTCACAGAAGAGAACGGCAGCCGCGCATCGACCGCAAGAAACAGCGGCAGCGTCGCAACCATGGCGACCGGCTGGAAGTCGCGCAGCGGATCGTACGACGCCGCCTCCAGCGCTGGCTGGGCAACAAACGTGGTTTGGTGGAGCAGCAGGGTATGCCCGTCGGACGGCGCACGCGCGACGGTCTCGCCGGCGGCCATGCCGTTGCCGGCGGGGCGGTCCTCCACATCGACCTGCCGGCCCACCTGCGCCTGAAGCTGCGCGGCGAGCGCACGAGCAAGCGCATCGAAAGCGCTGCCCTCGGCGGCCGGCACCACAAGGCGCATAGGCTGCGAGGGGTATCCACGCAACAGCGCATGCGCCGGAGACGCAAGCACCGCCGGCAGCGCACCGAGCCAAGCCAGGGCGCGCCGCCGCTGCCGATTGGGCGCGTCAGTCACTTCTGCGGGCTTGTCGCGGGCGCACGGGCGCATGGGCAGGCGGGGATCACGGGGAGGGTTTCATTCTAGAAACCGGCCCGCCCGCCCTGCACCCATGTAAACCATGTCGATGTAAACCATGAAGGCGCGCCCGCCCGCGCCATGATGGACACACCAAACAAAAAGGCCCGCCGAGGCGGGCCTGAACCAATCGATTCCACCACGTGGTCAGCGCGGCAGTTCCGAATGGCCCATGAGAAACGCGTCGACTGCGCGGGCAGCCTGGCGGCCTTCGCGGATGGCCCACACGACGAGCGACTGGCCGCGGCGCACGTCGCCGGCGGCAAACACCTTCGGCACGTTCGTGGCGTAGGCGTTGTCGCCTTCGGTGGAGGCACGCGCGTTGTTGCGCGCATCCTTGGTCACGCCGAAGGCATCCAGCACGCCGCCGACCGGATTCGTAAAGCCCATCGCCAGCAGAACCAGATCGGCCTTGAGGGTGAATTCGCTGCCTGCGACTTCGCTCATCTTGCCGTCCTTCCACTCGAGGCGAACGGCGGTCAGGCCCGTCACGCGGCCGTTCTCGCCGATCAGCGCCTTGGTGGCGACCGACCAGTCGCGCTCGCAACCTTCGTCATGCGACGACGACGTGCGCAGCTTGATCGGCCAGTACGGCCACACCAGCGGCTTGTTCTCTTCTTCGGGCGGACGCGGCAGCAGTTCGAATTGCGTGACCGATGCGGCGCCATGGCGGTTGGACGTGCCAACGCAGTCCGAACCCGTGTCGCCGCCACCGATGACGATGACGTGCTTGCCGTCGGCGCGGATCGGGTTCGGCGCATCGCCGGCCACTTCCTTGTTCTGCGGGATCAGGAATTCGAGCGCGTAATGCACGCCGTCCAGATCGCGGCCCGGCACCGGCAGATCGCGCGGCACTTCCGAGCCGCCTGTCAGCACGACGGCGTCGAATTGCTTGAGGATCTCTTCCGCGGCGATGGTCTCGCGTGCGTCGTTGGCGATGCCGGCCGGAACCGTCTTGTCGCCCACCATCACGCCGGTGCGGAACGTCACGCCCTCGGCTTCCATCTGCTGCATGCGGCGGTCGATCTGCGCCTTCTCCAGCTTGAAATCGGGGATGCCGTAGCGCAGCAGGCCGCCGATGCGATCATTCTTTTCGAACAGCGTCACATCGTGACCGGCGCGCGCCAGTTGCTGCGCCGCCGCCATGCCAGCCGGGCCCGAGCCGACCACGGCCACGGTCTTGCCAGTCTTGTGCTTCGGCACTTGCGGCGCGACCCAGCCTTCTTTCCAGGCCTTGTCGATGATGGCGTGCTCGATCGACTTGATGCCCACCGGCAGTTCGTTGATGCCCAGCGTGCAAGCTGCTTCGCACGGTGCCGGGCAGATGCGGCCCGTGAACTCGGGGAAGTTGTTGGTCGAGTGCAGCACCTCGATCGCGGTCTTCCAGTCCTGGCGATACACCAGGTCGTTGAAGTCCGGGATGATGTTGTTGACGGGGCAGCCGTTGTTGCAGAACGGAATGCCGCAGTCCATGCAACGCGCGCCCTGGATCTTGGCTTCGTTGTCCGCCAGCGCGAACACGAATTCCTTGTAATGCTTCACGCGCGCTTCGGGCGCTTCGTATGCCTCGTTCTGGCGGGGAAATTCGAGAAAACCGGTCGCCTTGCCCATGGTGTCCTTCCTGACCCGATGCTGCTCTGCCGGCACAGTCGTGCTAGCCAGGCAGTCGAGCCTGTCTTGTGAGGTTGCGTTGTATTCGGTGGTGGCGAACAGCCGATCAGCGGATCAGCCATTCGCCCAGTCGATTGGAATCAGGCAGCGATCTGTTCGCGGCCGGCTTCCTGTTCGCGTTCGTACATCTCGGCCAGCGCACGCTTGTATTCGGTCGGGAAGACCTTGACGAAGCGGCGACGCGCGTTGTTCCAGTCGGCCAGCAGTTCCTTGGCACGCTCGGAGCCGGTGTAGCGGAAGTGCTTTTCCACCAGCGCCTTGAGCAGATGCTCGTCGAGCACGCGCTCGCCGTTCACCTTGTGCCAGGTCGACGGCGTGTGAGCCTTCTCCTGGTCAGCCGCCGACAGCACGGATTCCAGTGCGACCTGCGCCGTGTTGCAGCGCTTGTCGAAGAGGCCGTCTTCGTCATAGACGTAGGCCACGCCGCCCGACATGCCTGCCGCGAAGTTGCGGCCGGTGGCACCGAGCACGACGACCGTGCCGCCGGTCATGTATTCGCAGCCGTGGTCGCCCGTGCCTTCCACCACCGTGGTGGCGCCGGAGTTGCGCACCGCAAAGCGCTCGCCTGCCACACCGTTGAAGAACGCCTCACCGGCCAGCGCGCCGTACAGCACGGTGTTGCCGACGATGATGTTGGACGTCGGCTCACCGCGGAACTCGTGCGGCGGGCGCACGATCACGCGGCCGCCCGACAGGCCCTTGCCCACGTAGTCGTTGCCGTCGCCCACCAGATCCAGCGTGATGCCGTGCGCCAGGAACGCGCCGAATGACTGGCCGGCCGTGCCCTGCATCTGCACGTGGATCGAATCATCGGGCAGACCTTCGTGGCCATAGCGCTTGGCGACCTCGCCCGACAGCATCGCGCCGACCGTGCGGTTGACGTTGCGCACCGGCTGGATGAACGAGACACGCTCGCCCTTCTCCAGCGCAGCCTTGGACTTCTCGATGAGCTGGTGATCCAGCGCACGATCCAGACCGTGGTCTTGCACGTCGACCTGGTAGCACGGTTCGCCTTCCTTCTTCGCCGGCTGGTAGAAGATGCGCGCGAAGTCCAGACCACGGGCCTTCCAGTGTTCGATACCGGCCTTCGTGTCGAGCAGATCCGCGCGACCGATCAGTTCGTTGAACGTGCGGATGCCCAGTTGCGCCATGATTTCGCGCACTTCCTCGGCCACGAAGAAGAAGTAGTTCACCACGTGCTCGGGCTTGCCCGAGAATTTCTTGCGCAGCACCGGATCCTGCGTCGCCACGCCGACCGGGCAGGTGTTCAGGTGGCACTTGCGCATCATGATGCAGCCTTCCACCACCAGCGGAGCGGTCGCGAAGCCGAACTCGTCGGCGCCCAGCAGCGCACCGATCGCGACGTCACGGCCGGTCTTCATCTGGCCGTCGGCCTGCACGCGGATGCGGTTGCGCAGACCGTTGAGCATCAGCGTCTGCTGCGTCTCGGCCAAACCCAATTCCCACGGCGTGCCGGCATGCTTGATCGACGACCAGGGCGAGGCACCGGTGCCGCCGTCATGACCCGCGATCACCACGTGGTCTGCCTTGGCCTTGGCGACACCTGCGGCCACCGTGCCCACGCCGACTTCCGACACCAGCTTGACCGACACGTCCGAACGCGGGTTCACGTTCTTCAGGTCGTGGATAAGCTGCGCCAGGTCTTCAATCGAATAGATGTCGTGGTGCGGCGGCGGCGAGATCAGGCCCACGCCCGGCACGGCGTAACGCAGCTTGCCGATGTAATCCGTCACCTTGTGGCCGGGCAGCTGACCGCCTTCGCCGGGCTTCGCGCCCTGCGCCATCTTGATCTGGATCTGATCAGCCGAAGCCAGGTACTCGGCCGTCACGCCAAAACGGCCCGACGCCACCTGCTTGATCTTCGAGCGCAGCGAATCGCCCTCTTGCAGTTCCAGATCTCTTTCGACCACTTCGCGGCCGATCACGTCCGACAGCTTCGTGCCCTGCTTAATGGGAATGCCGCGCAGCTCGTTGCGATAACGACGCTCGTCTTCACCGCCTTCGCCCGTGTTCGACTTGCCGCCGATACGGTTCATCGCCACGGCGAGCGTAGTGTGCGCTTCCGTGCTGATCGAACCGAGCGACATGGCGCCCGTCGCAAAGCGCTTGACGATCTCCTTGGCCGGCTCGACTTCTTCCAGCGGAATCGCGCGCGCCGGGTCCACCTTGAACTCGAACAGACCGCGCAGCGTCATGTGGCGCTTGCTCTGATCGTTGATGAGGTTCGCGTATTCCTTGTACGTCTGGTACGAATTCGCGCGCGTCGCATGTTGCAGCTTGGCGATCGAATCCGGCGTCCACATGTGCTCTTCGCCGCGGACGCGGTAGGCGTATTCGCCGCCGGCGTCCAGCATGTTGGCCAGCACCGGCGCATCGCCAAAGGCGTCGCGATGCAGGCGCAGCGCTTCTTCAGCCACTTCGAAGATGCCGATGCCGCCCACGTTGGATGCGGTGCCCTGGAAGTACTTGTCGACCAGCTCGCGCGACAGGCCGATCGCTTCGAAGATCTGCGCGCCGGTGTACGACATGTACGTCGAGATGCCCATCTTGGACATCACCTTGTGCAGGCCCTTGCCGATCGCCTTGGTGAAGTTGTAGATGGCCTTCTCGGCGGTCAGACCCAGGCCCGGTGCCAGTTCGGCCAGCGTCTCCATTGCCAGGTACGGATGCACGGCTTCCGCGCCGTAGCCGGCCAGCAGGGCGAAGTGGTGCACTTCGCGGGCCGAACCGGTCTCGACAACCAGACCCGTGCTCGTGCGCAGGCCCTTCTCCACCAGGTGATGATGGATGGCGGACGTAGCCAGCAGCGCCGGAATGGCAGCCTGCTTCTCGTCGACCGCGCGGTCGGACACGATCAGGATGTTGTAGCCCGACTTGACCGCATCGACAGCCTCGGCGCACAGCGAGGCCAGGCGCGCTTCGATGCCTTCCTTGCCCCAGGCCACCGGGTAGCAGATGTTCAGCTCGTAAGCCATGAACTTGCCGCCGGTGTAGTGCTCGATGTTGCGGATCTTCGCCATGTCCTTGAAGTCCAGCACGGGCTGGCTCACTTCAAGACGCATCGGCGGGTTGATGTTGTTCAGCTCAAGCAGGTTCGGCTTCGGCCCGATGAACGAGACGAGCGACATCACCACGTTTTCGCGGATCGGGTCGATCGGCGGGTTCGTGACCTGCGCGAACAGTTGCTTGAAGTAGTCGTAGAGCGTCTTGTTCTTGGAGGACAGCACGGCCAGCGGGCTGTCGTTGCCCATGGAGCCGGCGGCTTCTTCACCGTTGGCGGCCATCGGGGCCATCAGGAACTTGACGTCTTCCTGCGTGTAGGCGAAGGCCTGCTGGCGATCCAGCAGCTTGGCGGCCGGCTTGGTCTCTGCCGCCACGTCTTCCGGCTTGGCTTCCAGCTCGTCGAGCTTGATGCGCACGGCGTCGATCCAGCTCTTGTACGGCTTGGCGTTGGCCAGGTTGTCCTTGAGTTCCTTGTCGTCGATGATGCGGCCCTGCTCCATGTCGATCAGGAACATCTTGCCCGGCTGCAGGCGCCACTTCTTGACGATGCGCGACTCGGGAATCGGCAGCACACCGGCTTCCGACGCCATCACGACCATGTCGTCGTCGGTGACGTAATAACGCGCCGGACGCAGGCCGTTACGGTCTAGCGTTGCGCCGATCTGGCGGCCATCGGTAAAGCAGATGGCGGCGGGGCCGTCCCACGGCTCCATCATTGCGGCGTGGTATTCGTAGAAAGCGCGACGGTTGTCGTCCATCAGCGTGTGCTGTTCCCACGCTTCCGGAATCATCATCATCATCGCCTGGGCCAGCGGATAGCCGGCCATTGTCAGCAGTTCGAGGCAGTTGTCGAACGAAGCCGTATCGGATTGACCCGGATAGATCAGCGGCCACAGCTTCGGCAGATCATCGCCCAGCACCGGCGACGAGATGCCGCCCGTACGCGCGTTGATCCAGTTGACGTTGCCCTTGACGGTGTTGATTTCGCCGTTGTGCGCAACCATGCGGTACGGGTGCGCCAGTTCCCATGCAGGGAACGTGTTGGTCGAGAAACGCTGGTGCACCAGCGCCAGCGCCGACACCGTGCGCGGGTCTGCCAGGTCCTGGTAATACCGGCCGACCTGTTCACACAGCAGCAGACCCTTGTAGACGATCGTGCGCGCCGACATCGACGGCACGAAGTATTCCTTGCCGTGCTTGAGCTTGAGCGCCTGGATGGCGTGGCTTGCCGTCTTGCGGATCACGTACAGCTTCCGCTCCAGCGCATCGGTGGTCATGATGTCGCGGCCGCGCCCGATGAAGATCTGGCGGATCACCGGCTCCGTCTTCTGCACGGTGGGCGACATCGGCATGGTCTTGTCGACCGGCACGTCGCGCCAACCCAGCACAACCTGCCCTTCCAGACGCACGGTGCGCTCCAGTTCCTGTTCGCAGGCGAGGCGCGAGGCGTGTTCCTTCGGCAGGAAGATCATGCCGACGCCGTATTCGCCGGCCGGCGGCAGGTTGATGCCCTGCTTGGCCATCTCTTCGCGGAAGAACTGATCGGGAATCTGCAGCAGGATCCCTGCCCCGTCGCCCATCAGCGGGTCGGCACCGACGGCGCCCCGGTGGTCGAGATTGTGCAGGATGCGCAAGCCTTGCTGGACGATCTCGTGGCTCTTCTTGCCCTTGATGTGGGCGACGAAGCCGACGCCGCAAGCGTCGTGTTCATTGGTCGGGTCATACAGACCCTGGGCCGACGGCGCCGACGGCGTGATGGGGAAGGAATGTTGTTCCACGGCGATCTTCCGAGGTTGTAGGTGCAACGCGCCGTGGAAGGCCCTCGCGAAGGTGCGGATGCGGTGGCAGACAGGCAATGGCGCGCCGCACCATGAATGCGGGGTGAAACGAATATAAAAGAGTGGCCCGTAACAGGCAAAATTTTTTAAATGGGGTCGGAACAAATTAATAAATGCACGACATCAGTGCGGGTTTATTAATGGGGACAGATCAAAATCGGTGCGATTGATGCCGTCTGCGTGACGGCGTCGCCGCCGCTATTCGATGCGCGCGCTGTTCTCCATTCCCACTTCTGCGGCGCGACGAGGCGGTCGCCCCTTGGGCAATGGGGCAACCCGACGCCCTCCGGTGCGCGCCAAGGTGGCGAGAAACGCCTCGTTGCCAAGCGGCCAACCGCTGTGCACATGCTGGCGGATCTGCGTCAGCTGGTCTGAACCCAAACCGTCATGCCACAACGTCCGGTATCGCGACTGCCGCTCGAACGGTGTGTTGCCAAGCCGCCAATAGCAATAGTGGTCACTCACCCACGGAATGGATTGGATGCCGACGTGGTGACGATACGAGCTCCATCGATCTTCCTCAGGCGTGCTGACGAGCCCCGCGCGCACCGCGTTGGACTCCACATACAACAGGACCGGCAGCACCCACTCGGCGGGGTCCAATACCGTCGATCGGAAGCGCCCCTCCCACAACGTGCCGCTGCGATCCGCCGCAGCGTTGAAGTAGCGCGTATAGCGCCGCCCCACGGCCTGCAGCGTGCGCGACAGGCTGTCCGCCACCTTGGGTGTTCCCACCAGATGGACATGATTCGGCATCAGCGAAAACCCATGGATGGCGAAGTCATGCTCGCGGGCCGCCATGCGCAGCGTGTCGAGATAGAACGCGTAGTCGTCGTCGCCGCGAAAGACGGTCTGGCGATTGTTGCCGCGCTGCAACACGTGCACCGGGACATCGATTGGACTGAGACGAGGCAGGCGAGCCATGGGAAAAAACGGGGAAGAAAAGCACCATCGTAGCCGGAGCACGCGAATCTGTCCCCAATTTTTATAGCGCAAACGCTTGCATGACGTTGTCGTCGGGCCGCAACGGCGAAGTTTGCGTGCCGTCAAATCGGCGGCCCGATGCGCCATCTGCGACCGGCCCAACTTGATCCCAAGCAAATCGGACAGGCAACTTCCCCGCGAGACTGGCTCCCATCACATCACGAGACAACACGAGAGGGAGCGTTTCATGGCTTTTTACCGCCTAGCCGCAGTCGCCGCAGCCGCCGGCATGTTTGCCGCCGGATTCAGCCCGGCCGCATTTGCGCAGAGCACCGATTTGGCGCCCGCCACCGGCAATTGGATGGTGCGCCTGCGCGCCGTCAACCTGACAGCCGCCAACAAATCCGACGCGGTGCCGGCGCTTGCCATTCCGGCGGATGCCATTCAGATCAACAACAAGGTTCTGCCCGAGCTGGATATCTCGTACTTCTTCACGCCGCACCTTGCGGCCGAGCTGATCCTGACGTACCCGCAGCAGCACGACGTGACCGTCATGCAAAGTGCGCTGGGCGGCCCGACAAAGATCGGCAATTTCCGCCACCTGCCGCCGATTCTGACGATGCAGTATCACTTCACGCCCGAGTCGCGCTTCAAGCCGTACGTGGGTGCGGGCATCAACTACACGCGCATTTCCAATGTGAATCTGCAGGTGCCGGGCGTGGGTCCGCTCGACCTCAGTAAAAACAGCTTCGGCCCGGCGCTGCAGGTCGGCTTCGACTATCGCCTGACCGAACGCCTCTACTTCAACGTCGACCTGAAGAAGACCTGGATCAGCGCCGACGTGAAGATGGCCGGCCAGACCATCAGCAAGGTCAAGGTTGACCCGTGGCTGCTGGGCGTCGGCCTGGGCTATCGCTTTTAAGGGAGGACGATCAGCGAACCGACACTGTCCTGATCGACTTTTACCGACGTGCCGCAGGGGCCGTCGACGGCGGGGGCGCTCGTCGGCGGTGGTTGGCGCGTTCGGCCCGGCATGCGTTGGGGCGGCCGGGCATTTTTTTTGGGCGCTCGGTTTAGATCCGCTGCCTGATGGCCGGGAGCCACGCAAGCGAGTAGCCGACCGGCGGCGCAGTCGCTCAAACGGCATCCACCGCAAAGATGCGGCGATGCTCCTTGATGGCATAGCGATCCGTCATGCCGGCAATGTAATGCGCAATCCAGCGCGGCTGCTCTTCAGGGTTGGCTTTCGCCTGGTATTGCGGCGGCAGCAGACGCGGATCATCCATGAACGCGCCGAACAGGTCGTCGATGATGCGGCGCGCCTTGGCCGCCATGCGCATCACGAGGTAATGCCGATACAGGTTATCGAACAGGAAACGCTTGAGCGCCCGCGCCTCTTCGCGCATCGGCTCGGAGAAGGCAACGAGCGCCGGTGCGGCACGCACATCGTCGATGCATTGCGGCGCAACTTCTGCGATGCCCGCCCGCGTGGTGCCGATCAGGTCGACGATCAGCGCGTTGATGATGCGACGAATAGTTTCGTTGATCAGGCGTCGGCCGCTGACGTCCGGAAATGCCGCCTCGGCTTCGCGCCGATGGATGGCCCACAGCGGCACGTCTTCGAGTTGCTCCAGCGTGATCAGGCCGGAGCGCAGGCCGTCGTCGATATCGTGGTTGTTGTACGCGACCTCATCGGCGAGGTTGGCGAGTTGCGCTTCCAGCGAAGGCTGCTGCCCTTCGAGAAAGCGCCGCCCCAAGTCACCCAGCGTCGCCGCGTTATTGCGCGCGCAATGTTTGAGGATGCCCTCGCGCGTTTCGAACGTCAGGTTCAGCCCGTCGAAACCGCCGTAGCGCTCTTCCAGCCGATCGACCACGAGCAGGCTCTGCAGGTTGTGCTCGAACCCGCCGTACGGCTTCATGCAATCGTTGAGCGCATCCTGCCCGGCATGGCCGAACGGCGTGTGGCCCAGATCATGTGCCAACGAAATCGCTTCAACGAGATCCTCGTTCAGGCGCAGGCTACGCGCGATCGAACGGGCGATCTGCGCGACTTCCAGACTGTGCGTGAGCCGCGTCCGGAACAGGTCACCTTCGTGATTCACGAAGACCTGCGTCTTGTATTCGAGCCGGCGGAACGCGGTGCTGTGGATGATGCGATCGCGGTCACGCTGGAACTCGGTGCGCGACGTGGACGGTGGCTCGGCATGGACGCGGCCGCGCGTCTGCGCCGAATGCGCGGCGTAGGGAGCGAGAGGGCCTTCGAGATCGAACGGCGCGGACGGCACATCAAATCGGTCGTTCATCGGGCCATCTCGTCTTGTCTCAGGCGACGGGCGCCTCGGTCGGCGGTCGCAGCACGGCGTGCTGCAAGGTAGCGCGCAAGTCGGCGTCGGGCACCGTGGTCACGAAGGCCTGGCCCAGCTTGCGCAGGAGTACGAACTTGATCTCGCCGGCTTCGGCCTTCTTGTCGACGCGCATCAGGTCAATGAACCGATCGACGCCGAGGTCCGGTGCCACCGTCGGCAGGTCGGCGGCACGCGTGAGCGCCGCGATGCGGTTGCGCGTCTCGATGTCGATAAAACCGAGGCGATGCGACAGGTCCGCCGCCATCACCATGCCGCAGCCGACGGCCTCGCCGTGCAGCCATTCCCCGTAGCCGAGCCCGGCTTCGATGGCGTGGCCAAAGGTGTGGCCGAAATTGAGGGTGGCACGCAGACCGGTCTCCCGCTCATCGTGTGCCACGACTGCCGCCTTGATGCGCACCGAGCCTCGCACGGCCTCGGTCATCAGGGCGGTATCGCAGTCGTTGAGGCCCTTGATGTTCTGCTCGATCCAGGCGAAGTAATCGGCATCGGCAATCGCGCCGTGCTTGATGACCTCGGCCATGCCCGCCGCCAGCTCGCGCGCCGGCAAGGTGCGCAGCGTGTCGATATCGGCCAGCACCGCCTGCGGCTGGTGGAACGCGCCGATCATGTTCTTGCCCAGCGGGTGGTTGATGCCCGTCTTGCCACCCACCGAAGAATCGACCTGCGACAACAGCGTCGTCGGCACCTGAATGAAGGGCACGCCGCGCATGTAGCAGGCAGCGGCAAAGCCCGTCATGTCGCCAATCACGCCACCACCCAGGGCGATCAGCGTGGTCTTGCGATCTGCGCCCGCGGTCAACAGCGCATCGAAGATACGGTTGAGCGTGTCCCACTTCTTGAACGATTCGCCATCAGGCAGCACGACCGTGTCGACGGCCTTGCCGAGCGAACGAATGGCCGCTTCGACCTTGGCCGCATACAGCGGTGCGACGGTCTCGTTGGTGACGATCACGGCACGCGCGCCGCGAATGTGGGGGGCAAACAACTCAGCCTTGGACAGCAGCCCCGAGCCGATATGGATCGGATAGGCGCGATCGCCAAGGTCAACATCAACGGTAATCATGACTGAGAGGAGACTTGCGAGGAGGTGGACGAGCCTGCGGGCGGAGCCACAATGCCGGCCACTTCGAGTTGCATCAGGACCATATTAACAAGCTGCGCGACGGTGGGCTTGCCAGTTTCGATGACGAAATGCGCTACGTCACGGTACAGCGGATCGCGGATCGCATGCAGTTCCTCGAGCTTGGCGCGCGGGTTTTCTGTCTGCAGCAGCGGCCTGTTCTTGTCGTGGCGCGTGCGCAAATACAGGTCATGCGGATTGGCGCGCAGGTAGATCACCGTACCGCGTTCGCGCAGGAACGCCCGGTTTTCGGCCCGCAACACGGCGCCCCCGCCGGTGGCGATAACCACGCCGTCGCGCGCGGTCAGCTCGTCGATCATGTGGGTTTCGCGATCGCGAAAACCGACCTCGCCTTCGTGCTCGAAAATGACCGGCACCCGCACACCGCAGCGCGCTTCGATCTCATGGTCGGAGTCGAAGAACGGCAGATCGAGCCGACGCGCCACCGCCCGGCCGACCGTGGTCTTGCCCGCGCCCATCAAGCCGACGAAAAATACGTTCGAAACAGACAAAATCGCGTGAAATCAGGAATTTGAGCCTGATTGTAGTGGCATTTGGTCACCATCCTGCACAAACCGCGCCGCAGGACACAAAAAAGCCCGGCGCTCCATTCAGGAGGCCGGGCTTTTTGATCGAAACGCCGCCGTCGGTTACTTCAGCGACAGTTGATCGGACAGCACACGCGGCGTCAGGAAGACCAGCAACTCGGTGCGGTTGTTGATCTTGTTGGTGCTCTTGAACAGGTTGCCCAGCACCGGAATGTCGCCCAGCAGCGGCACCTTGTTGATGTCGGTCCGCTCATTCTGCGTGTAGATACCGCCGATCACGACCGTGCCGCCGTTCTCGACCAGCACCTGCGTCTGCACGTGCTTGGTGTCGATGGCGAAGCCGTTGGTGGTCTGGATACCCACGCTGTCCTTGTTGACGTCCACGTCCAGGAAAATGTTGCCGTCCGGCGTGATCTTGGGCGTCACTTCCAGCTTCAGGTTGGCCTTCTTGAACTGTACCGAAGTCGCGCCCGAAGAGGTCGCCTGTTGGTACGGAATCTCCGTACCTTGCTCGATCAGCGCCTTGATGTTGTCGGCTGTGACCACACGCGGGCTGGAAACGATCTTGCCGCGGCCATCAGCCTCCAGCGCAGACAGCTCCAGCGCCAGGAAGCGGCCGGCACCGGCGTTGAACAGGCTCACGGCCACGGTTGCCGCGTTCACACCGTTGATGCCATTGGCCGGGAAGCTGATCGCGGGGCTGTTGTCCCACGTGGCGTTTTGCGTCACAGGCGACACGACGTTGGTGTAGGTATTGCCATAACCGGCGCCGTTGGTCTTGGAGGCAAAGCCCAGCTTGGCGCCGAGGTTGCGGCTGAACGTGTCGTCCGCCTCGACGATGCGCGCTTCGATCATCACCTGGCGCACCGGAATGTCGATCTTCAGCAGGAACGCCTGCACTTCCTCCAGCTTGCTCGGGATGTCCGAGACGAATAGCTGGTTCGTCCGCGTATCCGCCGTGAGCGAGCCGCGCTTGGACAGAATCCGAGAAGTCGTACCACCAGCAGCACCACCTGCCCCGCCGGCAGCACCCGTGCCCAGCAGCATGTTCCGCACATCGCCAGCGCTCTGATAATTCAAGCGGAACACCTGGCTGCGCAACGGCTCCAGCTCGGTCACTTGCTGCTGCGACTCAAGCTCGGCCTTTTCCTTCGTGGCCAGCTCGCCGCGCGGGGCGACCCACAGCACGTTGCCGTTGCGACGCGACGCCAGGCCCTTCGAATCCAGCACGATCTGCAGTGCCTGATCCCAGGGCACATCTTTGAGGCGCAGCGACAGGGTGCCCGTCACGCTGTCGCTGGTCACGATGTTGAGGTTCGTGAAGTCTGCGAAGACCTGCAGCAACGAACGCACATCGATGTTCTGGAAGTTCAGCGACAGGCGCTCACCGCGGTAGCCCGGACCAGCAATCAGCTTGTTCGGGTCTTCCTTCGTCGGACGCACTTCCACGACGAACTGCGTGTCGGTCTGATACGAGCTGTACTGCCAGTTGCCGCGCGGCTCGATGATCAGGCGGGCGCCGGTCCCGTTGTCGGTGGCGCGCATGGCCTGCACGGGCGTGCCGAAATCGCTCACGTCGTACCGACGGCGCAGCGACTGCGGCAACGTCGCACCGACGAAGTCCACGACGAGGTTCTGGCCTTGCTGGGCGATGTTGATCGCCGAGTTGGCCGTCGACAGGTCGACCACGACGCGGCCGGCGAGATCCTCGCCGCGGCGGAAGTCAACATTGCGCACCGCCGGGCGCTCGGCGCCTGCGACGGGCGTCGGCGCGGAGAACGTCGGCGCCGCGACAGCCGCGGCCACCGGCGCCGCTTCCAGCGTCAGCACGTACTGGTTTCCGCGCACTTCCGACTTGTACTGCGTCTGGCGCGCGAGATCGAGCACAACGCGGGTACGGTCGCCGATCTGCACCACGTTCGCCGAACGCAGCAGCTTGCCGCCGTATTGGTAATTGGCGCGGCCCTGCGCGAAGCTGGCCCCGAAGAAGTCGATGGCGATGCGCGCTGGCTGCTGCGTGCTGAACTCCACCGGCTTCTGGGTCGGCGCGCTCTTGAGCGTGACCGTCACCACGGTGGATTCGCCGGCCGTGGCCTGCTCCACCTTTTCGATCGTGTTGCCGGAGACGGCCGCTGCAGGCGCCGCCTGCTGAGCGGCGGCCTGGCCGGCCACCATGAACAGGCACAGCGAAAGCCATGCCACCGCGCCCCCCCGGGCCACTCGGGCTGCCTGCGAGAGGCCGCCCTTCACAAGACGCATCGTCATTGCGCGCTCTCCTGAACTTTCAGGGTCGTCATTTTTTCTTTCCATTCGGTCGTGCCTTCGCGCACCAGCTCACGCAAGGTGAGTTCCTGGTCTCCGATGCGGACGATGCGACCATAGTTTTGTCCGATGTACTGCCCCACATGCACATGCTGCGTCTTGTCCCCGACAGACAGGACACCTTCCGTCTCGCCATTGCGCTTCATCGTCCCGACCAGCTTGAAGGCTTCCAGCGGATAGTCTTCCAGCGGCTCGCGACGGCGATTCGGTTCCGGCGATTCGTTCTGCGCGCGCGACAGTTCTGCCACCTTCTGCACGCTGAACGGATCAGTCTGCTTGGTGGTCGTGTATTCGCGCGGCGCGTAAGGCTTGGGCTCGGGCAGCGGCGGCACGGTCGTACTGACGCTCTGGCGCGCTTGCTGCATCCATTGCTGCAATTCATCGTCTTCGCTCGCGCCGCAGGCCGTCAGCACAACGGCCAGGCACAGCGGCGACAGACGCAGAACGTGCGACATGCGGCGACGGCTCACGGTGCGGCCCCTCATTTGGCGCCTCCCTTGGCGGCAGCATTCGCCTTGCGCTGTGCAGCCTGCTCGTCGGCGTCGAGCGCCCGGTAGGCCTCGGCGCGCGTTTCCATCACCATGCCGCCATCCTTGGTGCCTGTCAGCGAGATGTTCTGCAGCGTGACGATGCGCGAGAGCGCGGCCACGTCGGCAGCAAAGAGCGCCATGTCGTGATAGCGGCCATTCACCTTCACCGCAACCGGGATCTCGGCGTAGTAAGGCTTGATCACCGCGCCGGACGGGCGGAACAGGTCGAAGGTCAGCCCACGTGCGATACCGGCATGGTTGACGTCGGCCAGCAGCGCATCCATCTCGGTCTTGTTCGGCAGTTGCAGTTCCAGCTTCGCGACACGCTGCTCCACTTCAGCCTTCTGCTTGCGCAGCGCTTCGAGGTTCACCACCTGCGCGAGCTTGCTCTGGTATGCCGCCTTCAGGTTGTCCTGCTCGGTGCGCTTGGCGTCGCGTTCGTCGAACTTGCCGCTCCAATAAAACTGCCAGCCCAGGCCGATCACCACGACGGCGGACAGAATCATGAACAGGATCCGCGGCGCGATCGGCCACGTTTCCGGCTCGTTCAGGTTCAGGCCGCGGAACTGGCTGACCAGGTCTTCCAACGAAATTTCGGTCGAGAGCGCCATGGTTATTTCCCCGCCGTGGCCGCACCGGGCTTGGCCGGCGTTGCCGGTTCGGCCTTCCACTGGAAGCGGATCGTGAAGTTGAACAGCCGACGCTGTTCCTTCAGGTTGTTCGTCATGGTGGTGGCCACCGATTCGCCCAGTTCGGCATGATCGAGCCAGGGCACCGCGCCCAGGTTGCGCAGCAGGTCCGACACGCGCTCGTTCGACTGCGCCACTCCGGATACCGTGTAACGCTCGCCTTCCTGCTTGAGCGAGGTGAGATAGATGCCGTCCGGCACCTGGCGCACCAGCTCCTCAAGCAACTGCACCGGGCGGTTACGCTGGTTTTGCAGACTTTCCACGGCCTGCTGACGTTGCAGCAAGTCGTCGATGTCCTTCTTGAGGGTGTTGACCTCGGCGATCTGCTTGTCCATCTCCGCGTTCTTCTGCGTGAGGATGTCGTTGATGCGTTGCGCCTCTTCGGTCTGGTGATCGATCACCATGCCGCCCAGGAACACCACCACCGCACCCACGGCAGCGGCGGCGCCGAGGCTCATGTACACCTTCTTGCGCTTACCGGCACGTCGCTCCGCGTGATACGGGAGCAGGTTCACGCTTGGCAGCGCATTCACGGCATTCGCGCTTTCATTGGCCATCGTCAGCTCCTTATTGCAGCCCGCGCAGGGCGAGGCCCGCGCTGACGATGTAGGCTGGCAGATCGCGCTGCAGATAGCGCGCGTTGACGTTCTTGGCCGCGCCCATATTGGCGAACGGATTGGCCAGCGTCGTATTGATCTGCGTCTGCTGCTGGATGGCGGTCTGTACGCCCAGCAACGATGCGTGGCCGCCCGACAGCACGATCTCGTCGACGCGACCGACGCTCGAGGTCGACAGGAAGTTCTGGATGGCCTGACCGACTTCCATGGCCAGCGTCTCAAGCGACGGCTTGAGCAGCTGGCTGCGGTATTCGTCGGGCAGCGTGTTCTTGCGCTTCTTCACCTCGGCCTTGAGCAGATCGAGGGAGAACAGACGCGAAATGCTCTGCGTAAGCTGGTCGCCCGAGCCCGACATCGGCTGCTCGTACAACTCCTTCCAGCCCTGGTAGAACAATGCGTGCGAGCGCGCACCACCCAGGTGGAACATCGCCACGACGGGCATGTCGCGCGTCTCGGTTTCGGTGGCGTCCGGCTTCACGGCGAGCATGTGCGTCATGGCGCGCTGGATGGCGTTTTCCTCCACGTCCATGACGATCGCTTTCAGACCGGCCATCTCGGCGGCGGTCACCCGCTCGGTCACGCGCTCGGACACCGTTGCCGTGACGCGCACGCCGATCCCGCCTTCGGTTTCGGACGGACCGATCACGACATAGTCGAAATTGACGTTCTGCGAGGGCGGAAACAGCCGGTTGGCTTCGCTCTCGACCTGCACGAAGAGCTCGTCTTCGGTCAGGTTGTCGGGCAGGCTGACGGTTTGCGATTCCGTCAGGCTCGCGGGAATGGCAAGCACGGCTTCCTTGCCGCGAATGCCGGCCTTGGCGATGGCGCGCTTGAGCGCATTGCCCACCGCATCGATATTCACCAGATTGCCGTCAGCGACGGCACTGCGTTCAATCAGCTCGCTGGCGCATTTTTCGAGACGGAAATCCCCCTGCTTGCCGTTGGCGGACAACTCCACCACCTTGACGCTGGAAGACCCGATATCTATCCCGACGATATTGCGGCGCAGCAGGCCGGACAACAAACCCCGTCGCACAGAGACACCCCACCGTTTATAGTTTTTTGAACCCTGGCGCCCGTCGCAAATCCAACGTGCGCCATAGCCTGCTTAGATTTGCTGCTGGATTCTCACAAAATCCTTTAGAACAGGCAAACGCTCAGGCGGGGCGCGATGCATTTCGCGCCATGCCCTTCCGAAAGCGTTGTCAAAACCCCACGGTCGGGGGATACCCCTTTCGTCTGACTTGATTTCCGCTCCGTCTACTTCTAACGGCGGATTCTTAGCCGCCTTGAATCAAGATACCGCCGGCGCACAATCTACACCCGCACGGTGCATGGCACGGCGCACAAGTGCTGGCTCATCCGCTGAGGTGACAGTGGTTACGTGCTGTTACGTCCGAGGCAGCCGGACCGCCGAAGCCTCAACGATATAATCGCCGCCACGCTGACTGACACCCCCGGTGCCCACCTGTAATGGCTACTGCCCAAACCACCCCAGCTTCGCCCAAGCCGCCCAAGGCCCGCCGCCCACTGTGGGCGCGACTGCTTCTCTGGATGCTCGGCCTGTTCGTTGCCATGGGGGTCGTCGGCGCGCTGCTGCTGGGCTACGCCCTGCTCGTCGCCGCGCCCAACCTGCCGTCGCTCGACGCCATCACCGATTACCGACCGAAGATTCCGCTGCGTGTCTACACCGCCGACAACGTCCTCATCGGCGAATTCGGTGAAGAGCGTCGCAGCTTCGTGCCGATCACGCAGATGCCCGACGTGATGAAGCGCGCAGTCCTGGCCATCGAAGATGACCGGTTCTACGAGCACGGCGGCGTCGACTTCATCGGTGTGCTGCGCGCGGGCCTGGCGAACCTGCATGGCGGCCTGTCGCAAGGCGCGTCGACCATCACCATGCAGGTGGCGCGCAACTTCTTCCTGTCCAGCGAGAAGACGTACACGCGCAAGATCTACGAGATCTTGCTCTCGTACAAGATCGAGGCGAGCCTGACAAAGGATCAGATCCTGGAGCTGTACATGAACCAGATCTACCTGGGCCAGCGCGCGTACGGTTTTGCAAGCGCCGAGCAGATCTACTTCGGCAAGAACATCAAGGACATCACCCTGGCCGAAGCGGCCATGCTGGCCGGCCTGCCGAAGGCGCCGTCAGCGTACAACCCGGTCGTGAACCCAAAGCGCGCGAAGGTGCGTCAGGAATACATCCTGCAGCGCATGCGCGACCTGCACTACATCACGCCGGAGCAGTACACGCAGGCCATCAATGAGCAACTGCCGGTGCGTGGCGAAGGCCATGAATTCGACGTGCACGCCGAATACGTGGCTGAAATGGTGCGCCAGCTCATGTACGCGCAATACCGCGAAGAAACCTACACGCGTGGGCTGAACGTTTACACGACGCTGCGCAAGGCCGATCAGGATGTCGCGTATCAATCCGTGCGTCGCGGCATTCTCGACTACGAGCGCCGTCACGGCTATCGCGGACCTGAAGCGTTCATCGACCTGCCCTCCGATGCGGAGGAACGCGAACAGGCCATCGACGACGCCCTGCTGGAACACCCGAACAGCGACGATCTGCAATCGGCCGTGGTGGTGAGCGTGACACCCAAGCTGGTGCGCGCAACGATGCTGACTGGCGAGACGATCGACCTGACCGGCGACGGTCTGCGCTTTGCACAGGCCGCGCTGTCGAACAACGCGCAGCCGAAGATCAAGCTCCGCCCGGGCGCGGTGATCCGCGTGATCGAAGATCCGAAGACGCAGAAGTGGTCGATCACGCAGTTGCCGGAAGTGGCCTCGGGCTTCGTGTCGCTCGATCCGCAGACGGGCGCGATCTACTCGATGGTCGGCGGCTTCGATTTCAACCGCAGCAAGTTCAACCACGTCACGCAGGCCTGGCGCCAGCCGGGTTCGAGCTTCAAGCCGTTTATCTACTCGGCGGCGGTGGACAAGGGTTTCTCGCCTTCTACCGTCATCAATGACGCGCCGCTTTCCATCCCCACGGGCGACACCGGCGGCCAGGTGTGGGAGCCGAAGAACTACGGCGGCGGCTACGACGGCCCGATGACGATGCGCCGCGCGCTGCAGAAATCGAAGAACCTGGTGTCGGTGCGCATCCTGCGGGCGATCGGTACGCAGTACGCGCAGCAGTACATCACGCGCTTCGGGTTCGATGCCGATCGGCACCCCGCCTATCTGCCCATGGCGCTTGGCGCCGGCTCGGTGACGATGTTGCAGATGGCG
Source organism: Ralstonia flatus (assembly GCF_958439105.1). Classification (NCBI taxonomy): domain Bacteria; kingdom Pseudomonadati; phylum Pseudomonadota; class Betaproteobacteria; order Burkholderiales; family Burkholderiaceae; genus Ralstonia; species Ralstonia flatus. Next base: position 65,762 of record NZ_CAUDLI010000008.1, on the reverse strand, counting down.
AGCGGCTACTCGGTGTTTGCCAACGGCGGCTACCGCGTGAACCCGTACATCATCGATCGCGTGGTCGATGCGCGTGGGACGGTCGTGCAGCAAAGCCATCCGATGACCGCCGGCAAGGATGCCGTGCGCGTGATCGATCCGCGCAACGACTTCATCATGGATTCGCTCCTGCGCAGCGTGGTGTCGAACGGCACGGGCTACCAGGCCAAGGTCAAACTGGGCCGCAACGACATGGCCGGCAAGACCGGCACCACCAACGACTCGTTCGACGCGTGGTTCTGCGGCTACACGCCCAAGCTGGTCGGCGTGGCCTGGATGGGTTACGACAACCCGCGCAGCCTCGGGGATCGCGAAACCGGCGGCGGCCTGGCCCTGCCGATCTGGATCAACTACATGAGCTACGCACTGAAGGGCGAACCGCAGACCGAGCGCCAGCCGCCGGAAGGCGTCGTGCAGATGGCGGGCGACTGGGCCTACGAGGAATACGCCAACGGTCAGGGCGTGGCGTCGGTGGGCCTGGGCGATGCGCTGCCGGGAGCCTCGGCGCCGGGCGGCGACCCGTCACAACAGCCTGGCATCAACCTGGCGCCGACGCAGGAACAGGAGAAACAGAAGATTCTCGATATGTTCCGCGGCAACTGAACGTCGCGCCCATGAAAAAGCCGCCCTTCGGGGCGGCTTTTCTTTTGCATCCGACGAGAGCGCTGCGCTCAGCCCGCCGCCAATGTCACATCCACATCGCTTTGCTGGCTGACATAGCGCGAGAGCGCCACATACAGCTCTTCCTTGCTGCGCGTGTCGACCCAGCGGCCGTCGTCGCCGCGGCGGAAATGGAAACCGCCCGCACGCGCCGCCACCCACAGTTCCTGCATCGGCGCCTGGCTGTTGATGATGATCTTGGAGCCATCGTCAAATTCAAGGGTCAGCACGTTACCGGTGCGGTTGACCTCGATGTCGGCATCGGCCTCGTCGGCCGCCGTTTCAACGATGCTTTCGATGCGGCTGAGTTCCGCCTCGGCCAGCGCCAGGAACTCCGATTCGCTCAGGGGGGGCATGCTACACTCCAAAATCTTGCGCGGACGTTGCGTGGCGGCCCTTTCCGGCCCGTCCTGACCAGCAGGCGCCTCGTCCCATATGACTCCGATCGCCGCAAGGGCCACACCCCTGGGGCATCCTTTCTGCACCATCATCCGATGATACGAACCGCCGCCATTGTAGCCACTGTCGGCCTGACCCTGACGGTCGCAGGCCTATCCGGCTGCGGAATTCGCGGGCCGCTGTACATGCCCAAGGTGCCGCCGGCGCCGACCGCGCCGCAAACCACCGACCCTGGCATCGCCGGCCCGAACGCCGTGCCGCAGCCCCCGGTGCCGGGCGCCAAACCCGCAGCCGCCGATGCGGCCAGCGCGGTGCCCGCGAACCGCTGATCCCCTCTTTTTTTGCTCAACCGGCGACGCCCTTATCCAGTGCGACGCCAAGAATGCTCTCCCTCATGTCCGAGTCCCTGATCCGCCAGGAAGGCGCGCTGATGATCGAAGGCGTCGCGCTCGACGCGATTGCCGCACAGTTCGGCACGCCCACCTACGTGTACTCGCGTGCCGCCCTCACGGGCAACTATCGCGCCTACGCCGCCGCGTGCGAGGGCCGCAACGCGCATGTGCAGTTCGCCGTGAAAGCCAACTCGAACCTCGCCGTGCTGCAGGTGTTCGCACAGCTGGGCGCAGGCTTTGACATCGTTTCCGCCGGCGAACTGAAGCGCGTGCTGGCCGCTGGCGCACAGGCTTCGAAGGTGGTGTTCTCGGGCGTGGGCAAGAGCGCGGACGAAATGCGGTTCGCACTGGAAGTCGGCGTGGCGTGCTTCAACGTGGAGTCGATCCCCGAGTTGCACCGCCTGAACGACGTGGCCGCATCGATGGGCAAGGTCGCGCCCGTGTCGCTGCGCATCAACCCGGACGTGGATGCCAAGACGCACCCTTACATCTCGACGGGCCTGAAGGGCAACAAGTTCGGCGTGGCGTTTGACGAAGTGCTGCCGACCTACCGCGCGGCGGCTGCGATGCCGAACCTGCGCGTGATCGGCATCGACTGCCATATCGGCTCGCAGATCACCGAGGTGTCACCCTATCTGGATGCGCTCGACAAGGTGCTCGACGTGGTGACGCAGCTCGACGCCGAGGGCATCCGCCTCGCGCACATCGATGTGGGCGGCGGTCTGGGTATCACGTACACGGACGAGACGCCGCCGGACATCACCGCCTTCGCGCGCACGCTGCTGGACCGCGTCGAGCAGCGCGGCTTTGGCGATCGCGCCGTGCTGTTCGAGCCGGGCCGGTCGCTGGTGGGCAACGCCGGCCTGCTGCTCACGCGCGTCGAATACCTCAAGCCCGGCGCGAGCAAGAACTTCTGCATCGTCGATGCGGCCATGAATGACCTGGCCCGCCCGGCGATGTACGAGGCGTATCACCACATCGTGCCGGTACGCGACAGCCAAAGCGCGCCGGTCGTCTACGACGTGGTGGGCCCGGTGTGCGAATCCGGCGACTGGCTGGGCCGCGACCGTTCGCTGGCGGTGCAGCCGGGCGATGTGCTCGCGATCCTGTCGGCCGGCGCGTACGGCTTCACGATGAGTTCGAACTACAACACGCGCAATCGCGCGGCCGAGGTCATCGTCGATGGCGACAAAGTCCATCTGGCGCGCGAGCGCGAGTGCTTTGAAGACCTGATCCGCGGCGAGCACCTGTTCCCGGCGTAAGCCCGCATCTCAAAGAAAAAGCCGACGCGCAAACGTCGGCTTTTTTTGTGGGCGCGATCGGCATCAATCGCGGGCTGGCATCGCGGCTCCGGTCATCGCACTGCGCTGCGAGCGCCACGCCCACCACACCCGCAGGCCCAGCAGCACCGCCATCACTGCGGCGTAGATCGACACCTCGGCAAAGTCATGCTTGCCGGCCTTGTGCCACCAGTAATGCAGGATGCCCAGCACGCCCGTCACGTAGACAAGCCGGTGCAGCCACTGCCAACGCTTGCCGCCGAGCCTGCGCACCATCGCGTTGGTCGACGTGGCCGCCAGCGGAATCATCAGCACGAACGCCGCAAAGCCGACGGTGATGAATGGCCGCTTGACGATGTCCTTCAACATCGACGCCGGATCGAGTCCGCGATCGACCAGCAACCAGATCAGGAAGTGGATCGTGCCGTAGAAGAACGTGTACAGCCCGAGCATGCGGCGAAGCCGGATCAGCCAATTCATGCCCGTGATGCGGCGCAGCGGCGTGATGGCCAGCGTGCAGCAGAGCAGCACCAGCGTCCACGTACCGGTCGAGCGCGTGACGAACTCCAGAGGGTTGGCCCCGAACTGGTCTGTCGCGCCCAGGAAGACGATGCGCAGGAACGGCAGCAGCGCCACGATCCATACGATCGCCTTCACCACACGCAATGGCTTGGGCGCCAACATCGGCGGCAGCAATGTCATGTCGGCCTCAGAAGTTTTTACGCAGGTCCATGCCGGCGTACAGCGGGGCCACCTGGTCGTAACCGTTGAACATCAGCGTCTTGCGCTTGGGCGCGAACAGGCCACCGAAACCCCCTTTGTCCTCGCCGATGCGGCGTTCGGTGGCCTGGCTCCAGCGCGGATGGTCCACGCTCGGGTTCACGTTGGAATAGAAGCCGTATTCATTGGCCGCGGCAATGTTCCAGCTCGTCGGCGGCTGCTTGTCGACAAAGCGGATCTTGACGATGGACTTCGCGCTCTTGAAGCCGTACTTCCACGGCACGATCACGCGCACGGGCGCACCGTTCTGGTTCGGCAGCACCTGGCCGTAGAGGCCAAAGGTAAGCAGCGCCAGCGGATGCATCGCCTCGTCCAGGCGCAAGCCTTCGCTGTAGGGCCACTCGAGCACGGGGCTGCTGATGCCGGGCATCTGCCGTTTGTCGGCCAGCGAGATGAACTGGATGTACTTGGCGCTGCCCTGGGGCTCCACCCGCTTGATCAACTCGGCCAGCGAGAAGCCCACCCACGGAATCACCATCGACCAGCCCTCGACGCAACGCAGGCGGTAGACGCGCTCTTCCATCGGCGCGAGCTTCATCAGGTCGTCCAGGTCGTAGGTTTTGGGGGTTTTCACCAAACCCTCCACGCTGACTTGCCACGGGTGCGGGCGCAGCGTGCCGGCATAGCGCGCCGGGTCGGCCTTGTCGGTGCCGAACTCGTAGAAGTTGTTGTACGTGGTGACCTGGTCGTACGGGGTGGCTTTCTCCACGGTCGTGTACGCGGGATTCGGTTTGCCGGGCAACTTGGCCAGCGAAGGGTTCGCGGCAAAAGCCTCGCGCGATGCCCACGGCGCCAGCGTCGCGCCGGCCGCACCCATGGCGGCAGCGGCCAAGAAACGGCGGCGCTGCTCGAAGATGTGCTGCGGTGTGATCTCGCTGGCGGGGATGTCGTCGCCACGCAGCCAGCGGTCAGTCTTGATCAACATGATTCGTGGTCCTCGTTGTGCGGGAACGCTGTCCCATGTGCGTTGGTCGTGCCAGCGCTGCCGACCTGACAGCGCGTAGCGAAAAAAAAAAGTAGCGCTATTCCTTGCGCGACGCCGGCCCGGTGAATTCGCTGTACTGCCGAAAGACGACTTGCGCCACTTCCAGCAACTGCGCCCGGGCAAGCGGGCCGGCGACCGCAAATCCCAGGCCGTGATCGGCCCAATAGAACGCCATCGGCGGCGGATGATCGGCCGCAGGATGGATTGCTTGCAGCACACGGTTGTCGGGCGCGAGCGTCTCCAGCCGGAAGCCGGTATCGCGGTTGTTCGGCATGCGCCGCAGCTGCACGGAGATGCGCGTGCCGCCCGGCCCCTCGTACATCAGCATGGCCGTGGGCGCATCGGCCACCACCGTCTGGCGCCCGCCGATGAGCCGGTAGCCCAGCGATGTCAGATCAGGCACGTGCAGTTGTGCGTCAAGCCGGCGCGATAGCCACGTGACCAGATGCGCCTCTTCGTCGGCCGGCACTTCCACGATGTGTTTGGACTCCGGCGAAAAGACGACGTGCGAAACGAGGGCATCGTTGGCGAACCGTTGCATGGGCAGGGTGCGTTCGACGGCACCTCGGCTCAGCCAGCCCGCCCCGGAACCGATGGCCAGACACGCCACGCTGAGCGCCGCCACGCCCCAGCCGCGCGTCGCGCCGAAGCCGCCGGCCGTGGGGCGACGTGCTGCCGCAAGGATCGCTGCCGGAATGCGACGCTGCGGCACCGGTTCGTTGAGCAGCGGATCGAGCGCGCGATGCAATTGCGCGTCCGTCTCGCGCCAAGCCGCAACTTCAGCCGCGACCCCGGGGTGCGCGGCAAGATAAGCCTCCACCGCAGCACGGCGCGCCGCAGGCAGACGGCCGTCGGCATACGCATGGAGTTCGTCGATATGAATGGAATTGGAGGACATGGCGAGCCTCACTTCACGCGGTGCAGCATTGCGCTGCTGGCATCGCCGGATGCCGCAATTGCACCCGATGCGGCGGGCGCTCCCTCGAGCGCGACACGCATCCGCTCGCGCGCCCGCGACAGCCGCGACATCACCGTGCCGACCGGCACGCCCAGCACGTCGGCGGCTTCCTTGTAGGCGAATTGCTCCAGACCGACGAGCAGCAATACTGCGCGCTGGTCTTCGGGCAACGTCGCCAGCGCGCGCAGCAGGTCGCGGCGCAAGCCGGGGTCGTCATCGACGGGAATCTCCGGGGGTGCGTCGCTCAGCTCGATCCGGTCAGGCCGGCGCACGGCATTCAGGTGGAGCCGGTGCATCATCGTCAGGAGCCAGGCAAACAGCCCGTCGCTTTCATCCTTCGCGCCGATCGCACCGAGCGGGCCCAACCTCGGCCGCAGCTGGAAGCGCCAGCGGTAACGCCAGGCGCGTTCCAATGTGTCCTGGAGGAGATCGTCGGCACGGCTCGCGTCACGCACCAGGCCGCGTGCGTGTCGGCGCAGGCGTGGCGTGAGCGCAATCAGCCGGCTGGCCAGATCGGACATGGCGGCGTGAGCGACGGCGGCGTGCTTACGGTTTGGCGATGTGCCAAACGTTCATGAAGCCGTCGCCGGTCTGGTCGCCCGGCATCTTGTCCTTGGTCCAGAGGTAAAGCGGCTTGCCGCGATAGGCCCACTGCTTCTTGCCGTCGTCGCGCGTGATGATGGTGTAGTCGCCGGAGGGCTTGTCGGCGTCATTGGCAGCCAGCGGCGGCCAGTTGTCGGCGCACTTGCCGTTGCAGGCGCTCTTGCCGGCCGTGGCGTCGCGGTCGAACGTGTAGAGCGCCATGCCGTGTTGATCGGTCAGCGTGCCGTTGGTCACCTTCACGGCGGACGGCGTGGACGACATCCCCATGCCCATGCCGCTGCAGCCCGCCAAACCGAGGGCGGCGAGCAGCGCGGCGCTGGCCAGCGCGGTGCGCGAGTTGAACCACTTCTGGGAAGCTGCGGACTGGCTCATCTTGTTCTCCTTGGATGGAGGGGCACGCCGATCGCGCCCTCACTGAGCAGTAAACACGCCAGGCGCGTCTTTATTCCAGTCCGCTGAGATTTTTTTGTGACTGACGGCTTACAGCTCGCCGTAGCTGTGCAGGCCCGAGAGGAACATGTTCACGCCCAGGAAGGCGAACGTCGTCACCAGCAAGCCGATCAGTGCCCACCAGGCGGCCATGCGACCGCGCAGACCCTTCATCAGGCGCATGTGCAGCCACGCCGCGTAGTTCAGCCAGACGATCAGCGCCCAGGTTTCCTTCGGATCCCAGCTCCAGTAGCCACCCCAGGCGTCGGCCGCCCACAGCGCGCCGAGAATCGTGGCGATGGTGAAGAACGCGAAGCCGACGGTGATGGCCTTATACATCACGTCGTCCAGGACTTCGAGCGACGGCAGACGATCGGCCAGCACGCCGCGCTCCTTCAGCAGATAAGCCGAGCCCACCATGGCCGACAGGGCGAACGTGCCGTAACCGATGAAATTGGCGGGGACGTGGATCTTCATCCACCAGCTCTGCAACGCCGGCACCAGCGGCTGGATCTCCTGCGCGCCGCGCGACACCGTGTACCACAACAGAAAGCCCACGGCGGCCGACACCACCAGCATCACGAAGGGGCCCAGCGCGCGCGTCTTGTAACGCTGCTCGTAGTACAGATAGAAGAGCGAGGTGATCAACGTAAAGAGGATGAACACCTCGTACAGATTCGAGATGGGGATGTGGCCGATGTCAGCGCCGACCAGGTACGACTCGTACCATCGCACCAGCATGCCGGTCAGGCCCAGCACCACCGCTGCCCAGCACAGCTTGCTGCCGATGGCCCCGCCCGCTTCCCAGCGCAGCGCCAGCCCAATCCAGAAAAACAGCGTGGACAGGAAGATCAGCGCACTCATCCACAGGATGGCCGACTGGCTGGCGAGGAAGTACTTGAGGAAGAAGGCGTGCTCGGCGCGGGCGAGATCCGGGCCATTGGCGCCGGCGTACTGCGAGATACCGAACAGCGACAACACGGCGATGCCGATCGTCAGCACGCGCACCGGCTTCCACGTCCAGCCCAGCCATGCGAAGGCGGGCACGGCGGCAATGAGAATGCCGCGTTCGTAGCCGTCCATGTAGGCGCCGTAGCGCGAGAAGGCGTAACCGGCGCCGGCGGCCAGCATTGCAGCAAACAGCCAGTCAAACCAGCCCAGGCGGCGGAAATACGACGGACGCTGCAGCGCACCCAGATCAGCGCTCGCCACGGTCGTTTGGGGATTGGTCGCTTCCATCACCTGCTCACTTCGTTGGTTTGGGGTCGATGCTCGCTGCACTGGCGGCATCGAGGGCGGCTGGGGCGCCTGCCGCGGCACGGATATCGTGCTTGAGGCGCTCGAACTCGCGGTCGAAGTCGAGCGTGCGGCGCATGGTCGACATGGCGGTCAGCACATGTGCGCCGGAGGCGCTTTCGTTGGCCTGGCCGGATTGCGGCCGGATCCACAGCCACCAGCGGCGCTCTCGCACGTAGAACATGGAAAACACGCCCAGCACCAGCAGCAACGACCCAAGATACACGATGTTTTTCCCCGGCGCACGTGTGAGCTGGAACACGCTGGCCTGCACCTGCTGGAAGTCGCTCAACTGCAGATAGACCGGTGCGCCGTAGAAGACGTTGTCCGACAGCGCGTTGATGGCGCTCTGCAACCACTGGCTGCCCGCGGCATCCACGGTGGGTGCCGGTTGGCCGTCCTGCGCGCGGGCGAGTTGCCACAGTTCCCACATCGAGCTGTTGATGATCTTCATCAGCACATCGGCCGCCTTCTCTCGCTCGCCTTCGGGCACCGACTTCTGCAGGAACGTGGCGACCGCGGCAAAACCACCCTGCGCACCGACGGAGGCGCCGTCCTTGGCATCGGCAGCGCCGGCAAAAAGGTCGAGCGCGCGACGCGCACTTTCCGTCAACTGTTTGCGCAGTTCCGTGCGCTCTTCGCCGGGCATGGAGAGCACCGCAAACCGGCGTGCCGCTTCGCCGCGCATCGCCGGATTCTGCAGCGCGGCGCGCAGGCGCATCCAGTCGGCAACGGTGCCTTGCGCATCGGCGGGAATGCGCAGATAGCGGAACGGCTCGTCCGGCTGCGAGCGCATGCCGGCCAGGAACACCGATTGCCCATCGAGCGTGACCGGCAGCATGTAGTTGCTGAACTCGTGCGCCTGGCCGTTGGCGTCGCGCAGCTTGTACTGCACGGACGGGCCGACGTTGCGCAGATCGCGGTCGCGCGTCATCTTGGTGACGTTGCCCAGCTCCGCGCGCAGACCATTTTCCGCACCGCCCTTCTTGCCGACACCGCGCGCGTCCTGCTTGCCCGAGGCGTCGGTCACCGTTTCCACATTCATCAGGCGGAAGTCGGAGAACTCGACCGTGTAGTCGCCGCCCTTGCCAGTGAGCTTCGAGCTTTCGCCCACGACGCCCGACATGTCGAACGTCTTGGCGTTGTCACCGTGCATCGGATAGCCGATCAGCTTGAGTTTGGAGCCGCCATCTTCAAAGCTCGACTGATAGATCGCCACGCCGTCATACACAAACGGCTTGTTCACCTCCACGCGCGCAGCGGTCTGCTTGCCGGTGCGCCGGTCGGTCACGACGATGTCGCTGGCGAACAGCTTGGGCATGCCGGTCGAGTAATGCTCGACGGTGAACTTCTTGAGCGTGATCATGAACGGCAGATCCTGGATCAGCGCGCCATCCGCAATGTTCAGAATCGCCGTGCTGACCGTCGAACCTTCCGGCACGAAAGCGTTGCCGCGAAAGCCCGGGTTCGACGTCGACAGCCGATGCTCCGGTCCGATATCGCTGATGACCGCATTGCCCTTGATGGGCGACTTGCCGCCAAACCACATCTGCGCGCGGATCATCATGTCGCCGTCGAGCAAGCCGCCGATGCAGATCACGACGATGGCCGTATGCGCCAGGATGTAGCCGATCTTGTTGCCCGCCCCTGCCTTTGCCGCGATGAGCGTCGCACCACCGTCGCGGGCGAACGCCTTGATACGGAAGCCGCGGTTCTGCGCAAGCGCGGCCAGGCGTGCGGTCACGGTGGCGGTATCGACTGGGGAGTCAAATTCGTCCCGATGATGGAACGCGCGCAGGCTGCCCTCGCGCACGTTCTCGCGCCAGGCGCGCATGTCGGCCAGCATCTTCGGGGCGTTGCGCACGATGCACAGCGAGGTCGACACCACCAGGAACGCCAGGATCAGCAGAAACCACCACGCGCTATAGACGGTCGGCAGCGTCAGCGAGCGGAATACATCGGCCCAGAACGGCCCAAACTGGTTGACGTAGTTCGGATACGGGTCGTTCTGCTTGAGCACCGTGCCGATCACGCTGGCGATGGCGATCACCGTCAGCAGGCTGATCGCAAAGCGCATCGACGACAGCAGCTCGACCGTTTCGCGCAACGCGCGACGGCGGGAGCGGATCTGGACGCCGGAAGTGGAGACCGAAGGCATGCGGGGAAGAAACCTGTTCAGAAACGAAAACAGGGTGGCGATGCCAGGCGCATTGCCACCCTGTTCTTCTTATTGATTGTGCGACCGTCACATGACGGCCGGGTGCGGCAGATTAGCGCAGGCCGGCAATGTAGTCGGCCACCGCCTTGATCTGCTGGGCCGTCATGCGACCGGCCAGGTCGTGCATCTGTACGCTGTTCTTGCGGGCGCCGCTCTGGAACGCAACCAGTTGAGCCTCGGTGTATTCAGAGAACTGACCTGCGATACGCGGATACTGCGCCGGGATGCCGGCACCCGTCGGGCCGTGGCAGCCTGCGCACGCCGCGATACCGCGCTTGGCGTCACCGCCGCGATACAGCTTCTGGCCCAGTTCGATGGTGTCCTTGCTCTTGGCCGAACCCGGCTTCCAAGCCGGTTGCTTGCCCAGATAGGCGCCAATGTCCTTCATGTCCTGATCCGACAGCGCGCCGGCATACAGCGACATCACCGGCTGGTTGCGGTCCGTCTTGGCCTTGAAATCCTTGAGCTGCTTTTCGATGTATTCGGCGTGCTGGCCGGCCAGCTTCGGGTTGACGTTCATGGCGCTGTTGCCGCCGGCGCCATGACAACTGGTACACGCGGGCACGCCATTGGCCGGCACACCGGTGTTGAAGATCGTTTCGCCGCGCGCGGCGTCGGCCTTGGCGACTTTTTGCTCTTCGGCATGGGCCACGGAGAAGGCCGATGCCAGGGACAGCGCTGCGACAGCAAAAACGTTCGCGATGCGGTTCATTCGCACACCTTGTTTAGATTGTTTTCGAATGCTGCGTGCGCCGCCCTATGCGGGACCCTGCGGCGCCGGGCGCCCCCTTCTCCTCGTGCCAGTCCCGCGCATGAAAACGGACCGGCCCGGGCCTCGGGGCGGTCCTGCGACGGATCTGGTGGGGACGTCCGTAAACCGCCGTATTGTACAATAACACCTCTGCAATGCGACCTCGCGGCGCAGCAACCACGCAGTTCTGAACTGCAGTTTACAGGTACTGCCGCGCATGTCGCTCCTGCATCAAGCCCGTTTCTTCATCACCGTCAATCATCTGCGTGATTTACCGGCGACCGCCGTGCCGGAAGTCGCGTTTGCGGGCCGCTCAAACGCGGGCAAATCCACCGCGATCAACATCCTGTGCAATCAGAAGCGGCTGGCTTTTTCCAGTAAGACGCCCGGCCGCACGCAGCACATCAACTACTTCTCGGTGATGCCCGCCAAGGCGGAGGACCCGCTCGGCTTCCTGGTCGACCTGCCCGGTTACGGCTATGCCGAAGCCCCCGGCGAGACCAAATCGCACTGGGTTCACCTGCTCGGCGACTACGTCCAGGCGCGCCAGCAACTTGCCGGGCTCGTCATCATGATGGACGCGCGCCGTCCGTTTACCGACCTCGATTGCCAGATGGTCGAGTGGTTTCTGCCGACGGGCAAGCCGATCCACGTGCTGCTCACGAAGGCGGACAAGCTGACCAACAACGACGCCTCGCGCGCGCTCATGGCGGCACGCAAGGTGCTGGCCGATTACCGTGCGCAGATCGACGGTGATGTGTCGCTGACGGTGCAGTTGTTCTCGAGCCTGAAGCGCCGCGGCATCGAAGAGGCGCAGCGAATTGTCGCAGGCTGGCTGTGCCTGCCCGAGGCGCTGGAGCCCCAGCCGCAAGCCGAACAGGCAAAAAAAACCCCGTCGCCAAACGCGCAACGGGGGTAACGACCCCATCGAGCCATCGATGGGAACCCGCGTCAGGGAGGAGCCGCGGGGGACGCTGCATCAGCGTCGCTGGCGCATTGTCCGTGCATAGGATGGATAATCGCGACAAAGGTTTCGAAACTTCACAGTGTGTTCTTAGGGTCTGCTGAAATGATCGCGAGCTTCCCCGACCATCGTCCGCGCCGCATGCGCCGCGACGATTTCTCCCGCCGCATGATGCGCGAATCGCGCCTCACTCCCGACGACCTGATCTACCCCGTTTTCATCCTCGAAGGCACCAACGTGCGCCAGGCCGTGCCGTCGATGCCGGGCGTGGAGCGCGTGTCGATCGATGTGTTGCTGAGCGTGGCCGAGCAGTGCGTGCAGCTTGGCATTCCGGTGCTGGCGCTGTTCCCTGTCATCGAGCCCTCCCTCAAGACGCCGGACGGTATCGAGGCCGCCAATGCGGATGGCCTGATCCCGCGCGCGGTGAAGGCCCTCAAGGCGCGCTTTCCTGAACTGGGCATCCTGACCGATGTGGCGCTCGATCCGTACACGAGCCACGGCCAGGACGGCGTGCTCGACGCCAATGGCTACGTGCTCAACGAAGAGACCGTCGACATTCTGATACGCCAGGCGCTGGTGCAAGCCGAGGCTGGCGTGGACATCGTCGCACCGTCGGACATGATGGACGGCCGCATCGGCGCGATCCGCCTTGCGCTGGAGAACGACGATCACATCTACACGCGCATCATGGCCTACGCGGCAAAGTACGCTTCAGCGTTCTACGGCCCGTTCCGTGATGCGGTCGGCTCGGCGGCCAATCTGGGCAAGAGCAACAAGATGACTTACCAGATGGACCCGGCCAACTCGGACGAGGCGCTGCGCGAAGTGGCGCTCGACATCGCCGAAGGCGCCGACATGGTGATGGTCAAGCCCGGCATGCCGTATCTCGATATCGTGCGACGCGTGAAGGACGAGTTCCGCTTTCCCACGTACGTCTATCAGGTCAGCGGGGAATACGCGATGTTGAAAGCCGCCGCGCAGAACGGCTGGCTGGATCACGACAAGGTCGTGCTGGAATCGCTGCTGGCGTTCAAGCGCGCCGGCGCGAATGGCATCCTGACGTACTTCGCATTGGACGCCGCCCGCCTGCTGCGCGCGTAATCAAGCCGTGGGCTTGACCGCCTGCGTCGTGCCGATTGCGCGGCGCAGGCTTTCCAGAAACGTGTCCGCACGCTCAAAGCCCACCACGCGCGCCTTCAGTTCACGCCCGTGCGTATCGAAGAAGATCGTGCCCGGTGGGCCGAACAAGCCGAAGCGCTTGAGCAGCGCTTGATCATCCGCATTGTTGGCCGTCACGTCGGCCTGCAGCAGCACCACATCGGCAAGCGCCTTGCGCACCCGCGCATCGGTAAAGGTCAGGCGCTCCATTTCCTTGCAGCTGACGCACCAGTCGGCGTAGAAATCGAGCATCACCGCACGGCCGGACGCACTCGCATTGCGGACTTCGGCGTCGAGTTCGGTGATGCTCTTGACGCGCTTAAATGTCACGCCCTGGGTTTCGGCTTGCGCCGATGTCCCTGCCGACGCGCGAACCAGTCCGGACAGCGGCTGGAGGGGATCGCGGCCGCCGGCGGCGACACCGACCAGTTGCGCGGCGCCCGCCAGCGCAAGCACCACCCCTGCAACCTTGCCCAGGCGCTGCACGTTGCCAGCGCCGTCGGGCAACGAATCGAAGGTCCGCAGAAACACGGCGGCGCCGATCAGCAACCCGCCCCACGCGACCATCACTGCCCACGCGGGCAACACGGGCTGCACAATCCACAACGCCACAGCCAGCAGGATGAAACCGAACACAGCCTTGGTGACGATCAGCCAATGACCGGCGCGCGGCAGCAAATTGCCCGCCCCCACACCCACGAGCACAAGCGGCACGCCCATGCCGATCGACATTGCAAACAGCGCCATACCGCCGATCGCGGCGTTGCCGGTCTGCGCGATATAGGCCAGCGCGCCGGCCAATGCCGGTGTGACGCACGGCGACACGATCAACGCCGAAAGCGCGCCCATCACGACTGCTCCCGCAATCTCGCCACCACCATGCTTGCTGGAGGCTTTTGTCAGGTGATCGCGCCAGGCCGCCGGCAACTGCAATTCATACAGACCGAACATCGACAGCGACAGCACCACCATCAATACGGCGAATGCGCCCAGCACCCACGCGTTCTGCAACGCCGCTTGCAGGCCCTGTCCCGCCAAGCCCGCTGCCACGCCCACCGCGGTATAGACCACGGCCATACCCAACACGTACGCAATCGACACGAAAGCGGCGCGGGAACGCGTCGCGTGCTCGCCGACAACGATCGCCGACAGGATCGGCAACATTGGCAGCACGCACGGCGTGAAGGTCAGCAACAGCCCGAGCCCGAAGAACAACGCCGCAATCGCGCCGAGGTTGCCGCTGCCCAGCGTGCTGGCGATGCGGCCGAGTGCGTCGCCGGAACTGGTCTCGCCACTGCCCACGGACGACGCGCTCGGCGACGCTGCAGCAGGCTCGACATGGAATCGGCTCTTCATCGGCGGATAACACAGGCCCTGATCCGCGCACCCCTGCGACGTGACGATCAATGTGAACGGCGCCGTCGCGTTCTGCGTCTTTACATGGAATGCGACTTCATGGCGATAGGTTTCGACGTCCTTGTTGAACGTCTCGTCGAACTTGACCTTGCCCGCCGGCATATCGGAAAGCGCCAGCGTGGTGGTTGCCGGATCCGCCGCGACCGCGAAACGCTCGCGGTACATGTAGTAGCCATCGGCAATGGCGAACTTGATTTCGACAGTTTGGCCATCGACTTGCGCGGCCGAAAAGCGAAATGCCTGTTCAGGCGGCAGGAAATCGTCGGCAGCATGCGCGGACACGCACACCGTCGCCATGGCGACCAGCAGCAATAGGCACTGCACCATGCACCGCACGGACCGGAACGAAGAGAAAGTCATATCAACGGCAATCGAACATCAGTTGGAGCGCAGGCGCGTTTCATCGGCGACCCACGCGAGATACGCAGGCAACCCGGCCGCGAGCGGCACAGCGATGATCTCAGGGACCTCGTACGGATGGGCCTCGCGCAGCGCGGTTTCCAATGCCGGGTAGGCTGCGCGCGTGGTCTTGATCAGCAGAGGAATCTCGGCAGCGTGCTCGATCGCACCATTCCACCAATACGTCGACGCACAAGCCGGCAAGCGATTGACGCACGCTGCTGCACGAGATTCCAGGACGACCTTGGTTACGCGATCCGCGCTGTCGGCATCGGGTAGGTTGGTCAGCACCAGCAGCACTTCGGTTCCGGCAGACATAGGTACCTCACGGATGCTTTCCGACAGGCAAACGCAAAAAATGGGCAACAAAAAAGCCAGGATGTGAATCCTGGCTTCATTGTAATGCGCACAGAAGCACGCATCCTGCAGCTTGCCCAGCGCGACGCCATGTCGCACTGGCAAACCTGGGCAAAGCTTATTCAGCAGCGCCGTCGACTTCCACAGCTTCGGCAACTTCCGGACGATCGAGCAGCTCGACCAGTGCCATCGGCGCATTGTCGCCTTGGCGGAAGCCGAACTTCAGGATACGGGTGTAGCCGCCCGGACGGGTGGCGAAACGCGGGCCCAGCTCGTTGAACAGCTTGGTAACCATGTCGCGGTCGCGCAGGCGGGCGAATGCCAGACGGCGGTTGGCAACGGTGTCCTTCTTGGCCAGCGTGATCAGCGGCTCGACAACCTTGCGCAGCTCCTTGGCCTTCGGCAGGGTGGTCTTGATCAGCTCGTGCTGCAGCAGCGAGTTCGACATGTTGCGCAGCATCGCGAGACGGTGCGACGAGGTGCGGTTCAGTTTCCGCAAACCATGACGGTGACGCATGATGATTCCTTCTTAAAAGTGTTTAACCAGCTCTTCTATCGCCGCCGCTCATACAACATGGCGTGGCGCGGGCCGGTAGCCTTGACAATAAGCCACCCAAACAGCGATGGCGGAAAACCGGCCGATGCTCTCGCACCGGCCGACAATGACAACTTACTTCTCGAGACCTGCCGGCGGCCAGTTCTCGAGCTTCATGCCGAGCGTCAGGCCACGCGATGCGAGGACTTCCTTGATCTCGTTGAGCGACTTCCGACCCAGGTTCGGGGTCTTGAGCAGTTCGTTCTCGGTACGTTGGATCAGGTCGCCGATGTAGTAGATGTTTTCGGCCTTCAGGCAGTTGGCCGAACGCACGGTCAGTTCCAAATCGTCGACCGGACGCAGCAGGATCGGATCGATCTGCGGTGCGCGGGCGGCGGCGGCCTCAGCAGCGCTCTCGGTACCTTCCAGCGCAGCAAACACCGACAGTTGATCAACCAGAATGCGAGCCGACTGGCGAATCGCTTCTTCCGGCGAGATCACACCGTTGGTCTCGATGTTCATCACCAGCTTGTCGAGGTCAGTTCGCTGCTCCACACGGGCAGACTCAACTGCGTACGACACGCGGCGCACCGGCGCGAACGAGGCGTCCAGCACGATACGGCCGATGACCTTGCTCGACTCATCGCCGAACTTGCGAACGTTGCCCGGCACGTAGCCCCGGCCTTGCTCGACCTTCAGTTGCAGGTCCAGCTTGCCACCTGCCGACAGGTTCGCGATGACGTGACCCGGATTGATGATTTCGACATCGTGCGGCAGCTCGATATCGGCGGCGGTCACCACACCTTCGCCTTCCTTGCGCAGCGACACCGTGACTTCATCACGGTTGTGCAGCTTGAACACCACGCCCTTCAGGTTCAGCAGCAGGTTGACGACGTCTTCCTGCACGCCATCGATGGTGGAATATTCGTGGACGACCCCAGCGATCGTGACTTCGGTCGGAGCATAGCCGACCATCGACGACAGCAGCACGCGGCGCAGCGCGTTACCGAGCGTGTGGCCGTAGCCGCGCTCGAACGGTTCCATGACGACCTTCGCGTGATGATCGCCAAGCGGCTCAACCGCAATAATTTTGGGCTTCAGGAGTGCTGTTTGCATTAGGTTGTCCTATTTCAATACCCTCGGCTCGTTACACCGATAAGGCTGACGGATTGGACTGGAAAGGTTCCATCACAAACATTGCGACGGAAGACGCACGTGCCGCAATCGCGTTGCGGCACGTAACGAATCGGATCGGCTCTGCACCGGAGTACTGCCGGCGCAAGAACGCAATGTCGTTGACGATGAGCGTCCCCAGAAAGGCACACGAACCCGCACCTTGCGGTACGGGCGTCGTCATTAACGCGAATACAGTTCGACGATCAGGCTTTCGTTGATATCGCCAGCGATATCTGCACGATCCGGAGCCTGCTTGAAGACGCCTTCCATCTTCTTGGCGTCCACGCTCACCCAGATCGGGAAGCCAGTCTGCTCAGCCAGCGTCAGCGACTCAGCAATACGCACTTGCTTCTTCGACTTTTCGCGGATGGCGATCACGTCGCCCGACTTGACCTGAGCCGACGGAACGTTCAGAGCTTGGCCGTTCACCAGGATCGCCTTGTGCGACACCAGCTGACGAGCTTCTGCGCGCGTCGAGCCGAAGCCCATGCGGTAAACGACGTTGTCCAGACGCGACTCCAGCAGTTGCAGCAGGGTTTCGCCCGTGTTGCCCTTGCGGCGATCGGCTTCTGCGAAGTAGCGGCGGAATTGACGTTCCAGCACGCCGTAGATGCGCTTGACCTTCTGCTTTTCACGCAGCTGGTTGCCGTAGTCGGAGGTGCGAGCGCCGGAAGTGCGGCCGTGCTGACCAGGCTTGCTGTCCAGCTTGCACTTGTCGGCGAGCGAGCGGCGTGCGCTCTTCAGGAAAAGGTCAGTACCTTCGCGGCGAGACAGTTTCGCCTTGGGGCCGGTATAGCGTGCCACGTTGTGTTCCTTCGTTATCAGTCATCCGGGGCGCAGAGGCCTCGGATGGTTCGCTTGCTCAGTCCCAGCAACAGGACCGCTGCGAACAGTGGGCTTATGAAAAGACGAAACCCGCCTTCCGGAAAAACCGGAAGACAGGCAAGCGGGCAAGTATAGCACCCGCAGACCGACCTCGCCAACAGCGGCGCGGCCGGTCGAATCGCTTAGATGCGACGACGCTTCGGCGGACGGCAGCCGTTGTGCGGCACCGGCGTCACGTCTTCGATCAACTGGATCTTGATACCCAGGTTGTTCAGTGCACGGACAGCCGATTCACGACCCGGGCCCGGGCCCTTGATGCGCACTTCCAGGTTCTTGATGCCTTGGTCCTGCGCCACGCGGCCAGCACTCTCAGCAGCCACCTGGGCGGCGAACGGCGTCGACTTACGCGAGCCCTTGAAGCCTTGGCCACCCGAAGTCGCCCACGACAGAGCGTTGCCCTGACGGTCGGTGATCGTGATGATCGTGTTGTTGAACGACGCGTGAACGTGCGCGATGCCGTCGGCGACGTTCTTGCGAACCTTCTTACGCGCGCGCTGGGCGGCGGTATTCGCTGCTTTTGCCATAGTTCCTATCCTTTACCCGACGGATTACTTCTTGAGCGCGACGCCGGCCTTGCGCGGACCCTTACGGGTACGGGCATTGGTGCGGGTACGCTGACCACGCATCGGCAGGCCCTTGCGGTGGCGCACGCCACGGTAGCAGCCCAGATCCATCAGGCGCTTGATGTTCATCGTCGTTTCGCGGCGGAGATCGCCTTCAACGAGGAACTTCTCGATCTCCTTACGCAGCGCGTCCTGGTCCGGATCCGTCAGGTCCTTGACCTTCTTGTCGGTCGGGATGCCAGTAGCCTCGCAAATCTTCTGAGCGCGCGAGCGGCCGATACCGTAGATCGCCGTCAAGCCAATCACGGTATGTTTGTGGTTGGGGATATTGACCCCTGCGATACGTGCCATTCGTCAATCCTCTTTGCGAAATTAGCCTTGGCGCTGCTTATGACGCGGGTCCGACGAGCAGATCACACGCACCACGCCCTTGCGCTTGATGATTTTGCAGTTGCGGCAAATGCGCTTAACAGAAGCCAGCACTTTCATGATTTTCCTCTTCCTTCAATTCCAGTCCGCTCACTTCGCCCGGAATACGATGCGCGCGCGGGACAGATCATACGGGGTCAATTCGACCGTCACCTTGTCCCCGGGCAAGATGCGGATGTAATGCATGCGCATCTTGCCGGAAATATGGCCTAACACTACGTGGCCGTTCTCTAGCTTGACGCGAAACGTTGCGTTGGGGAGGTTTTCCAGTACCTCGCCCTGCATCTGGATCACGTCATCTTTAGCCATGTCCCTTCAGGTTCGTGCGAGCACTCCTAGCGGAGCGTCAGGTTTCCCTTGAAATTCGCCTTCTTCATCAAAGACTCGTACTGCTGAGACATCACGTAGGACTGCACCTGTGCCATGAAGTCCATCGTGACGACCACGATGATCAACAGGGACGTCCCACCGAAGTAGAACGGCACGTTCCAGCGCAGCACCAAGAACTCCGGCAACAGACACACCAGCGTGATATAGATCGCTCCCGCCAGGGTCAGACGCACCAGAATCTTGTCGATATACCGCGTGGTTTGCTCGCCCGGACGGATGCCCGGAATGAACGCCCCACTCTTCTTCAGGTTATCCGCCACTTCCCGGCTGTTATAGACCAGCGCGGTGTAGAAGAAACAGAAGAAGATGATCGCCGCCGCATACAGCAGGATGTACACCGGTTGACCCGGCGACAACGTCGCCGCCAAGTCCTTGACGAACCGTGCAACCGGATTCGTCGAGTTACCGGCTGTAAACCAGCCCGCGATCGTGGCCGGGAACAGAATGATCGACGATGCGAAGATCGGCGGAATCACCCCAGCCATATTCAACTTCAGCGGCAAATGCGACGACTGTCCGCCATAAATCTTGTTACCAACCTGCCGCTTGGCGTAGTTGACGAGGATCTTGCGCTGACCACGTTCAATGAACACGACCAGGAACGTCACCGCACCAATAATCGCCACGACCAGGATCGCTGAGAAAATCCCCATCGACCCCGTACGTACCAGCTCAAACAACCCGCCGATCGCGTTGGGCAGCCCTGCAGCAATCCCGCCGAAAATGATGATCGAGATCCCGTTGCCCAGACCACGCTCGGTGATCTGCTCACCCAGCCACATCAGGAACATCGTGCCCGTCACCAGCGTAATCACAGCGGTGGCCCGGAACATCAGACCCGGATCCAAAACCAGACCCGGCTGCGCTTCGAGTGCCACTGCAATTCCCAGCGCCTGGAACGTTGCCAGGACGACCGTACCGTAGCGCGTGTACTGCGTAATCTTGCGCTGGCCGGCTTGGCCTTCCTTCTTCAACGATTCCAGCTGCGGCAACACGATCGTCAGCAGCTGCATGATGATCGACGCCGAGATGTACGGCATGATCCCCAGCGCAAACACCGTGAAACGCGACAGCGCGCCGCCGGAGAACAGGTTGAACATCCCGAGGATGCCGCCCGACTGCCGTTGGAAAAGCTGCGCCAGTTGATCCGGATCGATACCCGGCACAGGAATGTGCGCGCCGATCCGGTACACCAGCAGTGCCAGAACCAGGAACACCAGCCGACGGCGAAGATCGCCGTACTTGGCCGTGTTCTTGGCCTGGGCCATCACATTAGGTTTCGCCGTGGCCAAACGGATGCTCCGTCAGTGTAAAACAGCAGGCTATTAGGCCAGCGAGCCACCAGCCGCTTCGATTGCAGCTTTCGCCCCAGCCGTCGCGCCGATACCCTTCAGAGTTACCTTCTTGTCGATTTCGCCCGACAGGATCACCTTGGCGCTCTTGACCATCTCGCCAACGAGGCCGGCTTGCTTGAGGGACAGCAGATCGATTTCTTCGATCGGCAGGCCCGCCAGGTCGCCCAGACGCACTTCAGCGGTGAATTCCTTGGTCAGCGAGGTGAAACCACGCTTGGGCAGACGACGATGCAGGGGCATCTGGCCGCCTTCAAAGCCGACCTTGTGGAAACCACCCGAACGCGACTTCTGACCCTTGTGACCACGACCAGCCGTCTTGCCCAGGCCCGAACCAATACCGCGACCAACGCGGCGCTTGGCGTGCTTGGAGCCGGCTGCCGGCTTCAGGTTATTCAGTTGCATGTTCTTCTCCGTCTTGCCTTAGCCGATGACCTTGACCAGGTAGGACACCTTGTTGATCATGCCGCGCACTGCGGGCGTGTCCTGCAATTCGGACACCGAGTTCATGCGGCGCAGGCCCAGGCCGCGCACCGTGGCGCGGTGGTCTTCGCGCGTACCGATCAGGCTGCGCACGAGTTGGACTTTCACGGTTTTCTGCGACATATCGTTCACCTATCCCTTCGGCTTAGCCGAGGATCTCTTCGACCGACTTGCCACGCTTGGCGGCAACTTCGGCCGGGGTGCTCATCTTGCGCAGGCCATCCAGCGTTGCGCGCACCATGTTGTAAGGATTGGTCGAACCGTGCGACTTGGTCACGATGTTCGTCACGCCCATCACTTCGAAGATGGCGCGCATCGGGCCGCCGGCGATCACGCCAGTACCGTCCTTCGCCGGCATCATTTGCACCTTTGCGGCGCCATGCTTGCCAACCACTTCGTGCTGCAGCGTACCGTTCTTCAGCGGGACCTTGACCATCTTGCGACGGGCTTCGTCCATTGCCTTCTGCACGGCCACCGGGACTTCCTTAGCCTTACCCTTGCCCATGCCGATACGGCCGTCGCCGTCGCCGACCACAGTCAGAGCAGCGAAACCGAGAATCCGGCCGCCCTTGACCACCTTGGTCACACGGTTGACCGCGATCATCTTCTCGCGAAGACCGTCGTCGCGTTCGTCCCCTTGGACCTTAGGTTGAATTTTTGCCATGACGATATCCTCTATGCCGGCTTAGAACTTCAGGCCAGCTTCGCGTGCCGCGTCGGCCAGAGCCTTCACGCGACCGTGATAACGGAAACCCGAGCGATCGAACGCCACGGCTTCGATGCCGGCAGCCTTCGCCTTCTCAGCGATACGCTTACCCACCAGGGTGGCAGCAGCGGTGTTGCCACCGTTGCCGTTCAGTTCCTTGCGGACTTCGGCTTCCGCAGTCGAGGCCGAAGCCAGGACCTTGGTGCCATCTTCCGAGAAGACCTGCGCATAAATGTGCAGGTTCGTACGGTGCACAGCCAGACGGGCGACGCTCAGTTCCGCAATTTTCAGGCGGGTCTGACGTGCACGGCGCAGACGCGAGTCATTTTTGTTCATGATGTGCACCCTTACTTCTTCTTGGTTTCCTTCAGGATCACACGCTCATCGGCGTAGCGCACACCCTTGCCCTTGTAGGGCTCCGGCGGACGATAACCACGCACTTCGGCGGCGACCTGACCAACTTTTTGCTTGTCCGAACCCTTGATGATGATTTCGGTCTGCGTCGGCGTTTCCGCCTTCACGCCTTCCGGCATCTCATGGATCACGTCGTGCGAGAAACCGAGTTGCAGTTTCAGAGCAGTACCCTGAACCGAAGCACGGTAACCCACGCCGACCAGGTTCAGCTTGCGCTCGAAGCCCGTCGTCACACCCTTGACCATGTTGGCCGTCAGGGCGCGCATCGTACCTTGCAGCGCATTGGCTTCACGCGACTCATCTGCCGGCGCGAACGTGATCGTGCCGTTGTCGGTGGTGACCTTGACCAGCGAGTGGATCGGCTGCGTCAGGGTACCCAGCGGGCCCTTGACGGTCAGCAGACCACCAGCGAAATTAACTTCGGCGCCCTTGGGCAGCGCGATGGGAGCCTTACCTACGCGAGACATGGTTCCCCTCCCTTAGGCGACGTAGCAAATGACTTCGCCACCGACACCGGTTGCGCGGGCGCGGCGGTCCGTCATCAGACCCTGGGGGGTCGAGATGATGGCGACACCCAGGCCGTTCATCACTTGCGGGATTTCATTACGGCCCTTGTACACACGCAGACCAGGCTTCGAGACGCGCTCCAGGCGCTCGATGACCGGGCGGCCAGCGTAGTACTTCAGACCAATCGTCAGCGTGGACTTGCCACCCTGCTCGGTCACGGCGAATTCGTCGATGTAGCCTTCGTCCTTCAGGACTTTGGCGATTGCCACCTTCAGCTTCGACGACGGCATGACCACCGACGCTTTTTCCACCGCTTGCGCGTTGCGGATACGCGTCAGCATATCGGCGATCGGATCGCTCATGCTCATACTGTTTCTCCTGTAGCCTGTGCGTGATTACCAGCTGGCTTTCGTCAGACCCGGGATCTCGCCCTTGAAGGCGATCTCGCGGAGCTTGTTACGCGCCAGGCCGAACTTACGGAACGTACCGCGGGGACGACCGGTGATCGAGCAGCGGTTGCGCTGACGAGTCGGATTTGCATTGCGCGGCAGCGCTTGCAGCTTCAGACGCGCTTCGTAGCGCTCTTCTTCCGACTTGCTTTGGTCGGCCACGATGGCTTCGAGAGCGGCGCGCTTCTCAGCGTACTTGGCCACGAGCTTGGCACGCTTCTTCTCGCGTTCGATCAGAGACAATTTAGCCACGGTAACCCCTTAATTACGGAACGGGAACTTGAACGCGTTGAGGAGCGCCTTCGCTTCCTCGTCGTTCTTCGCAGTCGTCGTGATGCTGATGTTCAGACCACGGAGTGCGTCGATCTTGTCGTATTCGATCTCGGGGAAAATGATCTGCTCTTTCACACCGATGTTGTAGTTGCCACGACCATCGAATGCCTTGCCCGACACACCACGGAAGTCGCGCACGCGGGGCAGCGACACAGTGATGAAGCGGTCCAGGAATTCATACATACGTTGGCCACGCAGCGTGACCATCGTACCGATCGGGTAACCCTGGCGAATCTTGAAGCCGGCGATAGCCTTGCGGGCCTTCGTCACGATGGGCTTCTGGCCAGCGATCTTGATCAGGTCGCCCGTGGCGTGCTCGATGACTTTCTTGTCATTGATGGCTTCGCCAAGACCCATGTTCAGGGTGATCTTGGTGATGCGCGGCACTTCCATCACGGACTTGTAGCCGAACTGCTTGAT
Organism: Ralstonia flatus; assembly: GCF_958439105.1. NCBI lineage: Bacteria > Pseudomonadati > Pseudomonadota > Betaproteobacteria > Burkholderiales > Burkholderiaceae > Ralstonia > Ralstonia flatus. The sequence goes on along the minus strand of NZ_CAUDLI010000008.1, from coordinate 42,036 downwards.
CAGCTCGGGCACAACCTTCTCTTTGTAAAACTCTTGCAGACGTGCAGTCATGCTCAACTCCTCTCTATTGCCCAGAATCAAGCGCCGACGGCAGCACCAGTGGTCTTCAGCACGCGCGTCTTCACGCCGCCTTCAACCTTGATGCCGACGCGCGACGGCTTGCCATTGGCATCCACGAGCGCAACGTTCGAAATATGGATGGGCATGACCTTGTCGACCACACCACCCGTCGTACCCAGCATCGGGTTCGGGCGCACGTGCTTCTTGGCAACGTTCACGCCTTCAACCGTCACATGCTCGGCGAGTACGGCCAGCACGGTACCTTGCTTGCCCTTGTCTTTACCGGTACGGACGATGACGCGATCGCCCTTGCGAATCTTGTTCATGCGGCCTCCGATTACAGCACTTCCGGCGCGAGCGACACGATCTTCATGAAGCGCTCGGTACGGAGTTCGCGAGTGACCGGCCCGAAGATACGGGTGCCGATCGGCTCAAGCTTGGTGTTCAGCAGCACGGCGGCATTGCCGTCGAACTTGATGAGCGAGCCGTCGGGACGGCGCACGCCCTTGGCGGTACGCACCACCACGGCGTTGTAGATATCGCCCTTCTTCACGCGACCACGCGGGGCAGCATCCTTGACGCTGACCTTGATGATGTCGCCGACGCTGGCGTAGCGGCGCTTCGAACCGCCCAGCACCTTGATGCACATGACTTCACGCGCACCCGTGTTATCGGCCACTTCGAGCCGGCTTTCTGTCTGAATCATGGTGTTCTCGTCCCAACTTAATTCGCCAAACGCACAATGCGCAGAGGCGATCAGTCTTGGTCCCGCCGGCTGCTGGCATTGCGCCAACTGCGATTGGGTTGATCAACTTGAAGTCGGTAGCTGCCCGACGGCGATTGCCGCCTGGCCCATTCGCTTTTCCCCTTCACCCGAGCCACCAGCATATTTGCCGGCCACCCTCACAAAGGGAAAGACCGAGACTATATCACATAATCTCGGTCTTGCAACAGCAAACTGCTCGCTGTTGTTTTAGATCACGCGTGCAGCTTCAAGCAGACGCGACACCACCCACGACTTGGTGCGGGAGAGCGGACGCGATTCCGTGATCTCGACCTTGTCGCCTTCGTTGTACTGGTTGGCTTCGTCGTGCGCGTGGTACTTCTTCGAGCGCACCACGTACTTGCCGTACAGCGGGTGCTTGACGCGGTTTTCGATCAGGACCGTGACGGTCTTGTCCATCTTGTTGCTGACAACGCGACCGACGAGCGTGCGCTTCAGGGACGTTGCGGCTTCAGTCATTTCTGGTTCCCCTTCTGGCCCAGCACGGTGCGGACACGCGCGATGTCACGACGCACCTTCTTCAGCTGGCTGGTGTTCTGCAGCTGTTGCGTCGCTTTCTGCATGCGCAGGCCAAATTGGGCCTTCAGCAGCTCGGAGAGCTCCTGGTTCAGCCCGGCGACATCTTTGTCGCGCAGTTCGGATGCTTTCATGGTGTGTGCTCCTTACGTTCCGACCTGACGCACCACGAAGCTGGTCGCGATCGGCAGCTTGGCAGCGGCCAGGCGGAATGCCTCGCGTGCCAGTTCTTCGCCAACGCCGTCCATTTCGTACAGCATCTTGCCCGGCTGAATTTCAGCCACGTAGTATTCCGGGTTGCCCTTACCGTTACCCATACGGACTTCGGCAGGCTTCTTCGAGATCGGCTTGTCCGGGAAAATCCGGATCCAAATGCGGCCGCCACGCTTGATGTGACGGGTCATCGCACGACGGGCCGACTCAATCTGACGCGCGGTCAGACGGCCGCGGCCCATCGCCTTCAGACCGAACTCGCCGAACGAGACTGCGTTGCCGCGCGTCGCGATACCGGTGTTACGGCCCTTCTGCTCCTTGCGGTACTTCCTGCGCTTAGGTTGCAGCATGTTTATTCTCCAGTCTTGGCGTCGGCGCCACGACGGGCACCTGCACCAGCACCGCGGCGCTGACCGGCCGGGCGACCTTCGCCCTCACGGCGACGACCTTCCGGGCGGCCCGGACGCTTGCGACGCTCTTCTTGCGGCTCTTCCACGACGGGTGCGTCGTTGCGACCGAGGTGGTCGCCCTTGTACACCCACACCTTGACACCGATGATGCCGTAGGTGGTTTCCGCTTCGGAGAAGCCGTAGTCGATATCGGCGCGCAGCGTGTGCAGGGGCACACGGCCTTCGCGGTACCACTCGGTACGGGCGATTTCGATGCCGTTCAGACGGCCCGAGCTCATGATCTTGATGCCTTGGGCACCCAGACGCATCGCGTTCTGCATCGCGCGCTTCATTGCGCGACGGAACATGATGCGGCGCTCGAGCTGCTGCGTGATCGAATCGGCGATCAGCTGTGCATCGACTTCCGGCTTGCGGATTTCTTCGATGTTCACGTGCACGGGCACGCCCATGCGACGCTGCAGCTCAGCCTTCAGCAGTTCGATGTCTTCGCCCTTCTTGCCGATCACCACGCCCGGACGCGAGCTGTAAATGGTGATACGAGCATTCTTGGCCGGACGCTCGATGACCACGCGGCCCACCGACGCGTTCTTCAGCTTCTTCTTCAGAAACTCGCGAACCTCGATGTCTTCCTTGAGCATGCCGGCAAACTGGGTGTTGCTCGCGTACCAACGCGATGCCCAGTTACGGCTGACAGCCAGACGGAAGCCAGTCGGATGAATCTTCTGTCCCATCGTGACCCCTTAGTTGCCCAGCGTCACAGTGATGTGACAGGTTTGTTTCTCGATGCGGTTGCCACGGCCCTTCGCACGCGCCGTGAAGCGCTTGAGCGACGTGGCCTTATCGATGTAGATCGACTTGACCTTCAGCTCGTCGATATCGGCGCCTTCATTGTGCTCGGCGTTCGCGATGGCGGACTCAACCACCTTCTTCACGATGCCAGCCGCCTTCTTCGGGCTGAACGTCAGCACGTTGAGCGCGCGCTCGATCGACAGGCCGCGGATCTGGTCAGCAACCAGGCGCGTCTTCTGTGCGGAGATACGGGCGCCGCGATGAATCGCTTTAACTTCCATGATTGCCCCTTATCGCTTCGCTTTCTTGTCGGCAGCGTGGCCCTTGAACGTACGCGTGAGCGCAAATTCGCCGAGCTTGTGGCCAACCATGTTTTCCGTGACATACACGGGCACGTGCTGACGACCGTTATGAACGGCGATCGTCAGGCCGATGAAGTCCGGCAGAATGGTCGAACGACGCGACCAAGTCTTGATGGGCTTCTTGTCCTTCGTTTGCACTGCCGCCTCAACCTTCTTCAGCAGGTGGGCGTCAATGAAAGGACCCTTTTTTACGGAACGAGTCATATCTAAGCTCCTACCTACCGATTAACGCTTGTGACGGCGCTGAACGATCATGCTGTCAGTGCGCTTGTTACGACGGGTGCGGTAGCCCTTGGTCGGCGTGCCCCACGGGGACACCGGATCACGGCCAGCAGCAGTCTTACCTTCACCACCACCGTGCGGGTGATCGACCGGGTTCATTACCACACCGCGAACGGTCGGGCGAATACCGCGCCAACGGGTTGCACCGGCCTTGCCGATCTGGCGCAGGCTGTGCTCTTCGTTGCCGACTTCACCGATGGTCGCGCGGCACTCGATGTGCACACGGCGCACTTCACCCGAGCGCAGACGCACTTGAGCGTAGATGCCTTCGCGAGCCAGCAGCACGGCGGACGTACCAGCCGAACGGGCAACTTGAGCGCCCTTGCCCGGCAGGATTTCCACGCAGTGGATCGTCGTACCGACCGGAATGTTGCGGATCGGCAGGTTGTTACCGGCCTTGATCGGCGCTTCCGAGCCGTTGGCGATGGCTTGGCCCACCACAGCGCCCTTCGGGGCGATGATGTAGCGGCGTTCGCCATCGGCGAACAGCACGAGCGCGATGTTGGCGCTACGGTTCGGATCGTATTCCAGGCGTTCGATCTTGGCCGGGATACCGTCCTTGTCGTTACGCTTGAAGTCGACGATGCGATAGTGATGCTTGTGACCACCGCCCTTGTGACGGGTGGTGATGTGGCCGTTGTTGTTACGACCCGACTTCTGGATTTGCTTTTCCAGCAGCGGAGCGTGCGGCGCGCCCTTGTGAAGGTCGGGGTTAACGACCTTCACCATCGAGCGGCGGCCCGGCGATGTCGGCTTGGTTTTGACGAGTGCCATGATTACTTGGCCTCCGCTTCAAAATTGATTTCCTGGCCCGGCTTCAGCGAGACATAGGCCTTCTTCACGTGGTCACGACGACCCATGAAGCGACCGAAGCGCTTTTGCTTGCCCTTCTGGTTCAGGATCTGGACGGACTCGACTTCGACCTTGAACAGCAGCTCGACAGCAGCCTTCACTTCGCCCTTGTTGGCGTCGCGAGCCACTTCGAACACGACCTGTTCGTTCTTCTCGGCCACCAGGGTTGCCTTTTCAGACACCACAGGCGCCAGCAGCACCTGCATCAGGCGATGGTCGTTCTTGGCAACTTGCGTCATTTCAGCAACTCCTCGATCTGCGCGACGGCTGCCTTGGTCACGAGCACCTTCTTGTAGTGCACGAGCGACAGCGGGTCGGCGTGACGCGGCTCAACCACGAGCACGTGCGCCAGGTTGCGCGATGCCAGGAAGAGGTTTTCGTCCAGGTTATCGGTAATCACGAGCACCGAATCCAGGCCCATGGCGCGGAACTTGTCGGCCAGCAGCTTGGTTTTGGGCGCGTCGACGGACAGGCTGTCAACGACGTTGATGCGACCTTCACGGGCGAGCTGCGAATAAATCGAGCGCATGCCGGCGCGGTACATCTTCTTGTTGACCTTCTGCGAGAAGTTTTCTTCCGGGCTGTTCGGGAAGATACGACCACCCCCGCGCCACAGCGGGGAGGAGCTCATACCTGCACGGGCGCGGCCCGTACCCTTTTGGCGCCACGGCTTCTTGGTCGTGTGCTTGACCTCTTCACGGTCCTTCTGCTTACGGTTACCGCTGCGAGCGTTGGCCTGGTAAGCGACGACGACTTGGTGAACGAGGGCTTCGTTGTAGTCACGGCCGAACACTTCCGGCGAGGCAGCAACGCCGGCGCCGAGTTGACCGTTGTCCTGGAGCAGCTTCAGTTCCATGCGTTTGCTCCTTATGCCTTCTTGGCGCGGGCCTTCACGGCCGGCGTGACGATGACTTGACCGCCCTTGGCGCCCGGAATCGCACCCTTGACCAGCAGCAGCTTGCGCTCTGCGTCGATCTTGGCGATTTCCAGGTTCTGAACGGTACGGGTGACGTCACCCATGTGACCGGTCATGCGCTTGCCCGGGAACACGCGACCCGGATCCTGCGCCATACCGATCGAACCCGGCACGTTGTGCGAGCGCGAGTTACCGTGCGAGGCGCGGCCCGACGAGAAGTTGTAACGCTTGATGGTACCGGCGTAGCCCTTACCAATCGTCACGCCCTGAACGTCGATCTTCTGACCGACTTCGAACAGGTCGACGCTGATGTTCGCGCCAGGCTGGAATTCAGCGGCACGAGCGGCATCCACTCGGAATTCTTTGATGACTTCGCCCGCTTCCACGCCGGCTTTGGCGAGATGACCCGCCAGCGGCTTGGTGACGCGGCTGGCGCGTCGGGTGCCGAAGGTGACTTGAACCGCGGTATAACCGTCGGTCTCGTCCGTCTTGATTTGCGTCACGCGGTTGTCGCCGACCTCGAGCACGGTGACGGGAATCGAATCGCCGTCGTCCGTGAAAATACGGGTCATGCCAACCTTGCGACCTACAAGGCCAAGGCTCATGGTTTGCTCCATTCCCAGCTGCGATTGGCCGGGGCTGATTGATACTACGAATCTTGAACTGGACTGCGCCTAAAGAGACAGCGCGAGGCCAAATGGCCAGCCCACTCCCCTGACTAAAGGGGTAGCCCTACAATATATCCCGGTTACGAACAATATGCAAGGCCGATTGCCGGATAGCGTCCGGACGTCGTGTGCAACGCAACATCTGCCACCTAAAAGCAAAACGGCGAGCACATGGCTCGCCGTTTGCCCGTTACCGGAGTGACCCGGCAGCGTTGTCTTGCTTATTGCAGCTTGATCTCGACGTCCACGCCAGCCGGCAGGTCCAGCTTCATCAGCGCATCGACGGTCTTGTCCGTCGGATCGACGATGTCCATCAGGCGCTGGTGCGTGCGGATTTCGAACTGGTCGCGGCTGGTCTTGTTGACGTGCGGCGAACGCAGAACGTCAAAACGCTGGATGCGGGTCGGCAGGGGCACCGGGCCCTTGACGATCGCGCCAGTGCGCTTGGCGGTTTCAACGATTTCAGCGGCCGATTGGTCGATCAGGCGATAGTCGAAAGCTTTCAGGCGGATACGGATCTTCTGGTTCTGCATGATGTTTCCTTAAAGAGCATGGCGGCCAGGCCGCCGGTAGATTGAAAGAGCGATGCTACAGGCGATGCGCCGCACCCCTTGCGAGGAACAGCGTATCGATCCGCCTTTTACTTCAGGATCTTGGCAACGACGCCAGCACCCACGGTACGGCCGCCTTCACGGATAGCGAAGCGCAGACCTTCTTCCATGGCGATCGGGGCGATCAGCTTGACGGTGATCGACACGTTGTCGCCCGGCATGACCATTTCCTTGCCTTCCGGCAGGGCGATCGAGCCAGTCACGTCCGTCGTACGGAAGTAGAACTGCGGACGGTAGTTGTTGAAGAACGGCGTGTGACGGCCGCCTTCGTCCTTCGACAGGATGTAGACCTCGCCCGTGAATTCGGTGTGCGGCTTGATCGAGCCCGGCTTGGCCAGCACTTGGCCGCGCTGGACGTCTTCGCGCTTCGTGCCACGCAGCAGAATACCGACGTTGTCGCCTGCTTGACCTTGGTCCAGCAGCTTGCGGAACATTTCCACGCCCGTGCAGGTCGTCTTGTCGATCTTCGGCTTGTCGCCGTCCATGGCGATACCGACGATTTCGATTTCTTCGCCGACCTTGATGATGCCGCGCTCGATACGGCCGGTCACCACGGTGCCGCGACCCGAGATCGAGAACACGTCTTCCACCGGCATCAGGAACGTACCGTCAACAGCGCGCTCCGGCGTCGGGATGTAGGTGTCCAGTGCGTCGGCCAGGTTCATGATGGCCACTTCGCCCAGCTCGCCCTTGTCGCCTTCCAGCGCCAGCTTGGCCGAACCCTTGATGATCGGGGTGTCGTCGCCCGGGAAGTCGTACTTCGACAGAAGTTCACGCACTTCCATCTCGACCAGCTCCAGCAGCTCAGCGTCGTCCACCATGTCGCACTTGTTCAGGAAGACGATGATGTACGGCACGCCGACCTGACGGGCCAGCAGGATGTGCTCACGCGTTTGCGGCATCGGGCCGTCAGCGGCCGAGCACACCAGGATTGCGCCGTCCATCTGGGCGGCACCGGTAATCATGTTCTTGACGTAGTCGGCGTGGCCCGGGCAGTCAACGTGCGCGTAGTGGCGGTTGGCCGTTTCGTACTCGATGTGCGCGGTGTTGATCGTGATGCCGCGTGCCTTTTCTTCCGGCGCTGCGTCGATTTCGTCGTACTTCTTCGCGGTACCACCGAACTTGCTCGACAGCACGGTTGCGATCGCTGCGGTCAGCGTCGTCTTGCCGTGGTCAACGTGACCAATCGTACCAACGTTCACGTGCGGCTTGGTCCGCTCGAACTTTTCCTTTGCCATGTCAGCTCCTCAATTCGGAATCAGCTAATTACTAGATTTGGGATGCAGGCGGCACGCACGCGCGCGCCGCCAAAACACGTTGATTACTTCGTACCCTTGGCAGCCATCACAGCTTCGGCGATGTTCTTCGGTGCCTCAGCGTATTGCTTGAATTCCATGGTGTACGTGGCGCGGCCTTGCGTCTGCGAGCGCAGCGACGTCGAATAACCGAACATTTCCGACAGCGGGACTTCGGCCTTGATGATCTTGCCGCCGCCCACCATGTCGTCCATGCCCTGCACGATGCCGCGGCGGGACGACAAGTCGCCCATCACGGTACCCGTGTAGTCTTCCGGCGTTTCCACTTCCACAGCCATCATCGGCTCCAGCAGAACCGGAGTGGCGCGGCGCATGGCTTCCTTGAAAGCCATCGAACCGGCCATGCGGAACGCGTTTTCGTTCGAGTCCACGTCGTGGTACGAACCGAACGTCAGCGTGACCTTCACGTCCACCACCGGGAAGCCCGCCAGAATACCGGACGGCAGCGTGTCGACGATGCCCTTCTCGACCGCCGGGATGTATTCGCGAGGAATCACACCGCCCTTGATGGCGTCGACGAATTCGAAGTTCTTGCCAGCCTTCTTCGCCTCGTCGTCCGCCGGTTCCAGCGTGATCACAGCGTGACCGTACTGACCGCGACCGCCGGACTGCTTGACGAACTTGCCTTCGACGTCTTCAACCTTCTTGCGGATGGTTTCGCGGTAGGCAACTTGCGGGGCGCCGATGTTGGCTTCCACGCCGAATTCGCGCTTCATGCGATCGACCAGAATTTCGAGGTGCAGCTCACCCATACCCGAAATGATGGTCTGACCCGATTCTTCATCGGTACGCACGCGGAACGACGGATCTTCAGCAGCCAGGCGGTTCAGGGCGATGCCCATCTTTTCCTGGTCAGCCTTGGTCTTCGGCTCGACAGCCTGGGAGATCACCGGCTCCGGGAACACCATGCGCTCGAGAATGATCGGAGCGCTCGGGTCGCACAGCGTGTCACCCGTGGTGGCGTCCTTCAGGCCCACCGCAGCGGCGATGTCGCCGGCCAGCACTTCCTTGATTTCTTCGCGCTGGTTGGCATGCATCTGCAGAATACGGCCCAGACGCTCCTTCTTCTGCTTCACCGGGTTGTACACGGTGTCGCCGGAGTTGATCTTGCCCGAGTAGACGCGGAAGAAGATCAGCTGACCCACGAACGGGTCGGTCATGATCTTGAACGCCAGTGCCGAGAACTTTTCGTTGTCGTCAGCCTTGCGCTCGAGCTTCTTCTCTTCGTCGTTTTCGTCGATGCCCTGAACCGGCGGAATGTCGACCGGCGACGGCAGGAAGTCGATCACGGCGTCGAGCATGCGCTGCACGCCCTTGTTCTTGAACGCAGTGCCGCACAGCATCGGCTGGATTTCGCAGGCGATGGTACGGTCGCGCAGTGCCTTGACGATCTCAGCACGGGACAGCTCTTCGCCGCCCAGGTACTTTTCCATCAGCTCTTCGCTGGCTTCAGCAGCCGACTCGACCATCTTCTCGCGCCACTCGTTGGCGACGTCAACCAGATTGGCCGGGATGTCGTGGTACTCGAACTTCACGCCCTGGCTGGCTTCGTCCCAAATGATCGCCTTCATTTCCAGCAGATCGACGACGCCCTGGAAGCCGTCTTCAGCGCCGATGGGCACCACGACGGGCACCGGGTTGGCCTTCAGACGGGTCTTCAGCTGGTCGTAGACCTTGAAGAAGTTCGCGCCGGTACGGTCCATCTTGTTGACGAACGCCAGACGCGGCACCTTGTACTTGTTGGCCTGACGCCAGACGGTTTCCGACTGCGGCTGCACGCCACCCACCGCGCAGTACACCATGCACGCGCCGTCCAGCACACGCATGGAACGCTCCACCTCGATGGTGAAGTCCACGTGGCCCGGGGTGTCGATGATGTTGAAGCGGTGCTCGGGGTAGTTGCCGCCCATGCCCTTCCAGAAGGCGGTGGTAGCAGCGGACGTGATGGTGATGCCGCGCTCTTGCTCCTGCTCCATCCAGTCCATGGTGGCAGCGCCATCATGCACTTCACCGATCTTGTGGTTCACACCGGTGTAGAACAGGATCCGCTCGGTCGTGGTGGTCTTGCCGGCGTCGATGTGAGCGGAAATACCGATGTTACGGTAGCGCTCAATGGGGGTCTTACGAGCCACGGTTAATCCTCAGATTCGTCAACGGGGCGCTGCCGATTGGCAAGCGCCCCTAATACAAATGGGCGAGATGTGCGCACACAGCCCGCCCAGCAACCAACAACGTCTCGCGTCGCTTAGAAGCGGAAGTGCGAGAACGCCTTGTTGGCTTCAGCCATGCGGTGCACTTCGTCGCGCTTCTTCATGGCGCCGCCGCGGCCTTCCGAGGCTTCGAGCAGCTCACCAGCCAGACGCAGGGCCATCGACTTCTCGCTGCGCTTCTTCGCAGCTTCCCGCAGCCAACGCATCGCCAATGCCAGACGACGCGACGGCCGGACTTCGACCGGCACCTGATAGTTGGCGCCACCAACACGACGGCTCTTCACTTCGACCACCGGCTTGATGTTGCCGATAGCCAGCGTGAACACCTCGATCGGCGCCTTGCCTGCTTTCTTCTCGATCTGGTCGAACGCACCGTAGACGATACGTTCAGCCACCGACTTCTTGCCGTCCAGCATCAGGACGTTCATGAACTTGGCGACTTCCACATTGCCGAACTTCGGGTCCGGCAGAATTTCCCGCTTGGGGACTTCACGACGACGTGGCATCTTCTTTCCTTCTCTGTTCAGTTGAGAACCGCTTCGGTTCTCCGGCCACCAACTAGCTTGTCTTCCAACAATCTGAGCCGGGTGACCACTTACTCGACGGTGCCAGTGCGGTCAAAAACGCACCGTTGTACCGCCTGCTCATGACAAGACCGTGACCGCAAAAGCGGCGCGATCTCACTGGCGACTTAGGCCGCCTTCGGACGCTTCGCGCCGTACTTCGAACGCGCTTGCTTACGGTCCTTGACGCCTTGCAGGTCAAGGGAGCCGCGCACGATGTGGTAACGCACACCCGGCAAGTCCTTGACACGGCCGCCGCGGATCAGCACGACGCTGTGTTCTTGCAGGTTGTGGCCTTCACCGCCGATGTACGAAATGACTTCGAAACCGTTGGTCAGGCGCACCTTGGCGACCTTACGCAGTGCCGAGTTCGGCTTCTTCGGCGTCGTGGTGTACACGCGGGTGCACACGCCGCGACGCTGCGGGCAGTTCTCAAGTGCCGGGCTCTTGCTCTTCAGCTTTTCCGAGACGCGGGGCTTGCGAACCAGTTGATTGATGGTTGGCATTGTTCAATCCAGCTTGGTTTTTGAAAAATCGCCGGCTCACATAACGTGAACGCCTCATTTGTGAGGCGGACGGCGCAATCGGGTTTTATGGAAGTGGCGAGCAGAACGCTCTGAAGGGAGGACCTGCGGGAACAGATCAAGACCAAAGAGCGCGAGCCCGTCTGATTTCAGATGCCTTGCACAGCATTTGCCGGGCATGGACGCGCGAAACCAGAAGCCAAAAACTCGAATCTGGCACTATAGCGGGCTGTCTTGCAAGCGTCAAGCACGCCGCCAGTCTGGCGACGGGCGAGTCGGTCAGCAGCGGCGCGGTGTGGCGCCGATGGCACGCTGTGTACTGGTGGGCCATACGAAAACGAGTGCAGCGGCCACCACAAACCCGAGCGCGAGAACCGATACGCCGATCCAGCCGGCGCGCACCCAGGCCACACCGGCCAAGCCGCCGCCTGCAGCCGCACCAAAGAAGAACGCCCCGGTGTACAGACCATTCACACGCCCGCGAACCTCCGGCGACAGCGTGTTGACCATATAGCGGCCGAGCGCCTGGTCGCCGATGGCGCCAAAGTCCAGCAACAACGCTGCAGCGGCCAGCATCACCAACATGACAGGGACGCTTAGGCTTGGCAGCAGCGCCGAAGCCAGCGCCAACAGCAGACCCGTCGCCGCACTGCCATGCGCGAGCAGCGTACCTACGCGCACCAAGCCGCGATCCGCCAGCCGTCCGGCGATGGGCGCCGCCACGACCCCGGCCGCGCCGCACAGCGCAAAGATGCCGATGCCGTTCTGCGAAAGATGGAACGGCGCAGCCGCCAGCCGCAGTGCAACAGCCGTCCAGAACAGCGTGAAGGCGGCCATCAGCAAAGCTTGCGTGGCGGCGCGGCGACGCAACACCGGTTCGCTGCGCAGAAGATGGCCATACGACTTGAGCAGCGCGCCGTACGACAGCGCACGCGGCGGCACGAAGGTCGGCATCACGCGCGGCAGAAGGACGGCCAGCACGGCAATCGCCACCGCAGATGCGCCGTAGAACGCGCGCCAGCCCCATTGCGCCGCGATGAGGCTGGCCGCCGGGCGCGACAGCAGGATGCCCAGGTTCAGGCCGATCATGATGTCGCCGAGCACGCGGCCGCGCCGATGGTCTGCGGCCAGGCGGCCCGCCAGCGCGATCAGCATCTGAATGACTGTCGACGTCAGGCCGATCGCAAAGGCGGCCAGCATCAGCACTTGGCCGCTCTGCGCGACCGTGGTCAGCGCCAGCGACGCCACCGCGCCCCATAGCGTGCGCGAGGCGAGCGCGCGGTTGTCCTGCAGATCGGTCAGCGGCATCAGCAGCAACAGGCCGATGCCGTAGCCGACCAGCGTGGCGGTCACGAGCAGCCCGGTGGCGGCCGTGGTCCAGCCGATGCTCGCGGCGATCTCTGCGACCAGCGGCTGGATGCCGAACAGATTGATGACGATGAGCCCGACGGCGGCGGCAAACAGCGGCGTGGCGCCGCGAGGGAGCGCGTCGGCGAGGGACGTGTTGGGAACGGCTGGGGCTTCGGTGGTCATGATGAGCGGGACGAAGAATCGGAGACCCCATCGTAGCCAGCCGATTCGCCCAGATTAAGGTAGGCTCAGGCGCCATATTGTTTCCATACGCGCGCAAATATGGATCGGCTTTCTGACGTGGTGGTCTTCGTGCAGGTCGTGGAGCGCGGCAGTCTGTCGGCGGCGGCCGATGCGATGGGGATGTCGCGCGGGGTGATCAGCAAAGCGCTTGCGCGGCTGGAGGCGCGGTTGCAGACGCGGCTGCTGCAACGGACGACGCGGCGCCTGTCGCTCACCGAAGCGGGCGCGGCGTTCTTCGAGAAAAGCCGCGAAGGCCTGGCGCTCGTCGATGCAGCGGAGCAGGCCGTGAGCGCCTTGCGCGATGAGGCACGCGGCACGTTGCGCGTGTCGGCGCCGGCCTCGTTTGCGGTGACATTGCTGGCGCCGCTGCTGGGCGCCTTCCAGGCGCGCTACCCCGCCGTGCAGATCGATCTGGACATGAACGACCGTTACGCGGATCTGGTCGCCGGGCGCATCGACGTGGCGATCCGCATCGGCATGCTGGAGGACTCGTCGCTGGTGGCGCGGCGGCTGGCGGACTGCGCGCACGCCATCTACGGCGCGCCCTCGTATTTTCGCGAGCGGGGCATTCCGCAGTCGCCGGAGGATTTGCGCGACCACAACTGCCTCGTCTACGCCAACTACGACGGGCCGTACGACTGGGTGCTGACAGACGCTGCCGGCCAGCGTCACGTCGCACACGTCACCGGCTCAATGCTCGCCAACAACAGCCTCGTGCTGCGCGAGGCGGCGCGTTCAGGGCTCGGCGTGTCGCTCGGGCCGGCGTATCTCGTGCGCGACGATATTGCGGCCGGCCGGCTGCAGGCGGTGCTGACGAGCTACACAGCGCGCGAGGTGCCCCTGCACGCCGTATTCACGCAGCGCGTGCATCTGCTGCCGAAGGTGCGGGCGTTTGTTGATTTCCTGGGCGATCACCTGAGCCGCACCGGCGTGATGGGGCCATTGCCGCCGTCCGCCTAGGCTTGCTCGCGGCACTTCTCCAGCACGTCGAGCAGCGCCTGGCCGTAGCGGTCCAGCTTGGCCATGCCGATACCCGGCAGCTCGCCGAGCGCCTCGCGCGAATCCGGATCGGTCTCGGCAATGCGCGCGAGCGTGGCGTCGTGGAAGATCACATACGCCGGCACGCTGTGCTCGCGCGCGGCCTGCGTCCGCCAGGCCCGCAACGCCTGCCAGCGCACCTGCGCCTCGGTGGAAAGCTCGGCGGCCGGATCGGCGCGACGCTCCTTCTTCGTAGACGATGACGACGCGCCGCGTACCTTCTCGGCCTGACGGCGCAGGATCACCGGCTGCTCGCCCTTGAGCACGGGGCGCGCCGCGTCGGTCAGGATCAGCGCGCCATGGCCGCCGTGGTCCACCGCAAACAAACCCTGCGCGACCAATTGGCGGAATACGCTGCGCCAAGCGGCTTCGGACAGATCGCTTCCGATGCCGAAGGTGGACAGCGTTTCGTGATGCCACTGCTTGATGCGCTCAGTGGCGTTGCCGCGCAGGATGTCGATGAGCTGGCCCGCGCCAAAACTCACGCGGCTGGCTTGCTGGACGCGGTATGCGCACGACAGCGCCATCTGCGCCTCGCGCGTGGCATCCCAGGTTTGCGGCGGCGTGAGGCACGTATCGCAGTTGCCGCAGGGCTGGCTGCTTTCCCCGAAGTACGCAAGCAGCGCCACGCGGCGGCAGGTTGCGGCTTCGCACAAGCCAAGCAGCGCTTCAAGCTTGGCGGTAGAGACGCGCTTGTGCACATCGTCCGCATCGGACTCGTCGATCATGCGGCGCTGCTGGACCACGTCGGCCAAGCCGTAGGCCATCCACGCGTTGGCGGGCAGACCGTCGCGGCCGGCGCGGCCGGTCTCCTGGTAGTAGCCCTCCAGGCTCTTGGGCAAATCGAGGTGCGCAACGAAGCGGACGTCCGGCTTGTCGATGCCCATGCCGAAAGCGATGGTCGCCACCATCACGACACCCTCCTCCTTGCGGAAGATCGCCTGATGGCGGGCGCGCACTTCGGAATCCATCCCGGCGTGATACGGCAGCGCGCGGATGCCCTGCTCGGCCAGCCACTGCGCGGTCTCTTCCACCTTCTTGCGCGACAGGCAGTAGACGATGCCGGCGTCGCAGGTGTCGCCGTCCATGTGTTCGGCGCGAATGAACCGCAGCAGCTGCTGCCGCGCGCTGTCCTTCTCGACGATGGTGTAGCGGATGTTCGGGCGGTCGAAGCTGGAGAGGAAAACGCGGGAACCCGTGAGCGCGAGCCGTTCGATGATCTCGTCGCGCGTGACGGCGTCGGCCGTGGCGGTGAGCGCAATGCGCGGCACGTGCGGGAAGCGCTCGTGCAGCACGGAAAGCTGGATGTACTCGGGCCGGAAATCGTGCCCCCACTGCGACACGCAGTGCGCTTCGTCGATGGCGAACAGGCCGATGCGCGATCGCTCAAGCAGCTCGAGAAAGCGCGGCGTCATCAACCGCTCGGGCGCTACGTAGACGAGGTCCAGCCGCCCTGCCGCGAGATCGCGCTCGACCTGCGCGGCCTCGGAGCCCGTCAGCGCGGAGTTGAGATACGCGGCGCGGACGCCCGCCTCTTCCAGCGCGGCCACCTGATCCTGCATCAGCGCAATCAGCGGCGACACGACGATGCCGGCGCCCTGCCCGCGGCGGTGCCGCACGAGCGCCGGAATCTGATAGCAGAGCGATTTGCCGCCGCCGGTCGGCATCAGCACGAGGCAATCGCCGCCGTCGGCGACGTGCGCGACGATTTCCGCCTGCGGGCCGCGGAAGGCGCTGTAGCCGAACACATCGTGCAGCACCGCATGCGTGGCGGCGGCGGTGTCTTCGGGCAGCGCCTGCAGCGCGTGGTCTATGGCGGGAGAGTCGTACATCGGGACGGCGGGTGCGCGCGGTGTCACGCGCGGGCTGGGCGAAACCGCTATTGTGACAAACCCCGCCGAGGGACGGTCAATCAGGACAGTCGGATTGTCGGAAACGCTGCGGTCAGACCTTGCGCGCAACGATGCGATGGATTGTCCGCCCCGACGATTGGCTAACGGCCGCCTCGTCGAAAACCACTTCAGTGCCGGCCAGCGCCTCGCGCACGGGCGCCGCATCGAACGACGTGAACAGCCGGCCGCGCCCATCGCGCTGGTCGGCGTCGGGCGTGACGCGCCAGCTCAGATACAGCGTGCCGCCCGGGCGCAGCAACGACACCAGCCGCCGCACCGCCGCTCCGATCTGCTCGGGCGGCAGATGCATGATGACGGTCTCGCAGATGACGTTGTCGAACGCGCCTTCGGCAATGCCGACCAGTTCAGGCAAAAGCGCCTGCCGGAACGACAGCCCCGGATATTGCTCGCGTGCCGCTTCCAGCAGCGCGGCAGACGCGTCGTAGCCGACCGCCGGGTAACCGTTGGCGTTGAGCCACGCCACCTCGCGCCCCGCACCGCAGCCGATGTCGGCGGAGGCACCGCCTGCCTTGAACTCGCGGCGCAGCAACGCGTACAGGTCTTCAGGCGCCGGCTGGTCGCGCCATTCCTGCGCGAAGGTTTGGGCGAGCGCGTCGTAGGCGGCAACGGTCTGGGTGTCCATGGCGACTCCGGAATCGTGTGGGCTACTTCATCGTGAAACTGCGTAACAGCGTCAGATCGCCGGCCTTGCGCATCGGCACGACAAACGTCTGCTGGCGTTCGGACGGCGTGTTCTCGTCGGTAATGATGGTGACGGTGGCGGTGGTGATTGCGCTGCGGTCGTTGCCGCTGCCGTAATAGTTCACGTAGACGAGGTACGTGCCGGGCACCGGCGCCGGGTTCGAATAGATCTCGGGCCCGTAGCCGGTGGTGACGTCTACGTCGAGCGCGCCGCCATTTTCAACTACGCGGTTGCCGTACCAGGCGTGCTGACCGTCGGGCGAGATGACATGCAGGTCGAGATCGGTGCCGTCGGTGTCCCACGCGAGGACCACGCGCAAACGCGGACGCTGCTTGCCGGTGTAGCTGTCGTAGAACTGCACGCGCTTGGCGTCACCGCGCGCGCTGCGCACCTCGACGCTGTTGCTGCCCGCGCCGAATGCATACGGACGCGAGAACGTGCCGTCAGCCTCGATGCGCTGCGGCATGGCCACGCCGTTGACGATCAGCGTGCCGACCGACGCGCCATCGGCGCCACGGCGGCGGCGCGGCTTGTTCTCGTCGGTTGCTGCGGCCGCCTTCGGCTGGTTGCGGATGCGCCCGGCGATCATGGACGCCACGCCCTGCCCTTGCGGCGTGGACACCGACACCGCCGGGTAATGCACGTCCTGCGTGTAGCGGGATTCGTCGCCCGCCGAATTGCGCCAGCCGTTGAGCGGCGCGGCGATCTCGACATTGCCGGTGTCGGTTTGCGCGAGCGCGCTGCCCGCGGCCGCAAACGTGGCCAGCGCAATGGCGACGGCGAGACGGAAAATGGAAGGCGTCATGTGGGTCACGTCAGAAGCGGATCGATTTCATCAGCGCCAGCTCGCCGATCTTGCGCAGCGGCACGCTGACGAACTCGCGCCGCTCGTTGGGGGTGTTCTCGTTATAGATCAGCGTCAGTTGGGCGGTGATGAGATCGCGGTCGTGCGCCTTTTCGTCGAAGTTGTAGCCGCCGGCGTTGAAGTTGCCCCAGTAGTTCACGTAGAACAGCCAGACGCCTGGGCGCGGCGCGGCGGTCGAGAAGATCTCGGGCCCGGCACCGTCGACGCTGTCCACGTCGAGCCCGCCGCCGTCGGACAACAGCGGTTGCGCCCAGAACGCGTGATCGCCAATCGGCGAAATGACGTGCATGTCGACCTCGGCGCGCGGGTCGTCCCACGTGAGGACGGCGCGCAGCTTGGCCGACGTCTTGGTGGTGTCGGCCTCGTAGAACTGCAGGCGTTGGCGCGACTGCCCGTCGGCGCTGACGATTTCGACGCTGTTCGAGCCGGGGCCGAACGCCCACGGGCGGGCGAAGCGGCCGTCGCCATCGCCATACAGCGGCATGGCGTTGCCGTTGACGACAAGCACCGGGGGGCGGCGTTGCTTGCCGGCCGCGCGGATGCGCCCGGCGATGAGCGTGCGGTACTTTTGCGCGCCACGGTCCACAGGCGGTTTTGGATACGCCGCGGTGTATTGCTCCAGCTCGTTGGTCAGCTTGCTGTTGCGCCAGCCGCCGATCGGCCCTTCCAGATCGGCCACCGGCTCAGCCAGCGCCGAAGCGGCCAGCAGCAGCGCAACGGTGCCCAGCGCCAAGCGCGTCATCCCACTCTTCACAGCAAACCCTCCCCTCGGATCAGGCGACGCGCCATCGCCTCGACAAACTGTTCGTCCTGCCCGCGCGGGTGGCGCGCAAAGGCAAGGTGCAGATATTCGTGCGTCAGCGCGATGCGGTCTTCCTCGGTCGCGAGCCGGTGCACGTAGAGCCGGTTGCGGCGTGCATCAGCGTACGGCCGGCCCTCGTGCACGACGCACACGGCGGGCAGCGGCGGCGCCTCGTAGCCTGGCTCGGCAGCCAGGCGGGCCGACCAACCCGGCGCGCGCGCCTGCAGCCACTGCTGCGCACCCGCCACCGGCGCGCAATCGCCCGCCACCGGGCTCTGGAACGACGTGAGCGTCGCCTGCGGCCACCACTGCGCGAGGATCGCGTCGAACCCCTGGCCGCGTTGCGCGGCGGCGCGCGCCGCGGTCCAGCTCATCTGGCCGCGCGCGCTGATGGTGCCGTGGTACTGCACGGACTGGCCGGTCAGGACGAGCGCGTCGGTAAATTCGGCTGCGTTGCGCGCAGCGGCCTGCGGCGGGCGCGGCAGCACGCGCTGCGTGCGCGAGCTGTCGGCGATGCGGTAGCAGCCCTTGTCACGCGAGGCGTGCTGCACGAGGTAGCTGCGCGCCGCCACGGCCAACGCACGCGCGGCCTGGGGCTCGGCAAGCTCGCCTTCGCGCTCGACCACGCGCGCGACGTAATCGTTCATGCCCAGACGACCGGTAATGACGGGCACGTTGTTCGGGCGCGCGAGCGTCAACTCGCCCCGGCTCTCGATCGGCAGCGTGTTGCCGTTGACGAAGCGCACGGCGTAGCGGCCTTCCAGGCGACCGGCGGCGACCGGCTTGCCGCTGGCGTCGCGCACCTCGCGAATCGGATAGCGCGCAAAGAAGTCCACCACGACACAGGCATCGTCGTCGGGCACGGGCGTCTGTTCGATCAGCGGCGTCAAGCGCGGTGCGGCAGCGGCCAGCACCTGGTTGCTCGACCCGGCACCGCCGAGCCAGACGGGCGTGCCGTCGGCCAGCCAGCCCGCTGCCCCGCCGATCGACGCCCCGGGCCGCTGCGGGTCGGGCATGGTCCAGGTCTTGGCGCGCAGCAGACCGCCGAAGTCCGACACCGTGCCCTCGCCACGCCCGACGGTCAGCACAGAGACGAGCGTTTGCGCAGCCGTTTCGCGCCCATCGGCCGGAACGCTGCGCAGCGCGGCGAGCAGATCGGCGACCGGCACGCGATGCGTCGGCTGCATGGCACGCAGCTCGCGCAGCCACGTGGGCGACCCGGCTTGCTGCCAGAAGCGCCGCCAATCCGCGCGGTCCAGCCCGAGACGCGCCGGTTCGAAATAACGTCCGCACGACTGGATGAGCGCGCGCTCGCGGTCGATGCTGTTGCCGGCGGTGCAGCAGTAGACCTCTTCGGGGTCGTTACCGTGGCACGTGTAGTCGGGCGTGCTGAGGCGGCGCGAGACGAGGTAGCTGTAGACGAAAAGCTTCCAGACGCTGCCGAGCGGTGTTTCGGTGTCGCGCGGCAACGCGGTGGCTTGCGGCACGCCGCCGGCCGGGTCAGCGCTGAACTGCCAGAGCTTGGCGTCGTCGCCCTGCAACGCGGCATATTTCAGTGGCGGAATCGGCTGGCCAACCGGCGCGGCGATGGCGTGCCCAGCCTGCCCGCCAAGCGCGCACGCGCCGCCAGCCCAGAGCAGGCCGGTCAGCACACCACGCGCGAGCAGGCGGGAAAGCATCGCCGATCACTCCACCTTGAACGGATAGCTGGCCGTCTTGCCGTCGCCCTGGAAGGCCTTGGCTTCCGGCTGGTACATGCGGAAGTAGCGCACCGGCGGCAGCGCAAAGCGGCCCGGCAGCGAGAAGCGCACCAGCTGGCGCAGCACGGTCGGGCGCTCCAGCGCGGGCACCGGCTGGTTGTACGAGAGCTGGCCCATTTCATACGCGGCCTTGCGCTCGAACGCCTGCGCGCCGTTGCCTTCGTTCGGCTCACCCTTCAGCCCGTCGATCTGGATGCCCCACGTGGTGGCTTCCACTTCGGCGCCCGGCGGCAGCGGCACCTCGACCAGGCCGTAGCGGTACGTGCCCTGACGCGGCGTCAGCACGACCTCGTCGACGTAGAGCGCATTGCTGTCGAGCGTGTCGCCCGGCTTGACCGGCTTGGCGGTAAAGGCGATGCCGCTGCTGCTGGCGTCGGCCGCCGGCTGCTTGGGCGCCTTCGGGTCTGGCTTGGCCGGTGCCGAATCGATCGGCTCCAGACGGTACAGCTTGCGCTCCACCGTGATCGGCAGCTTGGAGGCCTCGGCCGCGCGGCTGCGGTACGAGACGATGGCCGATTGCGTG
This sequence comes from Ralstonia flatus, assembly GCF_958439105.1. Taxonomy (NCBI): domain Bacteria; kingdom Pseudomonadati; phylum Pseudomonadota; class Betaproteobacteria; order Burkholderiales; family Burkholderiaceae; genus Ralstonia; species Ralstonia flatus. Next base: position 21,784 of record NZ_CAUDLI010000008.1, on the reverse strand, counting down.
GTCACATCGGTCGGCGCCGTCGTCAGGTCCAGCGCGGCGGGGGCTTGCGCGCCGGTCCAGCGCCACGTCGGCACACCGACCGGCGAGCGCGTCGCCTGCCAGCCGCCCGCCGAGACGGCCGGCTGGATGGTGGCAACGCCGGCGCCTTGCAGGCCGCCCAAACCCTTCTGCAGCCAGACCAGCGCCACCGCACGGTCCATCGTCGGCATGGCGGCGCTGGCGCGGGCCAGCAGCGGTGCCGGGTCGGCAGCCGAGCGGCCACCGCCCATCAGCAGCAGGCTTTGCACCAGCGGGGAATTGTCGGCAGCCAACGCGTTGCGCGCCGCGATGTCAGCGGAGACCAGCGCTTCCGGCACCGGCTGGCCGACTTGGCGCATCAGCTGTGCCGTCAGCACCGTCGCCACCTGACGGCCGCGCGGCGAATCCGGCGACACGAAGATCAGGCTGTCGCCCGCGGCGGGGTCGGCGTCGGCCGACGCCTTGGCGGCCTTGCCGCCGCTGGGTGCAAGCTCGTTCGCCACGCCCGACAGCGGCGTCGCCACGGGCAAGCCCATCTCGTTGGCAAACCACAGCGCCAGCGCGCGGTGCAGCAGCGGCTCGTTCTGGCTGGTGCGCTTGTAGGCTTCGAGCACCTGCTTCCAGTTGTCTGCCGGCAGGCTGATGCCGACCGAGCGGCTGGCGAGCCAATCCGCGTAATAGGCATATGACGTGATCAGCGCGCTGCTGGTGGTCAGCACGCCCCACCAGCCGAAGGTGCCGTTGGTGCCCGCCAGCAGTGCCAGACGCTGGCGTTGCGTGCGCAGCAGCGCGTCGACGCCCTGGGTGCCGGCCGGGCCGCCGTCGCCGAGGCGCGTGCCAGTGGCCGCCAGACTCTGCTGGGCCAGTGCCAGCGGGATCAGGCGGCTGGCGGTTTGCTCCGCGCACCCATACGGATATTCGATCAGATCATCCGCCACACGAGCAAACTGGCTGGCCGTGTTGCCGACCACGCGCAGACGCACGTCGCGCGCATCGGCGGGCAGGCCCAGCGGCAGGCGCGTGCCTTGCAACTGCGTAAGCGGGACGACGTTTTCCCGGTCCGCCAGCCAGCCGGTCGCATCCAGCTTGAGCGTGGTCTGCAGGCGGTCCGACACCTTGTCGTCCTGCTTCAGCTCGGCATTGACCACACCCGCCTGCAGCGTCGTGACGGGCGCGCGCAGGTAGTTGGCGCCGCGCTTGAGCGTCACGCGCTGGTTGATGTTCAGGCCAGCACCCGAGACGATCCAGTCGGCGGTGATGTCCTTGTCGGTCTGGTTGAAGGCGACCATGTCCAGGCGCGGCTGATCGCTTTCGCGGAAGCGCTGCGGGCCGGTCCACTTGAGGTACAGCGGCTTGTCGGAGCGGATGCTCGCCGTGCGCTGGCCAACGATGCCGTCCGATGCGCCGGTCGTGGACACCGCGCGCACCGTGATGCGCCAGCGCGCCAGCGAATCCGGCATCTTGAAGGTCATGCGCGCACGGCCATCGGCGCCGGTCTGCAGGTTGGCGACCCAGGCAGCGGTGTCCTTCTCGTCGCGGCGCGGGCGTTCGAGCACCTTCACGCCGCGCTCGTTGTGACGGCCATACGTGCCGCCCGGTTTGCCCGGCAGCGAGGCGAGCGCCAGGTCGTAGCTGATGAAACTCTGGCTCGACGTGGTGCGCACGCTGTTGCGGCGCGGGTGATAGAAGAAGTCGACGATGCTCGGCGCCACTTCAGGCTGCAGCACGTAGATCATTTCGTCGACCACCGAGACGGTCAGGTTGGCCGGCACAGGCTTACCCGCCAGCGCGCTGGTCAGGTCCAGCGTGACGGTCTCGCCCGGCGCGTAGACGGCCTTGTCCGCATGCACGCCCAGGTCCAGCGTCGGTTGCGTGACGACGATGCCGGCGTTTTGGAACACCATGTCGCCGTCGCGCACGTACAGCACCGAGAACGTCATGTTGGGCGCGAACTCTGCACCGATCTTGATGCGCGCGCGGTACTGCGACGGCGTGACCTTCTGCAGGCTCAGCCATTCGCCACCGCGCGTGAGCAGCGCGTGGCGCTCGACCTTGTCGCGCTCGAGCGTGAGCAGCGCGTCGTCCACCGGCAGGGGAAACGTGATCAGCGCTTCGGCCGTGTCGCCAATCTGGTAGCGATCGCGGTCGAACACCATCTCGATGTTGCCCGGCACGGTCTGCACGCCGTCGCCGGCCACCCAGTGGCTCGATGCGGCGAGCAGGTTGCCAGCAGCATCACGCACCGACAGCGTGTACGAACCCGGCTGGTCGAACTTGACCGGGAACGTGGCGTTGCCCTTGGCATCCGGGGCGAGCGTGCCTTCGGTGCGTGTACGCGTTTCCAGGCGCACCAGGTCCCACTTCGCGGGCGGCGCGCTCGCACCGCTTGCGCCACCCACCACCGGCATCGGCGTGAGCGTGAACGACACGTTCTGCCCCGGCGTGGTGAAGTTCGACGTGGTCGACAGCTTGTACGGTGTCGCGCCACGGGCGATCAGCAATTCGCGCGTGACCTTCACGCGGTACGCCGCGCCATCGTTGGCAAACACGGTCACGACGTAGCGACTCGGTTCCTTGGCGGCGGGCAGCTCCAGCTTGGCGTTGCCGTCGCCATCGGTGACAAGCTCCTGCTGCTCCAGCTTGACGGGGAACAGGCCCGCGTAACGCAGCTCGCCTTCCACCATCGTCACCTGCTGCGCGCGCAGGCTGACCGACACCTTGCCGTTCTTGACCGGCTTGCCGTCCGGATAGCGCAGGCTGATCTTGCCCTTGACCGCTTCGCCCGTGCCGTAGCTGGCCTTGTCGAGCGACAGGTTCACGTCAAAGTGCGGCTTGATGTATTCAGCCACGCGGAAGGCGCCGCCGTAGGTGCCGCCGTTGTAGTCGAAGCGCAGCGAGTAGCCGCCGGCCGGCGCGTTGGACGGCAGCGTAAAGCGCGCGTCAGCGCCCGTCTCGCCCGTCAGGCGCGTGGTCGTCGTAGCCACCGGCGCGCCGTTCGGGTCGAGCACTTGCAGCTTGATGTCGCCGGCCGCCGGCACCGTCGATTCGGTCGCGTTCTTGAAATTGCGGCCGATGAACTTGACGCTCACTTCGTCGCCCGGCCGATACAGCGGGCGATCGGTGAAGGCGTACAGCTTGGTGTTGTAGATCTCGCTGTCGTAATAGAAATTCTCGGAGATGAACACCCCGCCCGCGCGGTCGCTGCCGATCACGTAGCTGCGTTCAGGCGACACGTGACGCAGATCGGCCGTGCCGTCCGCTTCGGTGGTGCCGGAGGCCAGCACGCCTACCCCGTCGGTCCAGTTCACCGATGCACCGCTGACCGGCTTGCCGCTCTTGCGCTCGGCCGTCCACACCATCATCCCTTGCGACGTGCCCTTGGTGACGGCCACGGTGTCCGACACGAATAGCAGCGTGTGCGCACGGTACGCCCCAATCACGGCTTCAACGATGTACAGACCCGCCGGCAGCTTGCCGACCGGGATCATCACGTTGCCGGCGTTCTGCGGCATCCATTCGCTGCTGCTGCCTTCGAGCTTCACGTCCTTGGGCGGCGCGATCGGCTTGGCATCCCAGATCGGGTAGCGGAAGCGGCCCAGCAGCTCGTAGCCCTTGAGCGGCGCGTATTGCGGGTTGTTCGAGAAGCGCGTGGGCGCGGTCATCTGGTCGCCCATGCTGAACTGCGGCGCGGTCTCCACGGCCTTGCTGCGTGTGGCGAACGACAACACGCGCTGCCAGGCACGGCGGGCTTGGCGCGTCCAGTTGTCCCACAGATAGGCGAGCGTGTTGGCCAGGCCTTCGCCCGTGTAGTTGGCCTTGACGTCGATGCGGTGCAGGTTCTTCTGCGCCTTCAGAAACTCCAGCGGCTGCGGCACGCGGTAGACGAGGATGTCTGCGCCGCCGTAGCGGGAGAGTTCGTCCTTGTATTCGCGGCCCGGGGCTTCGAGGCGGACCAGCGCTTCCTGATCGGTGCCGTAGCTCGCATCCGAGAGCAGGAAGAACGGCTGCCCCTTGATCGGCTCGTAGCCGCTGCCCGGTACGTCGAACAGCGTTGGGTTCGGCCCTTCCGGCGCGTCAGCCGCGTGCGCTGCGGGCACCGAAGCGACCAACGCCAGCACCGTCACGCAGACGGCGGCAACGAGATTGAACGACAGCCAACGGTTGCGCATGAGTTTTTCTACCGTGTCAAAAAGGCCAGACGAAACACGCCGATGAAGTTGGGGTTGCCGCTCTGCGGCTGCCAGCGCGAGTCTTTCCATTGCATCAGTTCAGAAACCGGGACCGCGCGCAGGCCGTTGTCGGTGCGGGTGACGGTGCCGGTGTGGTAAGCGATGTAGCGATCCATCCAGATCATCAGATGCTGGTCGTCGCCTTGATCGAAGAAGAGCAGATCGCCCGGGAGCGCCTGATTGACGTCCTTGGCGATGAAGCGGCTGTTCTGCTGGATGAGCCCCAGCGCCGAGACATACGCGCCGGTGCTGCCATCGAAGCGTGCCCACCGCTGCGTGAGCGTGCGCTGGGCGGGCGTGAGATTCAGCTCGGGCGGCAGTTGCCGTGTGGATTCCGCATCGCGCATGCCGTTGGCGCGCAGCCAGCGGGCGTCGTGGGGGCGCAGCGCCTCGCCGGCGGCAAAGCGCACGAGGCCGGCGCAGTCGCGGTGCGTCCAGCGCGGCGTCGGGCCTTGGCGGAGCTGCTCGTTGACGATGCGAACGAACCACGCGCGAAACACGCTCGATTGGTCCGCCGTAAGGGCATCGGCATCCGCCGGAGCCGTGTCGGCCCAGCCCGACAGCGCATGTACAGACGGAGCGAGCAGGCAGGCGCCAGCCGCCGTCAACCAACGGCGGCGGTTCAACGCGGCGGCCTGGGCGCGCAACGTCATTGCTGCGTGCTGGCGTTGTCTTCGGAGGCGGGCGCCCCAGCCGCTGTGGCCGGCGCATCGGCCGATGGGGCTTGCGCTGCCGTTGCGTCAGCTGGCGGCGGCGTACCATCTCCGCCGGCCGGCAGGCCGCGTCCGCTCGACAGCCACGTCACCGGCACCCAGCCGCGCGCCGACGGCACACCGCCATCCAGCGCCAGCGACACGGGCGCGTATCGCGACAACGCCTTGAGCTTCGGAAACAGATGCGTCTGCGCAGCGTTCAGGAACACCGCTTCCTGATCGGCGGGCAGCGCGGCACCGGCTTCGCGGCGAACGAGCGGCGCGAGCGACGCGGGCGTCATCGTCAGGACGATGCGATCGGTCTTGTCCTTCGGCAGGCTATCTGCCACGGCGGGGAAGCGCTTGGCGAGCACCGCCAGGGCGTCTTCAACGAGGCGCGCGTCCGGCGAGAACACGACCACATCGCCGGCAATGGCCAGCGTGACCGGGAAGTAGCGATCCGCCGACAGCTGCGCCGCAAACGGTGCGCCAGCCGATTGCGCCGTACCGTAGCGCGCGCTGACCGGGCGCTGCCACAGCGTGGCGTTGGCGGGCCCTTGCTTTGTCGTCACCGGCAGGCGCTTGTACGGACCGGACTTGTCGTCGGCCTGCGCCTTGGCTTCGTACGAACCGACAATCTGGCCGAACAGCGCGCCGAGCGCCGGCTTGACCGCCTCGGCCTGCGACGCCGATGCCAGCTTCGCCACGAACAACGGCGCCACCAGCGACGACTTGCCGTACCAGCACGCAGCCGCCGGGCCCGCAAATGCATCGCCGACATGCGCGGCGGCGTCGCTGATTTCCTTGGCGTCGCCCGCCACGGACTTCAGCAGCGTGCCGGCGGCCTTCCAGTCGACCGGCAGCGTCGCGCACGCGGCAGGGTCAGACGGCTGCGCGCGCCAGAGCCCGGCATTGTCCCACTTGGCAGAAAGCCGGGCCGGGTCGATGAGTGCGGCGCTCTGCCAGCCATTGCCCCCGCCGTCTTTGCCCGCACCGAAGTCGAAACGCAGCGCCTCAATGCCGGGGAAGTATTGCTGATAACCGAACGACAGATAGTTGGCGCTCACCACAACGTGATGGCCCGTCGGTTCCTGCGCGGGCAGCGCGTACGCCGTGCCTTGCACATTGCGCTTGCCGGCATCGTCGGAGAACAGCGCCGCCAGCGCGTTCGCCTGCTTGGAGATCGGCTTGCCGTCCTTGTCCAGCAGCATGCCGGGCTCGGACAGCGCGATCAGCCGGTCGCCCTTGCTGGCAATCAGGATCGAACGCGTGGCTGAAAGCCTGAGCGCATAGACCGGCGCGCCCGAATCGCCCAGCCCATCGGCGACCTTGCTGAGCTGCGCATCGCTCGTCGCTACGGTGGCGACGGCTTCCAGCGCCTTGGCCAGGCCGTTACGCTGCATCGAGAGCACCCAGTAGCGCAGCTTGTCGTCCGGGCCGCGCCACAGCATCACGCGCGCGGGCTCGTCAAACACGTGCTTGAGCACGGTCTCGGCCAGGTCGAGCTTCTGCTCGTACGCGAGGCGGCGTAGCGCACCGGCCACCGAGAGGCGGTCTTCGTTGCCTTCGTAATAGGCGACGAAATCTTCGGTCAGCACGTCGCGCAGCAGCGGCACACGCAGCACGTCGCGCGGCAGTTGCGACAGGCTCTGGCTGTCGATGAGGGCGTCGGGATAGGTCAGGTCGAGCTGGACCTGGCGGGCGTGCAGCGCGCGCGTGCGGCCAAACGGGTGCCAGACCATCTGCACCACCGCCGCGCCGGCAACGACCAGGGCGACCGCACCAACGGCGATCTGCTTGCGTGTGAGCTTCATGGAGGAATCGTCGGCAAGACTGGAGGGGCCGGCGACTTGCTGGAACCTGCTCCGCTGGAGGGCGCGCAGATTGTAAAAAGTGCCGGTCTATAACCGCGAAATCATAGCGGTTGGCATGTTAAGGCGGGTTAACGTTTCGAGAAATTCGGAATCGGGCAACGCCGGTGTTGCATGGCGTCTGCACACGGCGCCTGGCCAAAATGCGGGCAAAAAAAAGCCCGGCACGTGGCCGGGCTTTGATGGTGTTGCAAGCGATCGCTTACGCGTCGCCTTCTTGCTGAACGGCAGGCGTTTCGAAGATCGAAGCGGCTTCTTCTTCGGCAATCGCTGCAGCGCGGTCGCGGTCGGCCACTTCCTTCGCCTTGCGGGCGCGGTGGTAGGCCAGGCCGGTACCGGCCGGGATCAGACGGCCAACGATGACGTTTTCCTTCAGACCACGCAGGTCGTCGACCTTGCCCATGATGGCGGCTTCGGTCAGCACGCGCGTGGTTTCCTGGAACGACGCCGCCGAGATGAAGCTGTCGGTCGACAACGATGCCTTCGTAATACCCAGCAACAGGTTTTCGTAGGTCGCCGGACGCTTGCCCAGCGCGATCACCTTGTCGTTCTCGTCGAGCAGGTCCGAACGCTCCACCTGTTCACCCGGGATGAAGCGGGTGTCGCCGGTATCGACGATCTGCACGCGGCGCAGCATCTGACGAACAATCACTTCGATGTGCTTGTCGTTGATCTTCACGCCTTGCAGACGGTACACGTCCTGCACTTCGTCGACGATGTAGGTCGCCAGTTCTTCCACGCCCTTCAGACGCAGGATGTCGTGCGGGTCGGCCGGGCCTTCGACGATCATTTCGCCCTTGTTGACCACCTGGCCGTCGTGCACCAGCACCTGCTTTTCCTTGGCGATCAGGAACTCGTGGGCATTGCCGTCGAGATCCGTAATCACCAGGCGCTGCTTGCCCTTGGTGTCCTTACCGAACGAAACCGTACCGGTGACTTCCGCCAGCACGGCGGCGTCCTTCGGCGAACGGGCCTCGAACAGCTCGGCCACACGCGGCAGACCACCGGTAATGTCACGCGTCTTCTGCGATTCGGTCGGGATACGTGCGAGCACTTCACCCACATGCACTTGCTGACCGTCCTTCACGGTGATCAGCGCGCCCACCTGGAAGCCGATGGTCACGGAGTGGTCCGTGCCCGGGATCTTCACTTCGGCGCCCGACGAGTCGAGCAGCTTCACCTGCGGACGGATGCCCTTCGTGGCAGCGGTACGACGCTTCGCATCGATCACCACCAGCGTCGACAGACCGGTCACTTCGTCCATCTGCTTGGCGACGGTCACGCCTTCTTCGACGTTCTCGAACTTGATGGTGCCCGAGTACTCCGAAATGATCGGACGCGTCAGCGGATCCCACGTAGCGAGCTGCGTGCCGGCCTTGATCGACTGACCATCCTTGACCAGCAGCGTCGCGCCGTACGTGATCTTGTGGCGCTCACGCTCACGGCCGTGGTCGTCGGTGATCAGCGCTTCGCCCGAACGCGAGATGACGATCTGCTCGCCCTTCGCGTTGGTGACGTAACGCATGGTCGCCGTGAAACGCACGGTACCGGTTGCCTTCGCTTCCACGCTCGATGCCACTGCCGCACGCGATGCCGCACCACCGATGTGGAACGTACGCATCGTCAGCTGCGTGCCCGGCTCACCGATCGATTGGGCAGCGATCACACCGACTGCTTCACCCGAGTTCACCAGCACACCGCGGCCGAGATCGCGACCGTAGCACTTGGCGCACAGGCCGTAACGCGTGTCGCAGGACAGCGGCGTGCGGACCTTCACTTCGTCCACGCCGAGCGCGTCGATCAGGTCGACCATGTCTTCGTCGAGCAGCGTGCCGGCTTCGATCGCGGTTTCCTGCGTTTCCGGATTCACCACATCGTTGACGACCACGCGGCCGAGGATACGGTCGCGCAGGGCTTCGATCACTTCACCGCCTTCGACCAGGGCCTTCATGGCCACGCCGTTGGAGGTGCCGCAATCGTCTTCCACCACCACCAGATCCTGCGTCACGTCGACCAGACGACGGGTCAGGTAACCCGAGTTCGCGGTCTTCAGTGCCGTATCCGCCAGACCCTTACGTGCACCGTGGGTCGAGATGAAGTACTGCAGAACGTTCAGGCCTTCGCGGAAGTTCGCGGTAATCGGCGTCTCGATAATCGAGCCGTCCGGCTTGGCCATCAGGCCACGCATACCGGCGAGCTGCCGGATCTGCGCTGCGGAACCCCGTGCGCCCGAGTCGGCCATCATGTAGATGGAGTTGAACGACTCTTGCTTGACGGTGTTGCCGTTGCGGTCGACCACGTCTTCGGTCTGGAGCTGCTCCATCATCGCCTTGCCCACCTGGTCGCCGGCGGCGCCCCAGATGTCCACGACGTTGTTGTAACGCTCCTGGTCCGTCACCAGACCCGACATGTACTGCTTGTCGTATTCCTTCACCTTGGCGGCGGCCTCGGAGATGATCTTCTCCTTGGCCGGCGGCACCAGCATGTCGTCGATGGCGATCGAGATACCGGCACGCGTTGCCAGGCGGAAGCCCGACTGCAGCAGCTTGTCAGCGAAGATCACGGTTTCGCGCAGACCGCACTTGCGGAATGCCGTGTTGATCAGGCGCGAAATTTCCTTCTTCTTCAGCGGCTTGTTCAGCACCGAGAACGGCAGACCCTTCGGCAGGATCTCCGACAGGATCGCGCGGCCGACCGTGGTCGATTGCAGCGTGATCTTCGGTGCAAAACGGGCGTCGCCGTCGGCTTCCGGGTTCACCAGCTCATACTCGGTGATCCGCACGTTCACGCGCGAAGCCAGTTCGACTTCCTTGTTCTCGTAGGCGCGGATCACTTCCGAGATGTCAGCGAAGGTCATGCCCTCGCCCTTGCCGTTGATCTTGTCGCGGGTCGTGTAGTACAGACCCAGCACCACGTCTTGCGACGGCACGATCGACGGATCGCCGTTGGCCGGGAACAGCACGTTGTTCGACGCCAGCATCAGCGTGCGCGCTTCCATCTGCGCTTCGAGCGACAGCGGAACGTGAACAGCCATCTGGTCACCGTCGAAGTCGGCGTTGAACGCCGCGCAGACCAGCGGGTGCAGCTGGATGGCCTTGCCTTCGATGAGCACCGGCTCGAACGCCTGGATACCCAGACGGTGCAGCGTCGGCGCACGGTTCAGCATCACCGGGTGTTCGCGGATCACCTCTTCGAGGATGTCCCACACCACCGGCGTCTGGCTTTCCACTTCCTTCTTCGCCGCCTTGATCGTGGTGGCGATGCCCATCGTTTCCAGCTTGTGGAAGATGAACGGCTTGAACAGCTCGAGCGCCATCAGCTTGGGCAGGCCGCACTGATGCAGCTTCAGCGTCGGGCCCACCACGATGACCGAACGGCCCGAGTAGTCCACGCGCTTGCCCAGCAGGTTCTGACGGAAACGGCCGCCCTTACCCTTGATCATTTCAGCCAGCGACTTCAGCGGACGCTTGTTGGCGCCGGTCATCGCCTTGCCGCGACGGCCGTTGTCCAGCAGCGAGTCCACCGCTTCCTGCAGCATGCGCTTTTCGTTGCGCACGATGATCTCCGGCGCCTTCAGCTCGAGCAGACGCTTCAGACGGTTGTTCCGGTTGATCACGCGGCGATACAGGTCGTTCAGGTCCGACGTGGCGAAACGGCCGCCGTCCAGCGGCACCAGCGGACGCAGCTCGGGCGGCAGCACCGGCAGCACTTCGAGGATCATCCAGTCCGGCTTGATGCCCGAACGCTGGAATGCCTCGAGCACCTTCAGGCGCTTGGCGAACTTCTTGATCTTGGCTTCCGAGCCCGTCGCTTGCAGCTCGGCGCGGATCGTCTCGATCTGCTTCTCGATGTCGATGCCGCGCAGCAGCTCGCGAATGCCTTCGGCGCCCATCATGGCGACGAATTCGCCTTCGCCGTACTCGTCGCACTTGGCCAGGTAGTCGTCTTCCGACATGATCTGGCTCTTCTTGAGCGCGGTCATGCCCGGCTCAACCACGACGAATGCTTCGAAGTACAGCACGCGCTCGATGTCGCGCAACGTCATGTCGAGCACCATGCCCAGACGCGACGGCAGCGACTTCAGGAACCAGATGTGCGCGGTCGGCGCAGCCAGTTCAATGTGGCCCATGCGCTCACGGCGCACCTTGGCCAGCGTCACTTCAACGCCGCACTTCTCGCAGATCACGCCACGGTGCTTCAGGCGCTTGTACTTGCCGCACAGGCACTCGTAGTCCTTGATCGGGCCGAAGATCTTGGCGCAGAACAGACCGTCACGCTCGGGCTTGAACGTACGGTAGTTGATGGTCTCAGGCTTCTTGACTTCGCCGAACGACCACGAACGGATTTTCTCAGGCGACGCGAGGCCGATCTTGATCGCGTCAAACTGCTCTTCTTGCTGTACCTGACGGAATAGGTCGAGCAATGCTTTCATTCCAAACTCCTTGAGTTTGAGGCTGGCGCCTTGGTGTGACCCAAAGGCGCCGGCCCTAAATCTTCGTCAATGGCTGCTGTTACCAGGGCATGGCGACGTTGCCGCCACGCCCTCACCGCATCGGCGCTTAGTTGCGCTCGAGGTCGATGTCGATACCCAGCGAGCGGATTTCCTTCACCAGCACGTTGAACGATTCCGGCATGCCGGCATCGATCGAGTGCTCGCCCTTGACGATGTTCTCGTACACCTTGGTCCGGCCGTTCACGTCATCCGACTTCACGGTCAGCATTTCCTGCAGCACGTAAGACGCGCCGTACGCTTCGAGTGCCCACACTTCCATTTCACCGAAACGCTGGCCACCGAACTGGGCCTTACCGCCCAGCGGCTGCTGCGTCACCAGCGAGTACGGACCGGTCGAACGCGCGTGCATCTTGTCGTCGACCAAGTGGTGCAGCTTCAGCATGTGCATCACGCCAAGCGTGACCGGACGCTCGAAGGCTTCACCGGTGCGACCGTCGAACAGCGTGACCTGCTGCTTGGAAGCGGTCAGGCCCTTCTCCTTCGCGATGTCTTCCGGATAGGCGAGGTCCAGCATGCGGCGGATTTCATCCTCATGCGCACCATCGAACACCGGCGTCGCGAACGGCACGCCCTTCTTCAGGTTCTCGGCGAGCTCGAGGATTTCAGCGTCGGACAGGCTGTCCAGATCTTCAACCTTGCCGCTTTCGTTGTAGATCTGCTCCAGCAGCTTGCGGATCTCGGCAGCTTTGGCTTGCGCCTTGAGCATGTTGCCGATGCGCTCGCCCAGACCGCGCGCGGCCCAGCCCAGGTGGGTTTCGAGAATCTGACCCACGTTCATCCGCGAAGGCACGCCCAGCGGGTTCAGCACGATGTCGGCAGGTGTGCCGTCGGCCATGTAGGGCATGTCTTCGATCGGGGTGATCTTCGACACAACACCCTTGTTACCGTGACGACCAGCCATCTTGTCGCCAGGCTGCAGGCGACGCTTCACGGCCAGGTACACCTTGACCATCTTGATCACGCCCGGCGGCAGTTCGTCGCCTTGCGTGAGCTTCTTGCGCTTCTCTTCGAACGCGAGGTCGAAGTCGTGGCGCTTCTGCTCGATGGCGACCTTCACGGCTTCCAGCTGCAGTGCGACTTCGTCTTCTGCCGGGCGGATGTCGAACCAGTGCCACTTGTCCAGATCGGCCAGGTATTCCTTCGTGAGCGCGGTGCCCTTGGCCAGCTTCTTCGGGCCGCCGTTGGCAACCTTGCCCACCAGCAGACGCTCCAGACGCTGGAAGGCATCGCCTTCCACGATACGCAGCTGGTCGTTCAGGTCCAGGCGATAGCGCTTCAGTTCTTCGTCGATGATCGACTGGGCGCGCTTGTCACGCACCACGCCTTCACGCGTGAAGACCTGCACGTCGATCACGGTACCGCTCATGCCCGACGGCACGCGCAGCGAGGTGTCCTTCACGTCGGACGCCTTCTCACCGAAGATCGCACGCAGCAGCTTTTCTTCCGGCGTCAGCTGGGTCTCGCCCTTCGGCGTGACCTTGCCGACCAGCACGTCACCGGCTTCCACTTCCGCGCCGATGTACGTGATGCCCGACTCGTCCAGGCGAGCCAGTTGGGCTTCGGCCAGGTTCGAGATGTCGCGCGTGATTTCTTCCGGTCCGAGCTTGGTGTCGCGGGCAACGACCGACAGTTCCTCGATGTGGATCGAGGTGTAGCGGTCTTCAGCCACGACGCGCTCCGAGATCAGGATCGAATCTTCGAAGTTGTAGCCGTTCCAGGGCATGAACGCGACCAGCATGTTCTGGCCGAGCGCCAGCTCGCCCATGTCGGTCGAGGCGCCGTCAGCAATCACGTCGCCGCGGGCAACGATGTCGCCCACCTTGACCATCGGACGCTGGTTGATGTTCGTGTTCTGGTTCGAACGCGTGTACTTGATCAGGTTGTAGATGTCCACGCCGACTTCACCGGCCACGGCTTCGTCGTCGTTCACGCGGATCACCACGCGGTTCGCGTCAACATAGTCGACCACGCCGCCACGGGTTGCCTGCACGGCGGTACCCGAGTCCACTGCCACGGTGCGCTCGACGCCCGTACCCACGAGCGGCTTGTCCGCACGCAGGCAAGGCACGGCCTGACGCTGCATGTTTGCGCCCATCAGTGCACGGTTTGCATCATCGTGCTCGAGGAACGGCACCAGCGAGGCTGCAGCCGACACGATCTGCGACGGTGCCACGTCGATGTACTGCACGCGGTCCGGCGTGACCATACGGGTTTCACGCTCGCTGCCTTCACGCGCGGAGACCAGTTCGTCGATCAGGTTGCCGTCCTTGTCCAGCGTCGCGTTGGCCTGCGCCACCACGTACTTGCCTTCCTCGATGGCCGACAGGTAATCCACCTGGTCGGTCAGCTTGCCGTTTTCAACCTTGCGGTACGGCGTCTCGAGGAAGCCGTAGTCGTTCAGCTGTGCATACAGTGCCAGCGAGTTGATCAGACCAATGTTCGGACCTTCCGGCGTTTCGATCGGGCACACGCGGCCGTAGTGGGTCGGGTGCACGTCACGGACTTCAAAGCCTGCACGCTCGCGCGTCAGACCGCCCGGGCCCAGTGCCGAAATACGACGCTTGTGCGTGACTTCCGACAGCGGGTTGGTCTGGTCCATGAACTGCGACAGCTGCGACGAACCGAAGAACTCGCGAATCGCCGACGAAATCGGCTTCGAGTTGATCAGGTCGTGCGGCATCAGGTTTTCCGTCTCGGCCTGGCCCAGACGTTCCTTCACGGCACGCTCAACGCGCGACAGACCGGCGCGGAACTGGTTTTCCGCCAGTTCGCCGACGCAACGCACACGACGGTTGCCGAGGTGGTCGATATCGTCCACTTCGCCCTTGCCGTTACGCAGGTTCACGAGCAGCTTGATCGTGTCGAGGATGTCCTCGTCGGTCAGCACCATCGGGCCGGTACCGGTCGAGCGGTTCAGGCGGCTGTTGACCTTCATGCGGCCAACGCGCGACAGATCGTACGAGTCTTCGCTGTAGAACAGACGTTGGAACAGCGCTTCGACGGCGTCTTCGGTCGGCGGCTCGCCCGGGCGCATCATGCGGTAGATGGCGATACGCGCGGCGGTCTGGTCGGCCGTGTCGTCCGTGCGCAGCGTGGCCGACATGTACGGACCTTGATCCAGGTCGTTCGTGTACAGCGTCTGGATTTCCTTCACGCCGGCGTCGCGCAGCTTCTCGAGCACGCCTTCGGTCAGTTCGTCGTTGGCGTTGGCCAGGACTTCACCGGTATCCGGATCGACGATGTTCTTCGCCAGCACGCGGCCCAGCAGGTAGTCTTCGGGCACGCTGATCAGCTTGGTGCCAGCCGAGTCCAGGTCGCGGATGTGCTTGGCGTTGATGCGCTTGTCCTTCTCGACGACAACCTTGCCGTTCTTGTCGGAAATGTCGAAGCGAGCGACTTCACCGCGCAGACGCTCGGGCACGAATTCCATCAGTGCGCCTTCGGTCTTCAGCGTGAAGTTATCGAACACGAAGAAGTGCGCCAGGATCTGTTCCGGCGTCAGGCCGATCGACTTCAGCAGGATCGTCACCGGCATCTTGCGGCGGCGGTCAACGCGGAAGTACAGGATGTCCTTCGGGTCGAATTCAAAGTCGAGCCACGAGCCGCGGTACGGAATGATCCGCGCCGAGAACAGCAGCTTGCCCGAGCTGTGCGTCTTGCCCTTGTCGTGTTCGAAGAACACGCCCGGCGAACGGTGCAGCTGGGACACGATCACACGTTCCGTACCGTTGATCACGAACGAACCGGTGGACGTCATGAGCGGAATTTCGCCCATGTAGACTTCCTGCTCCTTGATCTCCTTGACCTTGGTGGGATTCTCGCGGTCGTTGATGATCAAGCGCACTTTTGCGCGCAGCGCCGAGTGGAAGGTCAGGCCACGCTGCTGACATTCCTTGACGTCAAACGGCGGGTTGGACAGGTGGTACGACACGAACTCCATGCGTGCCAGACCATTGTGCGACACGATGGGGAAAATGGCGTTGAACGCCGCTTGCAGACCTTCGCTCTTGCGTTGTGCAACAGGAGTGTTCTCCTGCAAGAACTGGGCATACGATTGAATCTGGGTGGCAAGCAGGAAGGGAACCTGATGAACCGTTGCGCGTTTCGCGAAACTCTTGCGAATACGCTTTTTCTCGGTAAAGCTGTACGCCATGGGATCTCCGAATCATCGCAAGTGCGCGCGACGGACTTAAGGCGATAAGGCACGCCTGACACTTGAGGTGTTCAGCGACTGGTGACGGGATTTGGCGGTTGGCCGCTACCAACCTCTGGCTGACGGTACTGCGCGCGCCGCCCGCACATGGGCCCATGGAGCCCATGCTACGGACGGGGGAGTACCCGACCAAACTTGCCTTCTGCAGTCGGTTCAGAAGACAAACATCAGCGGACTGCGAGCTGCCTAGTGTGCCACTGATGTTTGGCCTCTGCTGGCCTTGTCCAGGCCGGCTGCCGGAAAATCCGGCAAAGAGACTTCAACAATACTTACAGCGTGATTTCGGGATCGCTCAACAACCGGTCCCACAAGCGCAAAAAGGCTGGCGCCGGGAAATCTCCCTTTGCCAGCCTCTATCGCGTACCGGATGCGGCACGCGAGACTTGCACTTACTTGGCTTCGGCTTCCGCGCCGGCTTCCACCAGCTTCTTCACCAGCTCGTCGGCGGTCTTCTTGTCGACGCCTTCCTTCACGGGCTTCGGTGCGCCATCGACCAGGTCCTTGGCTTCCTTCAGGCCCAGGCCGGTGATTTCACGCACGGCCTTGATGACGCCAACCTTGTTCGCGCCGGCGCTCTTCAGCGTCACGGTGAATTCGGTTTGCTCTTCAGCAGCAGCAGCGCCACCAGCAGCAGCCGGACCGGCCACGGCCACGGCAGCAGCCGACACGCCAAACTTCTCTTCGAACGCCTTGACCAGGTCGTTCAGTTCCATCACGGACATCGCGCCAACGGCTTCCAGGATGTCGTCTTTGGTGATTGCCATTTGAATAACTCCAGAATGTGATTCGGTATCGATCGTGCGATCTGTACGCGGTGATGCGGCAGCCGATTAGGCCGCTGCAGCCTCGCCTTCGCCTTGCTTGGCAGCCAGGGCACCCAGGGCGCGGGCAAAGCCCGACACCGGCGCCTGCATGACGAAC
The DNA here is from genome assembly GCF_958439105.1 of Ralstonia flatus. NCBI lineage: Bacteria > Pseudomonadati > Pseudomonadota > Betaproteobacteria > Burkholderiales > Burkholderiaceae > Ralstonia > Ralstonia flatus. Next base: position 5,327 of record NZ_CAUDLI010000008.1, on the reverse strand, counting down.
AGCAGCTTGCTGAGCAGTTCCTCGCGGCTCGGGATCGTTGCCAGCGCCTTCACGGCGTCGACGTCGAGAACCTTGCCATCGTACGAACCGGCGCGCAGCACCAGCTTGTCATTGCCCTTGGCGAAATCGTTCAGCACCTTGGCCGGGGCCACTGCGTCTTCGGAAATACCGTAGATCAGCGGGCCAGTCAGTTGCTCGGCGAGTTCGGCAAACGGCGTGCCTTCAACAGCGCGGCGTGCCAACGTGTTCTTCAGAACGCGCAGGTAGACGCCTTGCTGGCGCGCTTGCGCGCGCAGCTTGGTCAGATCGCCAACCGTGATACCGCGATATTCGGCGACGACGATGGTCGAGGCCTTGGCGACTTGCGCCGTTACCTCGGCCACGACGGCCTTCTTATCTTCGAGATTGAGTGCCACGGTTAAGCTCCAAAACGACTTCGGTTTCCGCAGTTACTGCGTTCACCTCGGTCAGTCCAAAAGTACGGCGTCCGATTGGCACAAATCACTTCGGCAATACCAAAGTCACTCATTCCCTTCGGGGGCGCCATCTGCGTTGGCCGAAACCCGCGCCCGTTTCCGGAGCGAGCTGCGATTAAGGTGTTGGCTCCAAGGAACCCCACACCGCCAACGGTCTTTGATAACCAGCGGCGTCGGCCTGCTTGCGCAGACGTCTGCCACTGCCCAAAGTCTTGTCCCTTAAGCTTCAAGGGTCCGCGCGGCCGAAGCCACGCGAGAGAAAACTGCTAACACCAGGATGGTTATCGGGCCACCCGGTGCGAATGATCGAGAGCGATCAGGCAGCCAGGGTCGCCTGGTCAACACGCACGCCCACGCCCATCGTCGACGAGACGGCGACCTTGCGCAGGTACACGCCCTTGCTCGACGCCGGCTTGGCCTTGGTCAGTGCGTCCAGCAGTGCAGCCAAGTTGCTCTTCAGCGCTGCCGGCTCGAACGAGCGGCGGCCGATGGTGGCGTGGATGATACCGGCCTTGTCGACACGGAATTGCACCTGACCAGCCTTGGCGTTCTTCACGGCCGTGGCAACGTCCGGCGTCACGGTGCCGACCTTCGGGTTCGGCATCAGGCCACGCGGGCCCAGGATCTGACCCAGCGTACCGACCACGCGCATCGTGTCCGGCGAAGCGATCACGACGTCGAAGTCCATCTTGCCGGCCTTGATCTGCTCGGCGAGGTCTTCCATGCCGACGATCTCAGCGCCAGCAGCCTTGGCTTGCTCGGCCTTGTCGCCTTGGGCGAACACGGCCACGCGCACCGACTTGCCGGTACCGGCAGGCAGCACCACCGAACCACGAACCACCTGGTCCGACTTCTTCGCATCGATGCCCAGTTGCACAGCCACGTCGATGGACTCATCGAACTTGGCGCTGGCACATTCCTGAACGAGGCTCAGTGCTTCGTCGATCGGGTAGAGCTTGGTACGTTCGACCTTGGCCTTGTTCGCGGCCGCACGCTTCGAAATCTTTGCCATGATTACAGGCCCTCCACCGTGATACCCATCGAACGGGCGCTACCGGCGATCGTGCGCACGGCGGCGTCCAGATCAGCTGCGGTAAGGTCAGCGTTCTTCGCCTTGGCGATTTCCTCTGCCTGAGCGCGGGTGATCTTGCCAACCTTGTCGGTATGCGGCTTGGCGGAACCCTTCTGAATACCGGCAGCCTTCTTGATGAGCACGGTCGCCGGCGGCGACTTCATCACGAAGGTGAAGCTCTTGTCGGCGAAGGCGGTGATCACCACCGGCACCGGCAGGCCCGGTTCCATACCTTGAGTCTGCGCGTTGAACGCCTTGCAGAACTCCATGATGTTCAGACCGCGCTGACCCAGGGCCGGGCCGACGGGCGGGGACGGGTTTGCTTTACCAGCCGGAATTTGCAGCTTGATAAAGCCAATAATTTTCTTGGCCATCTTGACTCCAATCCGGATTGCCTAGCTCAAACGACTATGGCAATCCTGTTGAGTGGTAACGCACCGGCGCAAGGCCGACGCTCCTCTGTTGGCGCAGGTGACTTTGTCACCGTTGCCCACCAAGTCCAACGGACCGGGCGATTGGCGCAGTGGCTTGCGCCACCACACCGAATTTCTTAAACCTTCTCGACCTGACCGAACTCAAGTTCGACTGGCGTGGCGCGCCCGAAGATCGTCACGGATACGCGCAGACGCGATTTCTCGTAGTTCACTTCTTCGACGTTGCCGTTGAAGTCGGTGAACGGGCCTTCCTTCACGCGCACCATTTCGCCCACTTCGAACAGCGTCTTGGGCCGCGGCTTCTCGACCCCTTCCTGGATCTGGGCCATGATCTTGTCGACTTCGCTCTTGGAAATCGGCGAGGGGCGATTGCCCGTACCACCAATGAAACCAGTCACCTTGGAAGTGTTCTTCACCAAGTGCCAGGTCTCGTCGGTCATTTCCATTTCGACAAAGACGTAGCCGGGGAACAGGCGGCGCTCCGTCACGGTCTTGCGACCGCTCTTGCTCTCCATCACCTCTTCCGACGGCACCAGAATCTGGCCGAACAGATGTTGCAGACCTTCGCGCTCGATGCGCTCCTGCAGCGCGCGTTGCACGCTTTTTTCCATGCCCGAATAGGCATGCACGACATACCAGCGCTTCTTCGAGGCCGGTGCGGACGAATCCGTGGACGTGTCGTTCGCTACGTTATCCGTCATGGCTTCACCCGATTATTTCCAGCCCAACACGAGCGAGAAAATCACCCACTCGATGAGCTTGTCCGCAGACCACAGGAACAGGGCCATGATCACGACGAACGCAAACACCAGACCGGTCATCTGCCCGGCTTCCTTGCGCGTCGGCCACACCACCTTGCGAACTTCGCGGTAGGACTCACGCGCGAACTCGATGAAGCCCTGCCCAGGTGCGGACACCAGCGCAACGCCCGCGCCCAGCACCAGCCCGCCGATCAGCGAGGCAGCACGGACATAGCTTGGCTGTTGCGCCAGCAAGTAAAAACCGATCACCCCAGCAACCAGCAGCAGGAACGCCAAGACCAGCAGCCATTTGCCGCTGGCGGTGTTGACGGTTTCGACGTTCGGATTGGCCATGTTTCCCAAACGAGACTAAGCCGCGTGGCGCGTTTTCCTGCGCGACGCGGCTGATGAATTGGCAGGGGCAGAGGGAATCGAACCCCCAACCTTCGGTTTTGGAGACCGACGCTCTGCCAGTTGAGCTATACCCCTAAAACAGCTTTGGGGTTGCCATTCCGGTCAACCCCACTCTGGCACTTCACGTGCGGCCGGTTGGCAGCCGCACGGAAGAGTTACAGCACTTACTCGATGATCTTAGCGACGACGCCGGCGCCGACGGTACGGCCGCCTTCACGGATAGCGAAGCGCAGACCTTCTTCCATGGCGATCGGAGCGATCAGCTTGACGGTGATCGACACGTTGTCGCCCGGCATAACCATTTCCTTGTCGGCCGGCAGCTCGATCGAGCCAGTCACGTCCGTCGTACGGAAGTAGAACTGCGGACGGTAGTTGTTGAAGAACGGCGTGTGACGGCCGCCTTCGTCCTTCGACAGGATGTAGACCTCGCCCGTGAAGTGCGTGTGCGGCTTGATCGAACCCGGCTTGCACAGCACTTGGCCGCGCTCGACGTCTTCGCGCTTCGTGCCGCGCAGCAGAATACCGACGTTGTCGCCTGCTTGACCTTGGTCCAGCAGCTTGCGGAACATTTCCACGCCCGTGCAGGTCGTCTTTTGCGTGGCCTTGATACCGACGATTTCCAGTTCTTCGCCAACCTTGACCACACCGCGCTCGATACGGCCGGTCACCACGGTGCCGCGGCCCGAGATCGAGAACACGTCTTCCACCGGCATCAGGAACGTACCGTCAACAGCGCGCTCCGGCGTCGGGATGTAGGTGTCCAGTGCGTCAGCCAAGTTCATGATGGCCACTTCGCCCAGTTCGCCCTTGTCGCCTTCCAGCGCCAGCTTGGCCGAACCCTTGACGATCGGGGTGTCGTCGCCCGGGAAGTCGTACTTCGACAGAAGTTCACGCACTTCCATCTCGACCAGCTCCAGCAGCTCGGCGTCGTCGACCATGTCGCACTTGTTCAGGAACACGACGATGTACGGCACGCCGACCTGACGGGCCAGCAGGATGTGCTCACGCGTTTGCGGCATCGGGCCGTCAGCAGCCGAGCACACCAGGATGGCGCCGTCCATCTGGGCGGCACCGGTAATCATGTTCTTGACGTAGTCGGCGTGGCCCGGGCAGTCAACGTGCGCGTAGTGGCGGTTGGCCGTTTCGTACTCGACGTGCGCGGTGTTGATCGTGATGCCGCGTGCCTTTTCTTCCGGCGCCGCGTCGATCTGGTCGTATGCCTTGGCGGCACCACCAAACTTGGTCGCCAGCACGGTCGTGATCGCTGCAGTCAGCGTCGTCTTGCCGTGGTCAACGTGACCAATCGTACCAACGTTCACGTGCGGCTTGGTCCGCTCGAACTTTTCCTTTGCCATGTCGCGACTCCTGTCTCGGTAGCGATTTGCGTTGGTGGATGCGTGGTGCCCATGGGCAGGATCGAACTGCCGACCTCTCCCTTACCAAGGGAGTGCTCTACCACTGAGCCACATGGGCAAAACTTGCGAACAGTGAATGGAGCGGGTGAAGGGAATCGAACCCTCGTCGTAAGCTTGGAAGGCTTCTGCTCTACCATTGAGCTACACCCGCCCGGGTTACTACTTCCCTTGCCGCCCGGCCTTGCGACCGAACTCACTGCTTAATTCTGGTGGAGAGGGTTGGATTCGAACCAACGTAGGCGTAAGCCAACAGATTTACAGTCTGCCCCCTTTAGCCACTCGGGCACCTCTCCGAAGAGAACTTGCGATTATGGGACCATCAGGCCACCCTGTCAAGCGTTGCTTGATGAAATCGCGAGATTTCGAGCATGGATGCTCTCATCCTTATACGGCGCACTACTTGCAGAGACCGGGGGCGATACGAGAACAGTCCGCCACGCGCGGGGGCGCGCCGCAAGAGCCTCAGATCGCTCCACAACGTCATGGAATATGCGCAGCAATGTAGCGAAGCAGGTCCTGGCACAGAGCGCCCCGCAGACTAGGCGGTCGCGCTGCGCGTCGCACAGCAAGACGCTCGTGGCCAGCCGCTCTTTGGGGCGCCGGGCTCAAACAGACATACGAACCGATTGAGCAACGGAGGCTCGTTCCGCGCCGCAATGAGCCGATCTGATTCACCGGACTGGGATGTGCCAGAGGGAGCTGGATCTCGGCGCCCCCAGCTGGCGATTCGATCGCCCAAAGGCAAACACCCCAGCTCTTGTGTAGAGCTGGGGTGT